>NZ_JBHRYW010000010.1:0-244736 GCF_042649265.1 Paenibacillus sp. GCM10012306 | reverse complement strand
AGAGTGACGGCAGTGTGTGGACGTGGGGAAGTAATGCTTATGGTCAACTGGGCGATGGAAGTACCGTTACACGGTATGCTCCGGTGCAGGTGAGCGGTCTGAGCGGCGTGAAAAGCATCGCCGGAGGTAGCAGCCACAGTTTGGCGATGAAGAATGACGGCAGTGTATGGGCATGGGGAAATAACGCCTCTGGCCAACTGGGCGACGGTAGCACCGTGCAGCGGACCATTCCGGTTGCCGTTGTGTCGAATAGCGCACCAGTAGTGACGGTAACAACACCGTCAGGAACGCAGGCAAGTCCAACGGTGTTCAATATTACGAAACCGACGATTGGATGGACCCAGGTGGATGCAGCCATGACGACCTTTACGGGCTACCAGGTGCAGGTGCTGGACGAGTCGGGAGTAGTGATACTGGATTCGGGAGTACAGGCAACGAATACACTTCTAACCAGCAATACGTGGACGGTAACCACAGCACTTTCAACCTTTAAAAAGTTGCAAGTACGGGTGAAAGTCACCGACGGTGCGGCATGGTCCGAATGGTCAGCCGTTACTTGGATGATTTTACAATAAAACTTTGTGAACTTTCTGCTGAGATATTATCTAGATAATTACCAATCTAGTAACTCATATCACTAAGCAAGTGGGAATTTACAGAAGGATGTATGATGTTGTGCGGAATTTAAAAAGGAGAATCTGAATTTAGAGCATTTAACCCCATCGTTTCCGATGGGGTTTTGCTTGTACTAGCAAATGAATGAGGGGCTTAGTATTGGAACAAAATCTTATGTGGAGAGTATCAAGAAAGCTCTGGGCTAACTGGTGATGTTATACGTACTGAGATAATTTTAAGGTTGACTAAGCAAACAGCCGACCTTGGGGCAGTATTAAAAGATCTAAGATAAAACCTAGCCCATCTGCTATCTCCAACTAACCGAGGCAAAGAGGTATCTCCAACCGTCGTACCATTGGATACGACTTCGAGTGTAGTTCCCTCATTCTCGATTGATTCTACTCGTAAACTACCAAGCGGAGGTCAAGTACTAGTTTGTATAGATCACACTTTACTTAATTACTAAATCAAGTAAAGTTGGATTAATTATATAATAAACAGCGATCAAGAATATACCAGCATGGGTTCGATTTTAATTAGTAAGTCGTATTTTTTAAAGATAGTTTGATCGATTTCTTTAATCATTGTATGCAATCATTTAAGAAATTAAGGCTTAGGTCATATAATCAGTTGTCTTAAATAATTTTTCGAAAAGTGAATATTTAGGTAGGTAAGATGATTAAATACAATTGTTACTTTCAGTGATATTACTTACGTAAGAGTAAAAAAGTTCCATCTTATAAAAGCATTATATCAGTAAGATCAACTGACAAAGATTTTGACCCACTAATCCCCTTCAAATACTTTAGTGGACCATTAGAAGACCAATCCATTGACTGAAGTTTTTTTATGTGCTTATGCATTGTGTTGTAGTCGATTCTCCCGCGCTCATTTAAGCTGTTTGTCAAGACTTTAGATCCAGCTATAGAAAGAGCATCCAGACAAACGATATGAGTGATACGATACTCCCCGTAATTAATCCATTCTTTAGAAAAGAGATCTTTAATAGCGCGGTAGTAGTTTAAAGCGATTTGATACTTTTCCTCATTAGTTATTCCTAACAATTTTTGTTCTTTAAATAATAATTGAATTGTCCGATAGAGGTTTTGTAAAGTAACGTGACGTCCGCGAGTACGTTTGCCAACGATGCTACCTATGTTATGAAATGGACTTTCAGGTCGTGTGATCAGTTCTGTAGAAATCCAACTGTACTCATCAGAATTTCGGCGTAAGTATTTACTGAGAGAAGTTCCGATTCCTTTAGCTTTTGTATTGATTGTATCAAACAACTGAATTTCTTCTTCTTCATCAAGATGATGGAAAGCTAAAAATGGAATGTTTAACTCAGCATGTGTTTCTTGAACATATCGTTCCACTCCGCCCAGACGATGCTGACCATCCATAAGCGATGCTTTTCCTTTACAAACAATTCTTCCATAGTTAGTTCTGACGTTATCGTATGGAGAGAACTCCCAATTTCCCGCAGCATTTAATAATACTGGCGTAAACAAAGCATCATCACCTTTAGATAAGTAAATCGCAAAGTCGGTACTTCGTTTTGAATCTATAGGTCTTTGATAACCTTTTCCTGCTGGGTGATTATAGTGTTTTACATAGGTGACATTCAATGCGGTACTAGCAGGCATGTAGCTTTGGTAAGCAACCTTGCCACGCATTTTATATTGCAGAACATTTTCGATTACTATTGGCCTTGGTAAGGTGCTCATATAAGTAAATCCCCTTTTAGAAATTGATACAGTATAAAAAATAATATAGACCTTAAATTATATATTTACAAATAGAAATATATAACATGAGTATCTGTAACCTAAGGATCAACTTACCTACTCTAAAAGAGAGGTGGTTGTTATCGTGACTATTCATATTACTGAATATGTAGGAGAGAGAATAAGAGCACTACGTAAGAGCAAGGATTATACTCAAGAACAACTAGGTGAGAAAGTAGGATTGCCTCAGCCTTATATTGGTGGGGTGGAGCGGGGAGAACGAAATATATCTTTAGAAACCCTCGAGAGGATACTAGAAGCCCTTGAATGTCTCCCTAATGATTTTTTCAGGTATTACACCGGAGAGCGTCTGTCGGATGATGAAAGGGCAAGAAAAGTCATTCTGGACAGTTTAAATGAGGTGCTTACTAAAAGGTCAGTGCATGACATACAGATGATTGAACAACTCGTACAAAAAGTGTTAATTACTATAGACTCACATATTGGAAACGTTAATTAAATGAGAAGAAATCAAGATGATAGGATATTAAAAAAACGCGTTAAGATGCGATAAAGCGTACTCCGTAAAATAGAAAAAGGAATAAACCCCTGGTTTATCTCATGAATTTCTAATATGTGCTTTTTTACCTCAGAGGGCTAAAGTTTAAACACTTCCAGCATCATTATAATTTAGAGACGATTAGACTTCATCTTCAAGAGGATTGGAGATATCGTAAGATTCGAGGCCAACTCTTATAAGAGTTGGCCTCGAATCTTGCACTGTTAGTTAATACGTGCTTCCTTAAAAATTATGATGAAATTCTGATTTTCGTCGTTAAAAAGAGAATTTTGATTAAAAGATTCTTTTTATTGGACTTAATCAAAGTCGTATTCTTTTTCATAACTAGATACTTTGATGTTGGTTTGTTTAGATCGATATTCATCAAGACTTGCAATTGAGAGGGTTTTCTTTGAGTTATTATTAAAGAGTGAATAAAAAGAGCTTGGGTCTCCGCTAAAGGTATCACGAAGTGCACGCTCTACTATGTTGGACCTACCTTTACCGGTATTTAATTGATTTTCAAGTGGAACATCTCGTGAATAACTGTATTCAAACAACTTAAATAAAGTATCTTGAAGTGCTTGATTTTGTTTTTCAATTCGTTTCTTTTCTTTTTTTATTTCCGAAATATTTCCCAGTAATTCTTCCACCTTTTCTTCTAACTTTTTCTCTCTTGATAGACATGATTTAATTAGTTTCTCAAAACGATTCAAATGCATCTTTAACAGTGTGGGACTATTTTTGTGCATTTCAATTATTGTATCAATCTTGGGAATGTGCTGTTCAACTGTATTTGCTTTTGAGACGGTCTCTGATAATAAATTATTTACTGCGTCTATCCTTTGTCTCCCTTGATATTGAGGTTTTCTCCAGAAATCATCACTTAATTTAATATTTTTATATATTTTTTTTTTAGGTAGTTCGTCTGTTTTTGGATCAATCAATTGATAATACATTTTGTTTGTAAATAATGGATCTTTAATATTCCAAAGATGAAATGCAAAGTCACGTACACCACTGTATTCGATCTCACCAGTGATATTATTTAAAGCTATATAACGATGTATTATTTCATCAATTATTTCTTCGCCATAGATTCTTGTTTTATTAGCCATTTTCATCAACCGTACTTTTTTCTAAGTTGAATAAGAAAGTGGAACGTTTAAGAAGTTGATCATTTAACTTTTTCTGAGTTGAAAGTACATTATCAGCAATTTGAGTATTTAACTCACCTTTATGAACAAAGCGATGTGTATCTTTTAAAAAGGCGAATAGATCATGGATTTGATTGTCACATTCGTTAATAAATTGTTGTATTTCATTATTCTTTTCTCTAAATTCCTCTGCACTGATTCTCCAATAGTTACAGTGTGAACAATGGGATTTACAAGCTTGTAACGGGTCTGTACAATAACCTAATTTTAATTTATTCGTGACCGAACTTGTTGTAGGTCTAAGGACGAACTTATGTTTAAATGCGGCGTCTAATCTGTTAGATAAAGTATGAGTTTCACAATTGTACTGAATAACATCACTGCTTATGTTAGTATTTGTTTTGATTCCAAGTCTAAAGGTCTTTAGCAATTTTTGAGTTTCCTCTTCAATCCAGTACTCCTCATGATTTTGGTAATTTGCTTGTGTTTCAAGGATAAGATGCCCTCCAAATCTAGCAATCTCAGGTTTACTCCAACCTTGTGCAAGCATATTTATAAACGCTATGTGCCTTGAGTCAATCGCGCGTACTCGTATAAGATCGCTATTACATTCATACACAACCTGAGTGGATTTCCTTCCAACAGGTGCTAGATTAGAGTATGAAAAACCGTAATATCCTTGTATTATTTCAGAATAGAATCTCTCAATTAGGCTTTGTAAGTCAGGGGTTAGGAAATAGTCATTGGACCTTTTTCGACACATAATATTCATTGAGTTTTTCAACGTTTTTTCATATGCCAAACGAGACAAAAAGGTTTTTCTGCTTTTGTGATTAAAGCGTGCGATGACATGGCTATATTCATTTAGTAGTTCTTCGATATGTCTTGGGATTAATATTTTGTCTATGATTTGCTTCCGGTTCTTATTTTTTCTTCCTTTCAATCTCGGGAGTTTTAAATAACACTTTTCATTTTCATAAAGCATACAATCAGTCTCAATGGCACAAAATTCGAATGGACGTAAGGGAATCACTGTAGTTATTCTCCACCATAACAGTATTGGGAAAAAGTGGATATACTCCTTACTCTTAGTATCTACATTTTCAAAATAATCTTCTAACATCTTAGAGAACTTTAGAATATCTAAGCCAGACGGAATTAGTCTAGACTTGTTTTGTTTTTTTAGATTCCTTAAAACTCTACCTAGTTTATCTGAGTACAGGTGCTCTTTATCTATTTCTTCATAAAAAGATAAAAAATTCAACACTGAGATAACTTTTTGCCTTTTTGGGCTATCTTGCAATGCTAAAGAGGCAAGGAATATGGAATAGTCTTCTACACTGTTTTTGGCAAATGCATTTGTAACTAGAAGAGCTTCTTTTACATGATTAAAGTATGTTTCGACGGATGTGGCACGCAAATTATCCTTTACTATTCTGTGTAATACCCAGCATTTAAGTGCGGTTTTTACGTTTTCAATGTCTAGATGTTTAACAAAAGTAAGGGAATCGAGAAAATTAAAATCCATAGTTTCTGTGCAACCGGAAATATTATTATAGAAATGCCATTTATTTGACTCGTAATTAATATCAAGTGCATGAATATTATTCAAGTCCTCAATTAACTGATATGCTTCCATTCTGGAAAAATTGTAATCAAATACTTCTGAAGTCTCAAAAACAATTTCATCAAGAAAATCGATATTATACAGATATTTAGCTGCTAGAGCTTTAATACTCAAATAAATTCCTCATCTCACTATATAGATTGGTATTGTTTAATAGGGCCTATAAGTTTTAATTTATTATTTATTCCTGTGGCAAACATAGCGACTTCATCTTTCCCATACTTATCCTGAGCATATTTTAAAAGCTGTAAATCAATAGCTAACCAATTAGCCATCCTTGTTTTTTCAGCATTTGGCTGCTCTTCTAACAAAGTGTTTTGAATAATCTCTATTTTCCTAAAGATTCTTTCGACTACTGATGATAGTGCATAGAAATGCGGAATGGATAGTGGGCATTGACCACAATCTCTTCCAGGGAACTTACATTCATACTCTGATATTAGACATTGATAGTTTTTTTGTTTACTTGGTAACTGACCTGTTATTAATCTGCCATAAATATCTTTGATTTCCGTAGGTGACATCTCCTTAATAATTCCGCGTACTATATCCTTATATTCCTCATTTTCGTTAAAAAAAGCACTGGAAGCATGAGTCTTGACCTGAAGTACAACATTAATAAACCCGGCTGTTTCTTCAATTTTGTATATATCACCTAAGTCCTCTATAATTGTTTTTATTTGTTTAGTGCGGTGGTGCTCTGAAGTTGCCTCTCCAAAAAGTATTTCAGCAAATGCATCAGGAATATGACCAAAGATATCTCTATCAAAGAGTTGCAATGAGATTTCGTCTAAACGTTGTTGGGGAATATCTATATAAATGTCAGTTGTTTCAAAATTTGCATGGCTTCTTAATATCCTAAGATACTCGGTGTCTTTTTCATTACCATATTTAGTCTGAATAAACTGTACAAGGCTTATCACTGTTCTATTCATCAGTCTATTTTTAAATAGGAAATCACTTCTTGAATAAAACCTAAAAAACAATTTAAAAGGTTTACTCAGTAGTTTTCGACCACTAATATCACATATGTTGAAAATCACCTTATCGGCGGTATTATCTATTGCTTTAGTTTTTAGTGTGCAGATTAGATAAGAAGTAACAAAAGCTCTTTCTAGTTGAGGAGCACAGAAGAAGAGACGCTCGGCTCCTGTTTTACTTACGATCATAGGTGAAGCTTTTATTCTAAAGATAATTTTTTTTATATCAGAGTCACTGATGTCGTTATTCTGTAACCATTGTAAGTCTAAAATATCAGTACCTTCTAAACTAATTATAGGGAGATCAAGACAGTCGCTATGCCTCCATGCATTATTTAAATGCAGCAAAACATACAACCAAGCGGAATCATAATTATCGGATGTGCAGTTATGTTTTGTTAATCGAATAGCTGAGTTTATTGCAGAGTGCTTATGCAACTCAATGTTTATGGAATGTTTAAATAAATCTGAGTATTCGTCAAATGTTAAGCATTTTTTGTCATGAGAAGATTTGCGTTCTAGTTTCCTGGGATTTATAAGACGAGCAATGTTAGAAGGTTTAATATTACTTTTCATCTCGATGACTTTGAAGACGAATTGTATAAAATCATATAATTTTTCCCTAATATGTCTGTGTATCTGTGAATTTGTTAGAATAAGATTAATATCATTTGATGAGCACTCATAAATTTCTTTCTTTATAAAGTTAACGAGTACTTCTGTTGTTTTCACGAGAGTTCTGATATAACTTGTTATTGTGTAAGACTGATTTCCTGGGCGTTGGAGTTTGTCTGATATGAATTCTGACCAAAGTTTCTTGGTTATTGGAGGAATATGGTCTATATCAATTTGCAAAACCTGTAATTGCCTATTGAATTCATAAGGTGCATGTGTGATTGTTGACTCAAAGATTAAGCTCTTTCTAATTTGGCTTTCCATATAAAAGTTATGAACATCCTCTTTTTTGTACAACCATTTACCACTATTGCGAAAATGCCAACTAAGGTAGGGAGGTATTTCGATTTTTTTTATAGAACTAGTTTTATTGAAAAAATCCCTGTTTTTATCTGGATGTAAAGTATGAATATCTAGAAAGCTGTAGTAATTTTGACTGAGTATTTGAAACTCATATTCTTGACGCTGAATCAGTGTAGCAACATCTTCTTTCTTGAAATATTTTATATTACCTTTTTTTAAAGATGGGGAAAGGATATTCTGTTTTACGATAACCTTAAAATACTTCAGTGATAAATGTGCTAATTCCATAACTTGATTAGACATAAGATATCCATCAACATTAAAATCTGGAAGTTTTCTATCTGTTTTAGGCTTAAAATTATGTATTGCTTCCATTAAATCGTTTCTACGGACATATCTAGCTTTTCCGGTTGAACCTATCGAAAATATTTTTAGCAACGGTCGTCTCTTTAACCAATGACTGAAAATAGTTCGGTCGGGCGTACCTTTTATCTCCCTGGCTTCTTCTAACGTAATGAAGTCACGCTGAAGCTCTTCAAATTCTCTTCGATTAAAAAAAAGTCTCCTGTCAAAAGCTCCATACAAAGGTTCCCTGATTTCTATTACTCTCATAAAATTTTTTTGGTCAAAATTTTTATTTTTATCTTCGTAAGTTTTTACATAATTATAAAAAGCTTGGTTATCAAGATGGAGTGCTTCAAATACTTCTTTGAAGTAAATGTACTCTTCATGAAATTTATTGAATTCATCAAGTGCACCCTTCATTGACTCTTTGCATATCAAGGTGGGAAGGCCGCCGCCACCTTTTTCTATCACTATTAGCTTTCTTGCTTTAATCAAGCGATCAATCATTCTCGCTGAAAAGCCTGTTTGTCTTGATACTTCCGCTATTGATATCATTGTGTCTAAATCACCTCCGTATTCCAATCCTCTAAGAATGCTCGACTCTTTTCAGCATTTATTACAGCTTGAGAAAGCTGAGTAATGGCTCTATTCATTTTCTGCATACCTGTTAGTTCTTCAACGTATACCATAACAGAGCTATCAAAAGTATCACCTCGGGCATTAGCTGTTTGTCGAACATTTAATCCCAAATCATCTAAACAAATATTTGTAAAAACCCCCCTTAAAGTATGAGTGTTAAAAACTTTGGAGGTTAAATAAGTGTACTCGTCAAAACGTTTTTGTATTAATAATCGTTCAATAAATTTAGAAACAACGCGTTTGAATTTTTCTTCATAAGTTTTTCCCGTCATTGGACTACCAAATTTATTAACAAAAAGTGCATCATCCACTGGGAATTTCTTGGGTGCTTTACGTGATTTTATAGAATTTAAATGTCCAAGATACAGTAGATTCATATATTCACTAGGTATAATAATTTGATGACGACATTTCTTTACTGCTTCCTTTGACAGATTTCTCTTATCTTTAAATAAATGTTCTTGCCTATCATCAATATCTACAACTAATGAGTTACCAGAATACCTTAAACTGCTAGTTACTAGATTTACCACTTCACCTCTTCTTAGCCCCCCAAATCCCTGTAGACCCAGTCCGAAGGCGATGTCTTTACACGACTTTAAACTTAATGCTGTATCGATAAATTCAACTAGTAATTGCTGTCTGTTCTCGCCAAAGTCTCTTAATTCTTTCTTTGGTGTGGAATTTCGCGCATTTCTATTCATCCTTACAAATGGGGTTGAATATTTTTCGTGTCCCTTTTCGTCTATGTATGTGTTTATAAATAGATTTTCATTAATAATCCCTTGCTTTTGAAGAAAGACATAAAGAGCAATTAAAACATATTCCTTACGATCCACTGTTTCCCTGTTAATGGGTTTACCATGCTTATTTAATTGTATCTCTTGGTTTTGTAGAAACTTTGCCCCATGAACAAAGGAAAGTCCAAAAAGACCGTGTTCGAATAATTCTAGGAAATCCTTCTCTCCCGAATTAGTCATAATCAATAAATAATTTAAAAATTGGCAAACAGTACTCGCTACTTGCCTTTCTC
This sequence comes from Paenibacillus sp. GCM10012306, assembly GCF_042649265.1. NCBI lineage: Bacteria > Bacillati > Bacillota > Bacilli > Caryophanales > Paenibacillaceae > Paenibacillus > Paenibacillus sp. GCM10012306. The sequence continues at coordinate 235,076 of NZ_JBHRYW010000010.1, read as the reverse complement.
TCTCTAAAGACATTGATTTACTTCTATAATCAATAAGAAATTCGGTGATAGGATGAGGATACGCTATTTTGCTGTAGGTATTAAAAAATGCGATTTCGTAGACTCTAATATTAAATCCACGAGATCGTGAATATTCTTTATCAAGTGTTGTTAACCTATAAATATACTTGCCTGATGTAGTAAATGTCATTCAAAGGCGCTCTCCTTTTTTGTGAAATAAAAACAAAAAACGCATGGAGAAAAAGACGGTCTCATTCGAGTTCCGTTCTAATTTTCTTCATGCGTCGCGTGACCTGAAGTCGTACTGCTAAAGTCTCCCATAGGGTGGAAAAATGGACCGTAGCTACTCCCATATGCTATTTAATGAAATATATATAGATATAATTCTTAAAACCTAAAAGTACTTGAACTTCGTTCTGCGGAGTCTGCCTCGCACTGAGGCTGTAGCCCCTATTTTAATACCAATTCTATGTTTATTCAATATATACACTATTAATTTTCCCAAGATGATATAATATGGGATAAATCCAGATAATAAAATCCTTGATATGAAGGGTTTATTTGATAAATTTTTCGTTTGAAAAAAATAATCCCTGTGACAGGTTATATAATGACGGCTATAAATCCAACCGGGCGGAGCCGCCGCTGGAGCTGATTCCCCAGTTCGATCTAGTGAAGGAAGTTGTAGCAGAGCTTGGCGTACCCAACGTCGGGCTGGTAGGCTATGAGGCCGATGATTGCATCGGTACACTGGCAGCCGGTTATGGTGAAGAATCTGAGGTTTACATTATTACCGGAGATCACGACATGCTTCAGCTTGTTACGGACAACGTGAAGGTCGTGATTATGAAAAAAGGCCGTTCCAACTATAAGGTGTATGATCCGGCGGAACTGCTGGAGGATAAAGGTCTTACGCCTGCCCAGGTCATAGATTTGAAAGGCTTTATGGGCGACACAAGCGACAATTATCCTGGCGTTCGCGGCATCGGCGAGAAAACGGCACTTAAGCTGCTAACTGATTATGGTACGGTCGAAGGCGTTATCGAGAATTTGCAGCTGCTGCCTAAGGGAGTGCGAGCCAAGATCGAAGCCGATCTCGATATGCTGCATCTATCACGGGAACTGGCAGAGATCCGCTGTGATGTTCCGGTGGTCTGCACGTTGGACGAGTGCCTGTGGGCGCTTCAGCATGAATCTGCGGCTCGTAAATTCAAAGAGCTGGAATTCGGCAGCCTGATGCACCTAATTGCCGAGATTCAGGAAGAAGAAGGTATTGTGCAGATCGAGCTTGGCGATTTGGGCTAGAGTAATACAAAGTTAGAGTCTAGTGAAAAGCCCTGCAGTGCAGGGCTTTTTGGTATGCTGCAAGGGAGAGTGGCGGGGGGAATCCGCTAATAACCCAGTTTGTATCGGTATAGATGCGGTACATATGAATTGTGGCTACTTCGCTCTGATTGCATAGTATATTGAGTTCAATGTTTGGACACCACATTTATTTTCCGGGGGTAGCACGCATGAAGTCCAGAAACAGCAATACGTCGGCCTATCTGGCCGCTATTCTTTATGCCTCAATTATTGGTTTTTCCTTTTTGTTCGTCAAAATGACGGTCACCGAGGCCAATCCGCTGGATGTGCTAGCGCATCGCTTCGCTATTGGCTGGATCGCAGTGGCCGTACCCTTTCTCTTCCGCTGGGTCAAACTCCGTTTCACCTGGAGTGATGTTCGCAGACTGCTCCCGTTGGGCCTGTTATCTCCAGTGCTGTTCTTTGCGCTTCAGGCGTTCGGTCTAATGAGTGCTTCTTCTTCGGAAGCAGGCATCATTCTGGCGATGGTTCCGCTGTTTACCGCGCCGATCGCGGCTTTTTTTCTTAAAGAACGAACGAATGTTATCCAGAAGCTGTCCATCCTGCTGTCTGTATCGGGTGTTATTTTCATCTTCGCGATGAAGGGAGGCGCTGGCTGGAGTGGCAATAATGTGGCTGGACTGGTGTTACTGGTGCTGTCTGCACTGAGTATGGCAGGTTTCAGTGTGCTGGCAAGGCCGTTGACACGGAAGTATACGCCTTTGGAGATCTCTTTTGTTACTATGGCTATGGGCTTTATTTTGTTCGTGGCTGCTGCTTTGATCAGGCATGGAACGGCAGGCACACTGAATGTCTTCTTCCAGCCGTTCGCAGATTCCAAGTATTTGCTGGCTCTGCTGTATCTGGGTATCCTGTCTACAGTGATTAGCAACCTGTTGTCCACTTATGCGCTAGCCCGGCTAGAAGCTTCCAAGGTCAGCGTCTTCAATAACCTGTCTACGCTAATCTCTATAATCGCCGGAGCCATGATTCTGCACGAAGAACTGACGGTGGCACATATTATTGGCACCTTCATGATTATTACAGGGGTGCTTGGCACCAACTTCGGAAAGCTTCCTTGGAAGTCCAGAGGTGATGCTGCGTCGCTGAATGCGGGAAAAAGCCCGGGTGCCTGATTTTGAGTAAAGAGCTGATTCATCATCTATTACGGATGGGAACGGCTCTTTTTTTTTGAATGTAAATTGGAAGGAATTCCTAACCCCCACTTTTATCACAGACACGTAATGCCAAGTCCGCTATGATGTACAAGATCAATTAGCGATAAAACAAGGTGCCCTTGGATGCCAAGGGGTAACAGGGAATCGGGTGCAACTCCCGAGCGGTCCCGCCACTGTATAGGAGAGCCGTTCTTCACCAGGTCACTCGAAGCAAGATTGGGGAAGACGAAGAGCCGGCGTTATCATCCGAAGCCAGGAGACCTACCTTGTTTTCGCACACCAAGACTCTACGCGGATAGGAGCGGTGTACGAATTGACGGAAGAGCTGAAGGCGGCAAGCGGCCCATGCAATGGCGGACTGTGGATAAGTTCCCTTTGCACAAGGTGACTGCTAGTTTCTGCTGTCTTGAACGGAGTGAGACTGGAATGTGAATTCCGAGCCCATCCCTCTCTTTCGTAAGCAATGGCGTACATAGATCTCCCACCTGTTAGGGTGGGCTTTTTTGGCTTTCAAAGCTTACAAATGAACTTAACGTGGAGGGAAATGGGATGAAACAACGCAGGATGTGGAGTTTTATGCTGCTGGTCGCCGGATTTACCGTGTATTTGCTATTTAATGAACCGGGAACTGCACAGGCCATGCACATTATGGAGGGATTTCTGCCAGTGGGCTGGGCGCTGTTCTGGTGGGCGGCATTTCTGCCGTTCTTTATTCTAGGAATTATGAGGTTGAAAAAAATGACGAAGGACAATCCGGAGCTGAAGCTGCTTCTGGGCTTGTCCGGGGCCTTCACTTTTGTACTGTCAGCACTCAAGATGCCTTCTGTCACAGGAAGCAGCTCTCATCCGACGGGAACCGGTCTTGGTGCAATTATGCTTGGTCCGCTGCCCATGGGCGTTATTGGCTCAATTGTGCTGCTCTTTCAGGCGCTGCTGCTTGCCCATGGTGGAATTACTACGCTTGGTGCGAACGCCTTCTCGATGGCGGTGGCTGGTCCTTTTGCCGGCTATGCGGCGTACAAACTGATTATGGGGACGACCCAGCGCGAAAAACTCGCGGTATTCAGTGCGGCAGCCATCGCGGATCTTATGACCTATGTGGTCACCTCAGTCCAGCTGGCAGTAGCATTTCCGGCTGCCGATGGCGGGGTGATGGCTTCGTTCATGAAGTTCGGAAGCATCTTTGCCATCACGCAAATTCCGCTTGCCATCAGTGAAGGATTGTTGACTGTGCTGCTCTGGAACTGGCTGAAATCTTATAGCCCGCATGAGCTGTCTTTACTGAAACGCCAAACGAAAGGGGCCCAATCCTAAATGAGTGCCAAATGGAAAAATGCCTGGATGCTTCTGGCAGTCGTTCTGCTGGTTGTACTGCCGTTACTGTTTGTAGAAGGGGAATTTGGCGGGGCTGATGATGCTGCAGAAGGCGCGATCACAGAAATTGATCCTTCATATACCCCTTGGTTCAAGCCGCTGACGGAGCTGCCGGGAGAGACCGAAAGTATGCTATTCGCCTTACAGGCGGCTATCGGTGCCGGGGTGATTGGCTATACGATCGGTCTGCTCAAAGGAAGACAAGGCAAGCAGAAGCTGAATGATCAGAAGAATTGACGCTGTCTCCTATGGCAATGCTTTTCGCAGCCTGTCTCCGATGTGGAAAAGCGGATTCGCCGCAGTCATGTTCGTGCTGTCCTTTGTTCTGGACCCAGCTTTACAACTAGCTATTTCACTATGGCTGATGATCTGGTGCATCTTCTATGCCAAGATCCCGATTCAGTTATACGGGATGCTGCTGGGTTCCGCATTGCTGTTCTACTTGATCAGTCTGCCAGTCCTTGTAGTAGAGATCGGCCGTCCGGCAGCCGGAGAGGCAATGGTGGTAATGCCGTTGCCAGGATCTTCACTCTCGCTCTATATGACGGCTGCTGGACTATGGCGAGGTGGGCTGCTGCTGGCAAGAGTGGCAGCTTGTCTGTCGTGCTTCTTTTTTCTGATTCTTACCACGCCGTTTGGCGAACTGCTACAGGTGCTCAGCAGATTGCGGATGCCGCAGATTGTACTAGAACTGATGCTGATCATGTATCGTTTTTTATTTTTGCTCAGCGACACCGCACATGGCATGATGCTGGCCCGGCGATTGCGCGGTGGCACAAGGGGATTTATGCCCAAGCTGCGAGAGGCTGCGGGGATGGCTGGCGTTTTGTTCGCAAAGACGGTTCAGCGATACCATGGTCTATCTCAAGGGATTTTGACCAGAGGGTTTGCTGGCGATATTGTTTTACCGCCCTGTGAGACCCGTCCGGTTCCGGTTCGGTATGCTATTGAGGCTTACATCGGAATGACTGTATTGGTACTCGTTCAGAGCTGGTTGGCCTGGCGATTGTGAATACCGTTGATCCCATCATTTGGGGTCGATAAAGGAGAATCATCATGAATAACTCAAGTCTGGCTTTTGAGGAAGTGGTGTTCCGGTACCCGGACACGAGGGAGCCTGCATTGCAGGGACTGACTGCGTCCATTCCTAAAGGTTCCAGAACAGCTGTGCTGGGCCATAACGGATCGGGTAAGTCCACGCTATTTCTACACGCGGTGGGTATTCTCCGGCCGCAGCAGGGAGTTGTGAGGAAGGATGAGGCAAGGCTGTCCTATGCCCCCAAAGACCTGGCTTCCCTGCGCCGCAGCGTCGGGCTGGTGTTCCAAGACCCGGAGCAGCAGCTGATTTTAAACACGCCTCTTGAGGATGTATCGTTTGGGCTGCGGGGTTGCGGTATGGCTGAACCTATGATCAAGCTGCGCTGCCGCGAGGTACTGGAACGGCTGAACTTAACAGAGCTAGGAGATAAGCCTATCCACCAGCTTAGTCTGGGACAGAAAAAACGGACGGCGCTGGCCGGTGTGCTGGCGATGGAACCAGAACTGATCCTGCTAGATGAGCCAACAGCTTATCTGGACCCTATGTCCGAAACGCTGTTGCTGGAGGCGCTTGATGATATACATGCCCGAAAGGGAACTACACTGGTCATGGCTACACATGACATGAATCTGGCTTACCACTGGGCGGACTGGATTATTGTCCTGGATAAGGGAATATGCAGGGCGTGTGGCAGGCCAGAAGAGTTGTTTGCCAGCCGGGAGATAATGCAGACCATCGGTCTGGGTTTACCGTTGCTGGCTGATGTATGGCAGAGCTTGCCGCCGGAGCTGATATCGGGGCAGAAGGCGCCCCGGACTGCGGATGAGTTCAAGGCTGCTCTGAGTGCACTGCTTACAAGTATTGAGAGGCGAGGAAGTACGGTAACGAGATTATAAAGGGACGAGGAGAATTATGGATAAACAGGGCAAGCTGCTGATCATCGGTTTTGGACCCGGTGCAATGGAACATATTACGGGTCGGGCACTGGCGGCAATAGAAGAAAGCGAAGCGGTAATCGGCTACAACACCTATGTTGAGCTTATCAAGCCACTGCTGCGGCATCAGGAAATAGTCGGCACAGGCATGACGGAAGAGATCAGCCGGGCGCAGGAAGCTGTACGCAGAGCAGAGACAGGACAGACTGTTGCTGTAATATCCAGCGGGGATGCCGGTGTATACGGCATGGCCGGACTGGTGTATGAGGTGTTAATTGAACGGGGCTGGAACCCGGAAAAGGGGATCCAGGTCGAGGTGATTCCCGGCATATCCGCCATCCAATCATGCTCATCGTTGCTTGGCGCACCGATTATGCATGACGCTTGCACGATTAGTCTCAGCGACCATCTTACACCATGGGAGAGCATTGCGACCAGAGTGGAGGCGGCAGCGGCAGCGGATTTTGTTATCGCGTTCTATAATCCGCGCAGCGGGAGGCGGACCCGGCAGATCGAGGAGGCCCGGAACATTCTACTGCGTTATCGCGAGCCTGGAACGCCGGTCGGCATTGTCAAAAGCGCCTATCGTGATCGACAGCAGACCGTCGTAACCACACTCGAGGACATGTTGGAGCATGAGATTGGCATGCTGTCTACTGTCATTATCGGCAACTCGGCGACGACGGTTTTCGAGGGGATCATGATTACCCCGCGCGGATATGAGCGCAAGTACAGCCTTGGCGCGGAGACACAGGCGCTGAAGCCTCACGAGCGGCTGCGGACCTCGGCGGAGCCGTGGTCATTGACCGCGTCAGAGGGAGTCACCGGGCAGCGGGGCGAAGCCGTTGCTTGTCACCCTGCAGCAGGAGGAGCAACCTGCGCAAAGGCAGTACAAGTAGAGGGCACACCCCAAGTGTTCCCGGCCTTGAAGCAGTCAGCAGCGATAATGGCTGCAGAGGGTGGAGAGGCTGAGGCAAGGATCTTCACAGCGGAGCTGGAAGTCTTGCCTCCAGTGGGCAGCCGGACATTGACGGGGGCTCAGTTGGCGCTGCTTGCAGAAGTGGCGGGACCAGCGGGCCAGGTTACCCATACACGAGAAGGGCATTTCCTGCTCCGCAGCATAGCGTGCCGACCACAAGAGCTTGCCCGCAAGCTTCTCGGGGCAGGAATGCGTGTCATGCAGCAGGGGAGCTTCGTGCATGTGGAGACCTGCGGCTTCTGCGAGGGCCGGAGAGCAGGCGGCCTGGGTGCGGCCATAAGATTGAATTATCTTCTGGCCGGACAGCCGGTGCCAAGGGAACTTAGAATCCAGGTCAACGGTTGCGGGATGACCTGCAATTCTGCAGTGCTAGATGACATCGGGGTGGTCTACTCCAAGGGCAGCTTTGAGCTGTATCTCGGGGGCAAGAAATCCGGACGCAGTCCCCAAGCGGGTACTCTTGCCGGCCAGGGGATGAACGAGGATGAAGTCATTGAAGCCGTTATGGCGGTTGTAGGGAGATACCGTGAGCTGGCGACGGAGAACGAGCGTTTCCATACCTTTTTTGCGAGGGTGGGGCTTGCAGGAATATGTTTAGGTTCAGATCATGAGGCGAAGGTCACGAAAGTCGAGACGGCTGTGAGAACAGTATTGCTGGTAGGGCATGGCAGCAGAGTGGCGGAAGGCAACGATGAATTAAGGGCGTTCGCGAATTTGCTGGCAAGACGCAGACCAGAGCTGAAGTTCGAGACCTGCTTCATTGAATTGGCCGGTCCTTCCATAGCCAAAGGTATTGAGAACTGCGTGCAGGGTGGGGCAACTGCGATATATGTGGTGCCGATTATTTTGTTCGCGGCTGGACATTCCAAGCTGGATATTCCTCAGGCGATCGATCAGGCCAAGGCTCGGTACCCTGGTGTTGATTTCATCTATGGACGCCCAATCGGTGTGCAGGATAGGGCGGTGGAGATTCTGTTGGACCGGATCTCCGAAGCTGTGCCAGTGATTCCTTCAAAACAGCCGAATCCACAGAAAGAGGTTTCAGTTGAGAAAAAGGTGAACATTCCCGACGAGGAGACGGTAGTTCTGCTCATGGGCCGCGGTGGGAGTGACCCTGATGCCAACAGCGATTTTTGCAAGTTAAGCCGTTTACTCTGGGAACAAACCTCCTATAAAAGTGTTGAGAGCTGCTTTATTGCCATTGCCAAGCCTTCCCTTGCAGCGGGGCTGGAACGCTGTCTGCTGCTAGGCGCGCGTAAAATCATCGTGCTGCCGTATCTACTGTTTACCGGCGTATTAATCAGGCAGTTCAATGAAAGGGTGGCAGCCTTTGCCGCTGAACATCCTGACATCGAAGTGGAAATCGGCAGTTATCTGGGTGCTCACCCGCTGCTGGTGGAGATGCTGGAAGAGCGAATCGATGAGACTCTGAATGGCCGCAGCCATGCCAATTGCGACAACTGTAAGTACCGTACCGAAGCAGGGGTGCACCACCACCACCATGGACATGACCATCACCATGAGAATGGATGCGGACATGATCACAGCCATGGACATGATCATCATCATGAGAATGGAGGTGGACATGGTCACAACCATGGACATGACCATCATCATGAGAATGGATGCGGACATAATCATAGCCATGGACATGAGCACCACCATGATGAGCATGATCATACTAACGGTCACAGTCAGTGCCAGGGGCATTATGACTTCAATCACGGTTCTGTCCATCATCGTTACTGTCAGATGCACTCCGACGATCGAGAAAGAGATCATGGTCCCGAACATTGCAATTGTGCCGGTGACCACCAGGAGTGCCCGAAGGAAGAGCAAGAGGTGTCCGGACAGCTTGATCGCATCGGCCAGCCGGTCTCCGGTTCGGGAACGGGATCACGCTGATGATATTTATTTTGTGCGGCACGAGCGACGCTCGGGAGCTGGCCTTGATGCTCACGCGGAATGGCCTGCCGCTGCTGACATCGGTCGTGACGCCAAGCGCGGCAGATTCGCTGCGCGAAGCCGGTCTGAATACGCGTGTTGGCAGGTTGGACCAAGGCTGCATGACTGCTTTGTTGCGGGAGGGTAGATTCCGTGCTGTCGTGGACGCAAGTCATCCGTTTGCGCTTGAGGCTCATGCCAATGCAGCGGCAGCGGCAGCTTCCCTTGGCTTACCCTATCTCCGCTATGAGCGGAGAAGCCTTACTTATGCAAGTCATCCGAGGCTGCTGTCTGTCTCTTCCTATGCGGAAGCTGCCGTCAAAGCGCGGGAGCTGAAAGGCTCCGTGATGCTGACTACCGGCGGGAAGACGCTGGAGATCTTTGCCGAAGCATTGCTGGGTGATCCTGAGATTACGCTGACGGTGCGCCTGCTTCCATGCCTGGAGAACATGGAGAAATGTCTCGCTTTGGGGATAGAGCAGCGGAATATTATTGCAATGCAGGGTCCTTTTTCACGTGAATTAAATGAGGCTTTGTACCGCCAATACGGCACAACGGTGATGGTTACGAAGGAAAGCGGAGCAGAGGGATCTGTGGATGAAAAGGTGTACTCAGCCCTGGAAATGGGGCTGTCTGTTATCTTAATTACCCGGCCAGAGCCGTTAACTAATGAGGTATACGATTCTTTTGAAGATATGTCCACAGCGCTCGGCCGATGGCTTCAGGAGAGTAAATCAGAGAAATGAGGGATCCGAAATGGATTTTGGAACTAAGTTCAAGCCGCTGACCGTGCAGCCGCAGGAGATCGAAAGTCTCAGCTTCCGGATGATTACCGAAGAGCTGGGAGCGCATGATTTTAGCCCGGAGCAGTATCCTGTAGTGCAGCGGATCATCCATGCATCGGCGGATTTCGAGCTAGGCCGCAGTCTGGTATTTCATCCCGAGGCGTTGCAGTCCGGCATAGCAGCAATTTTGCAGGGCCAGCCGGTGATAGCCGATGTGGAGATGGTGAGAGCTGGAATCGCCAAGGAACGAATCGGGAGATATGGTGGGGAAGTGCGAGTGCATATTTCCGATCCAGAGGTGGTGGAGGAAGCGAAACGGCTGGAGACTACCCGAGCGATTATTGCTGTCCGTAAAGCTTGCTTGGAGGCCCCGGAAGGCATCTATGTGATCGGCAATGCTCCCACTGCCCTGCTTGAACTGATCCGTCTGGTCAAAGAAGGTGCAGCCCGGCCAAGCCTTGTTATTGGAATGCCGGTGGGATTCGTCTCCGCCGCCGAGTCGAAGGATGAACTGCGCAAGCTGAACATCCCTTATATCACGAATATTGGGCGAAAAGGGGGCAGCACCGTCGTAGTCGCCGCAGTTAACGCGTTGACGCTGCTAGCCGTAAAGCATGCCGCAGAGCGGAAGCTTTGACGCAGAATCTCACAATTAAGCTGCTAAGCCGCGTCCAAGAAATCTTGTGCCGGTGGCTCATCAATAATCAGTCGTGGAGGAAACGTTATGCTGGAGAAGTCTCAGAATCTGATGAATTCCAAGAGTCGCCCGGGGAACGGCGGCGAGGCCAGCGGAAATTCAGAGATGCGTGGTCATGAGACCCCGCCGCTGCGCCGCGGCTACACAACCGGCGCCTGCGCAGCCGCCGCCGCCAAAGGGGCAGCCCTGCTGCTAATCACCGGCGATGCTTCCGAGACTGTAGATATCGATCTTCCGGCAGGCTTCCGTCATACCTTTCAACTAACCGGCTGGCAAAGGCATGGTACATCTTTGGCTGTCTGCGCTACGGTAAAGGACGCTGGAGATGATCCTGATGCGACCCACCGGGCCTGGATTGAGGCTGCTGTAAGCTGGCGGGAAGACCAAGGGATTGAAATTGACGGCGGTCAAGGCGTGGGTCGGGTAACGAAGCCGGGACTGCCGATGCCTGTCGGTGAAGCGGCTATTAATCCGGTGCCGAGAGCAATGATCCGGGAAGCCGTTGCTGGCGTACTGGAAGAACATGGGGCGGCGAGAGGTGTGCGGGTAGTCATTAGCGTACCAGAAGGTGAAGCTATTGCACAGAAGACACTCAATCCCCGGTTAGGTATCGTTGGCGGCATTTCCATTCTCGGCACGCGGGGTGTGGTTACGCCCTTCTCAACAGAGGCCTACAAGGCGAGTGTAAAGCAGGCAATCTCTGTTGCTGCAGCCGCTGGAAACCGTGAGATCGTCCTGACGACCGGAGGCAGCAGCGAGAAGTATGCTATGGCAATGTTTCCAGATCTTCCGGAGGAAGCTTTTATCCAAATGGGTGAATATGTTGGCTTCTCTCTTGAACATGCCAAAGCTTACGGCATCGTCAAGATAACACTCGTCGGGATGGCTGGCAAGTATTCCAAGGTAGCGCAAGGAGCCATGCTGATTCACTCCAAGAATGCGCCTGTTGATTTCTCTTTTTTGTCACGGATTGCACAGGAGGCTGGTGCGGATAGGCAATTGACTGCACAAGTAGAGGCTGCCAATACCGCATCACAGGTCGTGGACCTGATGATAGAAGCTGGGAACTTGGTTTTTTTTGAACAACTGTGTCTCCATGCCTGTAGACATTGTCTAAGCCATATGGGCGGAGGAGCGGTAGTGGAGATGGTGCTGATCACGATGAAGGGCAGAGTGCTGGGAAGGGCGGAAATCCGTGGATAACGTAATTTATATCATCGGCATTGGAGAAGATGGCGCCGGAGGACTGGCCCCGGAGAGTCTGAAAAAAGTGCTGGAAAGCGATGTGCTGCTCGGCGGGGAGCGGCAATTGTCTTTTTTTGGACAGTATACTGGGGACAAAATTGTGCTCAAGGGCGGACTGCAGGCCTTTACCGATAAGCTGGAGAAGCTGTGGAAGAACCGGAAGACAGTCGTGTTGGCATCGGGAGACCCGTTATTTTTTGGCATTGCGACCGCTCTTGTGCACAAATTCGGGGCGGAGAATGTCGAGGTTATTCCGCATTACAGCAGTGTGCAGCTGGCTTTTGCCCGGCTTGGGGACAGCTGGCAGGATGCGGAGCTGGTGAGCCTGCACGGACGGCCAATTCACGGTCTGGCACAGCGGATTGACGGCAAGGCCAAGGTCGCGATCCTGACCGATGCGGTCAATCATCCAGCGGTGATCGCCAGTTATTTGTTGGAGTTCAGTATGATGGAATATGAAGCTTTCGTCTGTGAACGGCTGGGCAGCCGGGAGGAAAGATGCGGGTTCTGGGAGCTGGAAGAACTGAAGGGACTGGATCGTGGTCATTTTGCTTCCCTTAATGTAGTTATATTGCGGCATAAGCCCGGGAATGTTGTCGCAGCCCGGCGAGGCTTTGCTTATGCGGACGAGGATTTCGCGCAGCGGAGACCGGACAAGGGACTGATTACGAAGCGCGAGGTGCGCGCCTTGGTCTTGTCCGAGTTGAATCTGGGTGAGCAGGCTATTGTCTGGGATATCGGGTCCGGCTCAGGAGCAGTGGCAGTGGAGTGTGCGCGAATAGCCCGCCAGGGCCGAGTCTATGCACTGGAAAAAGAGGCAGAAAATCTGTCTAACATAGAAGAAAATCGGCGCAGGTTCCGCGCGGATTTCGAAATTATTCATAGCAAGGCACCACAGGGGCTGAAGCATTTGCCGGACCCGGATGCCGTATTTATCGGTGGCAGCGGCGGGGAACTGGCGGCCATTATCGCGCTAAGCGCTGCACGGCTGAGGCCGGAAGGAGTCATCGTCGTCGGGGCGATTACGGTCGAGACGCTGCACGGCAGTATGCAGGCGCTGGCACTGGCCGGTCTGGAGGTAAGAGTAACGATGCTCCAGGCTTCGCGCGGGAAGCCGATTCTGGATATGACCCGTTTTGAAGGGTTGAATCCCGTCTATGTGGTCAGCGGCAGGTGCAGGGGTGTACGGCGGCAGTAATCTTTTTATATACAAATGCAAGTAAGATTCGGCTATGAAAATGATGCACAGATTCCTAGTTCCTGCGAGTAAGGGTGTAGCTCTTCGCGGGGACATAGAAGTCGTTCTTTTTAACGGAAAACTATGAATTAAGGAGGGGAAAGGCTATGAGACAGCTTGATATTGAAGAAGATGTTGTGAAGCAGGCAACTATTGAGCAGATGGGGAGAGCCGCAGGACAGGAAGAGGATGATCTTTTGTGGGGAAATGAAGAGCAGTTTGTTCCTGAGGAAGGCGCTGAACAGATGGTCATCGGTACGCTTTATGGTGTAGGTGTCGGGCCAGGAGATCCCGAGTTGATTACAGTGAAAGCTTGTCGCTTACTCAAGGAATGTCCGGTGATCGCCTATCCTGCGGCCAAACATGGCGGCAAATCCTATGCACAGGAAATCGTAGATACTTACGTCAGCGGCGAGGACAAGGATATGCTTGGTTTGGTATTTCCTATGACCAAGGATCCTGTTCAGCTGGAGAATGGCTGGCGATGGACTGTGGAGTTGTGCTGGAATGAGCTGAGGCTGGGCAAAGACATTGCTTTTGTCACCGAAGGCGATCCCAATCTGTACAGCACCTTCATTCATTTGGCCCGGCTGATGCAGGAGCTTCATCCGGGAGTTCCTATAGTTTCAGTACCCGGCATTTCTTCTGTACTGGGTGCGGCCGCTGCATTGGAGCAGCCGCTCGCGGAAGGCGATCAGCGGGTGGGCATCATTCCGGCTACAGGCGACAGGGAGGCAATCAAGGAGGCGCTGCTGCACCATGACACGGTGGTGTTCCTGAAAGTAGCAAAGGTGCTCGATACCGTACTTGATGTGCTTGATGAGCTCGGACTTCACAGCAAGGCATCTGTTGTTACCAAGGTGACTTCTCCTTATGAAACGTTGTGGAAGGATGCGCGCGAGCTACGCGGACATGAACTGGAATATCTGAGTCTCATGGTGGTGAGCAAATGACGGTACTGGAGGCAAAAGTATATATCGTGGGCGCAGGTCCTGGCGATCCCGAACTGATTACTGTGAAGGGTCAGCGCATTCTTCGCTCTGCCGATCTTGTGCTCTATGCGGATTCTCTGGTTAGCGAGGAGCTGATTCGTAATGCAAAAGACGATGCAGAGATGCTGCCAAGCTCTGGCATGGATCTGGAGCAGCAGGTAGAGATTATGGTGGCGGCAGTACAGTCAGGTAAAAGCGTAGCTCGCGTCCATACGGGCGATCCGGCCATGTACGGGGCTATCCTGGAGCAGATGACCCTGCTTCGGCAATGTGGCGTAGGTTACGAGATCGTACCGGGAGTCAGCTCTGTCTTTGCTTCCGCAGCAGCAGTAGGTGCGGAGCTGACGGTGCCAGAGCTTACGCAGACAGTGATTTTGACGCGTGCGGAAGGGCGCACACCGGTTCCTGAGCGGGAGCGGTTGTCGCTGCTCGCCGCGCATCACTGTACAGTAGCGCTGTTCCTGAGCGCCGCACTGGCAGAGCAGGTCACGGCAGAGTTCCTCGCCGCTGGCTGGAGTCCTGAGACGCCGGTGGCGGTGGTCAAGCGGGCGACCTGGCCCGACCAGCAAATCCTGCGTACAACGGTGGTGAAATTGGCGGATGACTTGCGAGATGCAGGCATTACTATGCATGCCATGATCCTTGCAGGCTGGGCATTAGACCCCGCGCTGACGGAAGCGGACAGCCACCGTTCCAAGCTGTATGATAAGAGCTTTACACATGGATGCCGGGAAGGAATATCCACTGATGTCTAAGAAGTATGCAGCGGTAGCTATAACACGAAACGGTATCAAACTGGCACTGGAGCTGGGCGTGATGATGGAGGATACAGATGTATTCTGTAGCGCCAAGTATACGGAAGGCCAGGAGGGGGCGGCGGATGTCTATTCGTTCTCTGAGCCGCTTAAGGATCTGTTGTCAGAGCTGTTCTACCGTTATCAGGGACTGATTCTGTTCTTTTCACTTGGCGCGGTAGTTCGGCTTATTGCCCCATTATTGCAGGATAAAAAGACTGACCCTGCCGTTGTGGCCATGGACGAGCGTGGTGAGCATGTGATTAGTGTCCTGTCCGGCCACCTGGGCGGAGGGAATGCGCTGACTCAGCGGATTGCCGGGTTGCTGAACAGCCGTCCAGTTATCACTACAGCTTCAGATGTGCAGGGCACATTTGCAGTGGATTTGTTGGGCCGTGACTTCGGCTGGCGAGCGGACAGTTTCGATTCAATGAAAAAAGTGAGCGCAGCCATCGTTAACGGTGAGCCGGTTGTTTTTGTGCAGGAGTGCGGTGAGCCGGATTGGCTGCCTATTGGATTAAAGCTGCCGGAGAATCTCAGGATTTTTGGAAGTATCTCGGAGGTAATAGAGCAGGGGATATCGTTCTCAGCTGCCGTTATTGTAACAGACAGACAGCTTAAGGCCAAAGAAAAGGAAACTCTGCAAGCCTGTTCAGTGGTGTATCGGCCACGGAGTCTTGTGCTTGGCATCGGCTGCAATCGCGGCACCTCCATGGCTGAGCTGGAGACGGTAGTAATGACTACGCTGGAGGAGTTAAGTCTGTCTCCGGTGAGCGTGCGAAATCTGGCAACAATTGATATCAAAGGAAATGAGGCTGGACTGCTGGAATTGGGGGCCAAGTATGGCTGGAAGCTAATTACCTATCCCGCAGAACAACTGAATAAAGTAGCGCTGGATCAGCCGTCGGAGACAGTTTTCCGAGCTACGGGAGCGTACGGTGTATGTGAACCGGCTGCTTTGCTGTCCTCTGGCGCTGCAGACTGGCTGCTGCCCAAGAAAAAGAGCGGTAACGTCACGATATCGGTGACCCGGGTGGCTTTTAATACATAGTACAGCTTGGGAAGCATTTGAATTCATTGTCGGACAGGAAAGGGGGGATATGAGCATGCTTGATGAGACAGAGGGTTTGACTGAAATCACAGAGGGCGAAGGTATGTACTCTTCAGATTCAATGAGAGGAAATGATATGGATCTGTCAGATATGACCCGGGAGGGTATGTATTCGTCGGAGATGAGAGAGAGGGAATCTATGTATTCTTCTGGTAGTGAAGCCAGTGGGAACAGGCAGTGCAGCCGTCTGGTTATCGCCGGCACCGGCAGTAGCTGCGGCAAAACCACGGTGACGCTTGGCCTTCTGCGGGCCCTGGTCCGGCGTGGACTGAAGGTGCAGGGGTTTAAATGCGGGCCAGATTATATTGATTCGGCCTATCATGCGGCTGTGACTGGTCGTCCCGCCCGCAATCTTGATTCCTGGATGACTCCGCATAATTATATGCTCGCCAGCTTCCTGCATGCCTCTCAGGATGCGGATATATCGATCATTGAGGGTGTGATGGGGCTATATGACGGCAAGGAGCCGCTGGGGCTTTCCGGCTCCACAGCAGAGATTGCTCTCCTGACAGCCAGTCCTGTGCTGCTGGTTGTGGACGCCCGCAGCATGGGACGCAGTGCTGCGGCGGTGGTACTTGGCTTCCGGCAGCTGGAGCCGGAAGTTCAGATCGCAGCGGTGATGCTTAACCGCTGCGGTAGCCCCAGCCATTACAGGACAGTGAAGGCGGCCGTTGAGGCGGCCTGCAATATTCCTGTCATAGGCTGGCTGGGGCGAGATGCCGCTCTGGATATCCCGGAGCGGCATTTGGGCTTGCTGCCAGCGATGGAGCGCGGCGAGCTGGAGCCCTTGTTCGACACCGCCGCCGATCTGGTGGCGGCGGGGATTGACCTTGCGCGGCTACTAGAGATTGCCGCCGCCGCGCCATTGCTGGCTAATCCAGTCGTCGCAACGGACCAGACGACAGATACCGCCGCGCCACCACTGCCGTCCCATCTCGCCGTCGCAACGAACCACTCGACGACAGGTCCCGCCGCGCCACCACTGCCGTCCCATCTCGCCATCGCAACGAACCAGTCGGCGACAGGTCCCGCCCCGCCGCAGTTATCTGCAATCTCCGCCGTTATTAGACCAGTGCAGGATCGCCCGGATGATCATACACAATCAGACCACCTGAGACACCACAAGCAGCAGTTCAATCCGGTCAGCCACACGCAACTGGACAGTCTCTCAATTGCTCCAGTCATAGCTGTTGCACGCGATGCTGCGTTCAATTTCTATTATGCCGACAATTTGGAATTGTTGACCCAAGCTGGAGCGCGGCTTGTAGAGTTCAGTCCGCTACGTGGTGACGGGGTGCCGGAAGAAGCCGATGGCATCTACCTTGGTGGGGGCTTTCCCGAGGAATTCGCTGCAGTTATTTCCGCGAACAGGGCCTTTATGCAAGGGCTCAGAGATGCTGCGGCCAATGATATGCCGCTATATGCCGAATGCGGCGGATATATGGTGCTGGCCCGTTCCTTGACCGATAGGGCCGGAGCTGACCATGCCATGGCCGGCATTATTCCGGCGTATGCTAAGATGCAGGAACACCGCGCTGCGCTGGGCTATCGGGAGGCCACTGCGCTCTCGGATTGTCTGCTGCTGGAGAAGGGGGAAAAGTTGCGGGGGCATGAATTTCATTATTCAACCATGAGTTATGATGAGGCACCGCGCCAATATGCCTATGAGAGCAGCGGGAGAGGTGGCAATCATCTGGAAGGCTATGTCTCCGGGAATATCATGGCCGCTTATGCGCATATCCATCTGGCCTCTTACAAACCTGCGGCTATCCGCTGGGTAGCGGCCTGTAGGGCTTATCAGAACAGAAAAGGCGCTCAAATCCAGGAAGGGCGGAACGGTTGAATCCATTTGACCGCCCAAGCCCGGAATAGTCGTTCACGCAGTCTATTACTGTATTAAAAGACTCCGAAGAGGAGTTTTCTTGAGCTTGTGTCAACCGCTTGTTATATCCTTGTTGTCCAAGTATAATGTGAAATAGAGAGCGCTTTAATAACAGGCAGTCCATACGGTCTGCTGTTTATGGAGAAGGGGGATTACTTGCAGTGAGATTACTGGGAGCGGTAGAAGCAGGGGGAACAAAGTTTGTCTGTGGGATCGGAACAGAGGATGGTAATATTATTGACCGGGTCAGCTTTCCGACATTAACACCGGAAGAGACAATGGGACAGGTACTGAATTATTTCAAGGATAAAGGCGTAGAGGCCATCGGCATCGGTTCGTTCGGACCGATTGATCCGGTGCTCGGCAGTCCTACTTATGGATATATAACCACAACACCGAAGCCGCACTGGGGACAATATAACCTTGTGGGCACTGTAGCGGAGCACTTCAATGTGCCGATCGCTTTTGACACGGATGTTAATGGTGCAGCACTTGGTGAATATACTTGGGGTGCAGCTCGTGGTCTGGACAGCTGTCTCTATATTACCGTTGGTACAGGTATCGGTGCTGGCGCAGTGGTGGGCGGTAAACTGATTCATGGACTCTCGCATCCGGAGATGGGCCATATTCTGGTCCGTCGTCATCCTGAGGACAAATACGAGGGCTTCTGCCCGTACCATGGTGATTGTCTGGAAGGCCTGGCAGCCGGCCCAGCCATCGGCAGCCGTTGGGGTCAGCCTGCGGGTGAGTTGCCTGCTGATCATCCTGCATGGGAGATGGAGGCGCACTATTTGGCGCATGCCCTGATGAATTACGTGTTGATCCTATCTCCGCAGAAGATTGTTATGGGCGGAGGGGTTATGAAACAAAGCCAACTGTTCCCGTTGATCCACAAGAAGCTGCAGGAACTGCTGAATGGCTATGTGCAGCATCCGTTCCTGAATGAAGGTATCGGCAGCTATGTCGTACCGCCTCAGCTCGGAGATAATGCTGGTCTGGCTGGAGCGATTGCCCTTGCCAAGCTGGCTTTGGACAGAGAGCAGTAATAAATAGGGATTGACTGTACGGTAATATATGGTATTGTAGGATTTAACAGTATAGCATCGTCATGAGGAAGCACCTCTTTCGCGTTGAACGCGAAAGAGGTGCTTTTTGGCGTGGTTTGGGATAGTACTTATATGTTTCCATAGCGGAAGAATGGCACGATATCCGGTTGTGGAAGAATAAAGCGTTCAGTCAAAGAGCTACTCCTATAGCCCTAATATGCTTGCTGTAAGACGGGAAAGGAAGGGATTGTTATGCAGATAATATTCATGAACCGCTTATCGAGGATGGCTGGCAGAGAAGAAGAGGAGTTCGCCCAGCTGTGGATCGGAGAAGAAGAGGGTGTGTGGAGCCTGGGCTGGCGTGATTTTTCGGTAAATGCTGCCTTGGAGAGCACGGATACCCTCTGGTATGAGGGAGGATCATGGAATGAGATGCTCTGTGTGTACCGACATGAACTGGCAGTGAAGATGGGGGCCGGCTACCGACCATTGATTGACGGAGGCTTGCACGAAGAGGAGGTACTGCCCCGGAGGGGCAGGGATCAGTTGAAGCTGCAGTACTACAGTGAGCATTATAGCCAAGAGAGCATCTATGATGAACTGTGCGCCTGGCGCCGGGGCCGGGCATCCAGTGAACGCAAGGCTCCTTATATGCTGGCGAGCAACCGTTTGTTGCGCCTGCTCAGTACCTTCTTGCCGAAGACGACAGAAGAACTGCTGCAAATTCCTGGAATCGGCGAAGCCAAGGCAGCCCAGTATGGGGCAGACTGGCTGGCAATAACGTCTGTTGCACCAAGAGAGCGCAATTTTCCGCTGGATTGGGTCTATGAGGAGATCGGGGATGAAGAGTTCTCTTCCTGGCTGTATAAGCAGAAGGAGCTTAAGTATAAAAAGCAGCTCGAGCGACTGCGCCTGAATCGGACTCTGCTACAGGGCATTGCTGGTGGCCTTGGACTGGAGCAATTGAAGAACGAGACGGGAGTCAGCCGTAGAGAACTCCTGGAAGCGCTGGAGGAACTGGAGAAAGACGGATACTCTGTAGAGAAACTGATTGAGCTTGAGCTTGAAAGCATGGCGTATGAAGAGCAACAGGCAGTCTGGAAGGCCTATGAAGAGTATGGTGACCTGTTCCTGAAGCCAGTATTGTACAAGGTCTATGGCGATGCACCTCCAGCTGCTGCGGGCGGCCTGGAAGTACATTATGAACGCCTGCGGCTGATCCGCATCCGGTTCCGGCGGGAGCAGAGCGGAAGCCTTGATTCAGCAACGAGCTTTTAGCATCACGTTACATACCAAAAAGACGAAGGAACCATACCCATAGGGTGTGAACTCCTTCGTCTTGTGCTTTCGTTATTAATCCTTCATAGCCAGTCTTTTTTACGGAAAATATAAAGCATTCCGCAGCCGAGGGTCAGCATCAGACCAATTACGGTGTAGTAGCCATATCTGCTGTGCAGCTCGGGCATATGGTCAAAGTTCATACCGTAGATACCGGTTATGACTGTCAGAGGCATGAATATCGTTGTAATGGCGGTAAAAACTCTCATGATTTCATTGGCACGGTTCGCGATACTAGACTGATAAGCTTCTCGTAAGTTGCCCATCAGATCGCGGTACGTCTCAAAGGTCTCAGAAATTTTGACGGCATTCTCATAAATGTCGCTGAAATACTTCTGAAGCTGGTCATCGATCAGCCGGAGATCCTTTTTGTTCAGCGTATTGATGACTTCTTTTTGCGGACCGAGCATTTTCTTGAGCCACAAAATTTCACTGCGCAGACCGATGATTTCACTAAGATGTGATTTCTTCGTATGCATGAGGATATCTTCCTCCAGCTTCTCAATCCGGACTTCAATCCGATCGCCGACGGAAAAATAGTTATCCACTACAAGGTCAATGAGCAGATACAGGAACTTATCAGGCTCGCTTACTTCCTGCTCCCACAGCATTGGTTTCAGGACACGCAGCTCATTGATCTTCTGCTTCGTCACGGTGATGATAAAATGTCTTCCCAGGAAGACGTTAAGTGCGCGGAGGAAAATCTCCTCATCATCGAACCGGATGCTATTCACTACAATAAAGTAGTGATTTTCGTAAATTTCAATTTTTGGACGTTGGTCCTCTTCGCTGAGACAATCCTCAACGGCGAGATCATGCAGATTGAACATGGGCTGAATGAGTTCCAGGTCCTCCACATCGGCATCGATCCAATAGAATCCCTCAGCAGGGGGAGACAATGTTTCATTAATATCATCAATAGGTGTAAAAACCCCTGCGTTTACCAGCCGGATTTTCATCTGATTCACTCCTTCGATCCCTGTCTTCTTCAGGGACATGCTAATGAAAGCACAGAGAAAAAATCAGCTTGGCCGGGGTCATGTCAGGGTGAAGCGGCAAATGACGTTTCGAGGGCATGAAGAAGAACTGCTCCCGCCGCCGGCAAGCTGATGTTAATCCTGTGTGGTTGTTCGTTTTGTACACTGAGCTGCGAACTCGGGTCGCCCTCCATAATCCTCTCACCTCATCTTGTCGTCCAGTTTAAAACCCTTGTCTAGTATAACGCCGGGGTATGCCTCTTTCAAGGAAAATTCTTGTCATTTTCAAGGCTCTTCAGCATTGTATGGATTTGACGAGAAGTGGGTTCATGATTTAACGTGGATTTTAAGAAAATCCAACTGAAAACAGCTAAATTTTATCAATAAAAAGCAAGTTTATTTTGATCTATATAAGTTTGAAATATCCTTGTGTAGCAAGGGCAAGGGCTTTCCAGTACATCATACTGTTGAACCAGTTGAAAGTCACAGAATATAAACTTTCAATAAATATGAATAAGTACCAGATGATATTTATACGCTTGAATGCTCTAAAAGATCAACTATGGTACTCTAAAGTTAAGCATTAATGGTACTGCTGTATGTCCTCAATCCATGAAAACCAATTCGAAGGACATGCCTAATACTTAGTAAAATATAATAAACCGTTGTAAATTTATTGTTCCCCCAGTTGTTTCTTTTCTTCCTCACTTGTAAAAAAATTGATGTGCGCACTCTATATATCCTTAACATATTGAAAATAAATATTTGCGCAGAGTTAAAAAACAAAAAGACGCTTAGTGAATTTTCACTTATGCGTCTCTTTAGTTTGATATAGAATTTGATCGTTTAAGATGTCATTGTGTCAGGTACCAATTTAGTTAACTGGTTTATGTTTCTATTTTACCCATGAAAGTTAAATGCCAAAAAAAGCTCTAAATCATCCAATTTTCAGACTTGAAAAAATCTTCGTCCTTTGTAAAAGATCGTATAATAAGGAAAACAAACTCTTTGGCATTTAATGTAGTGGACCTATGACAGCTCTAACACCGCCAGCAAGAATGCCACCTGCCAAAGCACCACCTATTTGACTTGATCTAGAAGTTCTTGTAACAGAGACATCATCCTAGAGAATTTTCAGGAAATAAAACCGCAACATACACCTATGATATTCGGCTATAAGAATCTCACTATTATGATATCAATATCACACATATTCGCTTAACAACGATAATTACGTGACACGTAGAAAATTCATCAAAAAGAGCTAGAATTCGACAATAATTACATCGCAGTTCGACATTGTTTCAATTTAGTGAATATTTGAATTAAATGTAAATAAGGAAAAAATAAATGGTTTAAATAGGAATAAATAACTATATTGGTAGAGCCAAAAGGCTACATAGGAGGGAACAACATGACATTATCATCCATAGCAGCTAAGTCGATTAATCAGATTGATTCAACAAAAGTTTTTATGAGCTACAATTCGTCATCACCATCCGAAATCACACTGTATTATGCTGCTGTTATTACAGATGAAAATCCTATTATTACAGAATATATATTCACAACTCTACAGGATGCAACTGCATCTGGACATGCTTATCGGATTGCTACTTGGGAGGATATCAACTCTCTTGCAACATATAGCGATTATCATCTACAGGGTACGATTATTAACACACCTCAAGGACGCTTCATTTGGCACGAAGAGTATGAAGAGGATATCACTGGTGAGATGATTCTCAGTGACTGCATGTATCGTGCTTACGGCGCCCCAGAAGCGTTCAGCAAACGTGTGGAGGAATACTTGAACGTTAATTACAATGAAGGGGCAAAGCTGCTTAATATGTCCTGTGGCAATCATAACGGACAAACAATATACACTGCTATATTATCCAGTGCTGCCGAGGGTACCTTTAGTATCAACAGCTTGGGTATGATTGAATATTATTAAGTTCTTATAACAACTATAAAAAAGTAATGAGATTAAAGTTATAAAGATACAGACCAAATTACGTATTTACAAGGTGGATTTAACAGAGTGTCTGACAAGAGATTGTGGAGAAAAAATAGTTCTACTAATAGAAAGGAGGTGTTTTTTCTAACCAAGATTAGGGAAATACTTTAAGGATTTTCGTGACTGAAGTATACAATCGATTTAAACCGGGAGAACATTTCGGCAAAAACACAGGTGTAATCATGGTTTCTTTTCGCAGAACAAAATCTTCTATAGAGATTTCGCTGTGATTTGATCCTGCCGCTGAGTCAAAATGAATTGTGAAATAATAAAGTGAAAATAAGTATATACAAAAAAATGATGGTTGTATTGTGTAATATAACATAAGGAGGTACTTTATAGATTAGCTATACATAGATAGGCCGAAATGAATGTGTTTATTTTATTAAAAAGAAAATAAGTTTATTATTATATTTTATTGTTTAGGAGGGGGTTGAAGGAAAGTACATCAGTTGTATTTCTTTTTGCAAGAGATTTAGCATATTAACTTCGGGAGGTATATTCTCATTAGTCTAGATAAACAAGTTATGATCTACAGTGTAGACACTAGTGCTTTTTATAATGATAAGGAAAAACGCATCCAGGATTTAATGAATCGTGGACAACTAAAAAAGAACCTTCTAGTCGAAAAGAGAAAAAAGCTGGACAAAAAAAATGATCTATATTTAGAAATATATACCGAACTTACACTAAAAATAAAGCATTACAACAAAAGAAACAATCAGCTAAAGGAACGTATCAAATATGAATTTAATTTTAATGAATCAATCAGAAACCTTCGTGAGAGTTACATTGCTGATAAAAATATAGTCTCTGTTTTCGATTCTGTATTAACAAGAGTGTTGAAGATTAATCCGAATACCATCACAACTGATATTATTATTGTTCAAGCATATTTTTTTAGTATTTTAGAGGATCTGATAAAAGACGGATTCATGCTTCACGGTGAAAAATACATATGTTTTACAGCGAGTGCTGGTCAAATCAGAACAAAGAAAACTGTATTCATTAAGGAAACAATTTTCCAGAGGTATTGCAATACTTTGATGTGTGGTCTTAGCGTAGATAGAATCAATGAGCATGGTGGCATCAATGTGAATAAGTATTTGGCATATCTTGCACTCTGTAATAGTGCCACAGAACAATGGAAAGACTTCGACATTAAAAAATGTATTGTTGTAGAGGATTTCAACAGTTTAGTCAATTCTGAGGTTGATTTTATAAGCGATTTGACATATGAGGTTGAGCGAAAAATTATGGACATTCCAATCGAGCATACCGATGGTTGTGGCATGATTCTTCCGCGCAAAAGTAAAAAACCTTTTATGGTCCGAGGCCCATGGATCAAAGGCTTACTGATGCCATTTCCTTTCGACAAATTCATAAGGGAACATAATAAAGTAGCAAAGTATTCTAAGTATGGTATTGTCGAAGATATTTATGGAATTACACATGATATTTTGAAGGATAAGATTGAAGTAATATTCACTAAAAGTCAATTTAAGATGTGGAAGTTTTTTGCTTCATGGAAAGAGTATCAAGATCTATTCATACAACATAACTGTCAAGCCGGAAAATGTAACGAAGAGGAAGAGAGAATAAAAAAAGCAAAGATAAACTATCAAATGCTTCAGAGTCTTGTTGATACATCAGATGAGGAGCTATTAAAATTGTGTATCCCATCAATCTCGATGATTGAGAAAGCTGGGTCAGATAAAAAAACTATGCTGGAGATACTTGGCGTTACGGAATTTAACACGAAGAAGAATTACTTCCAACAGGCACTAGAAATTTATCCTGAGTTACTAAAAGATGAGTATAGTAAAGAAGTTCTAAAAGAAACAAGGAGAAAAATGATCAAAAACGCCAAGTCTGGAAAACTAAGGATTGACGGTAAATATACCTTTATATCACCCGATTTATATGCCTTCTGTGAGAAATTGATTCTGAAATCAGAGAACCCTATAGGATTGCTTAACAATAACGAAGTTTATTGTTCTTTGTATAAAGACAACGTATTGCTTGACTGTCTTAGAAGCCCCCATCTCTATCGTGAGCATGCTTTAAGAAGAAATACAGTGAATGAAGAAAAGAAGAGATGGTTTGTAACGAAGAGTCTTTATACAAGCTGTCATGATCCTATTAGCAAACTCCTTCAATTCGACTGTGATGGTGATAAAGCTCTAGTATGCCAGGACGAAACGCTGGTCGAAGTTGCGGCAAGAAATATGAAGGGAATTGTTCCTCTTTATTATGAAATGAAAAAAGCAGATCCTGAGATACTAACTACTGAGTCTATCTATAATGGTTTAAATTCAGCTTATATGGGTGGGAATATTGGAACAATAAGCAATAACATTTCTAAGGTCTGGAACAGTGAAGAGTTCGAGTTAGATGTGATCAAGAAGCTTTGCATGGAAAATAACTTCACTATCGACTTTGCCAAGACACTGTATAAACCTAAAAGACCTAAAGAAGTTTCTGAGAACATTAAGAAGTATACAAGTAAGAAAGTGCCATTCTTTTTTATTTATGCTAAGGACAAAGATGATGATGAGGTAGAGAAGATAAATAATTCTGTTGTAAACAGAATTGGAAGAATTATTCCTAAGAAACGCTTGAATTTTAAAGCAGCCAATGTAGGTCATTTTGATTATAGAGTATTAATGAGTGGAAAGTCGCATGAAGATCATTCAGAGTTAAAAGAGAAAATAATTGAAACATATATTAAAAATGATAAAAACAAGCGATTTATAGAGTTTAAGCCAATTGAAGATGATATGACGGGCGACAATCTTTATCCATATAAAGTAATCCGTGACGAGCATTTGAAAATTACTGATGACTTATCATATATAGTAGATATTTTGGTGGATTATCTTTATGATCAGAAAAAGAGTAAGTATAAGGCTACTTTATGGTCGAGTTTTGGTGACATGATCATAAAGAATATCAATAGTAATCTTAGGGATGGCACAATGCAATGTGAAAGTTGCGGAGAAAGAGTTGTAATAACAGGTAACCGCATGAGATATTGCAAAGCTTGTGCAGAAAGAAATAAACGAGAAAGAACGAAAGAAAGAGTTCGGAATTATAGAAGTAAAAATAATTATATATAATATAGTAACGTTCTTTGGTGTTTCTGTTTTCCTTATGTATCAAGGGGTTTTAAGAGTTTGAGATATGTTATTACAGGCGGAAAAACGAAAAAAACCTTGGTACATAAGGCTTTGTTCAAAAAAGGATAATGGTGTTTAAGGGAGAGGATGCAAACTGTTGTACAAATCAAAAGAAATCGTCTTTCTTCTAAATTTGAGGTAGAAACAAGTAACCGCACAAGATATTGCAAAGCTTGTGCGGAAAGAAATAAACGAGAAAGAAAAAAGAAAGAGTTAGAACTATATAAATAAAAATAAGAATTATATATTGAGTAACGTTCTTTGGAATCTTTGTATCCCTTATGTATCAAGGTTTTTTATGGATTTAAGATATAGTCTTTCAGGTGGAAAAACGAAAATATCCTTGATATATAAGTCTTTATTCAAAAAAGGATAATGGTGTTTAAGGGAGAGAATGCAAACTGTTGTACAAATGATTCGAAACAGATACTAAATAAATATCTATCTTATAGCACATCTGAGTATTGGGATGAAGCGATGGAAGTTCTAGCTTCCGAAGACGAGAAGATTGAAAAAAGTGCCAGGAACCAAAAACGAAAACTTAATGACAACAACATTAAAATGATGGAAAAATAATTTTTTGAGCAGCATTGCCAATTAAAAAGGTATTGGCTTCTCCTATTCTGATCAATTAAAAATAGGGCAAAGTAAAAATTTAAACTACCTGAAAGGAGGTGATTATATTGGGGGTTAGAAAGCAATACAAGTATACCAGCTTGATTTGAAGAAATTGAATGAGTCTGATTTTCTTGGACAAAAGAGGAGAATTATTATCGAAAAGGACAAATTGTGAATTGAATATCCTTGAAGAGCATTGGCTATACAACTTCAATCTGCAATTTAGGGTGTGAGCTGTTGAACAAATTTGAGAATCTAAGTAAAGATAAAGAGACGATAATGCAAAAACTAGCAACCTCTCAGAATCTTTGTAAAGCTTTAAAGTATTCTAATGATAATTTTCTGGATATGCCAGACATTGAGGACACATCCGAATTATTTTATGAAAAACTGTATCCTTATCCTAAAGTCCCGTCCATTGAAGATACCCAAAATGCTTTTGTTACGATTGAGTTCAAAGATTACCGTAAAACAAGCAACCCATTATTCAAGTCAGGTTTAATCTACATTCATGCTTTTTGCCATGTGGATAAAATAAGAACAGATCATGGTCTTAGATATAATTTGATGATATCTGAGATCGATAAAACCCTGAATAATATTCGGGGGCTTGGTTTTGGTAAACTGGAATTCAATAAAATGGATGAGTATTATGTGAATGAGAAGTATATGGGAATGGATGTTGTTTATAAGGTATGTGAATTTAATTGACTTTAAATAAAGAAGATATCGAGCTTAAACTTATTGCAAATGTTCCAATAAGTATAGAGGGAGCCCCCGACCTAGTTCTTCCGTCCTTTAGGACTGTAGCTGAAAGGGATTTATCTAAATATTACCAGTATTTATCCGTTCTATTGATTAATAAAGATATATTTAACAAGGAGTTTGACGACGATCGCATCACTAATTTCGATGTGTTCTTTTCTAATTGCTACCATAGTTTAGAGTTCAGAGAGTTGGCATTCGACGGACTACATTTGTTCTTCTTAGAAGAGCCAACATTACATGAAGGTGAAACAGATGTTTCTATTAAATTCTCAACTGGGTTTATCAACAGAAATAATTTTGATGATATTCAATATATATTGAAACTTGCCCATCATATTAAAAATGAGAATAAACCTGAATTTAAAGCCGCAAACTCGAAGGCTCAAGAAATGATTGATATGATTTTTAGGAATAGAACAAAACAGCCTCCTAAAAAAGAGAAGATCGATTTGATGAGTATGGCAACAGGGCTAGGCTGGAAGTCTAATGGGATTTCTATACGAGAAGTCTTCGACTTATCCATTTATCAAATCTACAATGGATTCTTTTCCACAAACAACATTGATAACTATGAACACACAATTTCTGGTATTTATGCCGGAACCATAGAAAGTAAAAATATTAAATTGCCTGATATCCATTGGGCTAACAAAATTGATAATTAATTTGGAGGAATTTATACATGACAACACCTAACATTTGGGCTATTAAAGAGGTTGCACTTGCTACATTTTATGATTTGAAAACCGGGAAAGCAAAAGTTCAACTTCAAAACTTGAAAACTGCGGGTATTGAGAATACCGGAGAAACAAAATACGCTGTCGGCGGACGTGGGAATTCTAAAATTGTTGCTTTTTCGAGTACTCGTGGAGGAAAAGTGACTCTACAAGATTGCGTATTTACAAATGAAGTTATTGCAATGATGACAGGTAATGATATCAAAAATGCTGCAACAAAAGTCATTCAGAGAGAAGAGCTTGTGGTTTCCGGTAATAAAGCAACTCTTGCCCATACACCGGTACAAGCTACGGCTGGACTGATCAGTGTATATAAACTGAATCCGGATGGAACCCATGGTGAAGAGCTTGTACATACTACAGCTACCTTGGTAGCAAGTAAATATACATTGGCTGAAAAAGTACTTACATTCTTCACAGGAGATCTAGCAGACGGAACTGAAATTGTAGCGTACTATAAGGTTGCTACGGATGCTACAGCTAAAACCATTACCGTATCTTCTGATAAATTTGCCGGTTCATACAAGGTCGTCTTGGATTGCCTCGTACGTGATACTGTGAATGAGGAAGATTATGCTGCACAGATTGTTATTAATAAAGCTAAAATGGAAGATAACTGGAAGATTGATACTAGTGCTGAGGGTGATCCTTCGGTATTTGATATTCCACTTGAAATTTTGGAACCTGCAAAGAGTAGAGAAATGTACACAATGGTTATTTACAATGATTCGACATTGATTTAATAAATAGGAAGCTTTAAGGGAGAGGTAGCCAGTGAGCTATCTTTCCCTTTTTTTAAGACATTAGCTAGAGCTTTCTTGATTTATGTGGAAAGAGGACTGTAACCAGTGTCTTAGAGACACTTTTAAAATATGAAGTTAAAAAAGGAGATATAAAAAATGGCTAAACTTACGACTGCGAAAATTAATAAAATCAACAAAGAACTTGATAAGAAGCGGAAGATTTACATCCTTGAAGATAATGACGAAGTCAACATTAGTGTCACTTTTAAAGATGCAGTAGTGGATAAATTGGTATTGGATTATATCTCTATTTTAGAGGAAGTAAGTAAAAGTTCCGAGTTGACTGATGAAATAATTCGCGGAACGATAGCTGTTTTGAATTTGCTTATTCTTAGAGAATTTTCTGATGTTCCGACGATTTCAAAGAAGGTAGTTGAGATCCAGAAACTTATAGATATCACATATGTTCTATATAACACCGGCATAATGGATGCAGTTATGGAACAATTTGATCCGGCACAAGTCAAGAAAGTGCATGAGAAGCTTGAGAAGGTCAGCAAGCGTGCTGGAGAGCTTATAGGTGAAATGGCAATCCGAGCAACATTGGACGATGCGAAGAATGAGGAGCTTTCATAAGAGGATGTGAATGTAATGGCAGATGGGCGATTAGCATTAAAAATACAGGAGAGCTTAGACTTAAACGCCAGTTCGAAAGCTATAAATGAAGTGATAATAGCATTAAGTGAATATCCTTCTTTGAAAAAAATAAATAAGATAAATATCAATCAGACGCTAATTAATTTACTGAATAATGAATTAAAAAGTGCAGTGAGTGATAGAAGGGAGGAGAGATATTGAGTATCCCAATTAAGAGTTTACTTAATTTTGTTGGTGTGGATATTAAGGAAGATTTTATTGCTAAGCAATTAAAAGAAGGAATTACATATGTTAATGAGCTAAATAAGTCCCTTACAAAATTGTCTACAGTTTATATGAAAGGGCAAAGTGAAATCCAACAGTACGCCTCTAAATTTAGCAATCTAGGTATGGTGATGGGCATCACAACCAGTGAAATTGCAAAAGGAGCAGTCGAATTAGCAAATCAAGGCTTCAATGAAGAGCAGATGTTTAGCCGATTGGAATCGGCAGCGAAATTTGCTGCAATCAATAATCTTGAATTTAGTACAAGCGCACAGACTCTTAATGATACTGTCAGTTCAATGAATGTAGATCTTGATCGGGCAGCGGACGTATTTAGTTATCTAGGCGATGCTACAGCTGCAGGAGCAGATGACATTGGGAAGGCCATGCAGAGTGTTGGGGGGACAGCACGAGCAGTCGGCATTGAATTTGAAAAGGTATCCTCATGGGTAGCTACATTATCGTCAAACACACAAGAATCTGCAGATGCTGTTGGTAACTCGATCAAGAATATCCTCGAACGAATGCAATCTTTCAAAGAAACTGGCCTTAATTCGACAGACGGCACAACAATAAACGATGTAGCAAAGGCGTTAGCAGAAATTGGGGTTGCATTCGAAAACGAAGGGGGGAATGTTCGGAATTTTGGTACAATACTTGATGAAATTGGCCTTAGATGGGATTCTATTAGCTCAAAGCAACAGGCTTATATTGCAACCACATTAGCAGGTTCCAATCAAAGTGCACAATTCGCAAGTTTGATGCAGAATTATGGTCAATCCGTCGATCTTTACAAAGGTTCACTAGATAGTGCTGGTATATCAACAGAGAAGTTCGGACTATATCAGCAAGGAACAGAAGCTCATATAAACACAATGAAGGCTGCACTTGAGGGATTGTGGAGCAGTATGTTTAAATCTGAAGATATTCGCAACGTAATTGATCTAATGACAGGTTTAGTTAATACTCTTAATCAAGTGGCCAATACCTTTGGTGGATTGCAAACAAGTGTTGGCGTAGCAACTACTGCTTTTTTATTTTTTAAACGGGCTACTCTTGCTACTAAAGTTGACAAATTATTCGAAAGTCTGGCTACTGCCGGTTTAGAGATGAGATCATTAACAATATTTTCTGAATTGTACACTAGATCTGCCACTTCTGCAAAATTGGCAACTTTAGGTCTGCAAACGGTACTTAGCGTGGGCTTCGTTGCCGTAATTACATTAGCAACGGTGGCAATCTCCAAATTAATTGCTGCCCATCAACAAGCCAAAGAAGAGCAGAAAGCTTTCGCTGAGCAGCAACAACACATTGCGAACTCTTGGTCTACCCAGTCTGCTAAGATAAACGCACTGGTTGGCGAGTATGAAAGGTTAAACCAACTCACACAAAATGGTATGGTATTTGCAGATGTTGAGCAAGAAAATAATTATCGCCAAATTGTTGAAGAATTAGCGACACTTATGCCTAACCTTGTAGAATCTATTGATGATAAAGGGAATAAACATCTAAAAAATGCTGACGCCATCAAAGAAGAGTTAATATACGCAGAAGAATTAGCGAAGCTTAATCAAAATCAAAAAGTCCTTGATGCCGAAAGTACGTTTAAGGAAAAGATAGATGAAGTTGAGAAATACGAAAAACAAATATCAGATTTGCAAGGTAAGATGGCACTCGGCGGTAATGTAATGGGCACAACGTTTAATCTATTTAACGAGTCTCAGTTGAATCAGATGGAAACAAAGATGTTGACATTACAGCAGAAGGTGGCAACCGCTTCTAACGCTCTAAGAGCAGATTTGGGCTCAATAGTTCAGAATATGCTTTCTCTCAATAAAGTCAAGATGGATGATGGTCTCACAAAACAAATTGATAAGATTACATCAAATCTGAGTCTCGAAGGATTGTCCCCCAAAGAGATAAATGATAAGGCTACTGTCATCGCTAGCTTAGCTACTAAACTAAATGGTCTCCAGATTAGCACTGATGAATCGGTTATTGAGCGAACAAAAGATGAAATAAAAGTATTAGGTACTGAACTCGGGTTAACAGATAATCGAATTAATCTATTTATTGCATCCATACTTGACGCGAAAGAAGCTTTGAAGCAACAAGCTAGTGTATTAGAGCCAATCGTCGATCGCTCTAAAGATGTTGAACAAGCAATGGCCGATTTGTCAAATGGTTTTACACAGGCAGTAGATAATGTGAGTCCACTTAATGCTGCCATCCAAAAACTCAAGCAAGGAAAAAGTTTAACAGCCGATGAAATTGCGAATCTTATGCAAAAAGTGGATGGCTTTAGCGAGGCAGTATCAAATGAAAATGGAGTTTTAAAGGTCAATGAAGCGGCTGTAATAAAACTCAGAGATGGTCATATACAAAGTTTTAAAGATATTCTCAAAGCAAAAGAAAGTCAAGTTGCAGGACTTGAAAAGGAAACAATTAAGGATCTTAAAAATTAT
The DNA here is from genome assembly GCF_042649265.1 of Paenibacillus sp. GCM10012306. NCBI lineage: Bacteria > Bacillati > Bacillota > Bacilli > Caryophanales > Paenibacillaceae > Paenibacillus > Paenibacillus sp. GCM10012306. The sequence continues at coordinate 202,728 of NZ_JBHRYW010000010.1, read as the reverse complement.
GGTATACAGATCGAAGGAATTAAAAACGTAGCGCAAGCAATGGAAGCCCTCGCAAGTAAAAGAGAAGAAGTAGATAGAGATATTCGTACTGTTATGCGAGATCCTGAGGCCACGGACGAAACTAGAAGCTATTTAGCTGAAAAACAGCATGATAAGGCGGGTATCATAGCAGCTCAAAATACTTTGCAAATGATTGAAAAAGCTAAAGCGCAGAATGATAAATTAAAAAATTTATACTACGCAATGCTAACATCAGCGGGGAAAACGACAGATGCTAATGATAAACTTAAAAGCTCTAATGATAAACTTAAGGATTCTAATGATAAGCTTAATGATTCTTACACTGAAACTGTTGAAGTTCTAACCCAAGTTCAAGAGAAACTAAAAGAACTCCAAAAACAGCAAGATATAGAAGAAAGTCGTCGCAAAAGGATGCAAAAAAGCTCCAAAGAATACCAAGATTCAATTCGAGAGAGCATAAGACTAAAACAAGAAGAATTAAAATTAGTAGAGAATGCTGATCCGTCAGAGTTAGTTGCAAAAAAGGTTACGAGAACCGTCAATAATTCGGATACTACTTCTAATTCATCAGCCTCAACAGGGAATCAAGCTGGAACCAGTACATCTAACGCTTCATTAAATAAAATGTTTTCTGCTTTTTCTGGACTAGAAGGTAAATTTAAATATAGTCAAGATAAGTCTGGTGGAACGTATGGAGAGTTTGTTAAAGATGCTATTTCGGACTGTTCTCTATTTGTGCAACAAATGTTCAAGCAATTTATGGGGATTGACTTAGGCAGAGATACATCTGCTCAATTTAAAAAAGGAAAAACGATAAATAAAATAGAAGATTTACAGCCTGGTGACTTGGTTTTCTTTGATACCAATCCTAATAAAGCTAATGGACATGTTGGTATTTATAAAGGTAATGGTAAATTTGAACATGTTGGCCAAAAAACTGGATTGAGCGAACAGGATATTAATAATCCTTATTGGTCTAAAAGCTTCACTTCGGGCAAACGTGTTCTGAGTGATGATGTGCAATCCACATCAACCCCCACTTCTTCAAGTAATTCTAACGGAAAAACAACTGATAATAATGGTAAAATAGAAGCCCTAACACCAGAAGAATATAAGAAATCTGCTGAACAAAAAGAGAAAGATATTGAGCGACTTAAGAATGAGGGTTTTGATAGCGTAGAGGATTTATTAAGATCCATACAGTACAACGCTGACATCGCAGTCGAAGAACTAGAACGTTTAATCACTGCTTCTAAAAAAAGGCAAGAAAAGCTGGATCCTACTAGTGAAGAATTTAAAAAAGAAAATAAATATCAGGTTAATATCCAAAGTGGTATTCAAAAAATTAAAAATCAAGAAGCATTAGATTTAGACAAAGAAATTAAACGCTATGGAGTTAAATCAGATGATTGGCAAAAGTTAATTAAACAACTTCAGACTGAACGCTCAGACATTCAATCCGAAAAGTACAAGACACTTGTTGATAATCTTAATATTGATATTGATGCAACCAAAGAACATATTGATGAGATGGACAAACTAATTCAACAATCTCAAAAAAAAATGGCTCAATATGCTGAAGGGACACCCGAGTATAATAAAGAACTGAATTATCAGATTGAACTCAAGAAGAAACAAAAGAAAGAAAATGATGATCTAATAGTTTCTATTGAAAATCTGATGAAAAGTGAAAACTTAGACGCGGCAACTAAAAAGAATCTTAAAGCAATTCTTGATGATTTAAATCTTAAAGATTATACGGGAGATGTCAAAAATTTAAATGCAGAGCTGATAAAGTCTAAAGCTAAACCACTTGAGGATCGACTCGACAACTTGAATTATCAATATGATATTTCATCTACAAAGTTGAACGCGATGAGAGAAGGAACTGCTGAGTATAATGCAGAGATGAAAAATCAGATTGCTATTATTAAGCAATCCAAAGAAGAAATCAAAAAGTTATTTGAATATTATTCTTCTCAAGCAAATAACCAAGAACTACTCCCTACTGATCGAGAAGAATATCGTAAAAAAGCAGAAGACATGGTTAAGCAGGGAATAGACCAAGAAGACAAGCTGAAGTCTATCAGAGAAAAATATGCAGATAATGTAATTGAAAAGTACAAGAGGGTGCTTCAAGAGCAGCAAAAGCTTAGAAATGCTGCTTTTGACAAAGAAAAAGAAGCTGAAGATGCTAGACATAAAACACGGATTGAGAATTTAGATAAGGAAATGTCTAGATTTGAGGAAGTTATCAATGCTCAAATCAAGTTGATGGACACTCAAGACACTACGGATGATTTTAACGAAGAGTTAAATAAGAAAATAGCATCTCGTGCTAAACTGCAAACTAGGTTAGACGAGCTTTCCAAAGATGACTCTATAGAGGGTCGGGCTAATACTAAAGAATTACAAGAACAAATTGCAACTCAAACAGAAGAAATTGAACGTTTTAAACTTGAACGCGAAAGAACTCTTCGTAAAGACAATCTACAAAAGCAGTTGGAAGACAAGAGGAAAACTGTAGATACCGAAAAAGAAATTGAAAACGATAAGAATACAAACATTATTAAGAATTTGGAATATTTAAAAAAACAGAATGATGAGTATTATGACGGTTTATTGAATGATGAAGAGAATTTTTTCAAAATGAAGCAGAATCTCATGAGCGAAGATACGATCCTGATTCAGGGTGAATTGGATAAGATTAAACTTGCTTACGATCAATTCTTTAAAGAATTAGAACAAAACTCTGCAGGCTATGCTGAGAAGATGAAAGCAAACTTAAAATACTCTATCGATCTAGACAGTAAGTACTCGGAAAGTTTTCCAATAGACAATAAACCAAGTTCTTCTGGTGAAACAGGCAATGTAGTTGTACAACCTGAGACCAACACACCTTTAGAATCAATGAGAAATCGGAATGCTGCCTGGGCTGAGTATCTGGAAAACAAAGTAAAAGCAGAAAAATTACTTGGAGAAATGAAAGGGCTTGGGAAGAATTCATCTGAATACAGTGCAAAGCAAAAGGAATTACAAGAATTAAATGATAAAAATCAAGAATATCGTGACAGATATGGATTTCAGGATGGTACTTCTGATCAATTAAAGAAAAAGGTGTTCTCTGCCGAAACAGGTGGGATGACCCCTGCAAGTATGCCCACAGAAGGTAAATTTCTTTTGGCTCACGAAAAGGAACTTGTCTTGAATGAGTCTGACACATCCAGATTATTGGATACTGTCAATGTTGTTAGAGATATTTTTGCAGGATCTAAAGTTAATCTAAGCAATTTACTGTCTTCAATAATTAGACCATTTTCTCCCGCGCCAAGCGCTGTTGTTTCTTCGGGAGGAATAAATGTTAATGTGACGATTGAAAAAATGGTTGGCGATGAGACAGGTGCGAAGAAATTCTTTGACATCGTTCAGCAAAATTTAAAACGAGGAATTAAATAAATGAAAGGTGAGATTTCATATCTCACCTTTTTATATTTTTAGGTGGTGAAGAATTGCCAATAAGGGATAGCTTATATTTTATATACGATGGAATTGAAAGTTTGGATATGGGTATCGTTAATGTCAATATGGAAACAGGAATGTTGGAAGAGAATTTTCTGCCTGAACAAACAATTAATGAAACGACGATTAGAGGAAATGATACTCCATATTTTATTGAACAAAAGAAAACCCCATTTAAAGTTAATCTAACATTTGCATTTGTTGATAACTTTGATGAAGGGAAATTAGAAGAAGTCTATCGGTGGCTTGGAAAGCAAACGTATTATAAACCTATGGTTTTGTCGAATGATTGGAATAAAGTGTATTACCTTTTATATACTGGGGAGCCGAGACTCTTGCACAACTCTCTTAAAGAAGGATATGTGACTATCGAAATGAGAAGTATTAGTCCTTATACCTATTCTCCGGTATATCAACCTGAATGGTTAGACTGCTCATCAAATAATGCAAATGGTATGGAATTTGTGGTGGAGAATAAAGGTGGATTGATTTGTAAACCTCAGATTAAGATCCAGAAAATAGGCGATGGAGAAATTAGTATTGTTAATGAGTCAAACAGAGGGAAGACATTCCGAGTTGTCAATCTAGTTAATAATGAAACTATTGACATTGACTGTGAGAAAGAAGATATAGTTTCAGATATTTCGTTAAATTATCATTTTGACGACACTTATGGAGCGTTCCCTTCGTTTGTGACTGGATATAACTATTTAAGGATATATGGAAAATGTAAGATTCAATGGAGATACCAGTTTGTAAATTAGGGGCTGAAGATTTGATCGAACAAATAAATACAGAGATTATTAAACCAAAACTCTTTTTGTGCAGACCAGATAAGAAGACTATTGCAAGACTTCCCGAAGTACATAATAACATTACTCAAAAAATCTACAATGGATCATTAAATGAATTGAGCTTTAAAATACCGCTAATGTTAACTGAGTTAGATGGTTTAGTTAAAAATAAACATATTGATCTTTTGAAAGAACATTATCTTATAAGATTTGAAAAAGGAAATTATAAAGAATATTATGTGATTGATAAAATTCCGAAAGCGTCCAATGAAGATGACAGCGTAACTGTTGAATGCCTCAGTTATGGCTATAGTCTAGCTTCCAAATTGATAAAAAATTATAATGTGGAATCCTATACTTTAAGTCAAATACTTTCTGATCTGCTAAAGCAAACCGTATGGAAAATTGGTTATGTAGATGCTTCGTTTGATTTGAAATATAGAGCCATTAGTTTTACAGGTAATGTTCTTGAAGGCATTCAACAAGCCGCCGACAAATTTAACGCTTTAATTGTTTGGGACACCATTAATCAAAAAATACATTTCTATAATCCAAATAACTACGGAAAAAACAAAGGATTCACAACTAAATTTGGAATGTTGATGCAGAGTCTAAATCATGAATTAAACTTTGATGAATTTTGCACTAGGCTTAAGCTATTTGGTAAAGAGGGAATCTCTATTCAATCGGTAAACCCTTTGGGAACAAACTTCATCCAGGATTTTTCCTATTTTATTTATCCATATCAAAAAGATAATTCGGGTAAGCTTATTAAGCATAGTGACTATATGAGTGATGATTTATGTGAAGCATTAATCAATTATAGTACTCTTTATGCTGCGAAACAGAATGAGTACACAGGTCTCCTAAATCAGATGACAAGTAGTCGCGCTATTCTTGATACCAAAGAAACTGAACTTAGTCAATTAAAGACGCAGCTTTATATTATTGATGATAATTTAGCAACAGCCAACGCCACAGGTGGTGACACAACGCAAATTAAAATTAATAAAACAAATATGGAGACACAAATTAAAAATAAGGATAATGAAATTAGTGCTACTAAAGCTCAGATTATCTCTATTCAATCTAGTATGGATATTTTGTCAAATTCATTGAAAATGGAAAATAACCTTACAGACAAACAGCTCACCGAATTGAATCCTTTCATTATTGAAAAGGAATTTAGCGATGATAACTATTCTGATGCTAAAACGCTACTAGCAGATGGGAAAATTGAATTTGATAAAATTAGAGAACCAAAGATTGTTGCAAAAGTATCTTTAGTTAATTTTTATGAGATTATGACGGAGAGTCATAACTGGGAGAAACTTAATATTGCGGACATTGTGACGGTTAAACATGAACGTCTGGGTATTGGCATTCAGGCAAATGTGTCTCAGATTGATTTTGATTATGAGAACAGCACAATTGATGTCACTGTTTCAAATGCGAGAGATTTATTGACCGACGAACAAAGATTCATGAAGAACTATTATAAGTCTATAAGTAGCTCAAACACTGTCGATATCAAAAGTAAGAGCTGGGATCGAGCCAAAGCAACCGCAGATGAAACTACAAAGTTACTGAATGAAACATGGGATGCAGTAAAGCATGATATTGTGGCGGGAGTAAACGAATCAGTAGAAATATCACGTAAAGGTATCATTATTAGAGATCCAAACGACCCCCAAAAACTGTTGGTTATGCAACATGGGCAAATAGCATTATCTCAGGATAACGGAAATACTTGGAGTACGGCCATTCTACCAGATCGAATTGTTGCTGAGCGTATTGCAGGTCGTCTGATTATGGGGAATAAGTTGTCTATAAGTGATGACGCTGGCACATTTACTGTAGAAGGGAATCTATTAACGATTAAAGATCCAGCAGGAAACATTCGGGTGCAGTTGGGTGGGTATAATCCTGGTATGTATGGTTTGAAGATTGTTAGTAGACAAGGGGATATTGTACTTAATGAGGATGGTATTGTACAAACAGACTCCATACAATTAGCAGATAATGTTGATAGTACACATGGATTAAAACTTAAATTCTATATTGATGATGGAATGATTAGCATTAGAAAGGTCGTACTTAACTTTAGTCTGGAGAGATTTAGAGCGTATAGTAAGGGTGCTTCTGCTGGAGGAGGTTCCATTACTACAACTCAGAATGGTAATGGGTACTCTATAGATGGAAATGGAGCTATCGTTCAGAATGGGCATTTGGTTGCTGGGGGAATGATAGTTAGCGGATTTTCTGTATCTGGGATGGCTCAGCCTTCTGGGGGAGGTACATATTATACAAGTAGTGAAGGCAGTCATAATCATGGTGGCTCCGCAGGTAGTCATAATCATGGAAACTCAGCTAATTTAAATTATGCGCCCCCAATATCTTCAGATGGTAGCCACAGCCATCAGACAACCATCCCTCCTCACAGTCACGATGTTTTAAGTCACTCTCATTTTATTGATCATACTCATACAATAAGTATTCCAGCTCATAGCCATGACATTAATTACGGCATTTATGAGAGTAGCTTCGCATCAGGTGTAAATATCTTTATTGATGGGGTTCATCGGAGCGGTGCATACTACGGGTCGGAAAATAGTGTGGATGTAACCCAATGGATCACCACTAAAGGGTGGCATACGATTGAGTTAACATCTACACAATTAGGAAGAATTAATGCGGGACTATACCTGAAGACTTTTGTTGGCTTCTAGAAAACACTACAGTTCCCAAGTTCCTACTGGGACTAGGACTGAGTAGAATTTAGGTTTAGTAGATAAGCTAAGATCCATATTCAATGCTCGACCAATTTCACCTCGAGGTAAATAGTTTAAATTGTGATAAGTGATTGGTTGAGCGTTTAATTTTGTGTTTTTACCGTGAAAAGGATTCGGTATGCACCTTAGTCTACAATGGAACGGCTTTTATCTTAAAGGGTGAAGGGGGTGAGGAAAATGAAGACACTGTCACTACTGACGATGTTTTGATACGTAAGACGTTCAACTCTGCCAGTAGTTCCAGCACTCAGGCCTACAAGCCATGGGTTTGTTATTAGAGGTTTATTGGAAGAATACTAGATGATGACGAGAGAACTGAATGGAATTCTTGGATATAAAAATAAACCACGTTTTCATTGGCGTGTTTTTTCATATCCATGCTTACCATGTGAAATTAGGCCATTTGTATAAATGGTTTTTTTGTTCCCCCACTCCGTTCTCACCATTGTATGAAAAAAATTAAAATAAGGAGTGAATAAATGTCGGCATTCGATTATCAAAATAGCACCATAACAAAATATCGCGTGGGAACAAGTTCTGACCCATATATAGATATAACAGAGTCTAAGAAAGTCTTCAATGGAGTGTTGCAGCTTAATGAAATCCCAGTTGCTTTAAACAAAGTTAGAATATCTGGTTATTTTGAAGTACCTACTTCTGAGAACAACAATCTAGCCGTTAATGAATATCGTGTTGATTATAACGAAGGTTTAGTATATTTCCATTCTTCCGCTGAAGGTAAGTCGTTAACTGCGATTTATAAAGGCAGAGGAAATCATTATGTTAGTTCTGCAAGAGTATGGACTGTAGAGCAAGATGGAAATGTAAAGCAAACACTAAAAGATTTTGTAGATAAAAGTAATGAAAAAATAATTGAAATTGATGGAAAAATTGCTGAATCTAAAATTGCTACGGATAAAGCTAATGCTGCTGCAACTAATGCCAATGATAAGGCAAACTTGGCGAACAATGCAGCTACAGCAGCAAATACTGCTACAGCCCAAGCAAACGCAGCAAGAGATGCGGCTAACAACGCTGCTACTAATGCTAACACAAAAGCTGATCTTGCAAATACTGCTGCTACTGCTGCTAATATTGCGAAGGCAAATGCCGATAATGCTGCGGCAGGTGCTATATTAGCAGCAAATACAGCCAATACAGCAACAGCGCAAGCTAATGCAGCAAGAGACGCGGCTAACGAGGCTAAGACTAATGCAGATACCGCTACTCGTGGTGCGAACACGGCAAGAGATGCTGCTAATTTGGCAGCTACTAATGCAAACACTGCTAAAACCAATGCAGATACAGCAGCTACTAATGCCAATACAGCAAGAGATAAGGCAAATCTAGCGGCTACTAATGCAGATACAAAAGCGCTATATGCTACACAACAGGGGGATTATGCTAAGAGTGCAGGGGATTCTTTAGTTCATAAGGGAGATTATAGTGCATCTACAGCTTATTTTGTTAGAAATCTAGTTTACTATAGCGGTTCTACATATATGTGTGTATTAAATACTACCGCGGGAACTGTTCCAACCAACACAACTTACTGGAGAAAAATTGTAGCATTTAACTGGAAAGGAATCTACTCAATTGCCACTACGTATCAATATGGTGATTTTGTTGTTGATTCTTCCAACCAAAAGCTATTTATGTGTGTTAAAGATGGGACATTAAATATTCCAATTACAACAGCTGCAAATTGGAATCTGATTGTGGATGTGTCTGAGTCTATTTCAAATGCTAACACAGCAACAACTAACGCAACTAACGCAGCAACTAATGCTAATACAGCAGCTACTAATGCGAACACAGCAAGAGATAAGGCAAATCTAGCGGCTACTAATGCGGATACCGCAAGAGACAATGCAAATATTGCTACTGGAAGTGCAAATGCAGCAAGAGATAAAGCTAATATAGCTGCGACCAACGCAGATGCTGCAACTACTAACGTAAATGCTGCTATTACTAATGCAAACAGTGTAGCAAGTAGAACTACATTCATGGGGGACTATAGTACAACAATAACATATTATCCAAATAACATTGTGGCTTATGGTGGATCGAGTTATATGTGTACTGTCCAAGCGTTGAATAAGATACCTACTAACACTGGATTTTGGAGACTTCTCGCTAAAAAAGGACAAGATGGAAATGGTTTTGGGACATTAACAGAAGATCAGTTCATATTGTCGAAGGATGAGCCTAATGTAGCTAATCCTTTTTTTTGGTTGGAAGACTTGTCTGATAGTGCTTTACAATATATCGGATTAATTATTGCCAATGCTTCTACGAAAAAGGGTGAAGCAGAAATATATTTTGAAGAAGATGAACAAAAATAATAAGTATCTTGGGGGCTATTGAATGACACAAAAAAATATACAAATGAAATACAATAACGGATCTGATTGGGATGAATTATTTCCAAAAACGAAATCGACATTAGTTACATTGAACAGTGGGAAAACTATCGAAGATCATGTGATGGATACCATTTCTCATATTACAGCTGCAGAAAGACTATCGTGGAACGCAAAAGTTACACAAGCTGATATTGATAGTGCTATTAAAAAACTAGTGGGTGCTGCTCCAGCTGTCCTGGATACATTAGAAGAAATCGCAATTGCATTGGGCAAAGACCCCAATTTTGCAGCTACTATTGCTACTCAATTAGCATCAAAAGTTGATAAAGTAGCAGGGAAAGATTTATCGGCTAATGATTTTACAAATACTCTAAAAACAAAATTAGATGGTATCACTGATGGGGCAACGAAAGTTCAATCAAGTACTAATGGTAAAATAAAAATAAATGGTGCCGATGTGGATGTTTATATTCATCCTATTGGAACGAACCCTCACGGAACAACAAAAGCTGATGTGGGACTTGGCAATGTAGAGAATAAAAGTTCGGCTACAATTCGTGCTGAATTAAGTACAACTGATGTAAATGCAGCTTTAGGGTTTATACCTACGAAGACAACCAGTGGTAATGATGCATCTAAACCAACTGCTACGGGAAGTAAAGCTATGTATATAGCTGTTGACACTGGTAAGATCTACCTCGACAATGCATCTGGTACGTGGCTGCTAGTCGGTGGTGGTGGTACTGTAAATTGGTCTAGCTTAACTGGTACACCAGTTACTTTGGCTGGATATGGTATCACAGATGCTACTCCTTTAAGTCACGTTGGTACGGGAGGAGCAACACATGCTACTGTAACAACTACAACAGCAGGATTTATGTCTGCCGCAGACAAGACGAAACTTGATGGTATAGCCACAAGTGCAAACAACTATGTTCATCCATCTGGTGACGGTAACTTGCATGTACCAGCGACAGGGACATCAAGCAATGCAAAAGTCCTGAAATCTGGTGCTACGGCAGGAAGTGCAGCTTGGGGTAATGTTGATTATTCTGAAGTAACGGGTAAGCCAACTACATTTGCTCCATCTGCGCATACTCATAACGCAACTGATGTAGTCGAAAGTTCAACTAAACGATTTACTACTGATGCAGAGAAGAGTATTTGGGGCGGTAAATCGAAAGTAACGGTTGGTACGGTTTCACCAACAGACGCTGATGTGTGGTTTCAAGAAGTATAATGGGAATAGTGAATTCAAAGGGGTATTAATTAATGACAGAAAAAAATATATTGATAAAAAAACATAATGGATTGGATTGGGATAACATTTATCCTGTAACGAAGGGAAACAACGTTGTCCTCACAAGCGGAGGTAGTGTTGAGGATAAAATCAAACAAATTGAAGGTGTAGTTACAACATCTAAAAATGGGTTAATGCTAGCTTCAGATAAATCTAAACTTGATGGGATTGCCGCTGGAGCAAACAACTATGTCCATCCGGCAACACATCCAGCATCTATCATCACACAGGATGCTTCAAATAGATTTGTCACTGACACAGAAAAATCAACTTGGAACGCTAAAGAGACTCCGGCTGGCGCACAGGAAAAAGCGAACGCAGCGGTTACAGCAGTAAAAGCTGACTATATCCGGCAGCCGGGATATGCAGCCACTAGTGGTACAGCTATAGCTTATAACGCGGCTCTAACTCCAGCGCCAACTTCAATACCGGATGGATTCGGTATTACTATTGTTCCGCACGTAGCCAATGGAGCTAACCCTACCCTAAGTGTTAACGGCCTTGCAGCAGTGCCTCTTAAAGATCAAAAAGGCGTAGCTTATGCAGCGGGTAAATTACTTGTTGGCAAGCCTTATACTTTCCGACGTGTGGGTACGGATTTTTTGGCAGATAGCGCGGGTGGCTCCGGTAATGCAGTAGCCGGGGATATTCGCGCGGGGAGAACAGCGGCTACTGATGCGGGAGATATCACAGGTACACTCCCGGTTCAAACGGGAGGTACGGTTACTCCGGGGGCCACAGCGGTTGTCAAGCCAGCCGGGATATATGATACAGCGATTGCTGTTGAGGCGGTAACTGTCCCAGCTGATAAGGTGCTAGAAGATACAACAATTGCCGGAACTAAAGGAACCATGAAGAACATGGCAGGAAGCACGGCGGCACTAACGGTGTCGGCAACAGCTGGACAGCTTTCTGCTATGATCCCTCTAGGTGCATACCAGACTAGAGGTGGACAGATCGCGGGTGCGTTAATCACTCACGCTGATGCTAACTTTCAAGCTGCTAACATCATGAGTGGTAAAACTGTATTGGGCATGAAAGGGACAGCGACAGCAGACGCGACAGCCACAGCCTCCGATATGCTAACGGGGAGATCAGCCTATGTTAATGGAGTTAACGTCGCTGGAACAATGCCAGAGATAACCTCTGCGGCAGATTCTCCCGAAGGTATTGGGATATGGCCTGATGGTGGCTTGGCTGTATACCCAAGGAAAGGCTATCGGAAGGGAGGCATGGGTGCGGGAGAAATAAAAGTATCTACAGCCCAATTACAGGGATTGCAGCCATCAATACATCCAAACAACATCTTAGGGGGCGCTTCTATTTTCGGAGTAGTCGGAGGGATCCCGAATAGAAGTGCGGAAAACCATCACATGCCAGCGCAACAATATACAGTGTGGCCGGGAGATACAACCTTCTTTCAGCCTCCACGGGGGTACTACAGTGGGGAGAGTTGGGTTGTTGCAGCAACACCACATCTTAGAACTGAAAATATCCGAGCTGGTTATAACATATTGGGTGTAGGTGGGAGCTTACAGCCTAAATACTACGCAAAGGGAACAACGTATGTTTCACAAAAAGATCTCGGTGTTTATGGTATTGGGTTCCGTCCGTTCGGTTTTGTCTTGTATATGGAACCTCCTTTGAGTCACTATTTTATTTTTTATTTTGCTTGTGGACGCGAATATCCATTTTCAGGTAATGGAACGGCTATGGGTGGTGGGTATGCAGCTGAACATTATCTTCATGATAACGGATTTTCAGCCACTAGTTATTACAGTCAATTTGGTGCAGGAACGTATACGTGGGAAGCTTGGGGATAAGAAGAGAGAAGGGAGAAGGGCAATGCAAATAGGACGCAGATTATATTATGAGTTGGCAACAGGTAACATCATTCAAGACACCGGAGAGAGATCCGGTGATGTTGTAGAGACAACACAAGAACAGGATTTTGCAGCTTACAGGGCACTAGCAGAGAGAACCCCGGAAACGGTAGGAGTGCTAGAGCTAGAATATGGTGAGTACCGCGAGGACTTTGCAAGGAGTAACGGATACCGATTCAATTTAAAGACATTGGAGATTGAGTTCAGCTATCCTGATCCTAACGAGACAGAGCAGCCGCAGGAGCCAGTATATGAAAAACCGCTAAGCGTACAAGTGGCTGATTTGTCACTAGATCTAGCAATGACTCAGGTTGCGCTTGCGGAAGCATACGAGGAGTTGCTATCATCTCGGACGGAGACCACGAGCCTACAGCTCGCGCTCGTTGACGTGTATGAGCAACTGTTAGAGATAAAAGCGTAAACGGAGCCACATTCCTATGGAGGTTCTTTTTTTATGCCCTGAAAGGGGGTGCGATAATGGTTACAGTATACGTATCTTTGATTATTAAGGAATATAAAACCTACGAGCAAGTTCCGGCTAGCTTGAAAGCTGCTGTGAAAGAAGAATTAGGAAAAATCGGTATGGTACTAACGGCAAGCCGCTGAAAGCAACTCCGGTTGTTTAGCACCACAAAAAGGTCTGACTTTTATGTTGCCCTCGGATCTCCGGGGGCTATTGAATAACGGATCTGATTGGGATGAATTATTTCCAAAAACTAAATCATTGCTACTCAATTAGCTTCAAAAGTTGATACAGTAGCAGCTAAGTATATAACTGTTGACACTGGTGAGATCTACCTCGACAATGCATCTGGTACATCGCTACTAGTCGGTGGTGGAGGTGCTTAACTAGTACACCAGTTACTTTGGCTCGATATGGTATCACAGATGCTACTCCTTTAAGTCATGTTCGGACGGTTTCACCAACAGACGCTGATGTGTGGTTTCAAGAAGTATAATAGCAAAAGTGAATTCGAAAGGGATGTTAATTAATGGCTGAGAAAAATGTATTGATAAAAAAACATAATGGATTGGATTGGGATAACATTTATCCTGTAACAAAAGGAAACAACGTTGTCCTCACAAGCGGAGGTAGTGTTGAGGATAAATTCAAACAAATTGAAGGTGGAGTTACAACATCTAAAAATGGGCTAATGTTAGCTTCGGATAAATCAAAACTCGATGGCATTGCCGCTGGTGCAAACAACTATACCCATCCAGCAACCCATCCAGCATCTATAATTTCTCAAGATACATCCAACCGTTTTGTTACTGATGCAGAAAAAACAACTTGGAATTCTAAAGCGTCGACTGCTGTTGCGACAACTGGAGCAAACGGTTTAATGAGTTCTGCTGATAAAGTAGCTTTAGCTAACAATACTGGTTTTGGTACTACTACTGGAACTCCAACTGCATATACTCTTGCCTTATCTCCTGCACCAACAGCTTTAGTTGCTGGATTACGTTTCAGTTTTGTAGCGCACACAGCAAGCGGTAGCAACCCAACGATTAACCCAAATGGTTTAGGTGCGAAGTCCATTTTGAAGCCAAATGGTTCCGCTGGAAAACTCTCTGCTCTTGGAGTGTACACAGTTATTTATAGTGGAACGTCTTTTATATTACAGGGTGAAGGGGGTGAGAATGAAGGAACCGCTAAAGCTGAGGATGTTTTAATCGGTAAGACCTTCCAAAGTGCTGAATCTCCGACTCTTAATGTAGGAGCCTTAGCGGATGGTTCGGGATTGACTTTACCCGGAGTAAATACGAACTCACAAGAAAAGTTCATTCGAGTGAGACCTAGCAGCATTGGTGGAAATACTAAGGGAGTCGTTGACCTAAACACAATGTTCGAAGTTAGCATACCAACTTTGTTGGCAAGCAATATCAAAGATGGTGTAATCATTGCCGGGGTTAGAGGTACGTATGTTGCTCCTCTAACAAGGCCGAGAGTATGGCGAGTGGATGACTTATACCGAGACGACGAAGTTGTCAGCTCGATAAACGCAATGGACTTTGGATTCACTGGTAGAATAAACGGTCAAACCGAAGACTTCATTATTAGATGGCAGGACGGTTCGGGTCGATGGAATGAAGTCCCACTTGATCAAGGGAATAACGATATCTATGCAATAAAAGCAGAGCAAGAGGGATTATTCATTCAGGGATATGACTGGAGATGGAAGTTAATTAACTGGTCAGGAAAACAACCAGGGACTCTAATTGCAGAAGTGAGAGGGGATTCTATGGTTTTCGTGAAGGGTGATTTTATAATCACATAAGTTGAGAATCACCAGCAAAATTGCATAAATTGCAGTGATGTATAAGACGTATTTTTACTGTGGATATTTCCACCGTTCTTCTGTATATTGAATGAGTAAACGAATAGTCCAAAACGAGGAATACTACGTACCAAGAAGTGAGAGAAAAGAATGGCTGCAATTGGTATGGTTGGTAAACTCCTTGTTCGTGGCGATGGAACAGGTTCCAGAGATTAGCCGTAAAGATGTTGAGAATCTATTGGAAAAGAAATAGAGATTACATAAGCGCCCCAAAAGGCGTTTTTATTTTGCCCTCATCTAAGCGGTGGGGGTTATTTTGATTTATGGGGATAATGAAATGGAAAATCTGTATAAAATTATTATCGGTGCATCTGCATCGGTAGTTACGTACTTTTTTGGCGGGTGGAGTGATGCACTTGCTCTCCTTGCCTTCTTATGTGTTTTGGATTACATGTTAGGTATTGCTGCAGCAGCATATGAAGGATATAAGTTCCCTGATGATCCAACCAAGGGTATCAATTCTAATCGAGGATTTTGGGGGATTTTCAAGAAATTCATGATGTTTAGTGTGATTGCTATCCTTTATCGTGTAGATCTTATGCTAGAACTTACAGGGACACTGGGTTTTATGGTAGGTGCTACTTCCTTTTACATTGGAAATGAATTGTTTAGTTTGGCCGAAAATTATGGGCGACTCGATCTACCAATGCCTAAACAAATGAGAAGTGTAATTTCTGTGTTGCGATCTAAAAGTGAAACTGTCGGCGAAAATGAGGATTTAAAACAATAAAAGAGACAATTCAGTGTAATACTCTGCTTAAGCATCAACAATATCGTCTCCTAGACAGTGTAGCATTGATTTACTAGAAAGGAAGATATCACAAATGAAACAACAAGGGAATTTTCTCCTAATGGAGAAATCGGAGTTTAAAGACTGGGTAGATAAACAAGTGGTAACTCGTAGCATAAAGAAACTTCAAGTACATCACACTGCATCCCCAAATTATACTACTAGAAAAATGATTAATGGTGTAGCTCAACAAGACCATTTTGTATGTCTTGAGGGAATGAGAACATCACATATAAAAGATAATGGATGGTCTGCTGCCGGTCAACATCTAACTATTTTTGAAGATGGTAAAATCGCATTAAGTCTAGACCGCGACTTAAATATTACACCAGCTGGAATTAAAGGCGCCAACACAGGTATGATCTGTATCGAGAGCATTGGCTATTTTGATAAAGGTGCAGACATTATGACTACTGCACAACGTGATGCAATTGTTCATGTTTATGCATGTCTGGCTGATAAGTTTAAAATTTCTATCAACACTGACAACATCGTGTATCATGCTTGGTTTACAGCCACAGGCGAACGGCTTAGCGACTACACTCCAGGAAAATCGAGTAAGACATGTCCTGGAACAGCATTTTTTGGTGACGGTAATACAATTGCGGCAGCTAATAAGGGTTTTATTCCTTCTATTAAAGCAGAACTAGTAAAGCTAAATATTAAATTAGAGCCAGTAGTCAATCCTCAACCTACACAATCAATAAAGGATGATAAAAAAGTGGATGCAATTAAAGCAATATCTACAAAAGATAATAGCATTGTGAATGGGCTACTTAAGGATGGTATTAGTTATGTTCCATCTAGTGTATTGAAAGAGAATGGATTTAAAGTGGCATGGGACAATGTAAATAAAAAATTGTATTATAGTCCACCAATTCAAATTCAAAATTGAATAAAAAAGGAAAATGAATATATTTTTAAAAATAGAATTGAATTCATAAAATAACCCCATTATAACTACAATATTGATTTATTGTATGTCATAATGGGGTTATTTTTTTATTTGTGGAGAGGGGATTCGCTACCTTCAAATTGATGTTAATTAAATTTAATTATGACAATGAAATTACAAGTGAGGGCAGCGGATAATGTGATTAGATCGTTGGGAAGCAGAACGGAATATTGATGGTAATAAAGAGGACATAGAGGTTAATAAAAGTAAAAATACATATGATTTTCAACCCATTCTGCAATTAGGCGAAACAAACATATATAAGCTGATATAGTCAGGCACGTTTAAATTATTTCTAGCTTAGATAAAAATTTAAGAATCGCTAAAGCCGAACTAATTTTTTATCTTGTCAAAATGAATAAATGATGTATAATACATAGCATATTACTTGATGATAATCCATTGAGAATATGCTTTTTTTATCTCTGATGGTGTCACAACTAAATTGGGGATGAAAAATTAAAACTGAATACGAATAATTGATCTTATAAGGTGATATTACAAGGTTTATTAACATTTAATGAGATCAATTAACAAGCAATTTCTTATCAAGAGCAGGTGGAGGGACTAGCCCGATGAAACCCGGCAACCGGCGTGAAAACGCACGGTGCTAATTCTTGCAGGAAACTTTGAAGCGGGCAGATGCCCGGTGAAGATTTCTGGCAGATGAGAGAGGCGCATATGTGAATAAATATGACCTTTCTCGTTCAGAGTGAGGTCTTTTTTGTTTACCCAATGTTAACAGCCGCCAAGCGGCATTCTATTATCAAGGAGTGAAGACGAGAAATGCCAATTAAGATTCCAGACAGTCTGCCGGCGAAAGAGATATTGTCGGGAGAAAATATTTTCATCATGGACGAGAGCGAGGCGTTTCATCAGGATATACGTCCCTTGCGCCTTGCCATTCTAAATTTAATGCCTACCAAAGAAACTACGGAAACTCAGTTGCTCCGTTTGATCGGTAACTCACCGCTTCAGGTGGACATTGTGCTGCTGCGTCCCCGTTCCCATACTTCGAAGAACACGTCGGCTGAGCATCTGAACAGCTTCTATACGACCTTCGATAAGATTAGCCACCGTCGATTTGACGGACTTATCGTGACTGGCGCTCCTGTGGAGCAGATGGATTTTGAAGATGTAACATACTGGGAAGAGCTGAAAGAGATTTTTGAATGGAGTAAAGATAATGTTACCTCCACTATGCATATCTGTTGGGCTGCACAAGCCGGTTTGTACCATCACTTCGGTGTGCGTAAGGAAGCATTGTCTGAGAAATGTTTTGGCGTATTCCCTCACACACTGAACCATAATAATGTAAAGCTGCTGCGCGGGTTCGATGAACTGTTCTATGTTCCGCACTCCCGGCACACGGATGTGTCCCGCGAAGATATCGAGCGTAATCCGGATCTGCAAATCCTGGCCGAATCAGAGGAAGCGGGCATCTATCTGGTGGCTACAAAGGATGGCCGACAAATCTTTGTCACCGGCCACTCTGAGTACGATCCGCTTTCCCTGAAGTGGGAGTATGATCGTGATGTCGCCAAGGGTATGGAAATGGCACTGCCGAAGAACTATTTTCCAAAAGATGATCCAAAGCGTACTCCGCCATCAACTTGGCGCGCCCATGCTAACTTATTGTTCTCTAATTGGCTCAATTACTATGTATACCAAGAAACACCCTATGATATTGGACCCATCATTTAAGTTATAGATGAGAATGCAGCAGTACACTTACTTAGGAGGTTATATGGAATGGACGACAAACTGAGGATTGAAAGCAGACTTGCCCAAATAGGATCGCAGGAGGACCCGGCCACTGGAGCGGTAAACTTCCCTATCTATAATGCAACGGCGTTTCGTCATCCGAAGCTGGGGCAAAGTACAGGCTTTGACTATAGCCGCACCAAAAGCCCGACCCGTTCTGTACTGGAAACGGCAGCAGCGCAATTGGAATCCGGAGATGCAGCATTTGCCTGTAGTTCCGGTATGGCCGCTTTGCAAACGATCTTCAGCCTTTTCCGACAAGGAGATCATCTGATCGTATCGCTGGATCTCTACGGCGGAACTTATCGCTTGTTGGAGCGGATCATGTCCAAATTTGGCGTGACGACTTCTTATGTGGATACCAATGATTTGGAGGCACTGGAAGCCGTTCGTCGTCCGGAGACCAAGGCGGTACTTATTGAGACACCAACCAATCCGTTGATGATGATTACAGATGTCGAGGCTGTCTGTACATGGGCCAAGTCGCATGAACTCCTTACTATTGTAGACAATACGCTGCTAACTCCGTTCTTCCAGCGTCCGCTGGAACTGGGAGCCGATATCATTATCCACAGTGCCACCAAATACTTGGGCGGTCATAACGACGTGCTGGCAGGTCTGATTGTGACTAAAGGTGCGGAACTGTCTGCTGAAATGGCGATTCTCCACAACTCCATCGGTTCAGTACTGGGACCAACCGATAGCTACCAGTTGATGAGAGGGATGAAGACGCTGGCACTGCGCATGGAGCGCCACGAGAGCAACGCACTGGAACTGGCCCATTATCTCAAAGGACATTCTGCCATCGCTGAAGTTTTCCATCCGGGTCTGCCGGAGCATCCGGGCTTTGAGATCCAGAACCGCCAGTCGTCCGGGAACACTGGTATTTTCTCCTTCAAAGTGAAGGATGCGAGATATGTGGAGCCGATACTTCGTCATATCCATCTAATCGCCTTCGCGGAAAGCCTTGGTGGTGTAGAATCGTTGATGACTTACCCGGCGATACAGACCCATGCCGATATTCCGGTTGAAATCCGCGATGCGGTGGGTGTTGATGACCGGTTGCTGCGCTTCTCGGTTGGTATTGAACATATCGATGACCTGATCGCAGATCTGGGTAATGCACTGGAACAGGCACGTATTGAGATTGAAGCAGCAGATGCACAAGGGGGCCAGGCATAATGAGTGATAACAACGTGAACAAGGATAAGAAGAATAACCTCAAATTCGCTACCCGTCTGCTGCACTTTGGCAGCGAGATCGACAAAGCTACTGGCGCTTCCAGTGTGCCGATCTATCAGGCTTCGACTTTCCATCATGAGGATATTAATAATCCGCCGCTGCATGACTATAGCCGGTCAGGCAATCCGACCCGTCAGGCGCTTGAAGATTATATTGCCCTGTTGGAAGGCGGAGAGCGCGGTTTCGCCTATGCCTCCGGCATGGCTGCGATCTCCAGTACGTTCCTGATGCTGTCCTCTGGCGATCATGTGATCGTGACTGAGGATGTCTATGGCGGTACATACCGGCTATTGACGCTCATCCTGAATCGTCTGAACATTGAAAGCACCTTTGTGGATATGACGGATCTTGAGCAGATCAAAGCTGCCCTTCAGCCGAATACGAAAGCCGTATATATGGAAACTCCGTCGAATCCGACGCTAAAAATCACGGATGTAGCCGCTGTATGCGAATGGGCCAAGAGCCATGAGCTTCTGACTATTCTGGATAATACGTTCATGACGCCGTATTATCAGCGTCCAATCGAGCAAGGTGTAGATATCGTTTTGCACAGCGCGACGAAGTTCCTCGGCGGTCATAGCGATGTGCTGGCAGGACTTGCTGTAGCTCGTACCGCAGAAATCGGCAAGCAGCTTAAAATGCTGCAAAACGGTCTGGGCACCGTGCTGGCTCCGCAGGAAAGCTGGCTGTTGATGCGTGGAATGAAAACGCTGGAGGCGCGGATGGCGCACAGCGAGATCAGCGCAGCCAAACTTGCAGCCTGGCTTGACGCCCGCAGCGATATTACGGCTGTGTTCTACCCAGGACTGGCAAATCATCCGGGACGCGAGATCCATGAATCGCAATCCAGCGGCTACGGCGCGGTTGTCTCGTTCGATGTTGGCTCCGGTGAACGGGCCAAGCGTGTGTTGAACAAGGTGACGCTGCCGCTTGTTGCGGTCAGCCTCGGCGCTGTAGAGAGTATCCTGTCGTACCCGGCTATGATGTCCCATGCGGCTATGCCGGCAGAGGTTCGGGCGGCCCGCGGAATTACGGATGGACTGCTGCGCTTCTCGGTCGGCCTTGAGTCTATCGAGGATCTCATTGTCGATCTGGAGCAGGCGCTTGCGGACGAATAATTAAGCTTCGCAAGGACAGTTTCGTTTTCGGACGAAGCTGTCCTTTTTGAATTCAGAAACGGTTCTATGAGCGGGGATGGTATCTTTTTTTACATGGAGGCAGGCCTTTTCCAAAAGATGGTTAAGGTCGTTATACTTTGTGAAAAAAATTTCTCAAGCGGTCCGGATTGTGTTACGATGAAGGAACGAACATATTCAATTGTCTTATAAATTTTATGAAAATACCATAAAGATATGGGTTTTAAAGGAGGCTGCGAACGATGAGTGCGATAGACCTGATCTTGGATAAAGCGCTGCGGGGAGACCGGCTTGGGCTGGAGGATACCGTAAGATTGTTCGAGAGTAACGAAATTGAGAAAATGGGCGCTGCTGCCGACATTATTATGAAACGTTGGCATCCGGACCCGATGGCGACCTTCGTCATTGGCCGCAATGTTAACTATACCAATGTATGTGATGTGTACTGCCGTTTTTGCGCCTTTTACCGCAGACCGGGCTCTGACGAGGGGTACGTACTGCCGGATGAACTTATTTTCCAAAAGATTTCCGAAACGATTGCCGTTAACGGAACTGAAATTCTAATGCAGGGGGGCGTGAACCCCAATCTGCCTTTCAATTACTACACAGATTTGCTGCGTGGGATCAAGCAACGCTTCCCCGAAATTACGATGCACTCCTTCTCACCTGCTGAAATCATGAAGATGAAGGAAGTTTCCGGATTGTCACTGGAAGAGGTCATCCGCGAGATTCATGCGGCCGGGCTGGATTCACTTCCAGGCGGTGGTGCAGAAATTCTCGATGACCGTACACGCCGCAGAATCAGTCGTCTGAAAGGCTCTTGGCGCGACTGGATGGACGTTATGCAGACCGCGCATAAAGTCGGTATGAACACGACCGCGACTATGGTTATTGGCCTTGGCGAGACCTTGGAAGAGCGGGCACTGCACCTGCTCCGCGTGCGCGAAGCTCAAGATGAGTGCATTGCCAATAAGTATGACTCCGAAGGCTTCCTGGCCTTTATCTCCTGGACCTTCCAGCCGGATAATACCAATCTGAAGCTGGACAGACAAACGCCGGAAGAGTATTTGAAGACCGTAGCGATCAGCCGTCTGGTGCTGGACAACATCAAGAACTTCCAATCTTCCTGGGTAACTATGGGGCCGGAAGTCGGCAAGCTGTCACTGCAATATGGCTGCAACGATTTCGGTAGCACGATGATTGAAGAGAACGTCGTGTCCTCCGCGGGCGCAACCTACAAAGTCAACATCGAGTCCATTACACAACTAATCCGTGAAGCTGGTAAAATCCCGGCACAGCGTAACACGCGTTACGACATTCTGCGGGTGTTCGATGATGCCAATGCGAAGATTGACAATGATTTTGTGATGCAGAACTAGGCAGAGAGGCTGCTAGTCTAGAGTTTTGAGGCTAAATATAGACCGTAGATTCATTCGGGAAAATCGAATGTGTCTACGGTCTTTTTGTCAGAAGAAAATAAAGTATTAGACTCGGAAGGTAACCATCGTGAAAGAAAGTTCCGGCCATATATAATTGCATATGAAGTAGGCACTCATGGACTACTGCCTGGAGTGACTTTTTTCGTGTTATGATAATACACAGAAGAAGCCCCTATTTTGTTTCCTTCAGCTTGGATTTGAAAACCCTGAATTCATTTTCTACCTTTCTATACAAGAGTGAACAGTCGTAGCTTGGAAGAAGGAAGAAATAGAAATGAAGCATTGGGCTTTGTGATATAATGTGGTAAAATCTTCAACTCCAAAAACGCAGAGACTATCCTACATGTAGCGTCATCTTTCAGAAAGATTATCTCTCAATAACCGTTGTTTCTGGTGTTCCTGGATTTGATGATATCCCAAGAGGAGGAAAACAGAAATGAAGAAGAAGGTTGTTACGACTTTATGCGGTACCATGATACTTTTAGTGGGCATGGGCACAGGTGCTTTCGCGAGCTCGCATCTCCAAGAAATTAAAGCGTTGTTAAACGGAGATTTAAAGATCAGAGTGAACGGGGAGATTACCCCTCTCAAAGATGGCAATGGCAAAGCGGTGCTTCCCATTACTTATAAAGGAACTACGTATCTTCCGGTACGATCTGTTTCTGAGCTGCTGGATGTTCCAGTGAATTATGACGGGACAGCCAAAGAGGTGATTATTGGCGAACAGCAGGCAGGCGTTCCCGTGAAGCAGGAGGATTTTAACACCAGTCTGCATACCAAGGACCCTGCACTGACCAAATACGGCGGCAAGAATTATAAGGAAGTGCTGTACAGCGCACCTAATTCCAATATTAAATATACCGCGCTCAGCCCTAACGGCAAATATCAGAAACTTGTTCTGCAATTCGCTGCGGTCGGCAAGGAAGTGGAGTCTCTTGAAATTATGGATAATGACAAGAATGTGCTTCTTAAAAAAGTAGAGAAGATTTCGCCTAATAGTGATCTCCAGACGATTGAGGTAGATATCTCTGGAGTAAAGAACATCGCAATAAATGTGACACAAGCTGTTGACGGCGGGTTCATTATTCCGCTAGATACTTCAATTTACAAGTAAGATTAAGCAGAGAAGCCCACAATGCCCGTATAGGCGTAGTGGGCTTATTTTCACGTGAGATTACATTTGATTTTTTCTCGTTCTTTTGCAATGAGGAGATTTAAATCCATCGTCCGTTATATGTGGACGGGCTTACAGGGGATGTGTCGTCGGAGTGTCAGAAGAAAAATAAAGTTGTAGACTGGCATGGCGGTTAGCGAACGGCTGCTGAAATAATAATTTACATCCATATCCAAAAGTGATATCATTTAAATATCAAATGAATATCTAGTTGGAGGGGTCCATATGACGGAAAAAATTCTTCGCCCTGTTAGCGGTTTCTGGGTTATTGCATTGCTAGTTCTTTGTTTGGCTGGTGGAATATACGGCGCCGCTCAGGAATATGTTATTGTGCCTGTCATCTTGTTCGTAGCAGCAGGCGTACTGCTGACCAGTATTACAGTAGTTCAACCGAACAAATCGGTTGTGGTGACATTTTTCGGGCAATATGTTGGAACGATATCTACAAGCGGGCTATGGGCGGTTATTCCGTTCAGTGGCCGTAAGACGGTCTCACTACGGGTTCGTAACTTTAATAGCGCCAAGTTGAAGGTGAATGATGTCGAGGGGAACCCGATTGAAATTGCGGCAGTTATTGTATTTAAAGTAATCAACTCTGCGAAGGCACTCTTCGATGTAGATAAATATATGGAGTTCGTGGAGATACAGAGTGAGACAGCGCTGCGTCATGTGGCGAGTAAATATCCTTATGACAACTTCAATGAAGCCGGAATGTCCTTGCGGGCGAATGCCGATGAAATTGCCAAGGAGCTGGCAAGTGAACTACAGGAGCGCTTGTCCATCTCTGGTGTCGAGGTCATTGAGGCAAGGCTAACGCATTTGGCTTATTCGACTGAAATTGCCAGCACGATGCTTCAGCGTCAACAGGCATCAGCCATTCTGTCAGCACGGCAGATCAT
Source organism: Paenibacillus sp. GCM10012306 (assembly GCF_042649265.1). NCBI lineage: Bacteria > Bacillati > Bacillota > Bacilli > Caryophanales > Paenibacillaceae > Paenibacillus > Paenibacillus sp. GCM10012306. The sequence continues at coordinate 178,315 of NZ_JBHRYW010000010.1, read as the reverse complement.
TGTAGAAGGTGCTGTGGGCATGGTAGATATGGCGATTAAGCAGCTTAAAGAGAGCGGCGTGGTAGAACTGGATGAAGAACGCAAAGCGGCGATGATCAATAATCTGATGGTGGCGATTGTGTCCGAGCGTGGAGCTAGCCCGGTCATTAACGCTGGCTCGTTGTACTAAGGCGGTATAATTATGGCGGCCAAGAAAAGCTTTCCGCTGCGGATTGATCCAGAGCTGCATGAAGCGCTGGAGCGCTGGGCAGGGGAGGAGTTCCGCAGCGTTAACGGACACATCGAGTATCTGCTGCGTGAGTCGTTGAAGCGTGCTGGTCGCTTGCCCCAGAAGAAACGCCGCGAAGAATGATTCTGCTTCGGGAAGTGTGGCGACTGGCAGCATCAATAGTTATTTTCAATGTATAACAAGGATCGGACTTCTTCTGGCTTGACTGCCGGGGGAGGTCCGATTTATAATTTACTGGTAAATTCACGCGAACAGCTTTGACAAAGAAATGGACAATCGCTTCGGACCGTTCAGAGAGAGGAAACAATGGCTGCAAGTTCCTCCGGTATCCGGCTTTTGATTTACCCCTTTGTAGCTGCGGTTATGAACTCCCGGGAACTATCTAGTGGACAAGACTTGGGACAGTAAGAATCGCCGGTTCATGGCCGTTATTCCATGCTAACTAAGGATTCTGTGCTCGAAAGCCACTTCATTGGCGATAGGAGAAGGAATCGAATTTGGGTGGAACCACGGGTGCAATCACTCGTCCCTTTGCGGGACGGGTGTTTTTTGTTGCATGGAACATCTCGTTCCGTACAAATAAACGACCTACGGGTCTAATGATTTTTGAGGAGGAAATATAATGGCAGTAAGCATTAAGTTACCGGACGGCTCAGTCCGGGAATATGCGGAAGGTAGCACCATCGATGATGTGGCGGCTTCCATTAGTAGCGGACTTCGTAAGAACGCCGCTGCAGGTAAATTGAACGGAATCGTCGTCGACTTGTCGACCCCGCTTCAGGAAGGGGCGCTGGTAGAGATCGTGACTTTGGATTCGCCAGAAGGTCTTGAAGTGATGCGCCACAGTACCGCGCATTTGATGGCGCAAGCGGCAAAACGCTTGTTCGGAGCTAAGGAAGTCAAGCTGGGCGTTGGTCCAGTGATTGAAGATGGCTTCTATTATGATATGGATTTGGAGCATCCGCTTAATCCTGAGGATCTGCTCAAGATTGAGAAGGAAATGGAGCGGATTATTAACGAGAATCTGCCTATCGTACGCAAAGAGGTCAGCCGCAAGGAAGCGCTCGATATTTTCGGAGAACTGGGTGACCCTTACAAGCTGGAACTGATTCAGGCGCTGCCTGAGGACAGTATTATTACAATCTATGAACAGGGCGAGTTCTTCGACCTGTGCCGTGGTCCGCACGTACCGTCCACGTCCAAGATCAAAGTCTTCAAGCTGATGAGCGTAGCCGGTGCTTACTGGCGTGGAGATGCCAAGAACAAGATGCTGCAACGTGTATACGGTACAGCCTGGATCAAGAAAGCTCAACTGGATGAACACCTGCGCTTGCTTGAGGAAGCGAAGAAACGCGATCACCGCAAGCTCGGAAAAGAACTGGAGATTTTCACGTTCAATCAACTCGTTGGTCAAGGTCTGCCAATCTGGCTGCCTAAGGGTGCCAAGCTGCGCAGCATTCTGGAACGTTATATTGTCGATCTGGAAGCAAGCTTGGGCTACCAGCATGTATACACTCCGGTACTGGGTAACGTAGAATTGTACAAGACCTCGGGCCACTGGGAACACTATCAGGAAGACATGTTCCCGAAAATGGCTATCGACAACGAGGAGTTTGTGCTTCGTCCGATGAACTGTCCACACCATATGATGATCTATAAGAGCTCTATGCACAGCTACCGTGATCTGCCGATCCGTATTGCCGAGCTTGGCATTCAGCACCGTTACGAGATGTCTGGTGCCCTGACCGGTCTTCACCGTGTGCGTTCAATGACCCTGAATGACTCGCATATTTTCTGTCGTCTGGATCAAATCAAAGGTGAGTTCATCCGTGTTATCGAGCTGATCCAGCAGGTATACAAAGATTTCGGTATCAACGATTACCGTTTCCGGTTGTCCTATCGTGATCCGAAGGACACTGAGAAATATTTTGCCAATGATGAAATGTGGGAAACCGCTCAGCGTATGCTGCGTGAAGTTGTAGAGGAAGCGGGCCTCCCATTCTACGAGGCTGAAGGCGAAGCGGCCTTCTATGGTCCGAAACTTGACGTGCAGATCAAGACAGTGCTTGGTAAGGAAGAGACATTGTCCACAGTCCAAATTGACTTCCTGCTGCCAGAACGCTTTGAACTGGAGTATGTTGGTGATGATGGTCAGAAGCACCGTCCGGTTGTATTGCACCGTGGTATTCTGGGTACAATGGAGCGTTTTGTTGCCTTCTTGCTGGAGAATTTCGCGGGTTCCCTGCCGCTCTGGCTATCGCCTGAGCAGGTTAAGGTTATTCCGGTTTCCACTGCTTTCGATGACTATGCCAACGAAGTGACTGATAAGCTTCGTCGCCGTGGAATCACAGCGGTTGCTGACCTGCGTAACGAGAAGCTAGGCTACAAGATTCGTGAAGCACAGCTGGAGAAGCTGCCTTACATGTTCATCGTGGGTGAGAACGAGATGAATGCGGGTACCGTCTCGGTCCGTAAGCGTGGTGAAGGCGACCTTGGAGCCAAGCCGGTTCAGGAAGTCATTGAGCTGCTGTCCCAGGAAATCGCTGATCGTGTGATCTCTTAAGATCAACAAGCTGATTTATGCTACCAAATGTATAAACGGACATAAGAAATTAACAAAAGCAAGAAGGAACGAAGGGGAAGGTTTGGAACTGTAGGAGCGTAGCGCTCGCCTTTGTATCCAGATTTCAACCGTTAAAAGCGGCTGATAAAGAAGAAATCTGGATACAACAGCGACCGGAAGTCCAAACATTCACCGTAGTGACGACCGAGCTTTACGTTAGGATATTAAGTTCGTCTTATATAAAACCTCTGATTATATGCCTGTGGGGGACAGTTTTACTGTTCTCCACGTATAAAATTTTGAGAATAGGGAAACCTTCGCTAATAGGGGGAGGTTTATCTTATGAACAAAATGGGCATGTTTCAGAGGTTTTGGTGTTTAATCGTTACTGCAGCGCTTCTACTGGGTGTAGCCGGAATATACCCGGAATCACAACAAGAGACGGTGCAAGCAAAGGGTCTGAGTCCTGAAATCCAGACCGCCCGTGCGACAATATATGCGAATGAAGTCTACACACCACCAGTCTCGGCATCAGCTGTGCAGTCGAATGCAGTACAAGTTCCTAAAGCTTCAACACCGCCTGTAACGCAGAAGAAGGGAAGCCAGGCTCCGGCGAAAACACCGGCGTCTGTACCGGTAGCAGCACCAGCAAGGGAACAGATTCTCACGTCAATGAAGGTCACAGCAACGGGCTATACCGCAGGGTATGAATCGACCGGGAAAACATCCAAGCATCCGGAATACGGCATTACGTATTCTGGTGTCAAGGTTCGTCGGGACAAGAATACGATCTCAACGATAGCAGCGGACCCTAAAGTACTGCCGCTGGGCAGCATCCTTTATGTTCCTGACTATGGCTATGCGGTGGTAGCAGATACAGGTTCTGCGATTAAAGGACGGAAGATTGATCTTTATTTTGCCACTACCAAGCAGGTCTATAAGGAATGGGGCAAAAAAACAGTGGTGGTGCACGTGATCAAGCGGGGTAACGGTAAATGTACAGAAGCCATGCTGAAGAATCTCAGCCACGCGATCCAAACCTACAATTCCGTTCCACCAAATCTCTTGGAAGAAGTCATCTAACAGTGAGAACTGCAGCATCTGTTACACGGATTGAAATATAATTCACTTGGTCATGCATAATCTATGCTGCCACTTCCCATAATACGGACTGGGGCAATGATTCATTGCCTCTTCCGGACCAACCTCACTGGCCTGGTGCAACCATGACATGAGGAAAAAAAGGGAGGTGAATTCCGTGGCTAACTCCAAGAAATCAAAAGTTCAAGAAAACTATAAAACACCGAATGAAAAATACAATGCTGAGTTTGCGGTTGAAAATGATGGCGCAAACAGCAAAAGCAACACTTCTGTTGCGAAGCCGGTTCAAAAACCGCAACAATAATCATCTTACAGCAGACCTCTGCTGAAGAATCAGGCTGTTCTCATCAGCATCAAGCTGATGGGGGCAGTCTTTTTATTATGAGATGATAATTTTCAACCTAAAAAGTATATTTTAACCAAATTTAATGCTAATATTGATAAAACGAATATTTTCTTCCATGTTCTGCTGATAAATACAATAGAGTACATAAAATATGTGATGAGAGGGTTTTGTCTGTATGAAGAAGAGGCATTTTAGATTAACTGTAAGAGTAAAATTAGTGGTCTCTTTAATTGTAGTAGTAATTGTGCCCTCGCTGATCATTGGTGTGATGGCTGCGCAAAGCTCTCGAAACCATATGCGTCAGCAAATGCTAAGCAGTGCCCAGCAAAGCGTGGAGACGGTTAATTCAATTATCAGCTACAGCATCGAGTCCAAAAAAAGTGATGTAGATTTTCTCACCAACACACTGGCAAGTTCTACACTGCAAGGTCCGGATGCTCAGAAATTGATCCCCATGCTGGAACAATATCTAGGACTGAACCCCGATATCAATAATGCCTACATAGGTACTGCAGAAGGTGTAACCATCCAGGGTAGCGGTACAGAACGTTCGAACAATGACCCCCGTGAACAGGATTGGTACAGGTCTGCCTTGGCAGCGCCGGGTCAAATCAGCATTACTCCTGTTGTGATGGATGCCAAGGGCAGCCCTGAGATCATTATGTCGAAAGCGATTGCAAATGGAGCGGGCGTGTTAGGTGTATCCCTGAATCTTGACGCGATCCGAACGGAGTCTAGCGTTACAATTGGCAAGCAAGGGTATGTTATTGTGCTGGACAGTAACAAGAAGATAGTGGTGCATCCTAACCTTAAACCGGCGGAACCGGGTGGAAGCAGCTATACGGAGCAGATGTTTGCTGGCAAGAGCGGAAACTTTGAGTATTTGCTGGATGACCGTGAGAAGGAAATGTTCTTTACGACCAATGATCTAACTGGCTGGAAAATAGGAGGGACGCTCTACGTCAGCGAGATGAATGAGGGTGCTGAGGCTATAAAAAATACAGTGAATATTACGATTGCCATCATTCTAATTGTTACGATCACTGCCAGCTTGTTTATTGTCAGCACTATTACTCGACCTCTGAACAAGCTCAAGACCGCTGCCGAAGTGATTAGCAAAGGCGACCTGACAGAAAATGTGGATACCCGAAGAAAGGATGAGTTTGGCGACGTAGCCCGCAGCTTTCAGAACATGGTTGATAATCTGAGAGCAATGATTATGGGAGTTCAGGAAACGACGGATTTGGTATCGTCGTCTGCTGAGGAGCTAACTGCTGGCGCCGAGCAGACCAATCAGGCCATAGAACAGGTTAGTGTGGCGGTACAGGCGTTGTGTACGGGGAGCGAGCGACAGGTCGAGCGTGTGCAAAGTGGAGCGCGGAGTATGGAGTATATATCTGAAGAAATGGGGAGCTTGTCGAGCCGAATGCAGGAGGTATCAGTCGGGATGATTAAGACCTCTGCAGCGGCCACGGACGGTAATGCAGCCGCAGAGCAAGCGGTCCAGCAAATCCACCGTGTGCAGGAGACAGTGGAACGGCTGGATCAGGTTGTATTCAAACTGGAGGAACGCTCGCTGGAGATTGATACTATCGTGGATGTGATTACTGGTATCTCTCGTCAGACTAACCTGTTGGCACTTAACGCTTCTATTGAGGCAGCTCGTGCCGGAGAGCAGGGCCGGGGGTTCGCGGTGGTCGCCAGCGAGGTGCGGAAGCTTGCTTTTAACTCAGAGGAATCCGCCTCCCGTATCAGTGAATTGGTGCAATCCGTCCGGCAACATGTCGAGGAAGTGACTGCAGAAATGCAGCAAGCCAAGGAGAAAGTGTCCAGCGGTATCGAAGCAGTCAGTCTATCCGGCCATTCGTTTGCCGAGATTTCAGGAACCGTGAACCAGTCGGCTTCAACCCTGGAGGAGCTCGCCAGTGCAGTGGAGGCCATGACCCATGAGGTGGCGGGGGTAACAGAGCATATGGAACAGATTCGGAGTATCTCTGAGGAGTCTGCCAGTATTACGGATTCTGTATCAGCGGCTACCGAGGAGCAGCTTGCATCTACAGAGGAAATAACCTCTTCCTCCGTAGGCTTGGGCCAGATGGCAGAACAGTTGCGGCACCTCGTGCTCCGCTTTAAAATTCACGGAAATCGCTAATAATCTGTATTTAATTTCAATATAATCCCATACGACTCAGCCTCTAGACTGAGGGACTTTTCCTTCTCCCGCCGCTGTACCAAGACCTTGTCTTCCGGTAAACTGAGGTCATAGGGTAAGCGAAGAGTGAAATTCCATTTAAAGGGGGAAATCAAGCATGAAACGAAGGGTTTCGAGCCAGATCCTGAGCGGGCTAGTGCTCATCGGCATCGGTGGCATGTTTATGCTGAGGCAGCTGGGATATACCGATTTCAGCATAGGGTATGTGATCTCCAACTTCTGGCCGGCTATTCTGATTTTTTTGGGCCTGCAACGTCTGTTGTCCACCGGAGATTATAGCTCTAGGGGGTCATCGGCCATTGGAGGACTGTTTTTTCTGGCGATCGGGGTCTATTTCCTGGGACGAAACTTAGGTTGGTTCTACCTGTCGGCCGGTGATTTTTTCAAAATGTTCATTCCGGTGATGCTGATCGGCGGTGGGCTGTATGTCATTTTCAAGCCGCGCAGGAATGATCCTCCTGTGCCGCCAACGCCGCCGGGCTACTTCCCTTCGGGGAACAATCCGCTGGATGTCGAACCTCCAAAACCGATGGAGTCCACACTGGATGAGCAATTTGAGCAGAAATTCGGCAAGTTTTCGGGATCCTCTTCCTTTGAAGAGCCGAAGGCAGCAGCTCCAAAGGATACGGAGTGGGAAAGTTATCTGCACAAGGATGAGCGGGAAGAGGAGGGCCAGTTTGGCTCTTCCGGACCCCGCTATAGAGAGAAGCAGGAACGTCATTTTCAAAGATATCAGGAGCGTCAGGAGCGTCATGCACGTAGACACCAGGAGCGTCAGGAACGCCACGCCCGCAGACATGGAGAATGGGACGAGGAGTATGACCATCACAGCGGCAAGGAGACAAGTAACCGGTCGGCGTTTATCGGTGATATTCATATGGGCCGCGATCATTTTCAACTGAAGCACACAAACATCTCGCAATTTATCGGCGACACTGTCATTGACCTCACCAACGCGCAGATCGCTTACGGGGAGACCAAGATTAACATCTCCGCCTTTGTCGGTGACATTAAGGTATTTATTCCCGATGATATGGATCTGGGCGTTTCGGTTAACAGCAGCTCGTTCATCGGGGATATGCAAGTGTTGGATGAATCTCGTAGCGGGTTCATGAGCAATGTACAGTTCAAGACGCCATATTATAAGGAACGCGGCAAAAAAGTCCGTATCACCGTCAGTGCTTTTATCGGAGATGTTAAAGTGAAGTCGGTGGGCTAGAGAGATGGGAACAATACTTCATAATACTAAATGGGTGTTGTTGTTCTATTTCCTGCTCAGCGGCGGGGTGTCCGCAGGGCTTGTCTATGCGGGCACTTGTCTCGGTTATATTGAGGTCGTGGACTACCGGATGTGGGTATACCTGACGATTGGCATTGTCTTGTTCGCCGTCATTGTAGGATATATGGCCGGACAGCGCATGCAGCGGCGGATTGATCATCTGGATCTGAACATGCTGCAGGTGGCCAAAGGTAATTTATCTGTGCGGATGCCGGAGAGTGACGATCAGTCTTTTTCCAGGGTGTACCATGAATTTAATGTGATGATGGATACGGTGGAGAATAAGATGAAGCTTCTGCAGCGTCTTGGGGAGCAGGAAGTCATCGAGAAGGAAAAGGCAGCGGAGAGTGCGGTATTGGAGGAACGTCGGCGGATGGCCCGTGATTTGCATGATACGGTGAGCCAGCAGCTGTTCGCGATCCATATGTCCGCCTCTTCGCTGCCTAAAGTGCTGGAAATCAACCAGGCGCACGGACAGACTGTGATGAATCAGCTGATTACGATGTCTCAAATGGCACAGAAGCAGATGCGTGCGCTGATCGCGCAATTGCGTCCGGTAGAGCTGGAAGGCAGGAACCTGTTCGAAGCACTGGAAAAATGGTTCCCTGATTATTGTCGTCAAAACGGCTTAAAGGGTATTAAAGAGCTGGAATTGCAGGGGGAATTATCCGAGGCCATAGAACACCAACTGTTCCTGATCATTCAGGAGGCGATGGCCAACATCGTCAAGCATGCGGAGGCGCGTCTCGTTAGTCTGTCACTACGTGAAGGGCCCCGGCAGGTAGTGCTGAGCATCAGCGACGACGGTCAGGGCTTTGAGCATGTCCAGCAAAAACAAGGGTCGTATGGACTCACCACAATGCGCGAACGTGCGGAAAAGCTGGGCGGCCAGGTAGAGATTATTAGCCGTAAGGGAGCAGGAACGACCATTCGCGTACATATCCCCAAATTTATTCAGGGTGACCAGGAGCGGCAACTGCCGAAGGTCACTGATGCTGAATACCGGGAAGAGGAGGACAGGATATGAGTGCCATAAAAGTATTGCTGGTGGATGATCATGATATGGTTCGGATGGGCCTCAAAACCTATCTCATGCTGGAGCCGACCTTTGAGGTCATTGGTGAAGCTTCAAATGGACAGCAAGCGCTGGAGATGCTGCGTGCTAGCGACGAACAGACTCTGCCTGATCTTGTGTTAATGGACCTGATGATGCCGGTTATGAACGGGGCAGAGACGACCAGAGCCGTCTTGTCGGAGTTTCCCGGCCTCAAAATTGTCATCCTGACCAGTTTTCTCGAGGATGATCTGGTCGTCGATGCGATTGAAGCCGGCGCGGTCAGCTACGTGCTGAAGACTGTTTCCGCAGAGGAGTTGATCTATGCGCTGCAGGGTGCATACCGAGGCATGCCAGTGATGACCGGCGATGTGTCGCAGGCACTGACCCGCGGCATCCGTCAGCGTACTGTGCAGGGGGACTCCTCTGGTCTCACTGAGCGAGAAAAGGAAGTGCTGCTGCTCATTGCCGAGGGTAAGAGCAACAAGGATATTGGCGAAGAACTCCATATCAGCATTAAGACCGTCAAGACGCATGTTAGCAACCTGCTGATGAAGTGCGAGCTGGATGACCGCACGCAGCTTGCCATCTACGCCTACCGGAAGGGCTGGGCGCAGGGGTAGTTGAAGCTATGTCGGGTTAAAGATAAAGTAGAAGTGCTGAGTTTATGTTGAGTTAAAGATGAAGTAGAAGTACTGTGCTTATGTTGAGGTTAAAGTTAAAGTAGAGGTATTGTGCTTATGTTAAAGTTGTAGTTCATATTCACACAGAATACCAGGCGTTATTCTGCTAAAGTTAGGACTTTAGCTCAAAGATCTCCTATCCTCTGCACAAGTCTTATTAACAGTGAAAATGGCGCTATCTTCCCAACTAAGAGCATTTTTGCACCTTATTTTTCCTTAATATAGACAAATAATATAAATAGAGGCATTTTTGTATCTTAATTTCGAAAAAAGCACCCTCAAAGGGTTATTATGGAAGATTTAGTGTACAATATTGCACTTAATTCCCATCTATCACCCATCTGCAGACTATTTAAGGTACAAAAATGCCATTAATTACTCTTCGGAGTAACTTATAGGCTTTGTTTGTTATTTTAATGCGTTCTATATATTCTCCAAGTCGGTCATAAAAATAGAAGGGCACTATAAGTTGGAGGTATGATCCAATTTATAGTGCCTTTTTGTAGTAGGTATGAACTTTTAAAGGTTCAGCGATACTTATTAATACTGATTCAGCACTAGTTCGACAAAGTCCCGCCCGCGATCCCAGCCCACGTGATACGATCCCGCTGGCAATCCCAGCCCACGTGAAATGATCCCGCCGGCAATCCCAGCCCACGTGATATAATCCCGCTGGCAATCCCAGCCCACGTGATATGATTCCGCCGGCAATCCCAGCCCACGTGATTATGATCCCCACTAAGCGATCCCATCTAGAATTACACAAGTAATCTCCGCCCTCTACTCTCTATCTTTTCATTTCTATCCGCCTGCGCCTATCTTTTATCTGCGCTTAAATTGTTTTTAATGTGACCTTAAGGTTTAAAGTACAAAATAAGACCATGAAAACAAATTAAACCTTGCCACACGATAGGCAGGGCACGGGAGGAAAGAAACATGGACGAGAACAAAAACAGATTTAACCGTGATAACGAACCTGAATCTGATCGGGAATGGAACAACGGTAGCGATAGCAACCAGTCCTCCGAAACAAGCTCATCATACTATTACTCTTACGGACCTTTTAAATCCTTGAATAAAGAAGAACTGGACAACGACAGCGATGTAGAACACTACAACCGGCGGGAACCGGAGCGGGTGGAAATTACACCTCCTCAGCCCGTAAAATCACTTTCTTACAGCCCGACGATCCGCCCTACAGGTTATGAGGGAAACGGTGGAGGCAAGGGTAACAATGGTGGAAACGGTGACGGCGGCGGTAACGGATGGCAATACAATCGCAAGCCGAAAAGCTCGTTTAAAACAGTGCTGGTTTCTTTTCTCGCCGGAATGATCGTCCTTTCAGGATCGATGTACATGGCGGACCGCGGCAACTGGTTCACACCAGATGCAGCGAGCTCAAGTAACGGAAGCGGATCAAATGTATCTGCCTCAGCGCCGAGCGAAAGCGCCATGGCGAAGCCTTCGACGACAACGGCGTCCCTGGTTACTGGAAAAGGCGATGTTTCAGGCGTGGTGGATCATGTAGGACCGGCAGTCGTCAAGATTGAGACGCTCGTGAACCAAAGCTCGCGCGGCAGAGGACAAAGCAGCCCGAACAACAATGATCCGTTCTCGCAATTCTTTTTCGGAGATCAGTTCGGTGGCGGTGGTTCTTCCCAGTCAGAACCGGATCAGCAAGCTCCATCTGACAAGGGTTCTTCCTCTCAACTGGTTCCATACGGGATTGGTACAGGTTTCATCTACGATAAGGCTGGATATATCCTGACCAACCAGCACGTAATCAATGGTGCAGATGTCATTCAGGTGACAGTAGATGGTAACACCAAACCTTACGAAGCCAAACTGCTCGGCTCCAGCAAAGATCTGGATCTGGCTGTACTGAAGATTGAAGGCAACAACAATTTCCCTGTAGTAGCGCTGGGCGATTCCGATTCGCTGAAGGTCGGTTCGGAAGTCGTAGCGATTGGTAACCCGCAAGGGTTCGACCATACCGTTACTGCAGGCGTGCTGAGCGCCAAAGGCCGCAGCATTGATATCAATGAAGAAGACGGCAGTGGCACAAGAAACTATAAAAACCTGCTCCAAACAGATGCGTCTATCAATCCAGGTAACTCTGGCGGTCCGTTGCTCAATGTGAACGGTGAAGTCATCGGTATGAACGTAGCTGTAAGTACCGATTCACAAGGTATTGGTTTCGCGATTGCTGTGAATACAATCAAGAATGTTGTTGACAAGCTGGAAGCGAACCAAGCGATTCCAAAAGAGCCCGTTCCGTTCATTGGTGCAACTCTCATGACGATTACTGATGAAGTGGCCAAACAAATGGGAACTGATATTAAAGAAGGATCTGTGGTTGCAGATATTGTCTTCAGATCTCCCGCTTATAACGCAGACCTTCGTCCTTACGACATTATTACCGGAGTAGGCGGCAAGAAATATGCGACCAATCAGGATCTGATCACTTATATCCAATCCCTCAAGGTGGGTGACAAGATTACACTCAACGTTGTCCGTGACGGTAAGCAACTGAACCTTGATGTTACGATTGGCAATAAGAACGATTTTGATACTACACAGAAACAACGGCAATAACAGAGGCACGATACAATCAGACGGAAGGGTTCGCCCTTCCGTCTTTAATGTACAAAGATGTCATTTTTCCGATTCGCTGGTACAATATTTATATATAGAACTGGACAATGGGGGCTGTTTGGATGCGACCGAATATTCTAATTATTGATGACGATGAGAAAATTATCTCTATGCTGAGGCGTGGCCTGGCTTTTGAAGGCTACGATGTCAAGACGGCTGCGAATGGCGCAGACGGCTTGCGTGCGGTAATAGCAAATGATCCCGATGTGGTCATTCTTGATGTCATGATGCCACAGGTGGATGGCTTTGAAGTCTGCCGGAGGCTGCGGGAAGGCGGCAGCAATGTGCCCGTTCTGATGCTCACCGCCAAGGATGAGATTGAGCACCGGGTCAAAGGCCTGGATCTAGGCGCGGACGATTATTTGGTGAAGCCGTTTGCATTAGAGGAATTGCTGGCCCGTGTCCGTGCGTTGTTAAGGCGTAAGAGCGAGCAGGGTGGTGGCAGTGATCAGGCGGTGGCTTATGAGGATATTACCCTTGATGTGGACTCTCGGGAGGTTACGCGTGATGGCAAGCGGCTGGAACTGACCGCCAAGGAATTCGAGCTGTTGCATCTATTCATGCAGAATCCCAAACGGGTGCTATCGCGCGATCTCATTATGGACAAGATTTGGGGCTACGACTACAGCGGAGAATCAAATGTGCTTGAAGTATATATCGCCATGCTGCGCCAGAAGACAGAGGAACACGGCGGCAAACGATTGATCCAGACTATCCGGGGAGCCGGCTACATTCTAAGAGGTGACAATTAGCATGTCTATTAAGCTGCGGCTGACTGCTTGGTATTCGGGGATTTTGGCTATAATGCTGCTGGGACTATCAGCCGCGATTTATGCTTTTGTGTATATAAATACTTACGGTGATTTGAAGGACCGTGTTGAAAAGCAGGTAGAACAGCTGCAGCTTCTGCCGCGTTGGGGAATCGACGGCTCCTTGCTCAACGTCAATGTGATTCCTTCTCAGGCAACACGCCTCGAGGAAGCCAATATGTTGGTGCAGATAAGTATCTATGACAGTGGAGCTATTCAGCAGTCGGATAATATGATGAGCCTGGGGCTGAAATTCGATGTTCCCGATAAGAACAACATTATGCAGGAAAAAGGCTTCAAGCAGGTGACGCTTGCAGGCTATCATTTCATCATGTATCAGACGCCCTTGACCCCGATGCCTGGCAGTGCCCCATTGGCTGTTTTGCAAGTAGCCACGCCAACCAACCAGGAAGACCGGATGATGGAAAGGTTGAAAAACATTCTGGTCGCCGGTTCCTTTGCGACCTTGGTGGCAGCGTTTACCTTTGGTCTGTTCCTGGCCCGCAAGGCTATGAGACCCATCGGCAAGGTAATCGAGGCAGCGAACGGCATTCAGACCGGAACAGATCTCAGTTCCCGCATCGAATATGACGGTCCTCCGGACGAAATCGGCAGATTGGTTCAGACCGTAAATAGCATGCTGGGGCGGATGGAGGGTTTTTATACAGAGCTGGAAGATTCTTATGCCGCGCAGCGGCGCTTCGTCTCAGATGCTTCCCATGAACTCAGAACTCCGCTGACGACGATTCGGGGGAATATTGATCTGCTGCAGAAGGTCTGGGAGATGGAACCAGGAGGGAATCCTGCACTGGACGATGCCGCCATCCGCCAGCTGTCTCTTGAGTCGGTGAAGGACATTGCGGATGAATCCAAGCGGATGAGCCGTCTTGTGGCCGATATGCTCTCTCTGGCCCGTGCCGATACCGGGCGAACGTTTGACAAGGAACCGGTTGCGCTGGAGCCGATGATGATGGAAGTAGCGCGACGTGCGTCATTCTTGCCGCATCAGGCGGAATGGCGACCAGGGTCTATGTCGCACTTGAATGGCAAATACATTGTCGGCAACAAGGACTATTTGCAGCAAATGCTGTTTATTTTCATCGACAATGCCTTCAAATACACACCATCTGGTGAGGTAGTGTTTGATACTGTTTTCTATCAGAACCAGGTAGGTATTCGGATCAGTGATACGGGTATTGGTATGGATAAAGATGAGATCCCGCATATATTCGATCGCTTCTACCGTGCAGACGAATCGCGGGGGATCACGGAAGGAATTGGCCTCGGTCTCTCCATCGCCAAATGGATTATTGACGAGCATGACGGCTCGGTTGAAGTTGTCACCCGACAGGGAGAAGGCACCACGTTCGTGATCTGGTTGCCCCTTCTCTTTGCTCCGCCGCTGGAATAGGGTATAATTTAGGAGAACTATTACAGCAGTCAACGACAGCAGAAAGCTGGTGAAGTCATGGAAGTCATCAAAATATCGCCCCGGGGCTATTGCTACGGTGTGGTCGATGCTATGGTTATGGCACGGCAGGCCGCGCAAAATCTCGATTTGCCCCGGCCGATTTATATACTGGGCATGATTGTGCATAACAGTCACGTTACCAACTCGTTTGAGGACGACGGAATTATTACCCTCGATGGTACTAATCGTCTGGATATTCTGGACAAGATCGACAGCGGTACAGTAATTTTCACTGCGCATGGAGTGTCGCCAGAGGTACGCCGGGTGGCCCGGGCCAAAGGCCTGACTACTGTAGACGCTACCTGTCCCGATGTGACGAAGACGCATGACCTGATTCGGGAAAAGGTTGAAGAAGGATATGAAGTCATTTATATCGGCAAGAAGGGTCATCCTGAGCCTGAGGGTGCGGTCGGTATTGCGCCGGAGCATGTGCACCTGATCGAGAAGGAAGAGGAGATCATGAATCTCTCGGTTTCTTCCTCACGAATTGTGATTACGAATCAGACCACAATGAGTCAATGGGATATCAAGCATATTATGAAAAAACTGCTGGAGACGTATCCCGGCGCCGAGGTCCATAACGAGATCTGTATGGCTACCCAGGTGCGGCAGGAGGCTGTGGCAGAGCAAGCGGGACAGACTGATCTTGTCATTGTCGTGGGCGATCCGCGCAGCAACAACTCCAATCGTCTGGCACAAGTGTCGGAAGAAATTGCTGGTGTACCCGCCCACCGAATCTCGGACGTCTCCGAGCTTAAGACGGAATGGCTGCAGGGTGTTAAGAAGGTAGGGGTAACTTCAGGCGCTTCTACACCAACCCCGATTACGAAGGAAGTCATCAATTATTTGGAGCAGTATGATCCTGAGGTTCCGGCAACCTGGGAGATTAAGCGTACTGTGAATATGGCGAAGCTGCTGCCGCCGGTCAAGAACAAGACAGCGAGCACGAACTAATCTCCTGACATTGAACTTATAGGATGGATTAAGAGAGCGTATTACACCGGATTTCGGCGTGTGCGCTTTTTTGTTATGGGATAGAACTTTTCTCAACCACACTTACAGATGTAATGATAATATTCCTTTCGCTTCCATTTCGTAATTTGCTGAATCCTTTTTCAGGCTTTAGAGTCTGGAAATTTGAGCGTTTTCAAATCGGGCTGTTTTGTGAAAATGGGCCACGGCGGGTTGACGAAATGGGTATTTTCCGCTAGAATTGCTTTAGTGATTAAAAGCATAAAAGCTAAAAAGCTAAAAAGCTTAAAAGCGTCATAGTGGAACGAAGTGCACAAACACTGACTAATAAATTACGTTAAATGTGGAAAGGAAGATTAATTATGATCGTCATTACATCGAACCAAACTCCGGAAGAACAGGTGCAGGATATTATCAGAGTTATTGAAAAAGAGGGGCTGCAGGTCCACCTCTCCCGCGGTGCTGACCGTACCGTCATTGGTCTGATTGGAGGTGTTACACCTAAGCTGGCTGAGCATCTGCGGCAGATGAAAGGGGTAGAGAATGTCGTTAAAATCTCTAAATCCTACAAACTGGCGAGCCGTGACTTCCACCCGGAAGATACAATCATTGATATTCGCGGTGTCAAAATTGGTGGCGAGAACCTCGTCATCATGGGCGGACCTTGCGCTGTTGAATCCCCGGAACAAATCGATGAGATTGCCCGCCTAGTGAAGGCCTCTGGTGCTCAAGTGCTCCGCGGCGGTGCATTTAAGCCACGTACAGGACCATACAGCTTCCAGGGCGTGGGTGTAGAAGGCTTGACGATGATGGCAGAAGCCGGCAGACGTCATGGTCTGTTGACGATTACCGAAGTTATGACTCCGGAATACGTAGATATTTGTGCGGAGCACGCAGATATTCTACAGGTAGGTACACGTAATATGCAAAACTTCGATTTGCTGCGCAAGCTGGGCACCTGTGGGCGTCCTGTGCTGCTCAAACGTGGTTTCAGTGCGACCTATGACGAACTGCTGAATGCAGCAGAATACATCCTGGCAGGCGGTAACCGTGATGTTATGCTGTGCGAGCGTGGTATTCGTACATTTGAGACGTACACCCGCAATACACTAGACCTCTCGGCGATCCCGGTTCTGCAAAGTCTGAGCCATCTACCGGTCATCTCTGATCCTAGCCATGGCACCGGACGTCGTGAACTGGTGGAGCCAATGTCCAAGGCGTCCGTCGCTGCAGGCGCCAACGGCCTTATTATCGAAATGCACACCGATCCGGACAATTCCATGACTGGCGATGGTGTACAATCACTGTTCCCGGATCAGTTCGACAACCTGCTTAGAGATCTTGAGAAGCTCGCTCCGCTGGTTGGACGTAAGTTCTCTCAAGGCCCTGAACCTGTAGTAACTGTGTAATTTTTGCTCATATCTGCTGTTCAAATAGCCCGCTTATCCCGCGTCATTACTGGGATAAGCGGGCTATTTGATTTTGGACCGGACAAGATGTGTGGCTGGACGGACCTTTTTTACCATTTTCACTAAAGCGTTAGAAAATCTTACATGGAATCAAGAAATACCTGACATAAGCATTGACGATGTTAGGTATGAGATTTATAATGACGACAGCAAAAAAAATATAAAACAAGAACATTTGCATACTGTGAGCGGCTTAATGTTCGGAAACTTGGGGAGGAAAATATCATGTCGGTTGAAAAAGTGTTGCAAACTATCAAAGAGAACAACATTGAGTGGGTGGATTTCCGGTTTGTAGATTTGGGTGGACGTGCGCATCATATTTCGTTGCCTGCTTCTGAAGTAGAAGAAGAAACTTTTGTGAATGGTGTAGCTTTTGACGGTTCTTCCATTGCCGGCTTCCGCGGAATTGAAGAATCTGACATGGTTATGATGCCAGACACTGAAGCGACATATATCGATCCTTTTACGGCACACCCGACGCTTAACATCATGTGCGACATTTTCACTCCTGATGGCGAACGTTATGAGCGTGACCCGCGTGGTATCGCAGTTAAAGCAGAAGAGTTCTTGCAAAAGAGCGGTGTAGGTACGGCAGCATTCTTTGCACCGGAATCTGAATTCTTTATTTTTGACGATGTTCGCTATGAGAGTGGTATGAACAGCTCTTCCTTCTTCGTGGATTCCGAAGAGGCAGCTTGGAACACTGGACGCAAGGAAGAAGGCGGTAACCTCGGCTTCAAAGTTGGTGTAAAAGGCGGCTATGTACCTGTAGCACCAGTTGATACCCAACAAGATCTCCGTAGCGAAATGTGCCGTATCTTGGAAGAAGCAGGACTGCGCATCGAGCGTCATCACCATGAAGTAGCAACTGCAGGTCAAGCGGAAATTAACTTCCGATTTGACACCTTGAAGAAAACAGCCGACAACCTTTTGACTTATAAATACATCGTGCATAACACAGCTCGTCAATACGGCAAAGTAGCAACCTTCATGCCAAAACCATTGTTCGGTGATAACGGTAGCGGTATGCACGTGCACCAATCCATCTTTGACGGCGATTCTCCTTTGTTCTATGAAAAAGGCGGATATGCTAACCTGAGTGAAATGGCGCTGAACTACATCGGAGGTATTCTGTACCATGCTCCGGCGCTGATCGCTTTGACTAACCCGAGCACTAACTCTTTCAAACGTCTGGTTCCTGGCTACGAAGCTCCGGTTAACCTGGTATTCTCCAAAGGTAACCGTTCCGCTGCAGTTCGTATCCCGGTAGCTGCTGTGACACCTAAGGGCTGTCGCATCGAGTTCCGTACACCGGATTCCACAGCGAACCCTTACCTGGCCTTCTCCGCAATGCTGATGGCAGGTCTGGATGGAATCAAGAAGAAGATCAACCCGCAAGAATTGGGTTATGGTCCACTTGACAAGAACATCTATGAACTGGAAGATGCAGACAAAGAGAAGATCCGCAGTGTTCCAGGAAGCCTAGGCGAAGCGCTTGATGCTTTGGAAGCAGACTATGAGTTCTTGACAGAAGGCGGCGTATTCTCCAAAGACTTCATCGATAACTATATTGGTCTGAAGCGTTCTGAGGCTCAAGCAGTGAATATCCGTGTTCATCCACATGAGTACTCCCTGTACTTCGATTGCTAATCCGTTGCTAATCTAATAAATGTTCAACCTGCAAAGCCCCCGGGACACCTCCCGGGGGCTTTTTAGCGGCTTTTCTGTCAATTAATATGCTGAGGGCCTCTCAGAGCTCCTTGGAGCTTTACAGCGGTGCAGTGGTAGTCTTCGGTAGTGATAGGCCACATGACGGCTTAGAGGCGCCACAGGACTCTCTAATGATAAGTTCAGGCTCAACAAGAAAGGAACTGGTGCTCGACTGATTGTTAATAAGGTCATAAAGCATCAAGGCGGCGAGCCGCCCAAGTTTATTTTTATTCTGGCGGACTGTGCTTAGAGAGGGTGTCGTGTACTTGCAAGCCTCGATGTCATCACAGCCGATAATGGCGACTGTATCAGGTACCGAAATCTCGGCTTCCTTGAGTGCGCGCATTGCGCCGATGGCGATCTGGTCGGAGGCAGCGAAGATCGCCCGGGGCAGGTTGCCGTTAGCGATCATTCGCGTCATAGCTTCATATCCGCTGGATTCAAAAAAGTTATCCCCGTTCAAAAACCAGTCCTCGTTGATTGACATTCCCAGATCTTCAATAGCTTTGCGGTAGCCGCTCTCACGCATATTTGATATCTCTGACTCCTGATTACTCCCGAGATAACCGAGTTCACGGTAGCCTTGCAAATAGAAATGCTCAACGACTTTAGCGGACATCTTGAAATTATCGGACATGATGTAGCCGGAGCTAGACCCGAACAGCTTCATATCGACACCGATGCAAGGAATCGAACTGTGATCCAGTTTTGTGATGGAATTCTCTAGCTCTTCTCCGGAGAGCAGCACACATCCATCGACGTTGTAATGCCAGCACCGGGCCAGATAATCATTGATACCCCCGTTTGTAAACTTTTCATTGGAGAAAAAGATAAGATCATAACCCAGCAGACCCATTTGCTTTTTAAAGGCGTTTAGAACCTCTACGAAAAATGGAGGGGTGAAATCGATATTCAGCATCCCGGCAAAAATAACGCCGATCAAATGTGAAGATTTGGTTGAGCGTGGTTTGGATGAAATGGGAGGAGCGTAGCCAGTTTCTTGGATAATCTGTAGCACCTTGTCGCGTGTACTAGCAGAAATGTCACTGTAATTATTGATGATTTTAGAAACTGTCGATACCGAAACGCCTGCAAGTTTAGCAATATCCTTAATGTTATAGGTCATTAAAAGACCTCCTTATTCTAAATAACAACGTGATAGGCGGGAATTTTATATGTTTCTGTATTTTTCAATGAATTGAATGCATATTTACGAAATAGTTTCGGATTTTATTTTATATTTTAAACGAAAGGTAGTCAATGCTTGAACAGGCTGTTACAGGGGGGATTGAGGGGGAATCCTTGTTTTACAAGGTTTTTTTGAGGAATTAGCCAGGGGTTTAAAAAACGCTTTACAAAAATAAACAACGATGTAATAATAAAAATTACGAAACCGCTTTCTGGATTTGGCTTCTATTGTTCGAAACATCAGATATTTTCTGGACATGTGTTTCGTAATGTTAGAACAATTTATTCTGGGGGGTAACAAAATGGTAAAGAAGCTTTCTGCAGTCTTGCTAAGTTCTGTTCTTTTGCTGGGATTATCAGCATGCGGAGGCGGAAATAACGGCAATGGTGCAAGTGGGGAAGCTACAAACGCTCCATCGAATGCGGCAACGGGAAAATCTGCATCCGGTGAGAAGAAGGTTGTTAAGATCCTGCATTGGAAGCAAGAGAACATTAACAAAGCTATTCAAGAAATCAACAAGAAATTTGAAGAGAAATATCCTGAATACAAGGTGGAGTACACCACTACCGGGCCTGATGACGAGTTTAAACAGGCGCAAAGAGCAAGAATTACCGCTGGTGATGTTGACGTTCTTGCCGACCTGTCCGGGATGAGACTGTCTCCAAAGGATTGGACACCGGGTGCGAAAGTGCCAGATTGGCAGCAGTGGATCGATTCCGGTCTGATTGCGGATCTATCCGACCAAGCTTTCGTGAAGAACTACAATGCCAACGATATTGCCAAGGCGGGTACTTATAACGGAAAAGTATATGCCCTGCCAACCGGTAAAGTCGCGATGTCAGGATTCTTCTACAATAAAGAAATCTTCGAGCAAAACGGGCTTTCCGTTCCAACGACCTGGACGGAGTTCATCAAAGTGCTGGATACCTTGAAAGATAAGAACATTACGCCAATCGTAGTGGCTGGTAAAGACGTATGGCCATTGAAACTGCCAGTCTTCGGTCTGCAAGCGAAAATTCTTGGCGGCGGTGACCAGAACAAATGGATCGAGGGTGTATGGAAGGGAGAAACGGCTTACAATGATGCAGAATCTGTAGAGGTTCTGGATAAGATGAAGACGCTTCAGGATAAATACATCATTGATGGATTTATGGGTATCGACTATGCAACAGCACCGTCCTTCTTTGCTACAGGTAAAGTAGCGATGATTGCCGACGGAACCTGGGATGCACCAACTATTGCAACTGCTAATCCGGATTTGAAATTTGGGTACTTCCCGATCCCTGCTACTGAAGATGCAGCGAAGAACAATTCTCTTGTTGGAAAATACGATGTAACCTGGTATGCCGCAGAGAAAGGCCCGAACAAAGAGGGCGCGCTGAAATGGCTGGAGTTCTTCTCTGAGCCGGATAACTACACAGCGTATGTGAAAGCGGCCGGCTTCCTGCCAACACAAGACAATATTCAAACCGAGAGCGAGTTCATCGATAAAGAGCTTTCGCCATACCTGCGCGGAGACTTTGAACTGGCTTACGAAATTCTGATGATCAACCGTGTGAATGTCGGCGAGCACCTTGCTGCTGAAGGCGTACACACAGAATACCTGGCTCCGGGCGGCGAATTCAAGACGGCCAAAGAACTCGCCGATGTGCAACAGAAAGAATGGGAAGCGGCTGCGCCTAAATAAACTGCTAAAGGTTCAAGAATTAAACATACTGTGCAGCTTCGGGGTCTGTCCTGTGCAGGCCCCGATCCTTTATTTTGAATCAAAATTAGGCAGGTGAGCGAATGTATCCCTTCGGTAAAGGTATAAAGCGCTATGTGCCCTTTCTATTTTTGCTGGTGCCATTGGCGTTGTATGTTATTTTCTATTTCGGACCCTCAGTGATGACGGTCATTTATTCGTTTACAAATATAAAGAATGTGCCTGGTAGTGAATTGAAGTTTGTTGGTCTGCAGAATTACTATGATGTATTCTTCTCTGGCAATTCAGGCGAACGCGTGGACTCCATTATACGAACTCTTTATTTCATGGTGATTGTTACGGTTGTGCAGAACGGACTTGCGCTATTGGTGGCTGTGATCATTAATCAGAAGCTAAAGGGTGATTATTTCTATCGTGCGGTATTTTTTCTACCGGTAGTTCTTGGTGTTGCGGTAGTGGCGCTAGTATGGAGCATGATGTTTGATCCGCTCAGCGGTCCTGTGAACTATCTATACAATGCGTTGTTCGGTTATAAAGATATGTTCTTTGGAAGCTTCACCCATGCCTTCGGCTACATTATATTTGTACAAATCTGGATGTACATGGGCTATTCCATGCTGATCTTTCTGGCCGGACTGCAATCCGTACCGAAGGATCTGTACGAGGCAGGATATATCGACGGTACAAGTAGATGGCAATCGTTCAAAAACATTACGTTTCCGCTGATCGCTCCTTCCTTTACGGTCAATATGCTCCTGTCGATCATCGGTGCCATGTCCACCTTTGATATTATTCTGGCCACAACAGACGGACGCTTCAATACCAGAACGATGGCTTATGATGTCTACAAAGAGACCTTCCGTGGCAGTCTGGAGATGGGTCTGCCTTCTGCGCTTTCTGTTGTACAGTTCCTGATCATTCTTGTCTTTGTTGTGATCGCTGTAAAACAAATGCGCAAGAGAGAGGTGGAATACTAGATGAAAGACTCCAGATCCGCCAAAACTCTTTCTTACGTCGTTGTAGCGATACTTCTCGTGCTGTACATCATACCGCTACTCTTCGTCTTTAACGTTTCATTCAAGTCCTTCACGGAGTATCTACTGGACCCTATGGGAATTGTTTCTAATATTCAGTGGAACAATTACAAGGATGCCTGGGTACAGGGGAATTTCTCTAACTATTTCCTCAATAGCCTGCTGTATACGGGGGTTGCCACGGTATTGACACTCATCGTGTCGCTCTTCGGCGCTTTTCCGGTGGCACGGGGATATGTGAAGTGGAGTGGCTTTATTTATATGTTCTTCCTGCTCTCGCAGTTTCTGCCCAATCCAATGGTAGCTCAGTTCAAACTGATGCTCGCCATGAAGCAGGAACTCGGATTTGTAGGTTATGATACAAAACTGGGTTATATCCTGTTAAAAACAAGCGGAACAGGCATCGTCTTTATGATGTTCACTGGCTATATCAAATCCATTAGCCGTGAACTTGACGAAGCAGCAGGGATGGACGGCTGTGGCTATAACCGCTATCTGTTCCAGATTATTATGCCATTGATGAGACCTGTGATTGCCACCGGCGTCATTTTGACAGCCATCGGCATCTGGAATGACTTTGTCGGCCCGGTCATGTATCTGCCTAGCCCGGATAATTATCCGATCACCTTCGGGTTGAAGGAATTCCGTGGCCAATACGGCAATAACTGGCCGATGCTGGCCTGCGGTATTATGATCGTATCTACTCCGCTGATCATTCTGTACACTTTCATCCAGAAATACATTGTCGATGGTGCACTGGCAGGTGCGGTTAAAGCGTAAACAGCAATACAAATGAGAGGATGGATATTAGTGGAGCGCAATGAAATCAAAGGCTGGAAATTTATAGGAAACAATGGGGAGTTCAATCTTCCACAGCCAGATCGCAGCAGTTTTTTATATTTTCCTTTAGTAAATGAGGGTGGCATGATGTCTTCGATCACGCCTAAGCTTCACGGCCAGGCTACTTCAGGACATAATACGTTTCTGACACCGCCTTTGTCGGTTGAGGATTTGCATAATTCGCGGGCTTCGCGTAACTTCTGGGTATACGTAGAAGGTAAAGGGGCGTGGTCGGCAGCAGGAAACTCTGCCAAACAAAACGCAGCTTTCTATAAGGACAACGCTGACGAGTCTGAGCTCGAGGCTGGCCTTCTCTATCACCGGGTAACCCGTAGCAATAAAGAATTCGGCATTTCTGCCGAGATTACCAGTTTTGTGCCATGCGGTGAAGATAAGGTAGAGTTGACGAAGGTCGTTCTAACGAATACAGGAATTGAGAAAATCACATTGACATCGACAGCGGCTATTCCGCTGTATGCCCGGTCTGCGGATGACTTGCGCGATCACCGTCATGTGACATCGCTGCTGAACCGGGTCTATACCTCCCCGTTCGGCATTGAAGTACAACCGGCACTCTCCTTCGATGAACGCGGTCACCGTGTAAATCACACCTCGTATGGGGTATTCGGAGCAGAAGAGAACGGAAGCGGTCCAGTTGGATTCTTCCCTGTGCAGGAAGAATTTATTGGTGAAGGTGGAAGCCTGGACTGGCCGGAGGCTGTAGTGCTGAACAGCAAGCCAGCCACCTACGCTGAAGCCGAGCTGGAAGGGTATGAGGCGCTGGGTGGACTTCGGTTTGCGGAGACGGTCTTGAATCCAGGCGAAAGCCATTCTTACATTATTGTGCTGGCGATTGAAGGCGAGCGGATCAATATTCCTGTGCTGATGCAGAAATACGGTACAGCTGCAGCCTTTGATGCTAAACTGGAAGAGAATAAATCGTTCTGGAACGACAAGGTGAACACCGTTGAATTCCACACTGGTGAACATGATGTCGATCAGTGGATGAAATGGGTAACCCTTCAACCGGTGCTGAGAAGACTTTACGGAAACTCCTTCCTGCCATATCACGATTATGGCAGAGGGGGACGCGGCTGGCGTGACCTCTGGCAAGACTGCCTCGCCCTGCTTATCATGGAGCCGGAAGAAGTACGGAGCCTGCTCTTGAACAACTATGCCGGTGTGCGGATTGACGGCAGTAATGCGACGATTATTGGCTCGCAGCCTGGCGAATTCATCGCTGACCGCAACAACATTCCGCGGGTATGGATGGACCACGGGGCTTGGCCGTTCCTGACTACCATGCTGTATCTGGATCAGAGCGGAGATCTTGATTTCTTGCTGCAGGAGCAAATCTACTTCCGCGACGTCTTCATGAATCGTGCCCAGAAACGCGATACTTCATGGGATGCCGAGACAGGTAGCTCGCTAAGAACGACCTCCGGCGAAGTCTATACCGGTACCATTCTGGAACATATTCTCCTGCAAAACCTGGTTCCATTCTTCAACGTCGGAGAGCACAACAACATTCTGCTTGAAGGCGCCGATTGGAATGACGGACTGGATATGGGGGCAGACCGTGGAGAGAGTGTGACCTTCACATCCTTCTATGCTAGCAACCTGCTTGATATTGCCCGCCTGCTGCGCGACCTGAAGGAGCGCAAGGGTCTGTCGACCGTCGAACTGGCGGAAGAGATGACGTTGCTGCTCGATTCTCTTGGCGAAGGTGTGGACTACACCTCGGTATCCGGCAAGCACGAACAGCTCGAGCGCTACTATGCGGCAGCGCCGAATAAAGTTAGTGGTGTGCGGGTGGCACTGGATATTGACAAGGTAGTAGCAGATCTGGAGCGTAAGGCTAATTGGATCTTCGATCACCTGCGCAGCAATGAATGGGTACAAACCGAAGACGGCGGCGGCTGGTTCAACGGTTATTACAATAATGACGGTGAACGCGTAGAGGGAGAATTCCCTGGCGGCGTCCGCATGACGCTGACCGGTCAGGTGTTCCCGCTTCTCGGCCATGCTGCTGCACCTGAGCAGATTCCGAGTATTATTAACGCTGTTGAGAAAAATCTGTTGGATGACAAAATCGGCTACCGGTTGAATTCCCGTTTTGGCGGCATTCAGCAGAACCTGGGCCGTGCCTTTGGTTTTGCCTTCGGACATAAAGAAAACGGTGCAATGTTCAGCCATATGACGATTATGTATGGTAATGCACTCTATAAACGCGGATATGTTAAGGAAGGCCGGAAAGTGCTGGATTCCTTGTATCAGCTTAGTGCTGACTTTGCCACCAGCCGGATGTATCCGGGAATTCCGGAGTATATCAATGAGCAGGGCCGCGGTATGTACACGTATTTGACCGGTTCGGCCAGCTGGCTGCTGCTGACTATGGTGACAGAAGTGTTCGGTATCAAAGGAAAGCTGGGCGACTTGTTGCTTCAGCCTAAACTGGTACAAGAGCAGTTCGACCACAATGGGCAGGCAAGAATTAAGACTATTTTCGCAGGGCGTGAACTGGAGGTCGTCTACACTTCCGCTAATCGTTCTGCATATGGAGAGTATCAGATCCAGGGAGTTACACTGAATGGTAACC
The DNA here is from genome assembly GCF_042649265.1 of Paenibacillus sp. GCM10012306. Classification (NCBI taxonomy): domain Bacteria; kingdom Bacillati; phylum Bacillota; class Bacilli; order Caryophanales; family Paenibacillaceae; genus Paenibacillus; species Paenibacillus sp. GCM10012306. The sequence goes on along the minus strand of NZ_JBHRYW010000010.1, from coordinate 152,395 downwards.
CTGTGGCGTTGCAGCGCAGTGTAGAAGGGGTTATCATCCCACGTACAGAACTGAACGCTCTATCAACCGATAAGCGCCATCTAATTGAAGTAGAGCTGGCGTAATCATTTGTTCCAAGTCTAACCCTTGTATTACGGAAAGGACGCATTCTATATGAGCAATATATTATCGAATGGCATCCTGTCGGTCGAAATTGCTGAGTTGGGAGCCTATACAGGCTCCCGTTTCGACTGGACAGGATTTATCACACAAGTAACTCTAGAGCAGGGAAAACACACGTTTTGTGTGCCGGAAAGTCTGATTCCCGGACATGGTAGCGGCGGCAGCGGATTATGTAACGAATTCGCCATTTCTCAGGCCATTGGATATGACGAGGCTCCGGTGGGCGGCTGGTTCCCGAAGCCAGGTGTCGGCCTGTTGCAGAGGGAGGATCTGGACCCCTACACCTTTATGGGGGATTACAAGCGGACTTCGTTTGTTACTGAAATAGAGGCCAGTTCGGACTCCATCACGTATACGGTACAGCCAATGGAGTGTAATGGGTACAGTATGCTCTTAACTAAGAGGATAGCCATCGCTCAGAATACATTGACCATTGACTATACGTTTGAAAACAAAGGAACAAAGACTATCGAAACAGAAGAATATGTTCATAATTTTGTCGGGATCGACAATAATCCGGTCGGAGTGGACTATGAACTACGGATGCCAGGGGTTATTTCTGTTGAGAAGCCCGAATCCGCTTATACATCGGAATTGCTGTTGACGGATGGAGAACGATTGGGGTGGAAGCGCCAGCCGGATCGTCCATTCTACTGCCTGCTCTCCATAGGCGCCAAAGGCGAAGTAGATTTCAACTGGGAGCTGATTCATAAGCCAAGTGGAATCGGTCTGAGAGAAAGCGGAGATTTCCCGATTTCAAAAATAGCTTTGTGGGGAGAAGGCCATGTGATCTCTCCTGAAGTTTTTGTGAACATTAGTCTTTTACCGCGTCAAAGCAAGCACTGGCGCCGTTCTTATGAGTTTTTCAAGCTTTCTTAGGGTATAAACTCATCTCTTATGTGAATAATTATACTTGCTGGTGTGTGAGATTACTGCTATCATATCGATATCCAGATTCATAGTAGAGAAAGGGTGGGAGAGTTTTGAGCAAGAGAGCATACAATTTTAATGCCGGTCCTGCGGCATTGCCGTTAGAAGTACTAGAACGCGCACAAGCGGAGTTTGTGGATTTTCGGGAGAGCGGAATGTCTATTATGGAGATGTCGCACCGTGGAGCCATATACGAATCTGTGCATAATGAAGCACAACAGCGTCTGCTTTCACTGCTGGGCAACCCGACAGGCTATAAGGTTTTGTTCACTCAGGGTGGAGCGAGTACCCAATTTGCAATGATCCCGCTCAACTTCCTTTCCGAAGGTAAAGTGGGCAGCTACGTGATGACGGGCAGCTGGGCTGATAAAGCTTACAAAGAAGCTAAGCTGGTGGGCGGTGTTCATGTCGCAGCTTCCTCGGAAGATCAGAAATTTCTGAAGATTCCTGAGCTGAGCTCCATCAAGGCTGCGGACAATGCGGCTTATCTGCATATAACGTCGAATGAAACAATCGAAGGCACACAGTACGCGGAGTACCCGGATTCCGGTTCTATTCCACTCATTGGCGATATGTCCAGTGATATTCTGAGTCGCTCGTTCGATGTGAACAAGTTCGGCCTGATTTACGCAGGTGCCCAGAAGAATCTGGGACCGTCCGGGGTAACAGTTGTGATCGCGAAGGAAGAGCTTATTGCTGAATCTCCTTCCCATATTCCGACGATCCTGCGCTACAGCACTCATACGAAGAATAACTCTCTGTACAATACGCCACCATCTTTCTCTGTATATATGGTTAATGAAGTGTTAAAATGGATTGAAGAGCAGGGCGGCTTGGCTGGAGTTGAATCCAAAAACCGTGAAAAGGCCGGTCTTTTATATGAATACATTGATGGAAGCGACGGTTTCTACCGTGGCGTTGCAGATCAAGGCAGCCGCTCCATCATGAACGTTACGTTCCGGATGCAGTCGGAAGACCTGGAGAAGCAATTTGTAAAAGCTGCTGAACAAGAAGGCTTTATCGGTCTCAAGGGTCATCGTAGTGTTGGCGGCCTGCGCGCTTCCATTTACAACGCTGTTCCTTACGAGAGCGTTAAGGCACTTGCCGATTTCATGAAGCATTTCCGGCAAACTCAAGGTTAATGATCGCTGTTCCTGACCTTCCGCCAATAGGCGGAAGGTTTTCTGCTTTAAAAATCAACAATCCCGGGCGGCTTTAAGTCCGGACAGAGAGGAATTACAGACTATGGCACTTCACATCGTTCTGGTCGAGCCGGAAATCCCGGCAAACACCGGCAATATCTCACGCACTTGTGCGGCGACAGGTACGCATCTACATTTGGTACGCCCGCTGGGGTTCCGCACGGATGATGCTACACTGAAACGGGCAGGGCTGGACTACTGGCATGCGGTCCACATTGAATATCATGATTCCTTTGCGGAAGTTCTGGAGAAATACAGCGAAGGACGTTTTTTCTATGCAACGACAAAGGCGGACAAGCGGTACAGTGATTTTGAATTCCAGGATGGCGATTTCTTTGTGTTTGGCAAGGAAACCAAGGGTCTTCCTGCAGAGATTCTCGAAGCAGGGAAGGAAACCTGCATGCGGATGCCGATGAGTACAGCGGTGAGATCGCTTAATTTGTCAAATTCGGCAGCGATTATTGTATACGAAGCGCTTCGTCAGCTGGATTTTCCACAACTTGTTTAAAATAAGACATGTTTTTTTAATAATTCAGCAGGATTCGACAATTTCATAACGAAATCTTAGTACAGGTCCGATATAAATATGTAATCCATTATTTAGTTGAACAGGAGAGGTGTAAGTTAGATATGAAACCTGCTGGAGTAGTTCGCAAAGTGGATCAGCTTGGTAGAATTGTTCTGCCAAAATCCTTACGCAAGAGATATCAAATGAATGAAGGAGATCCGGTGGAAATTTTGGTACAAGGCGACCATATTATTTTGGAGCGCTACCGTCCGAAATGTGTGTTCTGCGGATCGATGGAAGAAGTAAGCGAGTATAAAGATCGTTATATTTGTGCCGAGTGCCTTACAGAGATGACTCATTTGCAAAGACATGCATAATATAACGGTTTCGGCTTCTCGGATAGAGAGGTCACTCAAACTATGATTACATAAGAAAAAGCACCGCGCTTCTGCGGTGCTTTTTCTTATTCAGCCGGGCTCGCCAGTCACTTTTTGAAAGAGGGGCCAAGCGGTCCTGTGTTTGCTTCACGCAAAATCGAAAATTCTCTAGAGGCCTTTGGTTTTATCTTCGTTGTAAGAGGCAGTCAAAATGCCTGTCAGGAATAAAGCGAAAACAAGGGTAACAATCCAAAAGGTCAATGAAAACGACATGCCGGGCACCTCCAAAAGGGACTGTATTCGTTATCATGATTATACCCGTTCATCTGGTAAAAATAAACGTAAATGTGAGAAGTGGCATAGACAATCTATCATATTACTTAAAAAACAGGAAATTCGTAGGCACAGGCCGCAAATTACCGTCCGAAGGCTTGTTCACGACTCTTCCGTTAAAGATCAGCGAGGAAGAGCCTCCTCCATCCAAATTATATGCATCTATAACTCCCATATTAAAGAGCTTGTTCTGTAATTCCTCCAGCGTAGCACCGGAACTGCCATTTTCATTGTATCCGTCAGCGACCAGAATCAGGAGCTGATCATCTTTATATTTGCCCATCACTGTGCGAGGGGCTCGCTTGGGTGATGTCTTCCACTTCTCCGGGATCGGCATCTTCATGCTGTCCTTCAAAAGAACAGGAACGAAGGTTGCGCCAAATTGTGGTTCCAACTGGTCCAATTGCTCTCGGCTGTAAAATTTACCGCCGATCAGCTTGCCGTTCTTATTCAGTCCGACGAAGCTAAGGTCCTTATAGCTGGACTCAAAGCCGTTCAAATATTGGCCCCCGATTACAGTTGTGCTTAACGGATAGCGTTTGCCATCTTTGTCTGCAAAACCACCAGCATTAATCCCGGCGATAGCGCCGCTGCGGCTGACGGCTTGCATTGTGGTCTCCGCTCCGTTCACTGCATCCGCGAGGCTCATGGTTGCGGCTGATGCATCTTTAAGTTTGATTTTCAGAGCATAAGCTTTATAATTTCCTGGATTAAGCTGGAACAGTTCGATGACAACACGATCGCTGCTAACGACTTCGGAAGGAATGCCAAGTCTGGCGCTAATCCGGCGATTGTAAATGATCTGTGGGCGCGAGGCCTGCGTCTGAGCTGTATTCACAATTTGGTTCATTTCGTTGGTGGTGGCTTTGTAGAGCTTGGCACTGGCACTCACAGAATCTATGGTGTAGGCTGCAGTAGCCTGGGCTTGGATCAGTTCTTGTTTGAGTAAGCCAGTCTCCGCCATAGGTCCCTGAACAGGAGAGAATTGATCTACATGGAGCTGCAAATCAAGCGGGGGTTGAATCCACCATAGACCAATCAAGAGGCCGATGAACGGAGCGGTTAGCATCATGAAGAAGCGGTTGACTCTTTTGACAGGTGTCATCATTTGAGTAGATCCATTTCTTTCTTGAGGGCATCAAGCTGCTTGCGTACCTCGCTAAGCTGGGTATACAGCTTGTTGCTATTGTCTGTCTTGGCACTCGCATTGTCCTTGGTGAAGGTCAACAGTTCATTGAAGGTCTGCACAGTGCTCTGCAGTTCCTTCACTTCATCAGAGAGAGCGGCGATTTTGGACTCATAATCGGTCTTCAAAACGGTAAGCTGCTGCTGGCTTTGCGCGCTGAGCTGACTCAGCACTTGCTGCTTCAGATGGTTGGTGTAACTATACACGGCATAAACGCCAATTCCGATCATCACAACCCAGAACAGTAAAAACCATTTTACGGACGAGCCGTTTCTCGCAGCTGTACGGCGCGATTGAATCGGTGTCGATTCCGCTAGCGGTTGCATTTTATCACCTCGGGGCTTGTTCTTTTCAAGTCCCCATTCTATCAGACTTTGATTATTTTCGCAAAAATGTAAGAGAGTCAGATCATGATAAAAAATAATTGCATCCTATTAAACTACTGCGATACAATTTGCTATAGATTGGAATATCTGTGGGACGTATTCAAGGTAAGTAATAGAGAGGAATAAATCAATAAGACATCATATATCCTTGCTTGCGTCAAACCGGAAACGCCGCGGCGCTTTCCATTCTGGGTAAATACATATAAAGCAGGAGGTCTGGGCGTCAATGATGAAGGTTTGGCAGGTGGTCATTGTGGGATGTCATCCCACAAGCATGCTTGGAACGAAATTGATTCTGGAAGAAGGGGGAGAGCTGGAGGTTCTGGGGATGTATTCTACATGGACCGAAGGGGCCGCAGTAGTGCGGGAGAAGCAGCCTGATCTGGTGCTTACCGATTATCAAATGCCAGATGGAGAGGTAGAGAGTGTGCTGTTTGATATGAAGAACAGTTCGCCAACCTCTCATTTTGTTGTTATGACCGATGAAGATGGCAGAGAACTGCTGCAGTCATTTATAGAACTTGGGGCCAGCGGCATACTATCCAAAGGTGCCTCACCCGGACAATTGCTTCAGTTGATTAATGGATTACGGGAAGGTTTTCTCTCTGTTCCGCTCGAATGGATCAAGAAGGGCTTCTGGCCGATATCCCCGTCCAAAGGACTCGACAGCGTTCTGCAATTAACCCAGACAGAGACTTTTATAATGGAACGAATTGTGCAGGGGGTCACATATGACAAAATTGCGCTGGAGATTGATGTGAGTCGGCGCTCCATTGATAACTATCTTCGCAAAATCTATGTGAAGCTGGATGTCACCACAAGGGCACAAGCGATTGAGAAATTCGCTCTCTTCTCCAGACAGCATCGACAAATCTACGCTTGAGCTAGAGCAGGACGACATAATGCTGACAGGGTCTGAATATTCTTGGAACGAGGGAGGGGGAATTTCGCATGAAATACGACTTTTCCGCACGTGCGCACACGCTGTTGTCATCACAGCTCCTGAGCATACGGACCCAAACGCGGAGAGGCTCCATGATATCGTTAGCCGAAGAATTACCTGCGGAAGAGTTATTCCCGCTGTCCTTGCTTGCCGAGACAGCATCCACGGTCATCTCTGTTGATGCCGGGGCTCTTCAGTATGGAGATCCCGAGGGGTATGGGCCACTGCGTGAATGGCTAACGGGGGACTGGCTCAAAGCCAAAGGAGTGGCCGTCGCCGAAGGCGGAGTGCTACTGACAACAGGCAGCCAGCAGGCTATTGATCTACTATCCCGGGTCTATATTGATCCTGGAGATTGTGTGCTGGTCGAGAATCCAACTTCGCCGGGCATGCTTCAGGCGTTGCGGATGCAAGGTGCGGTGATTATTCCAGTCCAGGGCGACAGTGATGGATTGCTTCCAGATCATCTGCGAAGCCAGATCCTTCAGCACCGTCCCAAGATGCTGTATGCAGCGCCGAGCTTTACCAATCCAAGCGGAGTTCTATGGAGTCTTGCGCGGCGCAAGGAGATTCTGGAGCTTTGTATCGCGCATGATGTGCTGATTGTAGAGGATGATTCTTATGGAGATCTGCACTTTGAGCGGTACAATGAGCATCCTGTCGCCAAGTACCCATCGCTCTATGCGCTGGAAAATGTCAGTGACGGTGGACATGTACTCTACATCGGCTCCTTTAGTAAAACGGTTGCTCCTGCGCTGCGCACGGGCTGGGCGGCTGGCAGCCGGGAGCTGATTTCAATGATGGCTGCGGCCAAGCAAATGGCGGACTGGCAGTCGAGTTCTCTGAACCAGCGGCTGCTACATCACTTGCTGGATGTTTCCGCATTTGATTTGCGGGAGCATATCAAGCTGCTGAACCGGGAGTATCATACCCGATTCAAGTTGATGATTGAGCTGCTAAAGCGCCCCGCCTGGAAGCAAAGCTCATATAATCTTCCGGTCGGTGGCATGTTCCTCTGGGTGTCCCTGCCAGAGGGATTGGACGTCCATGCGCTGCTCCGCTGCGCGCTTGGTAAGGGAGTTGCCTTTCTGCCCGGACCTCTGTGCAGTGTAGATGGCGGGGGGCAATATATCCGTCTGAACTTTACCCATCCGGGCCGTGATGAACTGCTGCTCGGCATGAACCTGATGAGCGAGGCGGTTACCGAGTTTACCGCCCGTAGCTAAAGTGGCTGGTCGGGTGTACGCTGCCCCGGAACAGGCGTGACTTGAATAACGTGAAGAAGCATCCCGTGGGCCGGGATGCTTTTTGTTTATAGGGCGGTGAAGTTTGGCCGCCGCTCGGATTGCGCTTGCGGAGTCATATGCATGCGAGCTATTCTTTGGCCCTGCCGGAAGCTGCTGACGGCGCTGTTGATATATGTCCGTTGTCCGGTTCCCAGCGAACTAGTCGGTTATAAAGCTGGGCCGGATAGGATCTCTAGTGTCACAGGTCTGATGTGTGGTTACTGGTGAATTAGTTGGCTATAAAGCTGGGCCGGAAAGGATCGCTGCTGTTACAGGCCCGCTGTCCGGTTTCCGGTGACAGCGGCATATTCCACCAGGGCGGCATGCCCGCCCTTGGTGAGGGTGTAGCGGCCACGGGTGATCCGCAGGAACCAGCCGTAGTAGTTGTGCTGCAGGATGGCCGCCGCGCCGGGCACTCCGCTGCGCTTGCGCAGCTCCGCCGGGGTGATGCCGGCGGAGCGCTCTGCCGCCGCGCTGCCAGCGGCGGCCATCTCAGTCCGAGCAGCCAGCAGCTGCAGCTCGGACTGTTTCGCTTCCGCTGTGTCGGCGGAAGCGAACTCCGACGGCTGCCCCGCAGCAGCCGTCCCAGCGTCCCGTTCAGCGCTGCCGCGCGCTGAACGGACTCCCTGCAGCTCGGCTTCCGCCTCCTGCAGCGCAAGAGCCACGCGCAGCGCCTTCTCCCGATAGGCGGTGACGAGCTTAACGCCCGTGCTGCCGCCGGTGTTGTAGTCGCCGCTGCGCTCATGGAACTCATAGAGCAGGCGCTCGCGCTTTCGACCACCGCCGCGCCCGGCGGGCAAGGTCTCGTCCGGCTCGGCCAGCACTTCTACCACCGGCGCCTTCGTCTTATAGAAGGTCACGGTGATGAGCCCGATGCCGAGCCGGCGGCACAGTCCGCTCAGCTCGCCCCAGCGCTGATTGACCGCACCCTTCTTGTCCCGATTGCGCTCGACTGCAAGATAGACGTTCGGGCTAAGCTTTAGCCGTTCAACCCCCTGCAGCAGCAGGGCGAGGTTGAAGGATTTTTTCAGCTCCACAATCAGCGGGGGCTCCCCGTTCTCACGAATGCCTACCAGGTCGCAGGTCCGTACCTCGCCCTTGATCTCATAACCCTGCTTTTCAAAAAAAACCTTTAATGGAGCATACAGCTCCGTTTCATGCCGTACGGCCATAGTTTGTCACTCCTGTACCCCATACTCGCAGGGTCTGCGCCCGATATTTAAAACAGGCATAATCGTCCATGCCTGACTTTGTGGGGTGATTTACTGATTCTCTATTATAGCACAGCAAAAAATAGGTCAACTATTCGGGGCTTGCCGCATAGGTATGTAATACACTTTTGAAAGCCATTTGGAGCCATAGAGGAGCAATAGGAGCGCAAGAGGAGGCAGCGAGCAATGGACATTTTTGAGCGTATAGCTTCGTATCGGGCTGAGAACGACCGTTTGGCGTGGAACGGCACCTTCAAGGAATATGTTGAACTGCTGAAGAAAGACCCATCTCCCGCTAAAACCGCTCACTCCCGTGTATACGACATGATCAAATCTCACGGCGTAGAGGAAATTAATGGACGCAAGAGGTATAAGTTTTTTGAACAGGAGATTTTCGGTCTGGACCGGGCCGTGGAAAAGCTGGTGGAGGAATACTTCCATTCCGCTGCGCGGCGCCTGGATGTTCGCAAACGGATTCTGCTCTTGATGGGGCCTGTCAGCGGAGGGAAATCGACACTCGTTACGCTACTCAAACGTGGCCTGGAGCAATATTCAAGAACGCCGGAAGGTGCCGTGTATGCTATTGAGGGCTGCCCGATGCATGAGGACCCGCTGCATTTGATTCCGCATGAGCTGCGTCCCGAGATTGAACGAGAGCTTGATGTGCGCATCGAGGGCAACCTGTGCCCCTCCTGCCAAATGCGACTGAAGAACGAATACGGTGGCGACATTGAGAAGGTTGGCGTAGTGCGCGTCATTTTGTCGGAGGAAGAGCGGGTGGGCATCGGTACCTTCAGTCCATCCGATCCCAAGTCGCAGGATATTGCCGATCTGACTGGCAGCATCGACTTCTCCACCATTACTGAATTCGGTTCAGAGTCCGATCCGCGCGCATATCGTTTCGACGGGGAGTTGAACAAAGCCAACCGGGGACTGATGGAATTCCAGGAGATGCTGAAATGCGATGAAAAATTCCTCTGGAACCTGCTGTCGCTGACCCAAGAGGGGAACTTCAAGGCTGGGCGGTTCGCGTTAATTAGTGCGGATGAGCTTATTGTGGCCCATACCAACGAAACGGAGTACAAATCCTTTATCTCCAATAAAAAGAATGAGGCGCTGCAGTCCCGTATGATCGTCATGCCCGTTCCGTACAACCTCAGAGTTTCTGAAGAGGAAAAAATTTATGCGAAGCTCATTTCCCAAAGCGACATGAAGCATGTGCATATTGCCCCCCATGCGCTGCGTGCCGCTGCGATATTCTCGATTCTGACCCGTCTGAAGGAGAGCAAGAAGCAGGGGATGGATCTCATCAAGAAGCTGCGGATGTATGACGGGGAAGAGGTTGAGGGCTACAAGGAAGCGGACCTGAAGGAAATGCAAACTGAGTATCAGGACGAAGGGATGTCCGGCATAGATCCACGCTATGTCATCAACCGGATCTCCAGTGCGCTGATCAAAGGTGATTTGCAGTGCATGAATGCATTGGATGTTCTGCGGGCGATCAAGGACGGCCTGGACCAGCATCCTTCCATCACCAAGGAGGAGCGGGAGCGGTATCTGAACTTTATCTCCATTGCCCGCAAGGAATACGACATTTTAGCCAAAAGCGAAGTGCAAAAGGCATTCGTCTACTCCTTCGAAGAGTCGGCCAAAACACTGTTCGAGAATTATCTCGACAACATCGAGGCCTTCTGCAACTGGTCCAAAATCCGTGATCCTCTCACCGATGAGGAGATGGAGCCGGATGAGCGGCTGATGCGCTCCATTGAAGAGCAGATCGGCATCTCCGAGAATGCCAAGAAGGCGTTCCGGGAAGAGATTCTGATTCGGATCTCCGCCTATTCCCGTAAAGGGAAGAAGTTCGAATACAACAATCATGACCGGCTGCGTGAAGCCATTGAGAAGAAGCTGTTCGCCGATCTCAAGGATATTGTCAAAATCACAACCTCCTCCAAAACCCCGGATGAGAGCCAGCTGAAACGGATCAACGAGGTGACGAGACGTCTCATCGATGAGCACAACTACTGCCCAGTATGCGCCAATGAACTGTTGCGCTATGTCGGCAGCCTGCTGAACCGCTGATGAATATATAGGTTGAACGGGAAGTAACTTAAGGGACAGCAGCTATATAATTTAAATTAAAAAGGAATATCCTGAGCCATCGCAACTGGCTTAGGATATTCCTTTTTCTTTATTCCTCTGAATCCTTGGATTCATTGATTTTGCCGCCTAGATTAAAGCCCAACTCCCCGTTGTATTTGCCAAAGTGCCCGTTGATTCCAAGGCCAGCTCCCTGACCGCCCCCAAACTGGGCTTTGGCCTGTGCCCCAACACCATTGTCTCCACCAAGGTGCAATCCGGTATTGAACCCAGCACCCTGACTTTGGCTTAAGTGCCCCTCTGCATTAGCGTTTAATCCGTACTGGCCACCCAGTTGCGCTTCAGTATTAAATCCGACGCCTTGACTGGCGCTGAGATGCGAATTCGCTTGTGCATTAATCCCGTATTTGCCCCCGGCCTGTGCCTCGGTATTGAGCCCAAAGCCTTGACTACTGTTCAGATGAGTGTTGGCCTGTGCGTGGATGCCATATTGCTCTGACCCCAGGTGACCATCTGCATACGTACCTACGCCATTGTAGTTTAGATGTCCACCGGCATTAAACCCAGCGCCATGCTTACCGCCAACGTCCGCTCCTGTTTTTACAGTAATGCCTTGCCCACTGTCCACACTTGCGTTCAATTGACCATTCACAATATGCTGCTTCGGATTCTGGTTGTCTTGGGGAGGAGGAGTTGTAATACCTTCCGAACGGTGATGAAAGTAATGAGAATAAGGGTACTGAGTGTAACGAGGTGTATATGGATAAACGGGCTGTGGATGATCTTGCCGGCTGGAATATTGGTGCCAATAATTCATGGGAATACCTCCATTTGTAAGATAATGATATCAGCCTATTCTATTCATCCTGGAACCTGAATGACACAACATAAAGCGATGAGGGTATTTTCCCAACCCCGATTTTTTTAGCAAAACAGGAACAGTCACCTTGGCAGCCAGTTGTTATAATGAAATCACCGTACGGGGAAAGGTTGGGTGAGTGCTTGAATTACAGTAAGGATATTGAGCGATGCATCGAATACATTGAACAAAATATTAAAGAAGATTTAACGGCTGAAGATATTGCCGCTGCATCCGGGTACTCGTTGTATCATTTTTGCCGGGTGTTCAGTTTGTGCAAAGAAATGACGGTAATGGAGTATGTACGGAGCCGGAGGCTGTCTTTGGCCTCAATTGAATTATTTAATGGAAGAAGGATCATAGATATCGCGCAAGATTATGGCTTTGAGACACAGAGCGGTTTTACCAAGGCGTTCCGCAAAGCTTTTGGTTACAGCCCCTCGCAGTATGCTGCGCGGATGGATGGATTTCTTCAGGATGGAACTATTTTTGAAATCGGAGGTTATTTGATGAACCCTATTATTGTAAAGAAGCCAGCTTTCAAGGTTGCCGGTTATGGAATCCAAACGAATGTGGCTGAAGGTAACTATACGAAGGATGTCGCTTCTTTCTGGAGTCAATATGAAGGAGAAAATTTGGAATCCAAAATGTACGATATTTTGAATCCGCCTAAGCATGGGGAGGTCGGGTTATGTATCCCTGCCTCTGAAAACGGAAACGCCACATATCTGCTGGGTGTGATTGTAGAAGACTTCGACCAGGTGACCGGGGATATGCTGACTGCCCAAGTTCCTGAAGCCGAATATGCTGTGTTTACTACGCCACCCGTGGATACCTCGGAGGGTAAGGATCAGAGGGATTTTGTTCAGGTGATCAAGAGCACTTGGAAGTATATTTTTGAAGACTGGTTTCCTGGGAGCAATTATATATATGATGAGGGCAAGCTGGATTTTGAGTTCTACGACGAGCGCTGTCATTCTCGGGTAGATACGGTGATGGAGATTTATGTGCCTGTGAAAGAACGATCAGAGCAATAATAATCTGCGTGCCAGATGTGGTTTGGTTAAAAGTCTAACCGACGAGGGATTGTACTTCTACGCCCCTCACAATATTTGTCTGATAGTATTCCTATTGTATCGATCGTCAAAAAGGCCCGCAACGCACAGGATAGTGCGAGCGGGCTTTTCCTATATATGCATCTTCTTGCAATTTCCGTACCGCGTGTGCCTCTCGGGGCGCGAGGTTTGGCTCAACGCGGTGGTCAAACCTTTTGTTACATAAACCGCCGCTGCACCTTTTTCCCATCATAGGTGAACAGCGCCTTCTTCTCCTCCACAACCGTCTGCAAATGCACCGTGCGGCCCCACAAGGCATAGATATGCGGGAGCGTCCGCTCCAAATATTTCAGGTCCAGCTCAATGCTCTCATAGCGATGTTCAATGTACAGCTCGCCGTTCCGCTCATAATCGGCATCCTTGATGACGAGGTAAGGGGAGCCACCGTTCACGCGAGCCAGTACCAGCTGGTCTCGGACATTTTCCCAGGCTTTGTCGGTAATTTTCCACTCAGGACCTTTCTTCTCAAAGACATAAAGATCCAGATCATTGACCAGTTCCTTGGACAGATAGCTGCGGATAAAAGAGGTGTCGGAATCCAGCTCGCGTACCTCGAAGATTTTATCGCGATCCCAGCGGCGCTCGATATCTTCGAATATTTTTAGGCCGAGGTAGTAGGGGTTCAGGCTCTGGCGGGAGGGCTGCACCACTGAGGAATTCAGCTTGGCGTATTCCACTGTTTCCTCCGACGTCAGGTCCAGCTCGCGTACGATCCGCTGATGCCAGTAGGAAGCCCAACCTTCGTTCATGATCTTTGTTTCCATCTGCGGCCAAAAATAGAGCATCTCGTCATGCAGCATCGTCATAATGTCCCGCTGCCAATCCTCGAGCGATGTGGAATATTGCTGAATGAACCAGACGATATCCTTCTCCGGCTCTGGCGGAAAAGCACGATTACTAGGTACTGGCTCCGGGGGAACTGCGTTGACCTGATCCAGTTTCCATAGTTCGTCATAAGGGTTGGCTGGAGCGTTGCTGCCGGGTGGTGTATCCTTGCGGTCTTTCATCTTCGCTTCCAGCAGATGGGTCTTACCGAGCTTGCGCGGCTGGATTAAGCTAGGATCGATATGCTCCTGGATCGCAAGTACGGAATCAATAAAGCTCTCTACGGCCTCCGTGCCGTAGGTCACCGAATAGTCGGCGATCCGGTCAGCCGTAGCCGACATACTCTCGACCATATTCCGGTTGGAGATGGAGAAGCGGGCATTGTTCTTGAAGAAATCGCAGTGGGCCAGCACGTGAGCTACAATTAGCTTGTTCTGGATGAGCGAATTGCCATCCAGCAGGAACGCATAGCACGGGTTGGAGTTGATGACCAACTCGTAGATTTTGCTTAAGCCGAAATCATATTGAGACTTCATTTTATGAAAAGTTTTTCCGAAGCTCCAATGGCCGAACCGGGTCGGCATCCCATAGGCACCGAACGTGTAAATAATATCGGCAGGACAGATCTCATACCGCATCGGATAGAAATCCAGCCCGAAGCCGGTAGCAATCTCCGTAATCTCCGCAATGGCCCTCTCTAGCGCTTTCAGTTCATCATCGCCGGGCATGAACCCATCTCTCCTTCCTTCTTCTAACGCACCGTGTACTGGCAGAGTCTAACGTAAGCTCCGCGCTTAAGCGGGAGCTGTTCTTCTTATGTATATGGGTGGAGAGATAGAAGTATGATGAGGGGGATTTCTTGGTTTCTAAGTCAAAGGTTATACGCTTGGAATTTCCAAATATGAAGGTTTTATAGGTGTATATGTCGAATATTCCCATTAATATACTACCATTGAACTAGAGAGAGGTAATTTTCATTGAAGAAAACCATTGAAGCTAATGAAATGTCGGTAATGCGTTTGTTTTCTGTTGGAAATGAACAGTTTATTGTCCCTGTGTACCAAAGAAGATATCTATGGGGCAAAGACCAATGGATGGATTTATGGAATGATATTCAGAACATAGAAGTTGGGGAAGATCACTTCCTTGGTTCTATAGTGGTTATTAATCCTCAGCATAATATTGAGTTGAATCAATTTGAAGTTGTTGACGGACAACAACGTCTGACAACGCTCTCCTTGCTCATTGCTGCTCTGCGCGACAGTTTAATTCAGAGCGGGGGTGCACAGGAATTGTCAATTGGAGAGGCTCTTCACGGATATTTGCATTGTTCTACAATGTTCAGCCAAAACCTGCCTAAACTTATACCAGGTAAGCTGGACAAGGATGATTTTGCAACGATTGTTGATCGGAAAATAAAAGAGATGACGAATTCGAATATGTATTCGGGGTATCAATTTTTTATTGATCAGTTTTCTAAACAAAATGATTTGGTGGAATTAGCAAAGACGATTATCGGCTCATTGAAAGTAGTTTTAATTCAAGTTATGTCCCATAAGGATGCATTTAGATTATTTGAAACTCTGAATGATCGGGGATTATCTCTCTCAGCAGCAGACCTGATAAAAAACTACATCTTAAGTAAAGCTGCGCGTACTTCCGAAGATGAACTTGATGATATTGTTGAAACATGGGATGAAATAGTTGAGCTTGTTGGGCAGTTGGATCATCTTCGCTTTTTTAGACAAGTATTGCTATCCAAGACTGAAGGTGTATTTTCTTTTAATAGATTATATGATCGATATAAAACCGTAGTTGATAAGTCAGATTCTATTGTAGATTTGGTAGACGATCTCAAAGAATATGCGGTTTTATATAACCAAATATGTACAGCCACTACAAAGTATCAATCTGTTAATGAAAAATTACGGGCGATCAATGCAATTGGAGTAGCGACTAGCTATACGCTCTTGTTGAAATTACTTAAAAACCAAGTGACGGAACAGCAGCTTGTAACTGTACTTACCTTGATTGAGACATTTGCATTGAGACGAGCGATCTGTAGCTGGTCGACGAATAATCTCGATCCAATCTTCAATCACTTGGCGCTAAATGCTCCGGTAGATTCTACTTGTGTAGAATTTATAAAAGGGGTGCTGACAAGGGCTGATTATATTCCATCGGACGAAGATTTCATTGCTAATTTTACAACGAAGAATTTTAGACAAGATGATCAATGTAAATACATATTGGAGCGTATTGAGGATTACCATGTAAACTTCAGTAAAGAGAAGAGTATAGCAAACCGATCTCTTGTCCATATCGAGCATATTATGCCAAAAACGATCAAATCCAGAGGTAATAAGAAAGAATACAGCGACTGGGAGTTGTATTTGGGGGTGGACAACTCAGCTTTACATGGTGTCCATGTCAATAAAATTGGGAATCTGACTCTACTGGGTTCAAGTTTGAATATTTCAGCATCCAATAACCCCTTTGAAGAAAAGAAGAAGAATTATGAGCAATCATCAATTCTAATGACCAAGCAGCTTGTTGATTATCCGAAGTGGGATATCGTCTCAATCCAAGCACGAACTGAGAAGTTAGCTGGCATTGCAGCAGAAATCTGGAGACTGTAAGTAATAGAATAGGAGATGTTATAGATGAGAGAAGAAATTGTATTATTTAAAATTCATAGAGGCCTGAGAGAACGAAATCATTATGAAGCTACGCGAAAGCATTGGAGAATGAACAAGAACCGTATCGAACACATTAAGTATGCAGTAGGTATCGACCAGGGCAAGGTCGTATGTGTTTTTGAACCCACTAGCTGGGAAGTTGTAGAAGAAGGAGAATATAAGGGGAAGCTGAAATTTGAAGGAACCGACGCAGGTCATGAGATTTTCAATAAATTGCAACTTGCCCAAGGTCAATTGTTAAAGAAATTTGGTAGGGGCAACCCAGTGGCGTACATCTCACTTTCTGAAATAGATTAAAAATGAGCTAGGTTGCTTGTGGGATAAGTGAAACACTGCTAATACTGTGAATACGTTAAAAAACTTATGAGTGAAAATTAGTGATAGTCTCAGTTGGTTGAAAAAATAATAGTTATAATATTGATATTAATCTAAATAACTCGGAGGTATTTATTTTTTTATGGAAGCCATTTCTTTATTGTTAAGTCTTATTAATTACTTTAGGGATGATAGAGAGCAGGAAAGACAAATCAACCGTAGTAAATTCTTAGCGGAAATTGAAATTAATGATTTAGTGAACGAGATTCAATTGATTATTTATGAAATCTTAAGCGAGAACGGAGAGATTGATTTAGAACTAAGTGATGGTTATCCAAATGAATATGATCTTGCTTTTAAAATAGCTAACACCCTTTATGATAAAGGGCTGTCTATTGTGAAACAAGAATACTTTACTGACTTAGATGACAAGTTGCAAACTAATCTATATCAAATGGTGAAACAAGCTCAACAAGATAAAATGTATTTAAATACTGAAGCATTTGAAAATAATGACATCGAATATGAAATGGATATTATTAATGGGGCAGTGGATTTAACTAACAATTTACGAAATAGATAATCTAAATGTTGGGTAAGCAGGCTCCTTAGCGTATCGATACGTTGGATCAATAAAGAGGCTCTTGAAGAGCATTAACTTCAAGAGCCTCTTTATTCATAATACTAATAACACGTTCGCCTGAAAGCTTTCCGGAGGAAGCTCGCATCGGAAGCACAGGCTGTCTCCGGATGTTATCCGCGAAAAGCGGTACAATTGAAAAATCTGGAGACAACAAAGACCGAAAGTCCAAACATTCTCCGCAATGACGGCCTACTCTTTGTAAGAATCTATGAAAGTAATAATTAAGAACTAAATTAATATCGATATGGAACAATTTACATATGAATTAATTCTAGAGATGTTATGATAGATAAAGGATAGATTTTCCTATACCTCCACAGGGTGTATATGGTTCAATCGTATTCTGAAAAACTAACAACGAGGTGCTTCATAATGTTCAGAGTATTTGAGGAATTCAAAGGGAAGACAGCAATTATCACAGGTGGGGGTACAGGCATTGGCAGAGCTACAGCACTGCGTTTAGCGGAGCTCGGAGCCAATGTTGTGATCGCAAGCCGGTCTGAAGCGGATGGCGTTGCGACTGTACGCGAAATTGAGGAGCTTGGAGGAAGTGCGGCATTCATCCAAACGGATGTGGCCAAGGAAGAACAAATTATTTCCCTGGTCAACCAAACCATTGAACGTTTTGGTTCGATTGACTACATGTACAACAACTCGGCGATTACAGGGGATAATGAGCTTCTTGAGGATTATAAGACCGAAACCTTCGACAGAGTGTTTGATGTCAATGTCAGAGGACAACAGCTTCTGATGAAGTATGCAGTGCCACACATGAAACCGGGCAGTGCGATCGTTAACTGTGCATCTTTGCATGGAACAATTGCTATGGCGGGGGATGTTGCTTACTCTGCAAGTAAACATGCGGTTATTGGTTTGGGTAAATCAGCAGCGGCCGAGCTTGCAGCTAAAGGAATTCGGGTGAATATTGTCGCTCCAGGACCAGTTCCTACCAAAATGATGAGACGCTATGAAGAATTGCTCACAGACGATGTAGATGCGCTTGAGCAAGCCATTGCCCAACTTCCGGTTCTGAAACGCTACGGAACGCCAGAAGAAGTAGCCAACGCGGTAGTCTTCCTTCTGAGCGACATGGCTTCGTATGTCGTTGGTCATGTGCTTATGGTTGATGGTGGTTGTTCGATAATTAGATAGTCGTCTGCAACATATAAATAAACAGGCCGCTAACAGTCATTCTTGACTGATGAGCGGCCTGTTTTTGCTACTCAGATCTAGAAGTAATTGGTATACTTTGATAAAAGAATATGAATTTCAGCTATATAAGTTGAACAAAAGATAGTAACGAAAAGCGAGAAGGAACGAAGGGAGAAGTTTGGAACTGTAGGAGCACCGCGCTCGCCTGAAAGCTTTCCGCAGGAAAGCACGCATCGGAAGCAAAGGCTGCAGCCAGATTTCAACCGCTTGAGGTGGTATATTCCCCTTCATCAGTCGTCTTAGCAGTGAAAAAGAGGGTCACCTCTTCAATTAACAGCATTTTTGCGCCTTATTTTTCTTTGAAATAGGTAAATGAGGAAAATAAGGTCATTATTGTATCTTATTTTTTGAAAAAGCACGTTAGATGGGGTGTTCTGGAAGATTTAAGGTACAATTTTGCACTTAATCTCCAAAAACCCTTAGTTGCAGAGGATTTAAGGTACGAAAATGCCGTTAATTAACTTCGATCCTTCTTAAATAAGCTCTCTTTTTTCTTAAATATGTTTGTTTTTAAATGCGCTCTACATAGAAGATTATCCAGCAATTTAATAGCTTGATTATTGGAGGCGACGATGGAATGCAGCAGCGGATCTTGCTGATCGAAGACGATGAAAGCATCAGTGAAATGGTCTCATCTTATCTTGTAAAAGAAGGTTTTGAGGTCAAGGCGGTGTATGACGGTGAGGAGGCAGAGCGCGTCTTTCGCAGCGGCGCGTATGAGCTTGTTCTGCTGGATCTCATGCTCCCCAAGCGAAGCGGGACGGATATTCTACAGACGATTCGGGCTAATAGCCTTGTCCCTGTTCTGATCATGTCTGCAAAGGACAGCGATGTAGATAAGGCACTCGGTCTGGGCTTCGGGGCGGATGACTATATCACGAAGCCCTTCTCTATGATTGAGCTAGTAGCGAGGGTGAAGGCAGCGATCCGCCGGGCGGGTTATGCCGCAGCGAGGAACGCTAGGATAGAAGCAGCGGCCCCGGCCCGGCAGATGATTAACCTGGAGGGACTGATCGTAGACCTGGATAATTTTACAACCTTAAAGAATGGGACAGAGGTGAAGCTTACGGCCAAGGAATTCCATATTCTTAAGCTTCTGGTGCAGAACCCCGGCAGAGTGTTCACCAAAGCCCAAATTTATGCCAGCGTGTGGGAGGATGAGTATTATGGCGAAGAGAATGTAATCAATGTACATATGAGAAGACTGCGGGAGAAGATTGAGGATGATCCTTCTGAGCCGGTATACATCAAGACGCTGTGGGGGATCGGATATAAGCTGGGGGCTGAGGTGCAATGATCGCCATCCTTGGCGTGGTGATTGTCATCCTGCTGCTGGTCGTTCTGTGGCAGTACCGAAAGTCGAGGACAACTGCCCGCCAGCTTGCCTATATTCATCACAAGCTGAACAGTATTCTGGATACGTGTTCACAGGAAAGGCTGCTGCTGTTCAGCCGCAACCCGGAGCTGCGTGTCCTATTGACTGATCTGAATCGTCTGCTGGACGTCAACCACAAGGCAAGTATGGAGAGGGTCCGGCTGGAGAAAGAAATGCGGAGCATGTTAGCCAATGTATCGCATGATTTGAAAACACCGCTAACGGTTGTACTGGGGTACATCGAGACCGTCCTGCATGATGAGAGTATGCCTGCCCGGGAACGGGACGTTATGCTGCATACCATACACCGCAAGGCGGAGGAAGTGATCTCCCTGATGAATACCTTTTTTGATCTGGCGAAGCTCGAAGCAGGGGATCGTGATATCCCCCTCTCCCGGATCGATGTGAACGAGGTGTGCCGGAGGAATATCCTCTCTTTCTACGATATGCTGAGCGGCCAGGGCAGCGAGGTGCAGATTGATATTCCGGACGAAGCGGTGTACATCATGGGCAATGAGGAAGCGCTGGACCGGATTCTATCCAATCTGCTGTCAAATGCAATCAACTACGGCGCTGCTGGCGGTGTGCTGGGCTTACGGCTTTTTACAAACGGGTCACAAGTGAATATAGAGGTGTGGGACCGCGGGAAAGGCATCACGGCTACTCATCAGAATCAGGTGTTCGAGCGGCTGTACACCTTGGAGGATTCGCGCAATCGAACCTATCAGGGCAGCGGACTCGGTCTGACCATTACGAAAAGATTAACCGAGCAGATGAACGGGACGATTGCATTAGTTAGCAAACCGCATGTCCGAACAGCGTTTACAGTTTCTTTTTCCCACATAGAGCGGTAACGTCCCTGAACTTAAGAATTTCGTAAGGATTGGTTAAGAAAAAAGAAGATTCCGTTATGTACAATAAGAAATATGAATGAGACGAATGACAAAGGAGACAGTGGATATGGTAACAGCCCTTCAGACACGGAATTTAACGAAGGTATACCAAGGTAAGGAAGCGGTAAGCGATGTTAATATGACCATCAAGCAGGGGGAGATTTATGGCTTTCTGGGGCCGAACGGGGCGGGGAAGACTACAGTGATGAGAATGATCACGAACCTGGTCAAGCCGACAAGCGGAGAAATTGAATTTTTCGGTGAAAAAATGACCCCCGGCTCTTATGAAATGCTGAAACGGATGGGCTGCATTATTGAGTATCCCGTATTCTATGACAAACTAAGCGCCAGGGAGAATCTAATGCTGCATGGGGAGTATATGGGCTACTATGATCCCCAATCCGCTACCGCGGCCTTGGAACTGGTAAAGCTGTCAGATATTAATAATAAGCCGGTAAAACAATTCTCGCTGGGCATGAAGCAGCGGCTCGGCATTGCCAGAGCGGTAATGACGAAGCCGGAACTGCTCATTTTAGATGAGCCGATTAATGGTCTCGACCCTGTTGGGATCAAGGAGCTGCGTGATGTATTCCGAATGTTGAGCCGGGAGTACGGAATGACCCTGCTGATCTCCAGCCATCTGCTGGGAGAAATCGAGCAGGTTGCCGATACGATCGGCGTAATCCGTGAGGGCAGGCTGATGGAAGAAGTATCGATGGAGTCCATCCGCGGCCGGAACTCGCATTATATTGAGCTGGTTACACCGGATTCCACCAAGGCGGTGTACGTACTGTCGCACCAGCTGGGCTTGAACAATTTCAAGGTAATGGACCCGGGTCTGATTCGTATTTATGATGATGGGATTACACTAAGCGATCTGAATAAGGCGCTCGTTCTCGGTGATGTCGGCGTTGAGAATCTTAGTAGAAAGCATCATTCGCTGGAAGATTATTTTATGGAACGGATCGGGGGTGAAGGAATTGCTTAAACTCATCTCGTTGGAAATCCGCAAAAATAAACTGAAGGGCATGTCCAAAGCGATAATTATCGCTAATCTGGCAGTATTGGCTATGATGGTGTTCATGCTGCTGATTGACCGGAACGAACCCTCACACGCCTTCACTACGCTTGAAAATATGTTTGACGGATTATTTATGTTACTGAGGGCGGTGTATATTGTATTTGCCGCGGTTCTGATCAGCAAGCTGGTGATTGAGGAATACAAGAACAATACAGTCACTGTACTTTTCATGTATCCCATATCGCGTAAAAAGCTGCTCGCTGCTAAGTTAATCTGCATCTTCTTGTTCACCTTAATGAACATTATCGTATCCGGACTTGTCCTGGGGGCCATTATGAATGGGATTAATCATTATACAGGCATCCTCCCGGGGGAGATGAGCTGGACGCTGCTATGGTCTGAACTTGTGAAGCTGGGAACCGGATCCTTGTATGCCGCTGGCATTGCCCTAATTCCGCTATACTTCGGGATGCTTAAGAAATCAGTTCCCGCTACCATTATTTCAGCGGTGCTTCTCTCCTCTGTCATCTCCGGGGATTTCAATCAATACCGCTTGGGTGATATGGTTGCTGTATGCATTGGCCTTAGTCTGATCGGGATTGCAATTTCCTATTTATCGATTCGCAATGTGGAAACCGAAGATATCGCCTGATCCTTTCAGGCCACTGAAATAGCCACTGTCTGATGCCAGGAGGCTATTTTTTGGCTATAATACACCTCTCTTTACTCATGAATTCGTTCAATGATCTTGTTATGATAGAGAAATAGTCTGATTTGGCGATTGATTTGAAGCTGGAGTGATCTTATAGAGAGCGGAGAGGATGCGGGTTGTGAATGAGGATAAGCATTCTATTCTGAAGCCCATGATTTCGCAAGAATATGTGTTTAAGGATTTATATGAGAACCATCCAGATCCCATCTATATCCTGGACACAGAGGGCAACTGTCTTGGGGTAAATCGTGCGGCGAGGGAAAGATCAGGGACTGAGATTGAAGGACTGAACAGCCATTCGGTGCTGGAGGCTTCAACTGCGGACTATCAGCTGGTATGCCGACAGCAGTTTGCCAAGGCGCTTCAGGGTGAATCCTCCAGCTTTGAGATGGATACGGTACGTCCTAACGGGGAGTTTCACCGGGTGGTCATCACCTTTTTACCCATTGAAGCTGAGAATGAAGTGGCTGGCGTCTACGCGATTGTCAAAGACATCACCAATTACATTGGTGTGGACGATATCCGCAGTCCCGGGCATCTCAAAGAGCTGAACGATCGGCATAGCCTGATCCTCAATTCCGTATCAGAGGGCATCTTCGGGGTGAACAAAACAGGACATACGATCTTCATCAACCCGGCGGGAATGGAGATGCTTGGTTATACGCTGGATGAATTCATCGGCATTCACAGCTTCTCGCATATCCAGCACACCCGTTCAGATGGCTCACATTACGCCCTGGAGGAATCTCCAATCAATCGGACGGTCAAAGACGGGATTACGCGTAGTATGGAGGAAGAAATCTTCTGGCGTAAGGATGGAACCAGCTTTCTAGTGAATTACCGGGTCGCTCCGATCGTGGACGAAGTAGCGATGGACACGATTCGTGGACTCAATACAGATTATATCGAACTATCGACCCCGGAGATCACCAAGGCGGTCTATGTGCTGCAGCATAAGTTGAGTCTCACGAATTTCAAGGCGATGGACGCTGGAATCATCCGCGTATATGACGAAGGTGTTTCGCAGCAGGCACTGAACAAAGCGCTCGTTCTCGGAGATGTCTATATTGCGAGCCTTAGCAGGAAGCAGCATTCGCTGGAAGATTATTTTCTGCAATTGATCGGGGGTGAGGGCATTGCTTAAATTAATATCACTGGAAATTCGTAAGTATAAATTGACAGGAACCATCAAGGGCGTGCTCATCGCGAACCCAATCATCCTGGGTTTTATGGTACTTGTACTGTTTATGGACCAGAATGAGCAGGTTCCTGCCTTCACATCATTCGGGGATGTTTTTGAAGGATTGTTCGTTTTTGTAAAAGCGGTATTCATTATCTTTGCTGCAGCTTTGCTGGGCAGACTGATTATCGAAGAATACAGAAGCAACACAATTAGCGTACTCTTCATGTATCCTATTCCACGTAAAAAGCTACTTATCGCCAAATTGGTGATCGTCTTTCTCTTCACTTTCTGTACGATTATTATTTCAGATCTGGTGTTAGGGGCCTTGTTGTTCTGGATCAATCACTTCTTCCAGATCATTCCTGGTCAACTAACCTGGATTCTGGTGAAAGACGAATTGGTGAAGCTGGGAGCAGGGGCACTCTATGCAGCAGGGATTGGACTCATTCCCTTGTACTTCGGGATGCGGAAGAAATCGATCTCAGCCACGATCATTTCGTCGGTGGTGCTTGTGACGCTGATTTCCGGCGGATTTGACCAGTCGCGCTTAGGCAATTTTGCCGCCGTTTCCATCAGCCTTGGCCTTATCGGAATCGCCATTGCGTATTTATCTATTCGTAAGATCGAAACAGAGGATATCGCTTGATGCCTTAGGCCATAGAATAGCCCCTGCACTTGTGCAGGAGGCTATTTTTGGTATAGAAAACACCTCTCTTTACTCATGAATTACCCTGCAGAACTTGTTATAATATGTGGATTGAACGCAATGATGCCCTTGTACAAGCTAATCTTGGGGGAGTACGGAGAGGATGAAGGCTATGGATAAGGAAAACCACTCTATTCTATATGAGAATCACCCTGATCCCATCTACATTTTGGACACGGAGGGGAACTGCCTGGGCGTGAACCGTTCTGCCAAGGAACGGTCAGGAGTGGAATTTGAAGGACTGAACAGCCATTCGGTGCTGGAGGCTTCAACTGCGGACTATCAGCTGGTATGCCGACGGCAGTTTGCCAAGGCGCTTCAGGGTGAATCCTCCAGCTTTGAGATGGATACGGTACGTCCTAACGGGGAATTTCACCGGGTGGTCATCACCTTTTTGCCCATAGAAGCTGAGAACGAAGTGGCAGGCGTCTACGCGATTGTCAAAGACATCACCAATTACATTGGTGTGGACGATATCCGCAGCCCCGGGCATCTCAAAGAATTGAACGATCGGCATAGCCTGATTCTCAATTCCGTATCAGAGGGCATCTTCGGGGTGAACAAAACAGGACATACGATCTTCATCAATCCGGCGGGAATGGAGATGCTTGGTTATACGCTGGATGAATTCATCGGCATTCACAGCTTCTCGCATATCCAGCACACCCGCTCAGACGGCTCGCATTACGCTCTGGAGGAATCTCCAATCAATCGGACGGTCAGAGACGGGGTTACACGTAGTATGGAGGAAGAAATCTTCTGGCGTAAGGATGGAACCAGCTTTTTAGTGAATTACCGGGTAGCTCCAATCGTGGACAATGGTACGATCGAAGGCGCTGTTATTGTATTCAGCGATATTACGAACGAGCGGGAGATTATTCGGGCCAAGGAGTTTGCAGAGAAGGCTGCTCGGGCCAAGGCCGACTTTCTGGCCATGATGAGTCATGAGATCCGGACGCCGATGAACGGGATGATCGGGATGGCGGATCTGCTGCTGGAGACGGAGCTTGGCGAGGAGCAGCGGAGCTATGCGGAGATTCTGCGCAGCAGCAGTTACAGTCTGCTAAGTATTCTGAACGATATCCTTGATTTTAGCAAAATGGAAGCAGGCAAAATGACCCTACAGTCGGAAATGTTCGATCTGCGGGAAATGATGTCCAGCATTGTAGACCTGTTCACACCCAAGGCCGAGGAGAAGAAGCTGGCTTTGCGATGGTGGGCCGATACCAGTGTCCCCGAAGTGCTGACTACCGATCCCAGCCGTTTGCGGCAGATCATTGTTAATCTCGTAGGCAATGCCTTGAAATTCACGGAGCAGGGTAGCGTCACCTTGTCCGTGAAGAACATCGTACTGCCGCATTCGCCGAATTACCTGCTGGAGTTCTCGGTACGGGATACAGGTATCGGCATTGCCGACAACAAACTGAATCTCTTGTTCCAATCCTTCTCCCAGCTTCACCCGTCGCATACGCGTAAATATGGTGGGACAGGCCTCGGGCTGGCGATCTGTAAACAGTTGGTAGAGCTGATGGGAGGCACGATTTTTGTGGAAAGTGAGGAGGGGCGAGGTTCTACCTTTCGCTTCATGCTGCCCTTTTTGAAGGAGGAGGACATGGGCGAGTTTGAACTGTAAGTACAGGTGGTAGACTACAGTCGTCCAAAGGGTTACTTTATTGGTGACCAGGCGCTTTAGCCGTCAGATCACAAAGGCTGCCCGTAGTCAGTTTCTGACTTCCGGGCAGCCCGCCATGCTTGCTTTTATAGTATTGAAATTATGATTCACGCAAATACATAAGACCCACCGTATGCGGACCGCAATGACTGCCGATTACACAACCGGCCTCAATAACGGCAATTTCTTGAGCGCCTGTGGCTTGCTGCAGCGCACGCTTAAGGTACTCTGCATCCTCTTCAGCCATGGTATGGGCTACAATAAGCAGTTCCTTATCCATGTTCTTGATGTCGGGAAGCGCGTTCTGAAGCATCTGCTCGACGGCTTTTTCTTTCTTGCCACGGACTTTGCTGACCGGAACAATACTACCGTCAATCAGCTTCAGCACCGGCCGGATTTTGAGTAGGCTGCCGATAAAATTCTGCATACCGGAGCAGCGTCCGCCCATATATAAGTAATCTAGTGTATCGACTACAAATTGCGTGTCCATATTCCTTCTGGCGGTCTTAAGGAGCTCTGCGATCTCGGCTGCACTATGCCCCTTGGCGGCGGCACGCACGGCCTTCATGACGAGCAAGGCGATTCCCCCGCACAGTGTCTCCGAATCTATGACCTCAATTCTTCCATCTGGGAATTCACCCGCAGCTAGCAGGGCATTCTGATATGTAGAAGATATGGCAGAGGACAAACTGATATAGACAATATCGCCGCCGCTCTCAATGACCGGGGTGAATGCTGCTATAAAGTCAGCCGGCGAAGGTGCGGCGGTTTTGGGCAGACTGCCTTTGGCAGCAACCTTGCGGTATACCTCTTCGGGCGTAATATCCACTCCATCCTTATAAGTACCCTCGTCGAATATTACATATAGCGGGACGATGCCGACATCATACTTCTCTTTCCAGCCTTGTGGCAAATCGGAAGTGCTGTCTGAAAAAATTTTTACAGTAGACATGAAATTCTCCTTCACCGAGTATCGGATCTTTTTATATAATCCACATAATTTGTTTATTATACCAAGTCGAAGCCATTTCTCAAAATGGAAAATAGCCGCGGGGATAGAATGCCAAGCATCTGCTCTATGATATGAAAAGCGGCCGCCCGGTGTTCGGGCGGCCGTCTTGGGTTATGGAGATTCATTGGGTAATGGGAAATGTAACGCTTATTTCTGCTTAATCGGAATCCATACTTCACAGCGGTAGTCTTCTGCGCTCACATCACCGAGAGGGTAGAGTTCAAGTTCGGGTCCGCCTGAATGTTCATAGGCTGTGCTGGGGAACCATTCCTGAAAGATTCGGCTCCAGACGTCCTGAATCGTATGCGGCATCGGCCCTACCGAGGTGAAGACAGCCCAGGTGGCGGCGGGAACAATAGCCGTTTCATATTCTTGCGGGTCCGTATTGGACTCATCTTCTACGGCGATCCAATAGGAGAGCTTCTCGTTGGGGTGGTCCACACCCATGCAGATCCCGAGGATATCCTTTTTTCCGCCGATCTCAATCAATTGGTCAGAGGTCCCGTCTCCGTTGGCGGCACTCCAGAAGGCTGGGATCTCCCGCAGGTTTTCTCCATCTTTCAAGGATACCTCGATAGACTTGCCGATCACTCTGAAGCTATCTTTCTCGATAATTCTGTATTCCATTTCTTTATCTCCCTTCAATGATAGATGGAAAGAGAGGCGTGGAAAGGCCTTGAGCTGCACGCCCTTCTCGCGAGCGGCTGAAGGGGACACCCCATGCAGCTTACGGAACGCTTTGGAAAAAGATTCAGGGGTATCGTAGCCGTATTTCAGTGCTGCGTCCAGCACTTTAATGTCCGACACGCTCAGCTCCTGCGCCGCAAGCGACAATCTCCGCTTGCGGATGTACTCGAATACCGTGAATCCGGTTAGGAGGTTGAACATACGCTGAAAATGAAAGGGCGAAGAGCAAGCTACCTTTGCAATCTCATCAATATTCAGCGGTTCCTCTAAATTGTTCTCCATGTAATCCAGAGCATCCTTCATTCGAATCAACCATTCCAAGTGCGCCATCTCCTTCTGAATCCATACTATCATTCCCGGGTCTGTTCATCCGGTTCTTCCGTGCGTTCTGAAGACAGGTGACCGAACTGATATCTTTAAATAGAGTAAGGTCGTAACTACAGAAAATGTTTGGACTTCCGGCCGCTGTTGTCTCCAGATTTCTTGATTGGTTCCGTTTCAAACGGTGGAAATCTGGAGACAGCTTATGCTTTCGATGCGAGCTTTCCTGCGGAAAGCTTTCAGGCGGTCGCTATCCCTCCTACAGTTCCAAACTTTTCTTTCTATTTTTTACGGCCCAACATCATAATCAATGGTTGCCACAAGATCTTGGTCAAAACTACTTCATAAACACAACCGGATCAGTAGTTTCAGGCTCATTTATGGGAGCTAACGGACTGTAAAACCGTTATTTTCCACATGAAGTACCCACGAATATGTAGCGGACTCAGATGACGTTATTTCCTGCCAAACAGCGGAATATGAGCACGATTTCTGCCCATAGCGTCTCTGGAGTCCGTTATCTTCCAGAATAACTGGATTTATAAGCAATAAGGACTCTGGGTTCCGTTACTTGGCGAAGCAAGCACTGATGTTGAGGTAGCTTCTTATTTTCAGTTCAAAATTCAAACTTTCTAATAGTATAACTCAGGGAGACAGGTCTCGTCAGTCACTTAGTACGGACCTCATTAGTTCTCCAACCGGAATACGCCTTCTTATCACAGGTCTCGTCAGTCACTTAGTACGGACCTCATTAGTTCTCCAACCGGAATACGTCTTCTTATCACAGGTCTCGTCAGTCACTTAGTACGGACCTCTTTAGTTCTCTAACCGGAATACGCCTGCTTAGCACGGATCTCGCCAGTCACCGAGCACGGTTTTCTGCAGTTGCTTAGCACGAACCTCGTCAGTTCCCTAACCGATACACGCTCGCTTCGTATGGCCGCAGAACGCTGCGGTCAGAGGACGCCTCCCCGTAGTTTCCGATCACCAGTTCCTTGACGGCTGCAAGCTCCGATGGAAGATCTACAGGCTGCGGAACATCACTGAAGTTCAGCAGCACGAGCCACTGCTCTTTGTCCAGGGTACGGGTGTATGCATAAATATAGTCGTGTTCAGGAAGCAGCAATTTGTATGCTCCGTAGACCATAATCGGGTTCTCTTTGCGCAGCGCGATCAGCTTGCGGTAGTAGTGGAACACCGAATCGGGATCGGCCACTGCCTGCTCCACATTAATCTCGCTATAATTCGGATTTAGCCGCAGCCAAGGTGTTCCGGTAGTGAAGCCTGCATTGGCAGACCCATCCCATTGCATAGGCGTCCGGGCGTTGTCCCGTCCTTTGGCATAAATAGCATTCAGAATCGTGTCGTGATCGGCGCCGCCCTCAGTGACCTTTTCACGGTACATGTTGAGGGTCTCGATATCCTGATAGTATTCCAGAACAGGGAATTTCACGTTGGTCATCCCGATTTCTTCGCCTTGGTAAATATACGGGGTGCCCTTCAGCGTATGTAGCAGGGTCGCCAGCATTTTGGCGGAGATGACACGGTACTCCCCATCATTACCGAAACGGGATACCATGCGTGGCTGGTCATGGTTGTTCAGGTACAAGCTGTTCCAGCCTTGCTCAGCCAGGCCGACTTGCCATTTATGCAGAATTCCGCGCAGCTGGTGCAGGGTCCATGGTGTTACTTCCCACTTGCCGCTAGGGCCGGAGTCAACGTCCATATGCTCGAATTGAAAGACCATCTGTAATTCTTCCCGATCCTCGCCAGTATATAGAATGGCATCTTCCACAGACGCCCCTGGCGTTTCGCCGACGGTCATGACGTCATACTTGGAGAGTACCTTTTGGTTCATTTCATGCAGGAATTCATGCACTCTTGGGCCGTTCATGTAGTATTCACCACCACCGCCAAGCTCGGCATCACCTGAGGAAGGAAGGCCTGGCGTTTTGGAGATCAGGTTGATAACGTCCATCCGCAGTCCGTCCACACCTTTATCCAGCCAGAACGTAATCATCTTGTAGAGCGCATCGCGCAGCTGCGGATTCTCCCAGTTGAGGTCCGGTTGCTTGCGCGAGAAAAGATGAAGATAGTATTCACCAGTAGTCTCGTCCAGTTCCCAGGCCGGGCCGCTAAAAATGGAGCTCCAGTTGTTAGGGCGCTTGCCGTCTGGACCGCCGGGACGCCAGATGTAATAATCGCGGTAAGGGTTGTCCTTGGAAGAACGGGATTCCACGAACCAGGCATGCTCGTCCGAAGAATGGTTGATCACGAGGTCCATCATCAGCTTGATCCCACGGGTGTGGAGGCCTTCCAATAGTTCCTCCCAGTCCTGAAGTGTACCGAATTCATCCATGATATCTTCATAGTCGCTGATGTCATAACCGTTGTCGTCATTGGGCGACTTGTAGACAGGGGAGAGCCAGACGACATCTACGCCAAGCTGCTGGAGATAATCGAGACGGGAGATAATGCCCTTCAGGTCGCCGATGCCGTCACCGTTGCTATCCATGAAGCTGCGGGGATAAATTTGATAGACAACAGCCTCTTTCCAAAATGCTTTTTTCATAGTGAGATCTCCTTTGAGGTTGTTTACATTCCATCCGAATACAAACCGCTAAACAGTACCCGGCCCCCGAAAGCAGACAGCCTCGGGGGCCGGGAGAATACGGGCAGATTATGCGGTAACGTTGGTCCCTTGAGCAGTCACATTGCTCAGTCCATTCACTGTATATTCCTGACCATAAATCGTGAGCGAGGCCGGAATATCGGTCTCATTGGTCACGGTTACCTGGGTATCGGTTACGCTAACCAGTAGACGAGAGCCGCGGAACATGATTTTGAAGGAATAGGACGTCCAGTGACCTGGGTTGGAAGGGTTCAGGTTCAACCGTCCATTCAGTACGCGTAGACCGCCGAAGCCGTGAACGATCGACATCCAGGTTCCCGCCATGCTTGTGGTATGGCAGCCGTCTTCCGTATCATTATTGTAGTTGTCCAGATCCAGTCTGGAGGTGCGCAGGTACATTTCATAAGCCTTTTCCTTGTATCCCAGCTCGCAAGCGAGAATCGCATGGATGCAAGGGGAGAGGGAGGACTCATGCACGGTGATCGGCTCGTAGAAGTCGAAATTCCGCTTTTTCGTATCGTGATCGTAACGGTCACCGAGGAAGTATAGACCTTGCAGCACATCCGCCTGCTTGATGAAGCAAGAACGTAGAATCCGATCCCATGACCATTTCTGGTTAAGTGGTAGATGATCTGGATGCACATCCTTGACCTGAATGATCTCTTTGTCGAGGAATCCGTCCTGCTGGAGGAAAATCCCCAGCTCTTCATCAACAGGATAGTACATTTTAGCGATAATCTCGCTCCATTTGCCCCGCTCGCTATCTTGAAGCTCTAGCTTCTCCAATAATTCTGCGTAGCGGGCTGGTTCATTCTCTTGCAAGTAAGCTAGGGCTTCCAGCGTGTATTCCATCGTCCAGGATGCAATACGGTTCGTGTACCAGTTGTTGTTGACGTTATTCTCGTATTCGTTCGGTCCAGTAACGCCGAGCATGACATATTTGTCTTTGTGGGTTACATAATGCACACGTTCTTCCCAGAAGCGGGAGATTTCCACCAGCACTTCAAGTCCGTATTGGCCGAGGTAGGATTGGTCTCCGGTATAGTTCACATAGTTATAGATAGCATAGGCAATCGCCCCGTTGCGGTGAATCTCCTCGAACGTAATTTCCCATTCGTTATGGCATTCCTCGCCATTCATCGTCACCATCGGATAGAGGGCGCCTTTGGTGAAGCCGAGCTTGCGGGCGTTTTCCTTGGCTTTTTCCAGGTGCTTGTAACGGTAGATTAACAGGTTGCGGGCGATGGAGGCATCTGCCGTACTGAGATAGAAAGGCACGCAATACGCTTCGGTATCCCAGTATGTGCTGCCGCCATATTTTTCACCGGTAAAGCCCTTCGGCCCGATGTTCAGACGGTCGTCTTCACCGTTATAGGTTTGATTCAATTGGAAAATATTAAAGCGGATCGCCTGCTGTGCGGACACGTCGCCTTCAATGATAATGTCGCTTTCCTTCCATTTATCTCTCCAGGCATCTGCTTGCTCAGTCAAAAGTGCCACAAAACCAGCTTCCCGTGCGCTTTGCAGTGCATTCTTGGCGGCATCCACCAGTTGTCCGAGACCATGATTGCGAGACGTTACGTTGGCAGCATATTTGTAGATCACGACTTGATCGTTCGGCTGTACCGCTATAGCAACCTGGCTGCCTACGTATTTTTCCTGCTCGATGGCTTCCGCCTGCGCCGCTGTGTTCTCGCCGTTTACGAGAATGTCGAAGGCCATAGCCGAGGTAACGTGAAAATCGAGCTTTTTGGTCTTCAGGGTGAGATAGCCGCTATCTCCCTCACTTTTCTTCTCGACTTCATTCCAGAATTTCTCGTCATAGTTAGCATCCTTGTTCTTGATGTCGCCATCCAGGTAAGGCGTAATTGAGAGCTGGCCAGTGAAGTTGAGTGGAACGATGGAATAACGAATCGCGCCGATTTCCTGGCGGGTCATGCTGACGATGCGAATGCTCTCAACCTTGACTTGTTTGCCATCTTCCAGTGTAGCCGTGAAGCTGCGGGACAGCGTACCTTCCTTCATATTCAAGACCCGGCGGAAATCGGTCACTGTGCATTTGGCAAGATCGAGTGTAGTCCCGTCGATATCGATATTGATCCCGATCCAGTTCGTGCTGTTCAGTACTTTGGCAAAATACTCGGGATAGCCGTTCTTCCACCAGCCAACCCGTGTCTTATCGGGATAGTATACGCCTGCCATATAGCTGCCTTGCAGGCTGTGACCGCTATATTGCTCTTCGAAATTGGCGCGTCCGCCCATATATCCGTTTCCGATGCTGAACACACTCTCGGAAATTTCCTGGGTTCCCGGATCAAACGATTCTTCGATAATGGACCATTCATCAATTTTCAAATATTGCTTCAAGATTATCGGCTCCTTTTAAGTTGGGGATGGATAAACTGAAAAAATAAATTCTCTTGGTGCTTGGGAGAAAAGGTCAGTAACTCCAAGGAAAGTTTGGACTTTCGATCGCTGTTATAATCCTATTTCCTATGTAAACTTTAAGATAGGGTAGAAATTTGATTAGCTTATGCTTCCGATGCGAGCTTTCCTGCAGAAAGCTTTCAGGCGAGCGCTATCGCTTCTACAGTTCCCAATTTTTCCTCTCCGTTACTTCCACTCCCAACTTCCAAAACATTTATTTATTCATTTCATATTGAATAAGGCAGGGCCGCTTCGCGGCCGCTAGGTGTATAACTTAATGTTGGTTAAACACTGGTAAAAGATTCCCGTAGCGCCGAAACTTTCAGCTCTTTCAGGGAAGGGATGACCATATTGGCGGCGCCAAGGGTGGCTGGGGAGCCGATACCGACGCTAACCATTCCGGCACGGGTAGCGGCTTCTATGCCAGCTTCGGCATCCTCAAAGACGACACAGTGAGCTGGCTCTACGCCCAAGGCTTTGGCTCCCAGCAGGAACACCTCAGGGTCAGGCTTGGCAGCGCTGGTATGAGTGCCATCGATAATAGCATCGAAGTATGGGGTTAATCCGGTGTTGTTCAAGATGGTCATCGCATTTTTGCTGGCAGAGCCGAGAGCGACCTTGATGCCATTCTGCCGGCATTCCTGCAGGAATTGAAGGGCACCGGGTAGAATCTCTGAGCTGTCCATGGAGGAGATGTACTCAACATAGCGGGCGTTTTTTCTATCAGCCAGCCTAGCCTTTTCGTTCTCGTCCACAGTTAGCCCTCCAATCTCTAGCAGAATGTCGAGCGATGCCGCTCGGCTGACGCCTTTAAGGCGTTCGTTATCCTGCTCGGTGAAAGGGAAGCCGAGATCATCAGCCAGCTCCTTCCAGGCGATGTAATGATACTTGGCGGTGTCTACAAGTACACCATCCAAATCGAATAAACAGGCATGAATGGTTGTCATGAATGGAACCTCCTAGAAAGATATACGCGGCAGTTCTTCTGGGCATGCGCATTTGAATGGAGCGAGAAAGTAATTGTTCTGCATATTAGCGCAAACGTTTGAACAATGATCCAAAAAATAAATGAAGCTTGGATGCTTCATTTATTTGTTCCTGGTTTGTTACGGCTTGCTTGGTGCGTGCATGGAAGACTCCCTGACAATGAGACGGTGTGGAATTACAAATCTATTCGTATAACCGGCATCATTGTTCGGCTTCTGTATGCCTTGAATCAGTACCTGCGAGGCAGTATAGCCCAGATGGTAGATACCGATATCAATACTGCTGATAGGGGGACTGGACAGCTCGGACAACGGAATGTTGTTAAAGCTGACAATCGCCAGATCTTCGGGAACCTTATATTTCAGTTCGTTCAATCCGCGCAGTACGCCAAAGGACACCATATCGTCCACTGCGACCAGCGCAGTGGGGCGGTTCGGGAGATTCATGAAGAAAGACATCGCCCTATAGCCGCTATCCTGCAAGAATTCACCTTCCACAATCCATTCCGGACGCATGGTCAACCCGCTGTTCTGCATGGCTTTGCGGTAACCTTCCAGACGATCGCGAGAAACGATGAGGTTGGGCGGGCCGCTGACGAAGCCGATACGCTCATGTCCCATGGAAATCAGGTGATTCGTAGCGTCGTACGCTGCCATGACGTTATCATTATCGACAGATAATATATTCTCATAGCGGTCACTTCTACCGATTAGTACGAAGGGGTAGTCACCCGCCTGTAGAAAATCAATCACAGCGTCATCTTTGCGTGAATACAGCAGAATTACACCGTCCACACGGCGCCCTTTCAGTAGGCGGGAGACGGCTTCCAGTTCTTCCTTTTCATTCGCACCGGAGCTAATCAGTACATCGTAACCGGATCGGCTGGCCTGCGTAACAATCCCGCGAATCAATTCCATGAAGAACAGGTTGGAGAACAGCTCTTCTGCGGGTTTCGGAAGGATAATGCAAATACTGTTTGTAGTCTTCGATACCAGACTCTTGGCCATCATATTGGGAGTGTATCCCATATCCTCCATAATCGCTTTAACTTTACGAGAGGTTTCCAGGCTGATTCTGGGATGGCCTGACAACACCCGGGATACTGTGGAGGGGGATACTCCCGCTTTCTTCGCCACATCCTTAATGGTAACTGTCATAGAAACCTCCTTATGGAACCGTTTGCTTTACACAGTAATATTAATCGAAGTACTGTCAATTGTAAATAGAAAAAGTCCGTCAGGACAAGGAAAAAGCCACTTTTGGAGAGGGTACAGGATTTTTGCCACCAGGTTTGTATATTTTCACTAAAGAGCTAGAATAGCGATGATTTCATGAGTTTTTAGGAGAAAATAGGGTATAAATGATGATTTGTTGCATATATTTCAGTGCAAACGTTGTGCATAAAAGAGATTTTAGGAAGTGAGATTTGAACGGAGATACTACAAAATCTTATTGACAACTTCTTGATTTTGGGATTAGTATGTTAATCAAATTGCGGCAAGCGCTTTCAAGTATTGTTTTTTATCGCAAGATGATAGAAAGGTTATGTAATTATTAGTAGATTAGATTTTTCTTAGAACTTTTTGCAAACGTTTGCGCAATTTTGTAGTAGTGTTAACCGCTAGAGAGTGATGTTTTCAGATGTTCACGTTGCTATGTATTTCTTTAAAAATATCATTGGCTTATTTTGTGAAGGAGGATGTGGTGTTTAACAGAGGCCTGACAAGCCGCCATAGGACAAAGAAGCTGCCTGCCATGCGATAACTACTGGGGCAAAACTTACATAAAGAGTTCCTTAAGAACTCCGGGATCAGGCAGTTGAATCGGATGAGAGAATTAGAACAGTAACCTATGAATAAAGCACACTTGTGATGAAATCAAGGAATTCATGGAGGGGTTAACGGAATGAAACGGGCGTTTTGGATCAAGAAATATTTTGCGGCAGGGATGGTTATTGTTCTGCTGTTATCCAGCTTAGGGCTTCATCCGGCAGTTGTACAGGCAGCAGCGACGGAAGCCATACTTGTGGACAATTCTCAGTCGGCAGCAACAGAAGAGGCTTTGGAACTCAATGAGACGACCCAAAGTGAAAGTGCTGAAACGCAACTTTTATCGGAACCAGGTATAGTAAGCCCTGTACCAGACGGACACATGCGGGTTCACTACAACCGGGTGTCCGAAGATTATGCAAATCAGGGATTGTGGGTGTGGGACGGTGCCGCAGCACCTTCCGAGAACTGGCCGAGTGGGGCAACACCTTTTCCAGAAGGACAGAGGGATGCCTATGGTGTTTATGCAGACATCCCGCTGAAGGAAGGGGCCAAGAAATTTTCGTTCCTGGTAGTGAACCGCAGCACGCAGGCGAAGGATGCCGGGGACAAGTTTTTTGCAATCAATACACCGCAGACGAACGAAATTTGGATCAAGGAAGGCTCTGACGTAATTACACCATATGAGCCGGTTACACTTCCTGCTAATACGGTGCGGGTGCATTACATTAGATCGGACAACAGCTACGGCGCGCATGGATTGTGGCTGTGGGGAGATGTTGCGGCAGAATCCGCGAATTGGCCGAGTGGGGCCACGCCATTTTCGGATGGACAAAGAGACCGTTTCGGGGCTTATGCCGATATTCAGCTGAAAGAGAATGCGAAGAAAATCGGCTTTCTTGTCCTGAATCCGGCAAACGGCGATAAGGATGGTGGAGATAAAGGTTTTACACTGCTGGACCGCTACAATCAGCTCTGGGTACGGGAAGGCGATAATAATGTCTATGTCTCTCCGTTTGGCGAGGTACCGATCGGATTGGTATCTGCTGAGGTTCTATCCACTCAGAAAATCCTTCTGGGCTTCACCCTGACGGACGGGCTCGATTCGGGTACGCTGCAATCAGCGATTTCCGTGAAGGATAAGGCGGGAAGCGTTATTCCGGTTACATCCGTAACGGTTACCAGCCCCACCGCGATCGAAGTGGAGACCGAAGTCTTTGAACTGGATCAGACACCACTGAGTGTGACTTATGCGGGCAAGACCGTAGCGGCTTCTTCCGGGTGGAGAATGCTAGATGAGATGTACAACTATACGGGAGACGATCTTGGTGCAACCTATCATCCCGCCGAGAAGACGGCGACACTGAAGCTGTGGGCTCCCAAAGCCAGCTCGGTATTAGCCAAGATTTACGATAAGAATGACGCTAATGTCCTTGTGGGCACAGTTTCGCTGGAACGGGGCGAACAGGGTGTCTGGTCGGTCAAGCTGAAGTCGGAAGATCTGACAGGTGCAGCAGCAAGCGATGTGAGAGGCTTTTACTATCAATATGAAGTCACTAATGATGGGGTAACGAAAGATGTCCTAGACCCTTATGCCAAATCCATGGCGGTATTCACGGTAGACACAACAGGAGCGCCGGGAGAGGGCGGCGACACTGTTGGTAAAGCGGCGATTGTCGATTTGAGTGGGAGTAATCCTGCTGGCTTCAATTATGCCGATATTAGTGGTTATGAGAAACGTGAAGACGCTATCATTTATGAAGTGCATGTCCGGGATTTCACCTCTGACCCTTCTATTGAAGTCAGTCTGGATGGCAAGCGCTGGGGATCATATGCGGCTTTTGAGAAGAAGCTGGATTACATCAAGTCCTTGGGCGTGACTCATATTCAACTGCTTCCTGTAATGGCTTGGTATTACGGGGATGAGACGAAGATGGATCAGCGGGAATTGAATTATTCGGCAAAAGGAAATGAGTACAACTGGGGGTATGATCCCCACAGTTATTTCTCTCCGGACGGGGCTTATTCGCAGAATCCTGCCGACCCGGAACTAAGGATCAAGGAATTGAAGGGCCTGATTGATGCTGTGCATCGAGCCGGTATGGGTGTGGTGCTGGATGTGGTGTACACCCACATGGCGAAGACAGAACTGCTGAACGACATCGTGCCGAACTACTATGCGTTCCAGGATGCGAATGGCAATTTTATCGGTGGCTTTGGCAATAATCTGGCGACCAACCACAAGATGGCCGAGAAGCTGATGGTGGATTCTGTGAGGTACTGGTTCTCCGAGTATAAAATCGACGGAATGCGCTGGGACATGATGGGCGATGCCACATACGATTCGGTGCAGAACGCTTATGATGCCGCTGCTGCGCTAAATCCGAAGGCACTGTTCATCGGTGAAGGCTGGCGGACCTTCGGTGGTGGGGCCTCTGATCCATCCCTTGCTGGCAAAGGTGCGGATCAGGATTGGATGGATAAGACGGACAGTGTCGGGGTGTTCTCTGACGAGTTCCGCAATGAATTGAAATCCGGCTTTGGTTCTGAGGGCGAGCCGAGATTCATTACAGGCGGTGCGCGTCAGATCAGCACGATCCTGAACAATATCAAGGCACAGCCGTCCAATACGCCTGCGGATAGTCCAGGCGATATGGTGCAGTATATTGATGCCCATGACAATCTGCCGCTCCATGACGTGATTGCGCAGTCAATCAAGAAAGACCCGGCGATCCCGGAGAATGAGCTGGAGATCCAGAAGCGAATCAGGCTGGGTAACCTGTTGGTGCTGACTTCTCAAGGCACGGCGTTTATCCATGCGGGTCAGGAGTACGGACGCACGAAGCAGTGGAAGGACAGCGGCATTCCTGAGGATAAATATACGGAGATGAAGGATAAGGATGGGGTCTCCTTCGGTTATTTTATCCATGACTCTTATGATTCTTCGGATGCTATCAATATGTTCGATTGGAGCAGAGCAACGGATGAAGTAAGCTTCCCGGTGGAGAATATCACGAGAAAGTACACGACTGGCCTGGTGGAGCTGCGGAAATCGACCAATGCTTTCCGACTGGCTGACAAAAGCCTCGTGGATTCCAACGTGACTCTGATTGCGTCACCTGAGGTTAAAGCCACCGATCTCGTCATCGGCTACAAAAACAAGGCCACCGATGGCACCGGCACCTATTATGTGTTTATGAACGGAGATAGCACCGCTAGAACGCTTACGCTATCTGAGGATTTGACGAACGGTGAGGTGCTGGTTGACGGTGCTCAGGCCGGAACAACACCTATTCCTGCCGCGAGCCAGAGCGGGTTCAATCTGACGACCCATTCCATTACACTGGAGCCGCTCACCGCAGTAATTATCAAGAAAGCGTCTGCCGCAACTGTCCTGACTTCGCTGGAGAGTGATCCTGCGAGTTATGCGCTTCAGGTGAACAACAGTCATCAGAGTGCTGTATTCGCCAAATATGATGATGGCAGCAGAAGCAATGTGACGGCAAAAGCAACTTTTGTGTCTGAACAACCGGATGTGGCTGAAGTCACGAACAAAGGGTTGGTCAAAGCCAAATCAGCGGGAACCGCTATGATTACTGTCTCTTATGGCGGCTTATCGACGAAGATTACAGTCAAAGTCACTACAGAACCAGTGGATAACAAGCGTTATGTCCAGTTTACCTATACCCGTGAGGACAAGAATTATACAGGCTGGAATCTCTGGGTCTGGAACACTGGCGCCAAGAACGATCAGATCGACTTCACAACATTTGAACAAGGAACCGCAAGCGTTCTGATCGAAGTGGCACCGAACGCTACGAATGTCGGGTTTGTGCTTCGTAAAGGCACAGACTGGAACACGGCAAAGCAGGATTACCCGGATGATCGGCTAATTCCGCTCACACCAGGAGAGATGTTCACCAAGGTCAATGTCACCAGTATGGTCAAAGAGCTGGATATCAAGCCGAGCATCAGTGGCCCTGTACTGAAAGACGGGACGATTACATTCCGATACCGTGATGAGGTCTTGTTCAGAAGTGGAAGCCAAGACGCAATCACTGGCGTCAAGGTCAAGGTGAATGGTACAGAATATCCGATGGCATACGACCCTGCTAGCGAATGGTTCAGCTATTCTCTGACTGACATAGAGCAGGGAACCTACAAATACACATTCTTGGTCACTAAAGATGGAAGTACCACCGAATTTACAGATCCGAAAAATACAGTGAATGGCGAGTCCCTGGTCGTCTACCATATTCCAGACGTCAGCATTGTCTCGGAGGTACACCCCGCTGCAATTCATTCCAATCAGAATGCGGTGGTAACCCTTAAAACGAATTCCGATGAGACTGTAACGTATAAGGAAGCCTATATGGATCTAACTGCACTGGGCGGGCCTGCCAAGGTGAAGCTGGATACGGAGCTGATGCAGCAGACTGTGGCTGTCAAGGATGCCATCCCGGCGGGAATAAAGAATATTCCGATTGTCCTGGTCGATCAGTATGGCAACAAGCATAAGCACACAGCTACCCTTGAGGTGAAAGCCAGAACGTATTCTGGTGACCAGCTTGATTTTGACTGGGATGAAGCGCGGATTTATTTTGCCCTGACGGACAGATTCAAGGACGGAGATCCAGGTAATAATGAGAATGTTGATAAAAATCACCTCGAAGCCTATCATGGCGGGGATTTCAGAGGGATGATCGACAGTCTCGATTATCTGCAGGAACTTGGCATCAATACGCTGTGGATCACGCCGATTGTGGATAATATTGATTTTAATCAAGGGGCTAGCTTTGGTGGCAAGCAGTACGCCTATCACGGCTATTGGGCCAAAGACTTCACCAAGCTCGACAAGCACCTTGGCGATATGGATACCTTCAAGGAGCTGATCGACAAGGCGCATGACAAGGGGATTAAGATCATGGTGGACGTTGTACTCAACCATACAGGGTACGGTTTGAAGCCAGAGGATAACAGTCCGAACATCACTCCTGAAGATAAGGCGCGTTTTGCCGGCATGTTACGCACAGATGGTGTGTCTGCGGACACAGATCCTATACGAGGTGAACTCGCAGGCTTGCCAGATTTCCGGACGGAAGATCCAGCAGTGCGCGAGCAAATTATTGCTTGGCAAAGCGGTTGGCTGAACAATGCGCGGACGCAGCGCGGAGACACTATTGACTATTTCCGCGTGGATACTGTGAAGCATGTGGAGGATACGACATGGAAAGCCTTCAAGAACGCGCTAACTGCCATCGATCCAAACTTTAAATTAGTAGGAGAATATTTTGGCGGAACGACCGACAATGACGGGGGAACGCTGGAGAGTGGACAGATGGACAGTCTGCTGGACTTCGGCTTCAAGGGCGCTGCCCGTGATTTCACAAATGGTAAAATCAATGATACCGATGCCTATCTTCAAGACCGGGAAGCCAAAATCGGCAATGCCCGGATGATGGCGCAATTCCTGAGCAGCCATGATGAAGACGGCTTCTTGTCCGAATATATCGGCGGGGACAAAGGCAAGCTGAAAGTTGCAGCTGCGCTACAGATAACGGCCAAGGGACAGCCGGTTATTTACTACGGCGAAGAGCTGGGCCGCTCAGGCAAGAATGCCGGAGATATGTCCAAAGGCGAGTTCAGCGAGAATCGCTCGGATATGCCCTGGGAGCAATTGACTGCGGAGAAAGGGCTCCACGATCATTACAGCAAGCTATTGAATATCCGGGCCAAGTATTCCAAAGTGTTCGCCAAGG
Organism: Paenibacillus sp. GCM10012306; assembly: GCF_042649265.1. Taxonomy (NCBI): domain Bacteria; kingdom Bacillati; phylum Bacillota; class Bacilli; order Caryophanales; family Paenibacillaceae; genus Paenibacillus; species Paenibacillus sp. GCM10012306. The sequence continues at coordinate 110,947 of NZ_JBHRYW010000010.1, read as the reverse complement.
GAGTACGGACCAAGCTGGCTGGCTCGGACGAACTGGGTTATCTGGCCTTTAACAAGCAGTACAACAGTGAAAATGTAGTGACTGTCATCAACACCAAGAGTGATGCTGTCTCTGCTCAGATTCCGGTGCCTTTTGCGGCGGGAACGCTTGTCAAAGACGAATACAGCAACACAACTTATACTGTATCTGGTGATCAAAAGCTTACGCTTGAGCTGCCTGGTCGTAATGATGGCGGAACTGTGATTCTTGGTGCTGCGCCTGGCTTGGAACCAACGCCAACACCAACGCCTGTAGTGACACCAACACCGACGCCTGAGATGAAGCCAACACCTGTGGTCACACCTACACCAGATGCCACATCGACACCGGAAGCAACGCCAGCACCGGTGGCAACACCTAGACCAGAGTCTGCGTCGCCATTTACGGCACTACCAGCGCAGAGCTCCATTCCTGGCACGGTTTCAACCACTGCACCGTCCAGTAGCCCGCAGATTGTATCCGTGGACAGCCTGAAGGGTAGCCAAGACGGCAAGGTTGAAGTGGGGCTTATCCCAGGCAAAACTGCGGTTCTGCTGCCGGTTCAAGCTGCACAGGTATTGGGAACCAATAGTCTGGTTATTAAGACAGATTCTTTGAGTATTACACTTCCTAATAAGTTGCTTGCAGACCTGTTAGGGCGTGTATCTGGAGAAGATGCGGAGACGGCCCAGATTCTTTTCGAAATCAGTGCATTGCAGGAAACTGCCGTCCGGTCACTGTTGGATGAATTGAACAAGGACGGCGTACGCACCACTTCCGTATCGAATATCTATGATTTCAATCTATATGTTGTTAAAAAAGACGGAAGCCGCATCCCGGTAACGGTATTCCAGCAGCCTTTGACTTTGTCCTTCAAGCTCAAAGGTCAACCGAACAAGGAATGGACCGGCGTCTTCCACTTGCCGGATCAAGGGAAACCGGAGTACGCTGGCGGCGTGATTCAGGGCGATACTATAACCGCTGAGGTTACACATTTCAGTAAATATGCCGCACTTGAGATCAATACCACATTCAAGGATGTGCCGCAGACGTATTGGGCTGCTCCTGCGATTAAATCACTGGCAGCTAAGCAGGTCGTGACCGGTGTATCGGCTAGTGTATTCGAACCAAAAAGCAGCGTCAGCCGTGCGGAATTCACCGCGCTCTTAATCCGTGCGCTTGGCGTGAACGGGCAAGGAAAGAACGATTTTAAAGATGTTGCGGATGACGCTTGGTATGCTTCTTATGTAACAACAGCAGCGCAGTTGGGTATTGTTAAAGGGCGGAGCGAGGATGCTTTCGCGCCGAGTGCTACAATCACCCGTGAAGAGATGGCTGTTATGCTTGTCCGGGCGCTTGAGGTCAAGCAAGACAAGAAGTTTAATGTTCAGGCAGCAGCCAGTACCTTTACCGACGCATTACGTATCAGCGATTGGGCGAAGTCTGAGGTGAATACTGCCGTGGAATTTGGGCTGTTGCTGGGCCGAGAAGACGGTGTATTTGCTCCTCAGGAACAACTGACTCGTGCTGAAAGCGCGCAGGTAATCTATAATCTGCTGGCGCTGTAACGCCTAAAGCCAGGGCGGGCAGTACCTAAGGTTGGCAGCTCATGGATTTGAATAGCTGCACAATAGGCAGTATTAGGAGTTCCAAAAGGTACTACCAAATACTTCTATCAAAACTACTACCAAATACTACTACCAGATGCTGCTAACCAAGTTGTTACTAACCAAGTCAAAAGATTGTTTCCGAACCAGTGCTCGTACTGGTTCGGTATAACCCAAAAAAGACCTCACCCTCCACGCTTAAGTGGAGGGTGAGGTTTTTTTAGCCAAATGTCTATTTCTTAATTCATTTCAGATTCAATTTTTAAGATCTTTTCTTGAATTTTTTTAAGATTTTCTTCTGTATCTCGAATTTGTTGTAGAACAGTAATTTCGTGCTGTCTCATCATTTCTAGCCGCTGAGGGGAGTTATCATTCCCGCTCATCGACCAATCAACAAATTGCTTAATGTCCTTTATTGGCATCCCGGTATTTTTTAAACATAAGATGATTTCCAGAAATTTAAGTGCACCCTCGTCAAATACCCGATCTCCTTTTTCGGTTCTTTTGAGAAAAGGAAACAGTCCTTTATTTTCGTAAAAGCGTAATTGCGAGATCGATAAATGATTCATTTGTGCAACTTGTCCAATAGTATAATTCATTACGTTCTCCTCAGGAGGATTACCAAGGGATAATCCCATTTTTATCAAGAATTTTACCGTTATAGTTTGTATCACTTAATGCGTATTTAACAATGATTTCTGCACCTTCTGCCGTTGTTTTACCACCTGGAGAATTATGATTAAGATCCGTAGTTGTGAAGCCAGGTGTAACCCCTAGAATTTCAGGCCCACTTGTACCAAATTCTGTACCAAATGCTAATGTTAATGAATTAACAGCCGTTTTTGTTGAGTTATAGCCCAGTATATTGAGCTGAGGGATGTCGCCATTCGCGAACATGGTTTGTGAAGCCATATCTGTTGTTACGTTAACGATCTTTCCACCCTGAGAATTTTTCACCAAAGGTAAGAAGGTTTGAATCATTTGGAATGTGCCAAAGAAGTTAACGTCAAACTCTTGCCGTAGTGTCTCAAGTTTTAATTCACTCGGGAGAATACCAAAATCAAGGGCGATCCCAGCGTTATTAATCAATAAATCCAAGTGATCACTTACTTCAAGGATTTTATTTTTTGCGGTTTGAATAGATTGTGTATCAGAAATATCAACGGGAACAAACGAAACATTTGATGAGCCCAGGGAATGCACGGCTTTTTGCCCTAGCTCCTCATTTCGTGCTCCTAAAAATACATGATACTCATTTTCCGCTAATTGTCGCACAATTTCATATCCAATTCCTTTATTAGCACCTGTTACAAAGGCGAATTTCTTCATGTTTATTCCCTCCAATTTATATTTCAGTTAGTTACAACTAAAAAGATACAACCTAAACCTAAGTTGAGGTCAAGTTTTTTTAAAACGTGAAAGTTAACGGACTATATATTCGTTATTTGCACATGAAATTGCTAATGGATTGTGAAACGGACTCAGGTGACGTTATTTCGTCCCAAACAATAGATTTTGAACAAGATTTCCGCGCATAAGGTCTCTGGAGTCCGTTAGTCTTGCTGAATGGTTGAATCTATAGGAATAAAGCCTCTGGAGTCCGTTACTTGCCGAGACAAGAATCAATCACTGATTTTGAGTTATATCCAAAATGAATACAACAATATTAATATCTTGTTATGAAAATAATTTATGCATTGGGTTTGAAGTGTAAGTTGTGTTTGTCTGCAAAGGGGATTTGGTTTTTTATACTGTAATTTCACGCTATGTTTGACTGAAAACTGAGCTTAATCATCAAGCCTCCAAATCAACGAAAACGGAAGTAGTTATTTAAGCTTTATGCTATAGCTGAACCATAGTCAAGATCGTGAGTAAAGCACCACAGGTGTCACTCAATACACAATCCCGTCATTTTAAAAAACTTTCATGAGCCTTAGCTCACAACCCTGTATGAAAAATGCTGAAATCGTACATTTGCGTAAAAAAAGACTATCCTCAGGCCATTTCTGGCTTCAGTGGTATGTTCCCCGTACAGAAACAGGTTTTTATTATTTCACCTGTCTACTATACGGGGAGCATATCGCTAAGAGGATAGTCCTTTCTATTTATCTATCTAGCCAGTCACGAAGACAGGGTAAAGTGTCTTGTATGCGTGAGCTGTTTAAACAACAGCCTTAATAATCGTGTACCCGTAAGCCGGGAGCTTGACGGTAAGCTTGCCACGGTCAGCACGAAGTGAATCGCCAGTGATTACATTCTCCCAACGTGATTCATCAACGTTAACGCGGAGTGTCTGAGCCGTCTCATCTGTATTCACCATGACAATGACGATGTCGTCACCTAGGCGGCGTTCATATGCAAGCTTGGACCCATGATTTGCCGCTTCCAGGAAAGTGATCGTACCCGTGCGCAGTGCCGGATGACTGGCCCGGATGTCGATCAGTCTGCGGTAGAAATCGAACAGGGCGCGATCTTGCTTCTTAGGGTCCCATTCCATGCACTTGCGGCAATCCGGGTCGCCAGCCCCGTCCATGCCGATCTCATCGCCGTAGTAGATACAAGGCGTGCCCATGTAAGTGAACTGGAACAGTGCGGCCAGTTTCATCTTCTTCTTGTCACCGCCAGCCAACGTCAGGAGGCGCGGTGTATCATGGCTGTCCAGCAGGTTGAAGGCCACTTCGCTGGCTTGCAGCGGGTAACGCGACAGCTGTCTGCCAATGGAGTTGGCGAAGCCTTCGGCATCCAGGGAGCCGAGAACGAAGAAGTCCAGCACAGCATCGGTGAACGGGTAGTTCATGACGGCGTCGAACTTGTCACCCTCCAGCCAAGGTGCAGACTCATGCCAGATCTCGCCGAGAATGTAGGCGTCGGGATTGGCTTTTTTCACAACTTTGCGGAAATCGCGCCAGAACTCATGATCTACCTCGTTGGCCACGTCGAGGCGCCAGCCGTCAATCCCGGTTTCCTTGATCCAGTATTCAGCTACTTTCAACAGGTATTCTTTAACTTCCGGATTCTCCGTATTGAGCTTCGGCATCATCGGCTCGAATGCAAAGGTGTCATAAGAAGGGATACCATCGACGACATCCAGCGGGTATTTGTGGATATGGAACCAGTCCTTGTAGCGGGAAGTTTCGCCTTTCTCCAGCACATCCACAAACGGTGCGAAGGTTCGTCCGGAGTGGTTGAAGACGGCGTCGAGCAGCACACGAATTCCGCGTTCATGGCAGGCGTCAACGACTTTTTTCAACGTCTGCGTATCACCAAAGTGGGGATCGATGCTCAAATAATCCTCGGTGTCGTACTTGTGATTCGTGGTCGCCGAGAAGACGGGTGTGAAATAAATACCAGTGATGCCAAGCTCGCTGAGATGGTCAAGGTGGTCAATTACACCCTGCAGATCGCCGCCAAAAAAATTGTCCGGTGCCGGGGTTCCGCCCCAAGGCTGCACGTTCTCTGGGTCCAGGCTTGGATCACCGTTCGCGAAGCGCTCGGGGAAAATTTGATAGAATACGGTGTCTTTTACCCATGCTGGGGGGGTGAAGACATCCACCCGGTTAATGAACGGGAACTCGAAAAGCTTGTTGGGGTTCTCGGGACGGTTACTCTGAAACTCGCTTTCGGTCATCCAAATGCGTTCAGTGTCCTTTTGCAGCAGAAAACCGTACTTCAAGCGGCGGTGCAACGGTACCGACTCGCACTCCCAATAGTCGAACATAGAATCAGAGGTGAAAAGCGTCATCGGGATCAGCTCTTTGGTGGCATCCCAGGCGTATTTGTCTCCGGCCCAGGCGAATACTTCGGTGAGATCCCCTTTTTTGGCCCGCAGGCGGAGGTGAATGGTAGTTTCATCATAGGCATAAGACCAGTTCAAGCGCGGACGATGGTATACAGCTTCCAATAACATGAATGAATTCCTCCCTAAAATGTGGTTGTCGTATGCCTGAAGGGAACTTATGAACCCAGTGTACCCTTTTATGCATACAAATAATGGATTTGCACAGAATTTTGTGCAACAAAAGCATGATTTCTAACAGGAAAACGGTTACCAAACTTCGGTATAGATCAGGATGCACGTTGCAGATAGGGCAGACAGTGTAGGTGATGCGGGTGAGGGATAGCGACAGGAACTCCCGCACTGTACTTGCCCGATCAAGGCAAAAAAGGCACAACCTAGCAAAATAGTCTGCCGAGGTTGTACCTGAGAGTAACATTGCCTTTGTATTTGGAAAGAGCGCCCTGTATTGATTTGGATTATAGCATGGAAGAACAAGGGGTTCAATAACTTTGTTCAAACCATTGCACTATTTTTCACTTTGTAAATCTTCCCCTCTTGGGTCTAAAGGGTTCTAAAATCCCTGCTTAAAGCGCTTGCTAAGATATATAAGTATCTATTAAAGGGAAAATTGATGGTTAAATCTTAATTAATCGTATTAAATAGGAGATATCGTGCGAAAAAGCGAGATAATTGCCCATTTTATTTTCTAAATAAGGATAAATACCTAAATACACTATGTGCAAACGTTTTTACAATCATTCATTCCTGTTGTATGATTAATTCAGTGATGAAGCGCTTTCTAAAACTTGTTTAAGCGAATACATACAGAACGAACGGAAAAACGAATATTTTTTTTGTATCTTCTGAAATCGTTTGCGCAAGTTCTTGCACAACATTTTGTCATCATCATAATGCTTCATCAAAAGTGGTATACAAATTGGGAGGGGTTATTGCAATGAAGTTGAAAAAGCTCATGGTTCTCACCGCAGCATGTTCTATGGTCCTGTCCATTACAGCGTGTGGCAGCAATACAGCCAATAATGGAGGGAATGCAGCCGCGACGAACGCACCTGCTAACAATGGAGGAACGAATACAGACAGCGGGAACGCAGTTGCTGGTGACATCGTCCCTGAAGACGGCGCATCCTTGATCGTCTGGGAGAGCAAAGAGGAAAGACCATTCACGGAAGAAATCGCGAAGCAATTCACGGCCAAATATAATGTTCCTGTCAAAATCGAAGAAGTGCCAGGTCCAGACCAAGTGACCAAACTAACCCAGGACGGACCATCTGGATTGGCTGCCGACGTTATCAACATTCCGCATGACAACCTTGGTAAAGCTGCGAGTGCAAGCCTGTTGCTTCCAAACGATGTTTTTGCCGAGCAGACCAAGGCTGACAACACAGAGGCTTCGATCGTAGGCTCCACGTTTGACGGGGAATTGTACGGCTATCCAAGAGCGGCTGAGACTTATGCCCTTTTCTACAATAAATCTCTGGTAAAAGAAGCACCGAAGTCCTTCGATGACGTTATTGCCTTTAGCAAAACGTTCACAGATAAATCCAAGAACAAATACGGCATCATGTGGGAAGTAGGCAACCTGTATTACAACTACTTGTTCGTGGCTTCGACTGGTGGTTACCTCTTTGGTGATAACGGCACGAACAAAGATGATATTGGTCTGAACAATGAAGGTGCCATCGAAGGCCTGAATGTTTTTGCCAAGCTGAAGGAAGTCTTGCCAATCAAGAGCGGCGATATCAATGCTGATATCAAGCGCAGCCTGTTCAACTCCGGTGACGTAGCTATGGATATTACAGGTCCGTGGGAACTGGGCGGTTACAGAGAAGCTCTGGGCGAGAACCTTGGACTTGCGCCAGTACCTACCGTTGATGGTAAAACAGCAATCACGTTCTCCGGTATCAAAATCTATGCAGTCAATTCGTTCACACAGTATCCGAATGCTGCCAAGTTGTATGCGCATTTTGCAACCAGCAAGGAATCCCAGCTTGAGTTGAACAAGATTATTGGTTCGGTGCCAACCAACAAAGAAGCGTTGGAAGATCCGCAAATCAAGAACGATCCATACGTGTCCGCTTTTGCAGAACAAGCCAAGAACTCCCAACCGATGCCTTCCATTCCTGAAATGGGTAACGTATGGAGTCCTGTGAATGCTGCGCTTCCTGAAATTTGGGATAAGGATGTTGATCCTAAGGTAGCCATGGACAAAGCAGTTCAACAAATCAAGGATCTGAACAATGGTACATCGGCTCAATAATAGCAAGTGCGCTTAGCAATAGCTTGAACAGCACACAGTGGAATTCATTTGCCCGCCGCATGGCGGGCAGTTTCCTTGAATTCCGCGCGGAGAGGAGAATGGATGAGAAATGCAGCGACACCGAACGAGAGCCGCAATACTGTCGACGTTATTCATGGGATTGGGACAAATATATAATCGCCAATTCATCAAGGGACTTATTTTCATAGCTGCTGAAGCTTTAGCCGTCTATTACTTTATTCAAAATCTCGGAAGAGCTTTATGGGGAATAGTGACGCTAGGGGAAACTCCCAGCCACCTGGAGAAGGTAAAGGGCGTTAGCAAGATGGTCCAGGGAGACCATTCCATTTTCATTCTGATTCAAAGTTTGATCACGATTCTTGTACTTATTCTCTTTCTTGCCGCTTGGTACATGAATATTAGAGATGCCTATAAGATCGGCTCCGAACGCGAAGCCGGTCATCAAGCGAACACCTTCAAGCAGACGGTTCGCTATATTATGGATTACAAGTTTGCGCAGACGTTTCTGATTCTGCCAACCGTGGGGATTCTGTTCTTCACCATCATGCCGATCATCTTCATGATCATGCTGGCGTTCACAAACTATTCTGCACCTGGACATATGCCGCCGGCCAAACTGGTGGATTGGGTCGGATTCGAGACCTTCCGCAGCTTGCTGGTGCTGAAATCCTGGAGCCATACCTTCTATGGCGTCTTGACCTGGACGATTGTTTGGGCGGTTCTGTCTACAGTGACCACTTATTTTGGCGGTTTGCTTGTGGCGTTACTGGTCAGCCAGCAGGGTATTCGTTTCAAGGGAATTTGGAGAGCCATTCTGATTGTGCCTTACGCGGTACCGCAGCTGATCTCACTTCTCCTGATGCGCAACTTGTTCAACGGACAATTCGGACCCATCAACCAGTATCTCGGTTATTTTGGGCTAGGTGGTCTCCCGTGGTTAACTGATCCTTTCTGGGCCAAAGTAACGGTTATTATCGTTAACATGTGGGTCGGAATTCCGGTCTCCATGCTGCTGATTATGGGCGTCCTGACTACCATTCCGCGTGATATGTACGAAGCGGCAGAGGTTGATGGAGCATCCGGATATCAGAAATTCCGTATTGTAACGCTGCCGATGGTGCTATTCTCCACAGCGCCTACACTGATTACGCAGTTTGCGGGCAATATCAATAACTTTAACGCCATCTTCCTGCTGACAGGCGGTAGCCCAGTCAACGGAGACTATCAATATGCCGGATCAACAGACTTGCTCGTAACCTGGCTCTACAAATTGACGCTCGATCAGAACAAATACAACATGGCTTCGGCAATAGGGATTATCATCTTTATCATTGTTGCTTCATTCTCCCTGTATAATTACCGCCGGACGAAGTCGTTCAAAGAGGAGGATATGATCCAATGATCGGACACAAACTTGGTAAAACGGTCCGCCTGACTGCGAGCTATATTGTACTTGTCATTCTGTCGATAGCTGCGCTGTACCCGGCGATTTGGATTCTCATGGCGTCCTTCCGTCCTGGTAAATCATTGTACAGCAAAACGTTTATCCCTGAGCAATTTACGCTGGCTCATTACACCGAGCTGTTTACTTCACCAGTCTATATGTTCGGTCAGTGGTATGCCAATACGCTGAAGATCTCGATCATGTCCATGCTGATTGGGGTCGTGCTTACACTGCTCACAAGTTATGCCGTTTCCAGATTCCGGTTCAAGGCCCGTAAGACGGCGCTGTCCACGATTCTGATTCTTGGTATGTTCCCTGGCTTCATGAGTATGATTGCAATCTATTTGCTGCTAAAAGAGTTCCATCTGCTCGATACGCATCTGGCGCTGATTATCGTCTACGCTGCTGGCGCACCGCTCGGCGGTACCTTTATCGCCAAGGGCTTCCTGGATACGATTCCGCGCTCGCTGGATGAAGCGGCCCGGATCGACGGCGCGAGCAATTTCGGAATTTTCGCACGGATTATTCTGCCGCTATCCCGTCCGATGATTACCTACATGGCATTGACCCAGTTCGTCGGCCCATGGGTAGACTTTATCTTTGCCCGCCTGATTCTGCGCTCCAAGGAGAATTGGACCGTGGCGGTCGGGATGTGGGATATGGTCAACAGCCAGCAGAATACGAACTTCACTTTATTCTCTGCCGGTGCGGTGCTTATCGCGGTGCCGATTATGATTCTGTTCGGCTTCCTGCAGCGTCTGCTTGTAGACGGTCTGACAGCGGGGGCTAGCAAAGGTTAATTTCAAGCGCAAGGCTTATACGGTTCAACTGGCAAGCCAACACATAAGCTTCAAGGGAAAGGGGTACAGCCTGTACGCAAGATGTGGAGGGCTGTATCCCTTTTTGACATTTCTACAATCATGGGGAGAGAAAGAGTTATGAGACGGTCATGGATTACACGGTTCAAGTCAGTTGGCATGAAGCTGTTTCTCATTGTGTTCTGTTCCATAGTCCTGCTGTCCACTGTGCTTGGTTTGACATCCTATTATACGGCCAAGGGCATCATCACGGATGAGGTGGCGGCGGCTTCGAGCCAGTCTATTGTGCAGGCTGCGGACAAGTTGGAATTTCTGCTGGCTGAATATGAGGCGCTCTCACGGCAGTTCGCTGTAGACCCGGCATTAAAAGCCGATTTGGAGAGCGCTAATAATAAACAAGTAGGAACGGTGTCCAAGGCCGCTGCGGAGGATCGTATCCGCCGCAAGCTGGATTCTGTCCGGGATTCGGACAAACGGCTGTCCGGGATCCGGCTACTCTCAAAAAGCCTGGTCGATGTCGATTCTTACAAGTCTACGGGAACTGGTGCTGTTCGGAGTGATGAGGGGGTAATCGCTCGAGTGAAACAGATCGAAGACGCCAAGGGCAATCCGGTCTGGTTCCCTGTAAGGGAGAAGGGCTTCTTCGACGTGTACAGCGAGCCTTCTCTGACAATGGGTCGACTGCTGAGAAATATGCAGCATCCCGAGGCAGAATATTACATGCTGATTGAGGTAAAAGGAAGCGCCATTACCGGTCTGCTGGACAACCTTCAGATTGGTAATGGCGGTGAGATCCGCATTGTCACACCTGAAGGCGTGATTGTGTATGCGGCTGACTCCAGGCTGCTGGAGCAGGAATCCTTCATTAAGGCTCCGGCCATAGTGAAAAGCCAAGACAATTCGGATGCTGCAGCAGGGATGCAGCCCAACCATTCTTTCACTGCACCGAATGAACAGGGGCGGTCTCAATTGGTAGTCTATCAGCCGCTGGGTATCGGTGGCTGGACGATGATCGGCTATGCGCCGGTCAGTGATTTTACAAGCTCAGCCAACAAACTATTGTACATAACGTTATCCGTCGTGCTGGCAGCAGCGGTTGTTGCCTTGCTGATCGGGTATCTATTGCTGCGCCTGGTTGGCAAGCCGCTCGGGAAGCTGGCTGGTTTGATGGAGGAGGGCGAGAAGGGTAACCTTCAGGTTCGTACGAACTTTAAAAGCCAGGATGAGATCGGCCGGCTCGGCCACAGCTTCAACCGGATGATGGAGCAGATTTCATGGTTGGCTACCCAAAGTCGACTGTCGGCAGACGGGGTGCTTTCAACCTCTGCGCAACTGGTAAAGGTGTCGGGCACTACCTCACTACATGCGAGAGAGGTGGCCGCTGCCACGAGTGAAATCGCCGGTGGGGCAGCGAGTCTGGCCGCAGAGGCCGAACGTGGCCACCGTAATGTGGAGATTATGGGGGAGAAAATGCAGGAAGTGACGGAGCTGAACACTACCATGGACAGCTCAGCCGGCAAAATCGTTGCCGTCAGCGGCGAAGGCTCGAAGACCATGAGGCTGCTGGTAGAGCAGAGTGAGTCGGTGGTGAACCTGATGAATCTCATACAGGGTAATTCGGCCAAGCTGCGAGAAAGCACACATTTGATCCGTAGCATCCTTAGTCCAATGATTGCTGTCAACAAGCAGACGAATATCCTGGCGCTCAATGCTTCTATAGAAGCGGTAAGAGCCGGAGAGGCGGGAAGAGGTTTTCTCGTGATTGCTGATGAGATCCGTCAGTTGGCTAACCAGTCGAATCAGTCCATTCAGTCTGTATCGCAGATTACGGAGGAAATCGGGCAGAATATTGAGAATACGGTGAGTGTGGTCAATGAAGCCGCGCCGCTATTCGGGAAGCAGATTGATTCGGTACGAGAATCTTCTGTGATCTTCAGTCAGGTACAGACAGAAATGGAACAGTTTCTCGAGCATATTGCGAATTCTACAGCTGCGGTTAACGAACTGATTGCCTTTCAGCGGCAGCTTGGCGACGCTATGGCGAGCGTTAGCGCCGTGGTGCAGCAGAGCAATGCCTCCACGCAAGAGGTTGCGTCCATGTCTAGCGAGCAGTCCGTGGTCAGCGAAGAACTTGTGGTGTTGTCCGGCAAGCTGGAGGCATTAGCTGAGGAACTGAAGAAATCGCTGGTTTCGTTTCAGTGATTCTCTTAGGGTGTAGGAAGCTCAAGAGTTGTGAATGAAATGGGAGCTTGTACAGTTGTGCGCATGTCGTAGAGCAGGCGGTCATGAGAGTGTATGATGGTGCTGGCGGTACATGGCGGTGCATCGGGGCATGGCAGTACATGGGTGAATGACTGTGCATGGGGTGCATGGCGGCTGGTCAGAGTCCGGTGTAAGTTTTCACACCGTACCTTTGAAGCTGGACTCTGAGCGGAGCTTCGGAATAACAGTTATGATGAACGAAAGGCAGCCCCTGTTCGCACACCGTAGGTTAAAATGGAAGTTGAAAGGACAACCATTTCAGAGCTACATGCGAAAGGAGCTGTTATTATGAAGAATACCATAAAATACGTAGGTTTGGATGTATCTAAAGATAAAATTGCAGTGGCTATTGCAGACGAAGGTCGAGAACCCGCTCGATATTATGGAGCCATTCCCCACACCCCCGATGCCGTAGCTCGATTGATTCGGAAACTCAAAGGTGCAGGGATTACGCTTGAGGTCTGCTATGAAGCCGGGCCTACCGGGTACGACCTATATCGTTGGCTGACGAAGATGGGAATTTCCTGCGGGGTGATCGCACCCTCGCGTATTCCACAGCGCCCCGGCGATGCCATAAAAACCGATCGCCGAGATGCAGAAAAACTAGCTCAGCTTCACCGAGCAGGAGAATTGACCACGATCTATGTGCCGACTGCAGAGCTCGAAGCCTTACGAGATCTCATTCGTGCCCGTGAAGATGCTAGGCAAGACCTACATCGGGCTCGGCAACGACTGATTCATTTTCTGTTGCGCCACCAAATTCACACGCCAGAGGGCATGAAAAAACGCTGGACCAAAAGGTACCGGGAATGGCTGTCCATCTTGAAGTTTAATACTGTAGCTCAAGAACGGGTTTTCACCGAATCTCTGCAGCAGCTCCGGGAAGTGGAGGAGCGAATCAAGCGACTTGAAGCCGCCATGCGAGAAGAAGCACAGATTTGTCCGTACGCGCCAGTCATTCAAGCGTTGCAAGGTCTGCGGGGAATCGCCTTGCTAACGGCGATGACTTTAGTTGTCGAGATCGGGAATTTTGAGCGTTTTCGTTCACCGGCCCAGCTCATGAGTTACCTGGGACTTGTACCACGGGAGTATTCATCGGGAGCAAGCACCCAAAGAGGGAGCCTTACAAAAGTCGGGAATTCCATGGTACGGCGCGCCTTGGTAGAGTCTGCATGGAGTTACCGTCACCGTCCTGCTGTAAAAGGAGATTTAGCCGTGCGCCTGGAGGGACAGAGTGCTCATGTCCATGAAACGTCATGGAAAGCCCAAGAACGGTTACACAGCAAGTATCTAAAGTTAGTCAGACGTGGGAAACATCGAAATTTAACTATAGCTGCTATAGGTCGTGAGTTAGTTGGGTTTATCTGGTCGATTGCGGTAGACGCAGAACAAAAAATGGCGTAATCCGAATAGGAAAATGTGAATATCCCGAGAGAATTGAATCCTTGGGGCATGGAGACAAAGAGAAAGGTTCGAGGAGAATCCGTGATTTTCCTGTGCACAGGATCCATGATCTGACGTGCGAAAACAGTTTACGAAAGCTCCTTCGACGCAGGCATAATATGTGGTAACCAACCCACGGATAGCAGATTGCCAGCCGACGACTCGCATTTTGTCTCTGTGCCCAAGGGATTGAAGACCCTTTGGTTTAAAAGGAAAAACAGGGGAATTGACTAATTCGTTCATAGCAGGAAAATGTACCGTTAATTCTCCCCTTTCAAGGGTTTTACTCGAATTAACGGGAAATTCTCCAGTTAATTTCCCTCTTTATATGAAAATCGAGGGGTATGCTAGAGATTAACAGGAGTTTTTCCAGTTATTTTTTGGAGACACGCCGTTTTTGAATAAATAACGGGAGTATTTCCAGTTGATTAAGCGCTGCATGACATCCGCTGTTACTTAAGCGGCTCTGCGCGCCTGAAGAGCGAGTGTCTGTCGCAAGTCTGTCGCAAGTCTATCGCTTAGCTGTCGCAAGTCTATCGCATGCCTGTCGCATTCCTGTCGCTTGACTGTTGCTTGACTGTTGCTTGACTGTCGCATAACTTTCGTACGGCTACCGCATGTCTATCGCATGTCTATCGCATGTCTATCGCATGTCTATCGCATGCCCACCCACTTGCCCATCCCTTGCTCAAGAAGGGGATCGTCTACCACAAAAAGAAAATGGCGGGTTCAGGAATCCACCTGAGCACCGCCATTTTTTATTTTTTACATTATTTTTTAAGCAGATGGCTTCTCAGCAAAGAATATGCCTATTTTGAGACAGCCCTTTTTCAATGTGAATGGCAATCGGAACGCGGTCAGCGGTTCACGGATTCTCTTTTGCCGAAAAAAGCTTTCAGCGCCTGGTAGACTTCTTTCTTATCCTTGATCACATAATGCATGAACTGCTCATGCTTCAGGTGGCGATAGGCTGACATCAGTGTGCTGCTGCGGTTATACTGGTTCACTTCGCCGTAGCCGAAGAGGTTGCTGCGCTTTAGCAGCTCGCCGATTAGCTTGACGCAGCGCTCGTTGTCGGAGGTGAGATTGTCGCCGTCTGAGAAGTGGAAGGGATAGATGTTGTACTTGGATGGTGGATACCTTTGATCGATAATGTCTAGCGCCTTTTGGTAGGCGGAGGAGCAGATAGTTCCCCCGCTCTCACCTCTAGTGAAGAAATCATGCTCGCTAACTTCCTTGGCTTCCGTATGATGGGCCAGAAAAACAATCTCGACCTTCTCATACTGGCGGCGCAGGAAGCGGGTCATCCAGAAGAAGAAGCTGCGGGCACAGTATTTTTCGAAGGAACCCATGCTTCCTGATGTGTCCATCATGGCGATAATAACGGCATTGGAGTGAGGAACCGTGATATCGTCCCAAGTCTTGTAGCGGAGATCATCGGGGCTGATGCTGTGGATGCCGGGTGTGCCTCTGCTGGCATTGCGCCGGAGATTCTCCAGCAGGGTGCGCTTTTTATCGATATTGGACATCATGCCCTTTTTGCGGATATCGTTGAAGACGATGGACTTTACTTCAATCTCTTCTTTGTCCTTCGGCTTCAGGTGCGGCAGCTCCATGTCCTGGAACAAAATATCCTCCAGATCCTCCAGGTCAACCTCGGCCTCGATGGTATCCTGGCCTGGTTGATCGCCTGCCCGTTCGCCTTTGCCTGGCTGAGCAGAGGAAGAATCGCGCCCCAGCACATCGCCAACCTGGCTGTCACCGTCACCCTGCCCGACATGCTTCTGCTTGCGGAAGTTATAGATAATGCGATACTCATCCAGACTGCGGATTGGAACCTTGACGATTTGCTTGCCGTCGGACAATATAATATTCTCTTCGGTAACAAGGTCGGGCAGATTATCCTTGATGGCTTCCCTGACCTTCTGCTGATGGCGTTCCTGATCCTGATGGCCTTTGCGGTGCAGGGACCAGTCTTCTTTGGATACGACAAAGGTAAAGGGACCGGATGATTGCGACAGGATGACCACCTCCCCATGGATATAAGTTGCGCTGTGAAGCCGGACCTTGCCGGCTTGTAAATAAAGTATATTCATGGCGACGAGGGATATGTGATAATCTCAGAAAGTAAAAGGTGAAGTGACCCGTAAAGGAGCAGAGCTTAATGACAACGATTCTATATAAAAATGGAAAGCTGCCGTCCAACCTCGGAGTGGCAGATGCAATCGTAGCTGAGAACGGCGTAATCACCGCCGTTGGGAAGGGCAAGGAGCTGGCCCTGCAGCTTACAGGCCGGTCTTACTCCACTGTGGACTGGGAGGGCGCTCATGTGCTGCCCGGTCTGGTCGATTCCCATCTGCATCTGGGGATGCATGGGATGAAGCTGGACATGCTTGATTTTACCGGTGTGTCCTCCAAGGGAGAGATGCTGCGCATGATCAGGGAGCGCGCAGAAGTGACGCCTGCCGGACAGTGGATTCTTGGCCTGGGCTGGAACGAGAATGAGTTCAGCCCGGCGGTCGCTCCCCATATCGGAGAGCTGGACGAGATCACGGACCGTCATCCAGTCTTCCTGACCCGGACCTGCTTCCACGCTTATTTGGGGAACAGCGAGGCCTTTCGCCGGGCCGGGATTACGGAAGGAACCCCTGACTTCGCATCAGGCGCGTACGGGCGCGGTGAGGACGGCCGTCTGAACGGCTGGGTGTACGAGGATGCTTCCGCACCGTTCATGGCCGTGCAGCCCGCACCGGACTACGCGGCCAAGAAAGAGGCGATGCGCCGCGGCTATCTGGATGCCTTGGCGCATGGGCTAACGGCAGTCCATACCGAGGATCTACGGTTATTGGACAGTGTGGACACCATGCTGCGGATTCACCGGGAGCTTAATGAGGAGGGGCTGTTCTTCCGCACTCATCAGTTGCTGTACAACACCTATCTGCCGGAGGTAGAGGCGCTAGGTCTTCGCGCCGGTCAAGGCGATGAGTGGCTTCGGCTTGGCGCAGTCAAGCTGTTTACCGATGGAGCCATCGGTGGGCGGACGGCGCTATTGGAACAGCCATACAGCGATGCTCCGCATACGTCAGGCATCGCCATCTATACGCAGGAGCAGATCCATGAGATCACCGTTGCTGCCCGCAGGCTGGGCTTTCCGATTGCGGTCCATGCGATCGGGGATGCTGCTGCGCATATGACGCTTACGGCTATGGAGCATGCGCCGCTACCAATGTCCGCGGCGCTGCCGGACCGGTTCATCCATGCTCAAGTGCTGAATGCCGGGCTGGTCCAGCGCATGAAGCAGCTGCGGCTGATTGCGGATATCCAGCCCCGATTTGTTGCCAGTGATTTTCCTTGGGTATTGGACCGCGTAGGGACAGAGCGAAGGGACTATCTGTATGCCTGGAACAAGCTTCTGTCCGAGGGCATCCCATGCGCCGGTGGTAGCGACGCACCGATTGAGCCGATCAATCCATTCCTCGGTCTGCACGCCGCTGTTACCCGTCGCAAGCCGGAGGAGACCCATGACGGCTATCTGCCTGGGGAGAAGCTCAGCACAGAGGAAGCGGTGGGACTGTTCACGTCCGGCAGTGCTGTAGCAGCCGGGGAAGAACATGAGCGTGGCGCCATCGCCGCCGGGCGCCGGGCTGATTTCACGGTTATTGACCGTGATATCTATGCCGATCCGCAGGAGCTGTTGCAGGTGAAGGTCCAAATGACCGTCGTGAACGGTCAGGTGGCGTATAGCGCGACCTGAGCCATGGTCAGACTGCAGAGGTGCACCTGTCTGCGGGATATTTTTGCAACCAAAACTCCCGGTTATACGTTTATAATAGGGTAGGTTTAATATTTTTATAAACAATAGGATCTGAACTCCAAGGAGGCAGCCAAGATGAGACAGAAACGTATATTCCCTGCCACCGCAGCAGCAGCTGTATTGTTAGTGGCTTTGACCGCTTGTAGCGGAAATAACTCGGCCCAGTCCGCCGAAAGCAGTGCAACGCCAGTGCCAACAGTGATTCCGGTTGAAAGCACTGAGCCTACAACTTCGCCAAGTGAGGAAGCTGGTGCGATCAAGGGAACTGGAATTTATAACGGTCAGATTGACAACCATTCTGTGGAAATTGAGACGAAGGAAGGGGCCACATCATTCGAATTGGGACTCGGCACGGAGAATGTACCGGCGAGTCTGAATGAGGGCGATTCTGTGGTCTTTGAATATGTGGACAAAACCGTAGAAGGCGATGAGAGCTTGAAGCAGCATATCCTGTTGAAGCTTTCTTTGGCAGATACGGGAGGCTGACGCGGCAATTATATTATGAAGGATAACGGGTGTGCCATTCCTGACAAGGAGGGCACACCCGTTTGTGTCTACTGCGAATCACCGGGATTAAAGTCCGCCGGCATTGACGAAGACTGTAGATATCAGCAGCATAAAAAGAAGTACGATGACCCCATTGATAATGGTGCCAATAATACCAAGCACCTTCCGACGATTGCGCAGGACGAGACCGATGATGCCGACAATTACGCCGATCACATTCAGGGCTGATAGAATCAGTACGGAAAAACCAACAGTGATAATGAGTTGAGACGCATCAGCCAATAGATTCCCAGATTGATCGAATACGGTGGATGCCATCGCGCCTACGATCACAAAAGCAATGACGTAGCCGAGCACGGTGACCATACTGATGACGAATGAAGCGATGCCAGGCCCAGAATGCTTGAAATTCTGTTTCATCTCTTGGTAGTGGTAAGGTTCCTGAATTTCATGCGATTGTTGGTTGGAAAACACTTCTTCCAATTCTGTGTCCGGCGACTCCGGCTTCGATTGAGCATTATACTCCACAGGTTACACTCCTTTTTGAAGCTAAGAATAAATGTGTACTCCTAACTTTTTCATAAGGTGGGGCTAAAAGCAAGTCCCCGGACGCAAAAAGTTCATGGATTCCGGCTGGAAATGATCTGTCGTGATACGTTAAGATAGGGAAAGCATATTCTAAGGAGTTGTCTATGATGCAACGCACATTTATGGCTTGGGGTGCCTTGCTGGCGATGCTGGCGGTAGCTATTGGCGCCTTTGGTGCCCATATACTGAAGCCGGTTATCAGCGAGCATTACATGACGGTCTATGAGACTGGCGTGCAGTACCATATGTTCCATGCGCTTGGCTTAGTTCTGATTGCTCTGGTCGCGGGACAGTGGGGAGAGAGCACACGACTTCGCTGGGCGGGCTGGCTGCTGTTGATTGGCATTGTATTGTTCTCTGGAAGCCTGTACGTTCTGAGTATTACCGGAGTCAAGGTGCTCGGCGCCATCACGCCGCTCGGCGGTGTGAGCTTCATTGCGGGCTGGCTATGTCTGGCACTGGAAGCTTTCGCACGCAAGCCACAACGCTAGTCACAAACTCTACGAACTTATTTACAAGAATGTTTTGGATCCAACAACAAAGAAGCACCCGGCCTTGATGATAAGGCGGGTGCTTCTTTGTTGTGGCCTGTTATGCCGTTCTTTAAGAAAACTCGTCGATCTCGTACAAACTGAAGGTGTAAACTTGCTTCTCATCGACATGATAGACGCTGATCGAGTTGTCTGTCTCATCAAAATTCAAAATGCGGCAGGGAATGGATACCTGCTGTCCGCGACGGTTCGCTCTTAGGCGTACCAACTGATTATTCTGAATATACTGACGGATCTTTCCATGAACATCGGAAGGCCCGTTGTCAGGGGCATTCTTAGCTTGTGGCGCCGCTTGCTGCGCTGATTGCTTCTTCGCCTGCTTCGCTGGCAATTTTATGGGTGTGGGTGGGGGAGTCTCTTGTTGCAGAGCCATTTTAGCCGAACGGAGAAGACTGTCTATTGTACGCCCCAATTCAAGGCCCGAATTAATGTTGAAATCGGTAATCTTGTCATTGTTGTTCAACATCTCAAGCAAATATTGCAAGGCAAGCGGGTTAGTACGGGCATTGATCAGGATGTCGACGTTGAAAAGATAATTGCCGTCTGTGTTTTGTAGTTTTTTGTCCATATTTCCCCCAGCTCAATCGTTTGAAAACGATCCTTCAAATAATAATAAAGCATAATAAACTATACCACTAAACAGGACGAAAGCATATACCTTGCTATAGGGGGTTGCGGACTTTAGTCCCCCTTCGCTAATATGGAAAATATAGGCGTTTCGTCCACACGCGGAGAGCTGGGTGTGAATACAAATACATCGTGGATCGTCAAAACAAGGAGGTGTTGTCTGTGGTTACTTTGGAGCCCATTACGGTAGGGGACCATGTACTGGTCGGAGTGGAAGTCAAACTTCCCAAAACAACATTGCTCACCATCAGCACAAGCCGGGGTTACATTATGTGCGGTGCCCTGGATGTTGGCCTGCTGAATGAGAAGCTGAGCGACCGCGGAATTATTGCTGCACGTGCTGTAGGCGTGCGGACGTTGGCGCAACTTCTCGAAGCACCGCTGGAGTCAGTAACTATAGAAGCAGAGAATCTGGGGATTCATCCGGGCATGCCTGGATCGGAGGCTTTGCTCCGCATGCTTTGAGATGCCAGGTGTCTTTTACCAGGGATAGGGAGTCCGGAGGGCCTGCGGGCCCTTTTTGAATGCGATAAAGGGGGCATAAGGGGAGGCTTCTTGGTTCATCCTACATACGGAAGGGTAAATGGAGAATAGACAACACTAAGCCGGACAGGAACCTGCACCGGTTAATCAACGGATAAGGAAGGGATAGAGACATGGCTAAAGCAACCAACAAAGTCGATACTGCCTCGCTGGAGCAAACTCTGAACCGTGAGGTAGCCAACCTGAACGTGTTGTACGTAAAACTTCATAACTATCACTGGTATGTTAAAGGAGAACAGTTCTTTTCCCTGCATGTTAAATTTGAAGAATTATATGACGATATCACGCTTAAAATGGATGAGGTAGCGGAGCGTCTGCTGAGCATCAAGGGACGCCCTGCAGCTACGTTGAAGGAATATCTCGAACTGGCTACCATCCAGGAAGCGACAGGCAAGGAGGATACACGGGCAATGCTTCAATCCCTGATTGAAGACTTTGCGACTGTAGCGGAAGAGCTGACGGAAGGCATTGAACTGGCGGAACAAGGAAACGATCAGCCGACAGCTGACCTGTTCATCAAAATCCGCAGCGATCTGGAGAAGCAGCAATGGATGCTTCGGTCCTTTTTAGGATAATTAGCAAGGGCGGCGGACAAGCCGTTCTTAGCGTGAATGATCAAAATTCGAGACTAATCGAGCCTCCTGCTGGGGGCTTTTCTTTTTTGCAATGGTTGAATTCTCTATATTGTATTAAAAATTTGTAGACTTCTGTCACAAAAGATATAATTCATACATATCACGCTTGAAGGGAGAGACTTTTATAACTTGAAAATGTAGATAAGCGTTTGTAAAAGAACCTTATTTATAATAAAATTAATGAGAATCATTGATAATCATGCTTTTTCAATTTATAATAATTTTAATGTGATATACAATCTAATTGTGCTGGTAATCAGGGAACACCCTGCTAAATACACATGCAGCTTTCTGATTTCGCAAATCACGAAAAATGGAGGGAATTACAGTTATGGCAGCAGAATTTGTCATCGAGGGATTGAAAGCGACAATTGAAGGAAAAGAGATTTTGAAAGGAATTAACCTTTCCATGAAGGGTGGAGAAATTCACGCGATCATGGGTCCGAATGGTACAGGTAAGAGTACACTGGCTTCCGCTTTGATGGGCCATCCTAAATATGAAGTAACTGAAGGAACAGCAACGCTTGAAGGTGAAGACCTTCTGGAGATGGCTGTAGACGAACGCGCACGTGCCGGTTTGTTCCTGGCAATGCAATATCCGAGTGAAATCTCCGGAGTAACTAACTCCGACTTCCTGCGCAGTGCAATCAACGCACGTCGTGAGGAAGGCAACGAAATTTCATTGATCCGCTTTATCCGTCAAATGGAAGCGAAGATGAAGGAACTGGACATGAACCCTGAATTCCTGCACCGTTACCTTAACGAAGGTTTCTCCGGCGGGGAGAAGAAGCGCAACGAAATCCTGCAAATGATGATGCTGGACCCTAAGATCATCGTGTTGGATGAGATTGACTCCGGTCTTGACATCGATGCTCTTAAAATCGTAGCAGAAGGCGTTAACTCCATGCGTAGCGAAGAGCGCGGCTTCCTGGTTATTACTCACTACCAACGTTTGCTTAACTACATCAAACCAGATTTCGTACACGTAATGATGCAAGGCCGTATCGTGAAATCCGGTGGACCTGAGCTGGCACAGCGCCTTGAAGCTGAGGGTTATGAATGGATCAAGGAAGAGCTGGGCATTGAAGACGAGACTGTAGGACAAGAAGCTTAAGAGACGCCAGGAAGGAGGAGACCACTTATGACGACGCAAACCATTCTTCCGGTGGACGCCAAAGCTCTGAGCGAGCTATCGCAAGGCAATGGCGAACCAAACTGGCTTCAAGCAAGCCGTTTGAAGGCACTGGA
The DNA here is from genome assembly GCF_042649265.1 of Paenibacillus sp. GCM10012306. NCBI lineage: Bacteria > Bacillati > Bacillota > Bacilli > Caryophanales > Paenibacillaceae > Paenibacillus > Paenibacillus sp. GCM10012306. Next base: position 88,765 of record NZ_JBHRYW010000010.1, on the reverse strand, counting down.
ACTGGCAGCCGAACTAGAACTGCCTAAACTTGAAAAAACCAAGATTGATCCATGGAATGTGGACAATTACGGAACTTATAAATCAAGCCAAGCGCTGACTGACCTGAGTGCAGTCCCAGCTTCTATTGCAGAACTGGTGAAGGATCAGGAGCAGGGCAACCTCATTATTCAGCGCAACTCTGGTACAGTATATACTCACCTCTCGCCAGAGCTCGCAGCACAAGGTGTGATCTTCACAGACCTGCAGACTGCAGCTAAAGAGCATGGTGATTTGGTTCAGCGGTACCTGCATCAAGCCGTGAAGCCTGAAGAGCATTCAATTGCTGCATTGCATGCTGCACTTTGGAACGGAGGCGTGTTCCTCTATGTACCGAAGAATGTCGTTATTGAAACGCCATTGCAGGCAGTATTGCTTACAGATGACGCTGAAGCAGCTTTCGTTCCGCATATCCTGGTCGTTGCGGACACTAACAGCTCCGTAACCTATGTAGACAACTACGTATCCGACAAGGCAGAAGCTGGTCTGCATAACGGTGCCGTGGAAGTATTCGTTGGGGCGGGTGCGCATGTGCGTTATGCTACCGTTCACCAACTGGGTGCAGATACTGCTGATATTACCTATCGCCGTGCTGTCGTGGATAATGACGGAACGATCGAATGGATCGTCGGCGAGATGAACTATGGCCATACCGCAAGCGACACTAAGTCGATCCTGAAGGGTAATGGCTCAAGCTCTGATGCCAAAGTTATTGCTGTAGGTTCCGGTTCGCAGAAGCTGAACTACACTACACAAGCACAGCATTTCGGTAAAAACACACCAAGTGACATGATCACCCGTGCAGTAATGCGTGAGGAAGCCTCTTCGATCATTAACGGAATTACCAAGATCGAGAAGGGCGCAACCCGTGCAGACGGTCAGCAGACTGAAAAGGTTCTGATGCTGAGTCCAAAAGCGCGTGGCGACGCCAACCCGATTCTATTGATAGATGAAGATGATGTTACAGCAGGCCATGCCGCTTCCGTAGGACAGGTCAATCCGGAGCAGGTCTACTACCTGATGTCCCGCGGAATCTCCAGACGTGACGCGGAAGCGTTGATCATCTACGGCTTCCTGGCACCTGTCGTGTCTCAAATTCCACTGGAGGGACTGCGGACCCAGCTCCAATCCCTAGTGGAAAGGAAGTTAGGACAATGAATAGCACCATCCGCGAACAGTTCCCTATCCTGAACCAGAATATTAACGGGCATTCGCTCGTGTATCTGGATAGCGCGGCAACTTCGCAGAAGCCGCGTCAGGTGATTGATGCGATCAAGCATTATTATGAATGGGACAATGCCAATGTGCACCGCGGCGTGCACACTCTCGGCAGCCGGGCGACGGATGCCTATGAAGGCGCGCGCGAGAAGCTTGCGAAGTTCATCAATGCGCGCAGCACGAAGGAAATCATTTTCACACGTGGTACTACAACTGCTCTGAATCTGGTTGCTTCCTCTTATGGTCCTGCCAATGTAGGCGAAGGCGATGAGATTGTGCTCACCCAGATGGAGCATCACAGCAACCTGATCCCTTGGCAGCAGCTTGCTAAGAAAACGGGAGCAACGCTGAAGTATATCCCGCTGCAGCAGGATGGTAACATAACCTTGGAGGATGCGGAGAAGACCATCACGGACCGGACCAAGATCGTAGCGATCGCGTATGTGTCCAATGTTATGGGAGTTACCCATCCGATCAAGGAGCTTGCTGCTATCGCTCACCGTCATGGTGCAGTGATTGTGGTGGACGGTGCACAGAGCACCCCGCATCTTAAGGTGGATGTGCAGGACCTGGATTGTGATTTCTACGCACTGTCCGGGCATAAAATGTGCGCACCTACCGGCATCGGTGCCCTCTACGGAAAGAGAGCGCTGCTGGAAGCCATGGAGCCTGTGGAATTCGGCGGTGAAATGATTGATGATGTGGGCCTTTATGAATCCACCTGGAAAGAGCTTCCGTGGAAATTCGAAGGTGGCACACCAATCATCGCTGGTGCTGTCGGACTGGGAGCTGCGATTGATTTCCTGCAGGAAATCGGAATGGATGAGATTCACCGTCACGAGATGAAGCTTGCCGCTTATGCCGAGCAGCGGTTGTCCCAAATCGACGATCTGACGATTTATGGCCCCCGCAATCGCGAGGTAGGCGTTGTAACCTTCAATCTCGGGGATGTGCATCCCCATGATGTAGCAACTGTACTCGACGCAGAAGGCGTTGCCGTTCGTGCAGGCCATCATTGCTGTCAGCCGCTCATGCGCTGGCTGCAGGTCAGTTCAACGGCACGGGCCAGCTTCTATCTCTACAACACCGAAGAGGATGTAGACCGGCTGGTGGATGCGTTAATCAAGGCAAAGGAGTATTTCAGCTATGAACTTGGATGATTTGTACAGACGCGTAATTATGGATCACTACAAGAACCCACGTAATCGCGGCTCATTCGAGGACGATGCCTTGAAGATTGAACTGAACAACCCGACTTGCGGCGACCGCATTACGCTTCAGCTCAAGGTGGAGGACGGCGTTGTCAAGGATGCACGTTATACTGGTGAAGGCTGCTCGATCAGCATGTCGTCGGCATCCATGATGACCGAAGCTGTCAAAGGTAAAACCGTAGCGGTTGCGCTGGACATGGCTGACCGTTTCTCCGGGCTGATGAAGGGTGATCCGGTGGAGTTCGAAGACTATGAAGACATTGAGGCCCTCTCGGGCGTGAATAAATTTCCGGCGCGGATCAAATGTGCCACATTGGCCTGGAACGCGCTTCGTAAAGGCATAGACGAAGAAGAGCAACATTAATAACAACAAACGAGGAGGCTGACACCATGGCTAAGAAAGCGCCTGATTTGGAGGAATACCAGTATGGTTTCCGGGATGAGCACAAGTCCATTTTCCAGTCTGGTAAAGGACTGACCCCGGAAATCGTACGGGAAATTTCAGCAATCAAAAACGAACCGGAATGGATGCTCGAGTTCCGCCTGAAAGCACTGGAGCAATTCTACAAAATGCCAATGCCTAAGTGGGGCGGCAACCTGGATGATCTTGATTTTGACGATATCCAGTACTATGTAAGACCTTCCGAGAAGCAAGGTAAGACTTGGGAGGAGGTTCCTTCTGAAATTAAGGAAACCTTCGACAAGCTCGGTATTCCAGAAGCGGAACAGAAGTTCCTCGCTGGTGTCTCGGCTCAGTATGAGTCCGAGGTTGTTTATCACAGCATGCAGAAGGATCTTGAAGATCAAGGTGTTATCTTTACCGATACCGACACTGCACTGCGTGAACATCCAGAGCTGTTCAAGAAGTTCTTCGGAACTATCATCCCACCAGCCGATAACAAGTTTGCTGCACTGAACAGTGCCGTATGGTCCGGGGGAAGCTTTATCTATGTTCCTAAGGGCGTGAAATGTGAAGTGCCATTGCAGGCTTACTTCCGTATCAACTCCGAGAACATGGGACAATTCGAGCGTACGCTGATTCTTGCAGACGAGGATAGCTTCGTGCATTACGTAGAAGGCTGTACAGCACCGATCTACAGCACGAATTCCCTGCACAGCGCGGTTGTTGAAATCCTGTGTATGAAGAACGCACGTGTTCGTTACACTACGATCCAGAACTGGGCGCCGAACATCTACAACCTCGTTACCAAACGTGCGGTTGCAGAAGAAAATGCGACTATGGAATGGGTAGATGGTAACATTGGCTCCAAGCTGACTATGAAATATCCAGCTGTTGTGCTTAAAGGCCGTGGAGCGAAGGGTTCTGTCCTTTCGATCGCAGTAGCAGGTAAAGATCAGCATCAGGATGCTGGTGCGAAAATGATTCACTTGGCACCGGACACTACGTCCACCATCGTGTCCAAGTCGATCAGTAAGCACGGCGGTAAGGTAACCTACCGCGGTCTGGCTTCCTTCGGCCGTCAAGCAGAAGGCGCAAAAGCCAACATCAAGTGCGATACGCTCATTCTGGATAACGAATCCACTTCGGATACGATTCCTTACAATGAGATCAAGAATGATAACATCATTCTGGAGCATGAAGCGACGGTATCCAAAGTATCCGAGGAGCAATTGTTCTACCTCATGAGCCGCGGTCTGTCTGAAGAAGAAGCGACCCAGATGATTATCATGGGCTTCATTGAGCCATTCACCAAAGAACTGCCGATGGAATATGCGGTAGAGATGAATAGACTCATCAAATTCGAAATGGAAGGCAGCATCGGTTAATCAAGAGCTGTCTTTAGGATTTAACATATAAAACGTGTCCGCAGCAACTTGGAGGTACAAACATCCAGGCTGTGCGGACACGTTTTTTTGTTTGTTCTCATCATGCCAAATATTAGCTGTTTCATTAGGGCAGACAGCGTGTACTGTTTAATTAAAGTGTTCAACCAAGGAGGCCTCATGTTAAAAAAACTTTTACTCATTTGCGGATATGCAGCCGTATTAGCTGCTATTTTGTCTTTTTCCTATCAGCACAAAACGTTTGCTGAATCGGCCATTTCTGTGATTGTTAACAATGAAACAGCCGACACTGATGTTCAGAGTTATATCAAGAATAATACAGTTATTGTTCCACTTGGTGTTGTGCAGAAGCTCCCGAATGTCAGCATTGCCTGGAACAATAGCACAAAGACCATAATGATTACAAACAAGACACAGAAAATCACTTTGGTACCGGGGCAAGAATCAGTGGTGGTAGGCAGTAAGAAACTCATATTACCTGTAGCCGTGTCTTTGGAGCAGGGGCGGGTGATGGTTCCGCTGCGTTTTATCTCTGAAGCCGCAGGCGCTTATGTTCAGTGGGTACCTGAAAAACGTACGGTTTATGTGGCTAAGGCATCGGATGCCCTGAGTACGAAGCTGTCGGGCTCCAAGCTGGCCGAAGCCCGTGCCGCCGCCATCGAGTTTCCACGGATAGAAGCCCTCAAGTCTCTGGCCGCGAGCAGCCAGTATTCGGATGACCTGACGGATCATTATTATTTTCCTGAAGGAGAAGCCGGTAAATTCTTCATCCGGACGGCCGATTACATCCGCTACTATGAAATCACTGATAACCGGAGTGTGCTGAAGTGGACAGCCACCCTTGATCTGGAAGACCAGACAAGCACATCTGAGCTAGGATTTCTACCTTATTCTGTAAGACTACAGGATGGAAAAATGCCGTCTATAAGCGGTAAAATCGCTTTTTTCGAATATGACTATCCCAAGGCGAGTACCACCTTTGGTATGATCGACGGGAAGGGACAAATGATCATATCCGGGCAGAAGCGCTCTGCGAGAATTGGATTCTATGATATTAATGGCGAGGCTTCACAGACTCGTTGAATAAGGCGAATCCCGAAGGGAGAGCGAAGTAGCCCCACCGCAGGTAGCTCACCCGTGTCTAAACGTAGCTCCATACGCCGAAGTAAGGCAATTCCCGAAGGGAGAGCCGCCGCGCCCGTATCCCCGTAACTCGTCCGCCCGCGCAAAAAGTTCGGTCACCGCTGACGCCAGCGAATCCCAAAGGGAGAGCGACATAGCCCCGCCGCCGAAAGCTCACACTTGGTTCTACAAACGTAGTAGCCCCATGCGCCGAAGTAAGGCGATTCCCGAAGGGAGAGCCGCCGCAGTCTGCATCCCCGTAACTCATCCGTCCGCACAAAAAGTCCGGTCACCGCTGACGCCAGCGATTCCCGAAGGGAGAGCGAAGTAGCCCCGCCACTGATAGCTCACCCGTGTCTAAACGTAGCCCCATGCGCCGAAGTAAGGCAATTCCCGAAGGGAGAGCCGCCGCAGCTCGCATCGCCGTAACTCATTCCCCCGCACAAAAGTCCGGTCACCGCTGACGCCAGTGATTCCCAAAGGGAGAGCTGCCGCAGCCCCACCGCCAGTAGCTCACCTGGTTCTAAACGTATCCCCGTGCGCCGAAGTAAGGCGATTCCCGAAGGGAGAGCCGCCGCATCCCGCATCCCCGTAACTCATCCGTCCGCACCGTATGACAAGGCCCAGAGGGCCGGGCCTACCGCTACCGCCTGCTTCTGTTCGCGATTGCCGCACTGTTTGCGGGTTTACACTTCCGGGTGTCCAGAGGGCTGGCAGCCCTTGGGGCCCTCCCTGAAGGGAGGGTTTGGGAGGGTTCCCCTGCCCCAAGAATTTCGCTTATTCTTAATTCAACAGTATTCAGGAGGAAATGGAAGCATTTAAAGACATAGGCGACCTTTTCCTTTATGAAAATGTCATTTTCATTGCAAATAACGGGTTATACGGTCGATTCTCCCCTTTGCCGCATTAAAACATGGATGATAAACTGCATAAAGTCACTAAAATGGAAGCGCTAAAAAATACTTGTGAAGCCGGCTTAATAATGAAAGCCAGCGACGCTGCGTAAAGCGTAAGGAGGAGAGACATGGATGTTCTCAGGCAACTGCGGGGCTTTTATCGGGAGAAACTGCACTTATTGATTCTTTCGATTGTATGCTTGGCTGCCGCAACTGCAGTGGGGCTTATAACCCCGAATTTGTTAAGAAGGTTGATTGACGATGTTATTGTTCCAATGAAATTCACCGAGGTGCCTGTGTTGGCTCTCACCGTGCTGGTTGTTGTGATTGTAAAAGCATGCCTGCAATTTGCACACGGATTCTTTGGTGGGCGTCTCGGAAATTTCCTGGCGTATCGTCTACGCAATGCCTGTTATGAAAAACTGCAATTCCTGTCATTCCGTTATTATGACACGGCGAAGACAGGCGACCTGATGTCCCGGCTGACCGGGGACCTGGAAGCGATCCGGATGTTCATTGGCTTCGGATTTGCCCAGTTGCTTAACGTATTTTTCATGGTATTATTCGGTTCCATAATGATGTTCTCGATCAATTGGCAGCTGACGCTGATCACCTTGATCACCATGCCGTTCCTGGCTATCGTCGCACTTAAATTTGAGTCCAAGATACACCCTGCCTTTCAGGAGATGCGCCTGGCGCTAAGTTCTTTGACCACAGCGGTTCAAGAGAACGTCACAGGTGTGCGGACAGTTAAATCTTTTGCCAGAGAGAACCATGAGGTCGAAAAGTTCTCGCACCGGAATGAACGGTACAAGGACAACCAGATTTTTGCCGCAGTGCTGTGGAGCAAATACTTCCCGGCGATGGAGCTGCTGGCATCGATTAGCGTGGCGATCCTGCTCGGAGTAGGCGGCACACTGGTCATTCATGAGAAAATGTCACTGGGCGAGCTGGTTGCATTCTTCAGCTTGATCTGGTATATCATTGGTCCGGTATGGGGTCTAGGCTTCCATATCAACAACTATACGCAGTCCAAGGCTTCAGGGGAGCGCGTGCTTGAAGTGCTGAACCAGAAGATTGATGTTAAAGACAGCGAAACCGCCCGGGAGCTGGTTCATAATGAGGTCAGAGGTGATGTAGCGTTTAATCATGTCACCTTTGCATACGGCAATAAAATGCCAGCGGTTACGGATATTGATTTTGAAGCCAAAGCAGGGTCTGTTATCGGCTTCCTTGGGGGCACTGGCTCCGGGAAATCTACAATTATCCAACTGATGATGCGCGCTTATGATGTGGATCAAGGCAATATTACGTTGGATGGGGTGGATGTCCGGGAATACAGTGTGCGTAGCCTGCGGTCACAGATTGCGACTGTGTTCCAGGAGACGTTCTTGTTCTCCTCTTCAATCCGCAACAACATTGCCTATGGTCTAAAAAATGTGAGCATGGAAGAGATCGTCCGTGCGGCACAACTGGCTAAAGCACATGATTTTATCATGGAAATGCCCGAAGGCTATGATACTGTGGTCGGGGAGCGGGGAATGGGCCTCTCCGGCGGGCAGAAGCAGCGGATCGCTATTGCGCGAGCACTGCTTAAGAATCCGCGTATCCTCATTCTTGATGATGCGACAAGCGCCGTCGATATGGAGACCGAGCATGAGATTCAGACCGGCTTCCAGGAGGTTATGCGTGGACGGACAACGCTGATTATTGCCCACCGGATTTCCTCTCTGCGCCATGCGGACCAGATCATCGTGATGAATGAAGGACATGTGCAGCAGCGGGGAACCCATAAAGAGTTAATCGAGGTGCCTGGACCTTACCAGGATGTGTACCGGATTCAATATGCAGATTACCTTGCTAAAGTAACCGAAGGAAAGGAGGCGTAAAGTTATGGAACCTCAAGTCAACTCGGGTACAGGAGCCACTCCGAAGAAAAAAACGGCGCCCGAGCAAACGCTGGACGAACGGTTCGTCTACAAGGACGATGATGTCATTGATAAGGCATTTGACTGGAAGCAGTTCACGCGACTGTTTAGCTACATGAAGCCTTATGCCAAGCAAATGCTGCCGCTTGTACTGGTCATGATGGTGCTGGGGACGATCACCAAGCTTACGGTGCCGTTCCTGACCAGTATGGCGATAGACAAGGCGATCGCACCTAAGACAGGAAGTCCAAGCTTAACGCTTCTTTATACCCTTACGGCGAGCGTGGTGGTCCTGTATCTGATTCAATGGATTGCCGGAATATACCGGATCAAATTTACTAACATCATTGGGCAAAGAGTGATTTATGATCTGCGCTCAGACCTGTTCCGACATATTCAGAAGCTGTCCTTTAACTTCTTCGACAAGCGACCGGCAGGTTCGGTGCTGGTACGGGTTACGAATGACATTAATTCCTTGCAGGATCTGTTCACCAACGGGGTCGTCAACCTGATGATCGACTGTGTGCAGCTCCTCGGGATAATGGTCATCTTGCTTCTCATCAACTGGAAGCTTGGTCTTGCGGTAATGGTTACCGTACCGATCATGTTCTTTGTCTCCACCAAGCTGCGGCAGAAGATCCGGATTGCCTGGCAGGATGTACGGATGAAGAACTCACGGATCAACTCCCACTTGAATGAATCCATTCAGGGGATCAGAGTGACCCAGGCGTATACCCAAGAGCTGGAGAATATGAATTACTTTGATGCTATGAATAAAGATAGCAAGAAATCATGGGATAAAGCTTCGGCGATGAACCAGGCGTTCGGTCCGATTATTGAGATCACCGGCGGCTTCGGAACCCTGATTCTATTCTGGCTCGGTGCTTATCTCATCCAGTCCGGTGAGCTGACCGTAGGTTTACTGGTTGCTTTCAGTACCTATGTCAGCAATTTCTGGGACCCGATCAACCGTCTGGGTCAAATGTACAACCAGCTTCTGGTGGCTATGGCCTCCTCTGAACGGATCTTTGAATATCTGGACGAGAAGCCTAACGTATCCGATAAGCCGGGTGCGAAGACACTCCCAACCATTCGAGGCGATATCAAGTTTGAAAAGGTCATCTTTGAATATGAGAAGGGACGGGCGGCTCTTAAAGGTATTGATCTCGATGTCAAAGCCGGTCAGTCCATTGCGCTAGTGGGCCATACTGGTTCCGGTAAGAGTACCATTATCAACCTGATCAGCCGCTTTTACGATATCACCACCGGTAGAATCACAATCGACGGGCAAGATATCCGAGATGTCACCCTGGAGAGTCTACGCGGACAGATCGGAGTTGTGCTTCAGGATACCTTCATCTTCTCGGGAACTATCCGTGACAATATCCGTTTCGGACGATTGGATGCCACGGATCAGGAGGTTGAGGAGGCCGCCAAAGCGGTGGATGCTCATGATTTTATCACCAAATTGCCCGGTGGATACGACACAGAGGTCGAAGAACGAGGCAACGCACTGTCCATGGGTCAGCGTCAGCTATTGTCCTTTGCTAGAGCGCTGCTGGCGAATCCAAGAATTTTGATCCTGGATGAAGCCACGGCGAGTATCGATACCGAGACCGAGCTCAAGATTCAGGAAGCTCTCAAAACCTTGCTTCAAGGCCGGACTTCCTTCATCGTCGCCCACCGATTGTCCACCATCCGCCACGCCGACAAGATCGTGGTACTGGATCACGGGGAGATCAAGGAAGAAGGCAACCACCGCGAACTGACTGCTCGGGACGGTGTCTACAACGGATTGATCGAAGCACAGTTCCGGTTCCTGTAGACCGAAGTCTAGGTCCAGGTGGCAAACAACTGAAGAACTCTTTTAACGGCAAGTTGATAAACTGATTTATAAAAAAGAAGACCTCAAAAGATGACATCAAAAGAGCCTTCAACTCCACTCTACCGTGGGGCTGGGGGCTTTTTGGTTAGAACGTTGGTAATTTGGAACAGGCTGGAAGTATCTTGCTGTTCGTTTTCAGGATCAAAGAAGGAGTAGTGCTTGATGCGAGTGAAGCCGCTGCGGGTCGGGGGTTCTTCCGATCACTGTTAAAGCCCGATTTCTTTATTGCAGAAGGAATTAGAGGGGGGAACCGGGTCTTAAAGGCGACCACTATCGTTTCTGCAGAATCCCGTAGGCCCTCCGCTCTAGTCCTGCATGTGATCAACTTCAAGACCTAAGTTGCTATCCACTGATCCTTTTCAGGTAGCTACTATCGCCTCTACATGCAATCTATCGTATATACTATTCGGATTTTTTCTCCATAAGAATGCATTAAAGTAACAAACCAAGCCAAGTAAAAAGAGAGCTTACATATGGAGTCTCGAAGTGTAATTAACGGCATTTTCGTACGTTAAATCCACTGCAGCTAGGGATTAGTGGAGATTAAGTGCAATATTGCACCTTAAATATTCTAAAATACCCCATCTGGCCTGCTTTTTCGAAAAATAAGATACAAAAATGCCGTTAGTTGGTGAGGTGCCCCCTTTTATCACTGTTAAGACGACTGGTGAAGGGGAGTATACCGATTCTAGTGGTTGGAATCTATCGACAGTCTATGATCCGGTGCTAGTTTTCCTATGAAAAGCTTTCAGGTGATGCTTTGCGTCTACAATTCCAAACTTCCCTCTTCGCTCCTCTTTGTTGTTTGTTCATTTTTTGTTCGGCTGATATAGTTTCCTTTTCGTTCAAGCTTCAGTTCCATTTATATAGTAGATCAACTGTGCTACTTTCTCTACGATACTGTCTTACTTACGGCGTTTAGAGATCCGGCCAGAGGTGCGCAGCTCAACCATCTGTGCGCCGATGTTCTGCTGCCAGTTGATATCTTGCGTTCGTGCCGCCAGCATGGCTTCATTATTCAGCCGGGCCATTTCCCAGCAGTAGGCTGCATTCGCCTGTAAGCAGTGCTGCTGCTCCAGCTCTTCAGATTCTGTCAGCTTCCGCTGGCGGCTCAGCGTATATAGCTCGGCAAGACGGCCATGAATCGGCAGCATAGGTTTCATCCTTTCGGGTTAGACTGATCAACGTTCTACTCTACTGATCAGTCTAACCGATTGCACCCGGCCATAAACTTGGCCGGCCTCCGCAACGGCAATGCCTCCGCGAGGGAAGCGCGGAGGCTCCACCCGAATAGCCTTGAGATGCCCCCGGTCCTTTGCGCAGCAAAGAAGGGGGAACTCAAGGCGAAGCCCGCCTCCGCGAGAGAAGAGCGGAGGCCCACCCCAAAAAGCCTTGAGATGCCCCCGGTCCTTTGCGTAGCAAAGAAGGGGGAACTCAAGGCGAAGCCCGCCTCCGCGAGAGAAGAGCGGAGGCCCCACCCCGAATAGCCTTGAGATGCCCCCGGTCCTTTGCGCAGCAAAGAAGGGGGAACTCAAGGCGAAGCCCGCCTCCGCGAGAGAAGAGCGGAGGCCCCACCCCAAAAAGCCTTGAGGTAGCCCCCGGTCCTTTGCGTAGCAAAGTAGGGGGAACTCAAGGCGAGCCCCGCCCCCGCGAGGGAACCGCGGAGGCCACCCCAAAAAGCCGCGCCCCGGGTTTTCATTACCCGGGGCGCGGCCAGCGCAGTAAAGCTTTGAGCAGTCCTGCATCTTGCGGAGCAAGACAGGAACTGCTCAAGGGCGAGCACACCCACCCTCAAAATCATCCATCCACCGACGCCACGCCATTCCGCCAACCACGCAGTTCCTTCGGGTGTCCAGAGGGCGGCGCCCTTGGGGCCCTCCCTTAGGAAGGGAGGGTTTGGGAGGGTTGCCCCCGCCCTATGTGTAGATCTCCACAATAGACACACTACGCTCGCGGGACAGATCAAGGAATTTATGATCGATCTGCACCAGTGGACGAAATACATCTACGGGGTTGTTCATGACGATGACGCCCATGTCGCCGGTGTTGAGGAGGACACGTTTGCCGATGAAATTTGGCATCAAATGCTGGATAAAGGCATGAACGGTTTTGCCGTTCAGCTTGCCGAAGCTAAGATTATGTAATTCGTGCAGGACAGAGATTAACTCTTGCTTGGACTGATATACTCTTGGGGAAGTCATGGCACTATACACATCGGCCACAGCGGCAATTTGTGCATAGGGATGAATCTCGGATTTGGTTAAATTAGCGGGATAGCCGGAGCCGTCTTCCCGTTCATGGTGCTGGAGAGCAACCAATGCAGCGGTAGGGTCGTCCATGGAATTGCTGATAATTTCGTAACCGTATGTAGTATGACGCTTCATTTCCTCGAATTCTTCGTAAGTCAGCTTGCCCGGCTTGTTCAGTAAATCGGGAGAGATCCGGCATTTGCCGATGTCGATCAGATAACCTGCCCGGCTGATCTCGTAGCATTCCTGCTTGGAATAACCGAGCCAAGTTGCAATATAATAGGAAAGCATACCTACCTGAAGGGAATGATTATAAGTATATTCATCTTCCCGGTCAAGCAGCAGAAGAAGGGTTACTACGTCTTTATGCTTGTCCAAGGTTTGCAAGGATGGCTGCAAAACATCGTCTACCAGGGATGGATTGAAACTGCCTTTAGTTATCGCTTCCAAATAGAGGGTCTCGAAACCGTCAATCATGTTATCAAAGCTTGCGGTAACGGTCTGAATGATGGACGGTTTATCGGGAGGGGAGAGTGTTTCTGTCAATGATTCGATATCAACGTAATCAATACCGTGTTGCAAGAGCTTGGATATTTCATCCATGCGCAACTGTGTTCCCTTGGACAATACATGCAGCCCGCGGGCGTTGAAGGTGTCTGTGACGAGAAAATCACCCGGCTTAACATCCATGACGTGTACTCTCAATTGCCTATGCCACCTTATGTGTCAATTTTTCTCAGCATAGCAAGAAAAGGATAAACATTCAATGGTTAACAAGTAATATTCACAATCTGCGGATGTGTGCTGAACTTTCGGCACATTTCGCTTATGCTAAACGGCTAATTCTACGAATCTTATACAGGCTTTAAGGCCTAGGGGATGTATATTTGCGAACCAACATGTATTTCAAAGAAGGAAGGGATGCATATTCATCCTCCTGAAGCTGGTGCAAAGAAAGGTACAAAAATGCAGGTCTCATTGCACTTGCACGCCTTGGTATAATGGTTATGTAAGTACTGGAATATACCATGTTGAGTCTGGAAATGTTATGCTAAGCTCTGAAAGATCAAGCGCCTGCGCTTCCATAAAAGGGTGGCCTTATACAGGTGGGAAGGATGTTATTGATGAAGCCTATACCAGAGCGATTAACGATACTTCATACCAATGATATACATAGTCATTTCGATATGATGAGTCCACTTGCAGCAATGATTGACGAGCAACGGGCCGCAGTGGGCGATGAACCACTCTTGTTACTGGATGTTGGCGATCATATGGATCGAGCAGCTATAGAGACGGAAGGAACGATGGGACAGGCAAACATTGATATTCTGAATCTGACGGGATACGATGCGGTCACCATTGGTAATAATGAGGGGCTTACCTTTACTGCGGAGATGCTCTCGGCGGTATTCTCCGGACTGCAGTGTCCAGTTGTGTGCTGCAACTTTGTAGAGACCGCGACCGGAGAGCCGCCGCACTGGATGAAGCGCCATGTTATCTTAGACCGGGATGGCATCCGCATAGGTGTGACAGGAGCGACAGCGGCCTTTGCATCGTTCTATGCCCTGCTGGGATGGGATGCACTGGACCCCGAAGAGGCGCTTCGTAAGGAATGCAGCCTACTGGCTTCACAAGTAGACATTCTGATCGTGCTATCTCATCTAGGTCTGCCTACAGATCAACGTCTGGCTGAGAACCTGGAGGGTGTCCATGCCATCTTGGGTGGACATACTCATCATCTGCTGGAGACTCCGCAAATCATAGGAGGTACTGCTGTCTGCGGCGCCGGCAAGTTTGGCCGTTATTTGGGCCGGCTTGTTTTTGAACGGCAGGAGCATGATCTTGGTTTCAGACTTGTACAGGGCGAATGCCTTGCTGTTTCCCCTGAGCTGAGCGAGGAAATGATTCATTCTGCAGCCGCCAGTCATCTGGAACGGGGACGGGAAGCTTTGCATGAATCGGTGGCCATTACGGATCGAGAGCTTCCGATTGACTATCAGGGGGAATCCCCATTCGGCAATTTTCTCGCTCAGGCTGTGCGCAGATTTACAGGCGCTAAGCTTGCGATTGTCAATACCGGACAACTGCTGGGACCACTGCCGGAGGGAGATATTTCACTGGGCATGCTGCATGGACTGTGTCCTTCGCCGATCAATCCTTGCATAGTCAAGCTTAAGGGGCGGGATATTCGCATAGCTTTGGAGCAGAGTCTGACGGAGGATTTTCGTAATAAAGCCATCTACGGCTACGGTTTCCGGGGAAAACAGCTAGGCAGTCTTGCAGTAGATGGCTTAAATATCTTGTACGATCCACTTGTTTTGCCTTATGATAACGATATTGCAGTTTTTGTCGAAGGCCAACTTCTGGAAGATGATCGGGAGTATGAAGTCGGGACGCTGGACATGTTCACTTTCCGGATCGGTTATGAGACTCTTGCCAACGGCAAGGATGCTGTTTACCTCCTTCCGCATTTCCTTCGTGATCTGCTGCGGATGGAGCTGCAGCGACCAGGTAGTCTAGACGAAAGCTTCCTTCCCCGTTGGAATAGCAATTCTACACAAGGGAAGGCCTGAATGAAGACTGCGCTTCATAAATTTTAAAATAACAAAGTTGTACCTGATATTCATTCCGCCAGAATTAGGAGGATTGTATGGACACTATTACAGCCATTATTTTGGCCATTGTTGAAGGGATCACAGAGTTTATTCCTGTATCTTCCACAGGTCATATGATCTTGACGGCCAAGCTGATGGGTTTTGCCGAGCAGGAATCGATTATGAAGACCTATGAGATCGTTATTCAACTGGGTGCTATTCTGGCTATCGCACTGGTCTACCGTCATCGGGTGCTTAACTTGCTGGGGATCGGGCGCAGTAGCACGCGTCGGGGCGGTGTAATGCCGGAGTCCCGCCTGAATCTGATCCACGTGATTCTGGGGATTGCTCCGGCCCTGGCCGTCGCTTTTTTCGCACGCGACTTCATCAAGAGCCTCTTCGGAGCCAGTACGGTGCTCTGGGCGCTGGTAGCCGGCGGGATTTTAATGATCGTTGCCGAGTGGGTTAACCGTCGCAAGATTCGTATTACCGCCCATGAACTGGATGATCTGTCCTATGGTCAGGCCTTGGCCATTGGCTTGTATCAGATTATCTCTGTATTATGGCCAGGCTTTTCACGTTCTGGCTCCACGATTTCCGGGGGAATGCTCAGCGGGGTCAGCTATAAAGCCTCAGCCGATTTTTCCTTTCTAATTGCCATTCCGATTATGTGTGCGGCTTCCGGGTATGAGCTTCTGGACTCTTATCGTAATTTTACTAGTGAGACGATCGGTTACTTTGCCATCGGCTTCCTGATTTCATTCGTAGTGGCTTATCTTGTGGTTATTCTGTTCATGCGATGGATTCAAAAGATCAGATTGACACATTTTGCGATCTACCGTTTTATTCTGGCGGCTGTTTTCTGGTTGTTTATTATGCGTTAAACATTTCTAAGATTCCATCGGTACAGCGGTACCCGGCTATGGTTGTTTCCAGAAGGTGTATCCGAGGAAGCGTTATCCGAGGCAAACCGATGAGTGTACTTGCCAGTTCTCTGAAGGTAACGGTATAGACACGGTGTGTGACCCAAAGTTTTCAAGCAGAATAGCAATCTACCGTTAAAGGCAGGAGTGAACCAGCGTGCGTTTAGTATCCGTCAACCAGCTTCAACCGGGCATGAGGCTGGGTAAAAAAATTTATAGCGATGAAGGTATGATTCTGCTCGCCGATGGCGTAGAGCTCACCGATTCACTGATCAAACGCCTCGGCAGGATCGACATCGGCTATGTATATGTGGAGGATTCTCTCACTGATGATGTGGTGATCGAGGGGATGCTTCAGGATGAGACGCGCAACCAGGCGCTCAAGGTCATAAAGACACAGTTCCAGGACATGTCCGGCGCTTCCGGAATTACCAAGGGTTTTTATCATCTGGATAAAAAATTCTCAGGTGTGATGGATTCCATTCTGGGTGAAATGTCTGCTCAGGAGACGCCTATGATCATGCTGCTGGAAATGCATACAGCCGACAACTATCTGTATGTCCACTCGTTGAATGTCTGTCTCTATACGCTTGTTATGGCTATCGCTCACGGGTACAGTCAAGCAGAACTGCGGGTCATTGGTCTGGGGGCGCTGCTGCACGACATTGGCAAGACGCAAATTCCGGTTAAAATCGTCCAAAAACCCGGCAAACTGACGGATGAAGAGTTCCGGCAGATGCAGTCCCATACCGAAATCGGCTACCGGATTCTTAAGGATGAGCCGAATATTCCGCTGCTTGCCGCCCATTGTGCGCTGCAGCATCATGAACGGATTGATGGTTCCGGCTATCCCCGTGGACTCAAGGGAGCGGAGATTCATGAGTATGCCAAATGGATTGGCGTGGCTGATTCTTATGATGCCATGACCTCGAGTCGTGTATACAAGAAAGCGATGCTCCCCCATCAGGCGGTAGAGGCGCTCTATGTCGGCTCCGGCACATTGTATGAGCAGCGGCAGCTTGAACTGTTCCGGGACCGTGTGGCCATCTATCCACTAGGACTTACAGTGAAGCTCAGCACCGGCCAGACCGGGGTTGTGGTCAAAATTGACCCTAACACTCCTCACCGTCCAGTGGTCCGCATTCTTACCGGACATGAGGGCGAATCGGTGGTTCCGTTCGAAATCGACCTTGCCGTGATGCTCTCCATTGTTATTGTGGATGTAGCCAATTAATGGTGCCAGCTGGCACCGCTTCATAGATTTCTCAATGAGGCAATTCCAGCCTCTCACGCATGCAGCGAGATGGATATACGGGTGGGTACGAAAGTGCACACGGCCCGGATATCTTTTCGCTGCATGCTGTTTTTTTCAGAAAATATCAGTAAAAAGCAGGCGAGTGCAACTCAAAAGTGCAGTTTTTTCGTTCTTCGTGGTATGATATAGGATAATAATCCGTTCATACGGATGAGTTTTAGGTTAATAATAAGGACTAAGCTTTGAAGGAGCTATCACAAATGAATGTTATAAGACCAATGTCATCATCCCCGCAGAAGGAGCTATCCCCAAGCTATGATCCTTGGGACCCGATTACTTCACTGCGGCAGTACGGGCGGCATGTACTGACCAGTGTGGAGATGACGGTTACGAATTTATGCAATATGCGGTGTGAGCACTGCGCTGTCGGGGACAGCCTTACCATGAAAGAAGGAGAGATGCTGCCCCTTAAGAATATGCTTGATCGGCTCGAGGAAGTGGAGCATCTGCAGACGATCAGTATTACCGGCGGAGAGCCGATGTTCCGCGCTTCTACTGTAGACAATATGATTGTCCCGCTGCTCAAGTATGCCAAAGAGCGGGGAATTCGCTCGCAGATCAATTCCAATCTGACCATGCCATACTCCCGTTATGAGAAGCTGCTTCCTTATCTGGACGTTATGCATATCTCTTTCAACTATGTTAATGGTGATGATTTTCATGAAGTTGGCTTTGCGAACAGCGGCCATCCTGTAGCGAAGGAAGCAGCTTACCGCTTGTACGACACGATGATCGAGAACTCCCGCAGACTCAGTGATGACGGTATGCTCATCTCTGCGGAATCCATGATCAACTATCGTACGCATACCAAGCTGCCAGAAATTCACCGGTTGATCGGCGATATGGGAGCAAAACGCCATGAGGTGCATCCAATGTATGCTTCGAGCTTTGCCTCCAAGCTGCCTGTGTTGTCGCTTAAGGATATGCAGGCTGCCATTCATGATCTGCTCGATCACCGTGATCCGGAGATGTGGATGCTGTTCGGTACTCTTCCGTTCTTTGCCTGCAGCTTCCTGGAGGAAGATCAGAAGCTCCTGAAGCGACTGCGTTCCGAGAAAAATGTTACGCTTCGCAATGATCCAGACGGACGCAATCGCGTGAACGTGAATCTGTTTACAGGAGATGTATTTGTGACGGATTTTGCAGACATCGCAGCGTTTGGCAACATCAGCAGCAACAAGCTCGATGATATTTTTACAGACTGGCAGACCCAGCACCCGCTTAACCAAGAAGTGAACTGTCACTGTGATGCAGCTAGCTGCTGCGGACCGAATCTTCTGGTAGCGGATATGTATTATCCGGGTGTTGATTTCAAATCAAGAAAAGCGATCAACCTGTAGAAATGAGGCGTTGTTATAGTGCATACGGAATTTGAAGTAGGGAGATTGCTGCTTAATCTTTTGCTTGTTCTGGTGCTCGTATTATTAAATGGCATATTCGTCGCAGCAGAGTTCTCACTGGTGAAGGTCAGGCAGTCACGCCTGACCCAGCTAGTCAGTGAGGGCAACAAGATGGCTGGATACGCGTTAAAAGTAAACAAGAAGCTGGACGCTTATCTGTCTGCGACCCAATTTGGGATTACGCTGGCCTCACTCGGTCTAGGCTGGGTGGGAGAGCCTGCTATTTCGGAACTACTGGTGGAGCCGCTGATGTTCAAGCTCGGTGTCACAGATCAAACGCTGATTTCTACCGTATCTGTAGTGATCGGGTTCTCCATCATTACCTTTTTACATATTGTGCTGGGTGAGCTTGCACCGAAGTCGCTGGCGATTCAAAAAACTGAAGGCTCAGCCCTGCTGCTATCCGCACCGTTGATGTTCTTCTATAATCTGTTCATGCCCTTTATCTGGGTGCTCAACGCTTCCGCGAATGGGCTATTGCGTTTGGTGGGCGTTGAGCCTGCCAGTGAAGCTGAAGCGGCTCACTCAGAGGAAGAAATACGCATTCTCATGAATCAAAGCGCCAAGAGTGGCGTTATTGACAAAGATGAGATGAAGCTTATGGATAATATCTTTGAATTCTCTGACTTGCTGGCTCGTGAGGTTATGCTGCCGCGTACGGACATGGATGTACTGTACAGCAACCTTTCGCTGGAAGAGAATATGCGCATTATTACGGAAACCAAGCATTCGCGTTACCCGGTGGCGATGGAGGATAAAGACCGAATTATTGGTTTTATCCACATTACCGATTTACTATTCGCACCGCCTGAACAGCAGAATGATTTGACTACATTGGTTCGCCCGATTCCGAACGTGCCAGAGTCGATGGAGATCAGTCATGTGCTGCGCTTGATGCAGAAGAACAAGATTCAGATGACACTTGTTGTTGACGAATACGGTGGAACTGCCGGTTTGCTAACTGCGGAAGAGATTCTGGAAGAGATCGTTGGGGATCTGCATGACGAGTTCGAGGATGAACGTCCCAGCGTGGAGCAGAACGGAGAGTACATTTCAGTGGCAGGCCGTATGCTAATCGAGGATGTCAATGATTTGACCGGTATAGTCATTGAAGACGATGAAGTGGATTCCATCGGCGGCTGGCTGTTCAAAGAGCTGGAAGGCAATCCATCCAAGGGCAAGCGCGTCGTGGTCGGCGAGGTCGTCTTTGAGGTCGAAGAGTCTACCCGGCTGCGGATTACCCGCATTAATATTCACCGGGAGCCGTCTGCGAAGAATGAAGAAGAATCTCAGGTTAATGAATAGTAAACACAGGTTTGAAGGAACGAAATGAGTACCAACCATATTTCAGCTATAAATTAAGCCTTCTCCTATCGCGCACTGCATGCACGAGGGGGGAAGGCCTTTTTTTTGTCGCATAGGGAATTCAAGTGATTTTTTTTTCACAAACCGTCGTATTCCGCCTTTGCCTATCATAAATTAGTTACGAAGGTAAGCGTTCAGAATAACTGCTGCCCCCAGCAGTGAAATGAGCAAAGGAGGATGTTCATATTGAATTCCCAGGAGCGTGTGTATACGCCGTTTAGGGGGCCTTTTGATCCCTGCCCGCCAGTACCGTTCAAGACGTACGTTGTCCCCCCAAACCAGTTCATCAACTTTCAGCCGCCGAATCTTCCCCAGTTCAGTCTGCCGGAAGCGTTAAGGTACGGAACCTTGTGGCCGGCGCTATTCAGTCCGTATGAGTCCAAGTCGAAGTCGAAAGGAGGGAGATAAGCCATGCAGGCACAGCCATGCGACCAACGGTATTACGAATTGCTGGAGCAGCTGCAGGTTCTGGATTTTGCGCTTGTGGAACTGAATCTCTATCTGAATACCCATCCAGAGGATCTAAAGGCGATTGAGCAGTTCAACCAGATTACCCAGGAACGGACACGGCTGGCAGGCCAGTTTCAGGAGCTGTATGGACCGCTACAGAATTTTGGGCGTGCCTTTTCCCAATGCCCTTGGGAGTGGAACCAGCCCCCTTGGCCTTGGCAAGTGTAGCGGTCTGATTATGGTAGCAGCAGTTCACTAAAGGAGGGGAACGTCCCGAATGTGGATTTATGAAAAGAAATTGCAATATCCGGTACGGGTCGGTAAATGTGACGTACGGATGGCACGTTATCTGATGGAGCAATATGGTGGAGCGGACGGCGAACTCGCCGCTGCGCTGCGTTACATGAACCAACGGTATGCGATTCCTGACAAGGTGATTGGTGTGTTAACGGATATTTCGACTGAGGAATTCGGGCATTTGGAGATGATTGCCACAATGATCTATAAGCTGACAAAAGATGCATCGATTGAGCAACTGGAGGCCGCCGGACTCGGCCCGAACTATGCGACCCGGGATCACGCTCTGTTCTATAATAACGCCGCTGGCGTCCCATTCACCTCAACCTATATTGCTGCCAAGGGAGATCCGCTCGCTGATCTCTATGAAGACATTGCGGCCGAAGAAAAGGCGCGGGCTACATACCAGTGGCTGATCGATATGACGGATGATGTGGATCTGCAAGACAGTCTGAAGTTCCTGCGGGAGCGGGAGATTGTGCATGCGCTGCGCTTTAAGGAGTCGGTACAGATTTTGATTGATGATCGGGGAAAGAAGAAGGTGTTCTGATTGTTGATCAAATCGAGAAAATCCTGTCATCCATGGGGTGACGGGATTTTTTGTATGTTCATGCTACATCATTTTAGAAATAAAATGGGCGAAAATTGTATTTAATGAAATGAAAGCAGTTGATAAACGCTAGTAAAATTAAATTCCAATAATACTCATAGGAATTATGTAAAAAAATCTGGACTCTTTCGACAAAAAATGCGAGAATGAATTCAATATTTCTAATCATGTATACAGGAATTCATATAATTTAGTAGAGTATACTAGTGAGTCCTGTTCATGAGAGGGTGCTTATTATTGAGTATAGAACAACTTGAGAGTCTTAGCTGGCAAGGCCTTTACGGTCTGGTAGAGCAGTTATCGAGTCTCTTGCCTGTAAATCTGGAAATTAGGCAATGGAAGGGTGCAGGTCATTATGATGCTGCGTTCATTGCTCGAGAATTGAAGGTTATTGTCGAAAGCCTAGCCATTCAGGAGAATGATGATTATGGTTCTGCTGCAATAGCGGGAGAGGAGTCAGAAGGGCTGCGTGCCCTATGGTATAGATTGAACACCACAGTCATGTTGTGGGTGAAGGCGGACAATCCGGAAGGCGCAGCGTGGCTTGCTGCCAATCTTCCAGTTATCAGAGGCTATGCCCGTTCTTTTAGGGAGATGCTTGCTGGAAGCGAGAGCAGTCGCAAGCTTGCCGCGGAGAACAGCCTGCTCAAGAAAGAGCTAAGTGCCATGCTCTCTGTGGCACAGGAGGCGCTGCTGGTGATGGACCCGGATGGAAGAATCGTAGAGTTGAATCCGGCAATGTCCAGTCTGCTGGAATCTCCGCGGACACAGGTCTTGGGGAGTTTTATTCAGGAGTGGATTTCTCCTGGAGATTGGGATCATCTCAGAGTAGTCCGGGATTTAGAGGAGCGGACGATCGTTCCTGAACGATCAGGCCGCAGCAGGGCCAATTGGAAGATACGTGTGAAGCCGGTCTATGATGGTGGGCGGCTTGCAACGATTCTGCTTCAAGTCGAAGCCGAGAAGCTGGAAGGGAAGAAATATCTCTTTCAAAAGCAGACCACTTATCGTTTCGAGGATATCAAGGGCACAAGTGCCCCGATTCGTACGATCAAGGAGATGTCGCAGCGGGTAGCTTTAAGCGAGGTAAACCTGCTGATTTTGGGAGAGAGCGGGACGGGCAAGGAAGTATTTGCCCAATCTATCCATGCGGCTAGTTCCCGGAAGGATGGCGCGTTCATCGCGATCAACTGTGCAGCGATCCCTGATACGCTCCTGGAGAGTGAGCTTTTTGGTTATGAGAGCAGCGCCTTTATTGGAAACCGGAATGAGAGTAAGGCTGGACGGTTCGAGCTAGCCGATGGCGGAACGATATTCCTTGATGAAATCGGAGATATGTCTTTGCATTTGCAGGGCAAGCTGCTGCGGGTAGTCCAGGAGCGTAAGGTGGAGCGGCTCGGAGGTATGGAGCCGATTGATGTAAATGTCCGCATTATCGCCGCTACGCATCGTAATCTGGACAGAATGGTGGCCGAAGAGAAATTCCGCGAGGATCTGTATTATCGGTTGAACGTCATTCCATTGCACATCCCTCCGCTGCGTGAGCGGAAGGAAGACATCCCGCTGTTGCTGGAATATTTCATGAAGAACGTCTCGTTAAAATACGGGCGTATGCCGAAGCGGCTTTCGCCACAGGTGCTAGAACGGCTCCTGCTGTATGACTGGCCGGGTAATGTCCGTGAGCTAGAGAACGTGGTAGAGCATTTTGTTCAACTAGAGATTGGTGATCTGGTTACACTACAGAGTCTGCCAGCGCAAATCCGCGGACAAATTCCAGGGGTAATGGCTCCGGGACGGCGTAGCGCTCGTCATCTGGAAGAAAATCACGAAAAAGAGACGATCATTCAGCTGTTGAATCAGCTCGGAAGAGATACAGAAGGCAAACGGATGGTAGCAGAGAAGCTTCAGATCAGCTTGCCGACCCTCTATCGCAAAATCAAGAAGTTAAAAATTAAATAACCCAGATTTAAAATTCAGGACAGGGAATCATCGGATTTTTATTGTATTTAAAAAATGAGAAAAATAGATAAAAACAGAGAAAAACAAAGATATATATTAAAATATTATCTTTTTTAAACTAATTTAAAGAATTTAAAGTGATAATTAAAATGATAAAAATGATTTGGCTCCAATAACCAGCTTGAATATTTGAAAAGTTTCTCGGAATTATCTGTGTTCAGAAACAAAATGACATAAGAAAGGGGGCAGAAAGATGGGCTGGAGAATTACCGGTGAACAGTTGGCACATATCGGGCTAGGTGCGAATCTGCTTAGCTCAGGCGGGGGTGGAGATACTTACACTTTTCAGGCATTGGCTCTGTCGGTAATCGATCACCAGCGTGGAATTGAAGTTATCTCTTTCGGTGAACTGGGAGCTGAAGATTACGTTGTGATCATCGGGGCCACCGGATCAGCTGCCCTATGTGAAGAGATGATTCCTTCAGGACAGGAGGTGATCACGGCACTCCGTGCTTATGAGGAACGTCTCGGACGCCGGGCAACAGCAGTGATGCCGCTTAATATTGGAGGCGCGAACGCGCTTATTCCGCTGATTCTGGCAGCCCAGTGCGGATTGCCGGTGGTGGATGGAGATGGCATGTCCCGGACCTTTCCTGAGTTACATATGTCCTCACTGCATCTAGCTGGGGTCCAAGGGAACTCGCTGGCGATGACTAGTGTGTCTGGAGAAACGGTGTACTTAGCCGAACCGGATAATATCTTGTTATCACAGCTTGTGATGCAGACGACGCAGGACATGGGCGGAGTTGCTTATTTTGCCGGATTAGGCGTTAGTGGACAAGCGTTGTCTACTGCTATTATTCCGAATACGTTAAGCACCTCCTGCGAGCTTGGCCGGATTGCTCATGAGGCTAATGATGTGCCGCAATGCTTGAGCGATTTCCATGCCTGCTTCTCTAATTCCATCTATGGTCGTCCGCAAGTCCTGATTAGAGGCAAAATCTATGGCGTGCTGCGGCAGTTTGTTGACGGATTGGTAGAGGGTAGCTTTCACATTGCCGGCACCGGCCGCTACGAAGGAGCTGCACTAGAAATCCGCTACAAAAATGAGTATTTGTCGGCCCGCCGCGGTGACTCATACGTATGTCTCACCCCGGATTTGCTGCTAGTTCTTGATGAAGAACGGCTATCTCCCTGTATGGTGGATGAGATTGAAGAAGGCATAACGGTGACGGTAATGGGGATTCCAGCTCCCAACGTCCTGCGGACAGGTGAATTGTTGAGTTACATCGGTCCAGAGGCCAGTGGAATTATGGAGCCTTACACACCTGTTGAATTGTTGGCTGGCAAGGGGTGGCTGGAATGAGAATGGGCATTGATGTGGGCAGCACCTACACTGCCGCTGTAATTATCAGCGAATCAGGCAGGCTGCTTGGGCAAGCCAAGTCCAGGACAACGGCAGATATTTTGTCAGGCATCCGGACTGTCATCGGACAGTTGCTGGCAGAGAATGGAATAGAACCGCAGCAAGTCAAAGGGATTTTCATAGGAACCACACATCTACTGAATGTCTTGTCCCATGGTCAAGGAATTGCGGATACGGCGCTCATACGAATCTGCAAACCTTCCAAAATCCATTACGGACTGGGCTGGCCGCCTGCGCTCCTGGAGCATGTGAAATGGATGGAGCAGATTCCCGGCGGCTTTGATTTTACGGGCCGGAAGCTAAGCGGGGAAAATGACCAGCCGGAGCTGGATCGACTCATCCGGCGTCTGGTAGAGAGTGGGGTAGGCGCAGTGGCCATCGTAGGCACCTTCGCTCCGCTCTATGAAGAAGAGGAGCAGCGCATGGCGACGTTGCTCCGTGAGGCGCTGCCGCAGCTCTCGATCTCCCTGTCTCACCAGATCGGCAGTGTAGGATTTTTGGAGCGGGAGAATGCGACATTGATCAATGCCATGCTCTCCCAAGTTATGCGGGACTCAATCCAGCAGCTTTCAGGGCTGTTCGGTGAAGCACAGTTACATTGCCCGTATTGGTTCACACAGAACGACGGATCGATTCTCTCCCTAGATCGGGCTGCTGCTTTTCCCGGATTTGCCGTAGCATCGGGAATTGCCAACAGCTTGCGAGGCAGTGCCTATCTGACCGGCATTCCCGACTGTATTGTTGTGGACATGGGCGGCAGCAAAACAGAGGTAGGGCTGGTCATCGGGGGAGAGCCGCAGGAGCATATCAAAAGCGCCAGACTGCTGGGCATCCGTGTTAACCTTCGGCTGCCGAAGGTGGTGACTCTGCCATTTGGCGGCGAGACCCCGGTGTATATCAGGGATGGAGAGATTACTGTTGGGCATGACTGGCCCGTTTCGGGATCAGAAGCGGGCCAAGCCAATCCCGAACATCTAAAGGGGGAACCGCTGGAAGCAGCGGCGGGCAGCTTGACTGAGGCTTTTCTACGGCGGCTGCCAGAGGAACATCCTTTGCGCCGAGAATACGGCAAACCGCTTGGGCATTGGCGGGAAGCGGACGCGGAACAGGTGGTTCGCCGCACCATTGCTACGCTGCGCGAGACGATTGAGCAGCTCCAGACCGCGAGGGACAAGCTGCCGGTTGTGCTCGTAGGTGGAGGTAGCGCCCTGCTGAAGGAGAAGCTGTTCTATAAATACGGCGAGCTTGTGCAGCCGCCGGCGTTTCAGCTGTGCACCGCAGTCGGCGCTTGTGTAGCGCCGGTAGGGGTGCAGCTGGATCGGATCTGTTGGCTGCAGAACGAGACCAAGGAGGCGGCGCTGCAGAAGGTCAAGCAGGAGGCGATCCAGCAGCTGCTGCAGGACGGAGCCCTGGAGGACAGTATTTCTTTTGTCCAGATGGAAGAGATTCCTTTCGACTATTACTCAGGAGAAGTGATCCGGTTCCGGATTAGAGCGGTAGGACAGCTTAAGCTGTGAAGAGCAGGCATGGGTGATAGAGGCTTTTGACGAGTTGAACGTTTGATTCACAGTCAGGACTGATTTGCTAAAAAAGATAAGACATATGAAGGAGCCGAGCGTATGCGTAAGATTGAAAGTCACCATTTGGAGGATATTGCATTAGGCGCTGCTGTACTGGGCACGGGTGGGGGAGGTGACCCTTATGTGGGCCAACTGATGGCTATGGCGGCTATTGAAAAATATGGCCCTGTGAACTTGATCTCGCCAGAAGAGCTGGACGATGAAGCTTGGGTAGTGTCCGTTGGTATGATGGGGGCGCCCACGGTAGTAGTGGAGAAGATTCCCGGAGGGCAAGAACCCCTACAGGCCTTTGAAGCGCTAAAAGCACATACGGGGAAGGAGATCAGCGCGATTTTTCCAATTGAGATCGGCGGTATTAATTCTCTGATTCCCGTTATCCTCGCTGCTACAACAGGCTTGCCACTAGTGGATATTGACGGGATGGGACGTGCATTTCCAGAGCTGCAGATGGTTACCTTCCATCTGGTGGATATCCCTTCCGGTCCAGTGGCGATGGCTGATGAGAAAGGAAACTCCGTAATTGTGAATGGTGTGGATAGCTTATGGAGTGAACGAATCGCTCGTCAAGCACTGATTACGATGGGAGGCTCGGTAACGACCTGCGATTATTTGATGCAGGGCTTTCAGCTGAAGGAAGCCGGCATTCATCATACCTTCAGTCTGGCACAGCGTATCGGGGAGACGGTACGTAGTCTGAAGCATCGGAACGAGAGTCCGGTGGAGGCGTTAGTAGCTGAAGTGGGAGGTACGCGGCTATTCACCGGCAAGGTCAGAAATTTGCTTCGTCGCAACGATGGCGGGTTCACGAAAGGCGAAGTGAGTCTCAGCGGCATGGGGCAGGATCAAGACCGGACGTTCACCCTGTACTTCCAGAATGAATTCCTGGTGGCAGAGGCTGACGGTGAAGTGGTGGCTACTACGCCGGATCTGCTGACCGTTGTGGATGCCGAGACGGGCGTGCCGGTGACTACCGAATCACTGCGTTACGGTAATCGGCTGGCGGTAATAGCTATTCCCTGTAATGAAAAATGGAGAACGGCGAAGGGTATTGAAACGGCGGGCCCGCGTTACTTCGGATACGATGTGGATTACATCCCACTAGGTGCAGAAAGCAAGGAAAGAAGGGTGCTTCGATGAGCTATAGAATCGGAATTGATGTCGGCGGTACACATACAGATGCAGTCATTATAGATAAAGACAGACAGTTGGTCAGCAAAATTAAGGTGCCTACAACGGAGGACATCGGGACAGGCATTCAGCGTGCTATCGCCGGTCTGCTTGCAGAGAGCAAGCTTGACCCGCGGGAAATCCGGTTCGCGATGCTGGGGACCACACACTGTACCAACGCAATTGTTGAACGGCGGAATCTGGCGAAGATCGGAGTGGTGAGAATCGGCGCTCCGGCTGGTCTGGCAATTCCCCCGTTCCTGAACTGGCCGCAGGAACTGCTGGATGAGGTGTTTGTCGGAAGTCATATTATCAGCGGAGGCCATGAATTCGACGGGCGGAGAATCGCTCCGCTGGATGAGGCTGCACTGCGAGAGATGGCTTCTGAATGGAAGGGAAAAGTGGCCGCGGTGGCGATCACCTCCATCTTCTCACCGGTGGACTCCGGTGATGAGCAGCGTGCACAAGCTATTTTCCAGGAAATTCTCGGGGATGACATCCATTTCTCGCTGTCCAGCGAGATTGGCAGCATCGGACTGATCGAGCGTGAGAATGCCACGATTCTGAACGCAGCTTTGGTTCACGTGGCACGCCAGATGGTACGGGGGTTTGAGGACTCACTGGCTGAGAACGGCATTGATGGGGCACGAATCTTCCTCGGGCAGAATGACGGGACGCTGATGACCTCGGATTACGCGCTCCGTTTCCCGGTATTGACCATTGCTTCCGGGCCGACAAACAGCATCCGCGGTGCGGCTTATCTGACGGATGCCAAGGCAGCGCTGGTGCTGGATGTTGGCGGAACCACAACCGATATCGGCGTGTTGGTTCAGGGATTCCCGCGTGAATCCTCTCTGGTTGCCGAGATAGGCGGAGTACGCACGAACTTCCGCATGCCGGACCTGCTGTCCTTCGGACTTGGCGGTGGGACACGAATTCGCGGCGAGGGTGCAGCCTTGACCGTTGGACCGGACAGTGTGGGGTATCTGTTACCTGAGAAGGGGCTGCTCTTCGGCGGTACTGAACTCACTGCCACTGACATTGCAGTAGCCAAAGGGCTGACGGAGCTGGGGGACCGTGAGAAATTGACTCACTTGTCTCCGCAACTGGTGGATGAAGCTTATGCGACAATGATTAACCTGGTCGAGGAAGCCATCGACAAGATGAAGACCTCGTCTGATTCGATCCCAGCCATCGTGGTCGGCGGAGGCAGCATTATTCTTCCTGATGAACTGATTGGTGTGTCCGAAGTGCTTCGCCCGCTCCATTTCGAGGTGGCCAACGCCATCGGCGTAACTATTGCCGAAGTGAGTGGCCAGGTCGAGAAGATCTACTCACTGGAGGAATGGGGCAGAGACCAGGCGCTTACGGAAGCCAGACAGCTGGCTGCCGGGGAAGCGGTAGCGGCCGGTGCAAGTGCCGATTCCGTTGAGATTGTAGATATTGAAGAGGTGCCATTGGCTTATTTGCCAGGGAATGCTGTACGCATTCGGGTAAAGGCTGTTGGACAGCTCACAATATAGATTTGTATTACCAATAGGAGATCAGAGAGTGGGGAGAAGAGAATGATGAAGAAGAGATCAAGAAATACGCTGCTGTTGCTGATGCTAAGTGTAGTGCTGGTGTTATCAGCCTGCGGCAGCAAGGGGAATACACCGGCAGCTAATACTGGAAGTAGCACCGGAAGCAATACATCGAGCGGGAATGCACCAAAAGGCGGCATTGCTGTTTACAGTGTGAATACCGATGTAATGACCTTCTGGGACCCAAGTGACAGCTTCAGCAATGAGATTATCGCGATGCACAACATGTACGAAACACTTCTGCGCTACAATGCGGAAACGAAGAGCTACGACAAGCTGCTCGCCGAAGATTATAGCAAATCGGAGGATGGTCTGACTTGGACCTTCAAGCTGCGCAAAGGGGTTAAGTTCCATACTGGAGCGGAGCTGAGCGCAGATCTGGTCAAGAAGTCGATTGAGCGTACCATCAAGAGAGGCAAGGGCGCTTCTTATATCTGGGAAGCCGTCAAGGAAATTAACGTTGTCGATCAATACACGGTTGAATTTAAGCTGAAATATGCTGCAGCGCTGGATAGCATCGTCTCTGCAGGTTATTCTGCCTTTATCTTCGACGCCGATGCGCTGGATCAGCATGGGGAAGATTGGATCAATCAAGGCAATGACGCAGGTTCTGGCCCCTACACTGTACAAAAGTGGACCAAGGGTAGCGAGCTAGTGCTGACCGACTATCCAGAATACTGGAAAGGCTGGCAGCCTAAAAACTTTGAAAAGGTAGTGTTCAAAACCACACCGGAAGCCAATACCCGCGTACAGCAGCTGGAGTCGGGTGAAGTCGATATCACCAATCAGCTTACCCCTGAAATGCTGAAATCACTGGACGGCAAATCTGGCGTTCAAGTTCTGAAGGCCGATGCATTCCAGAACCTGACGCTGCAAATCAATACGCTGAAAGCGCCATTCAACACTCCGAAAGCACGTCAGGCTCTGGCCTATGCGATCAACTACGACAGCATTGTCAAAGACATTATGGGTGGTATGGCAGAACAGTCAACCGGTTACCTTCCGAAAGGGTTATGGGGACAAGATCCAAGTCTATTCAAATACTCCTACAATCCGGAAAAAGCGAAAGAGCTGCTGAAAGAAGCAGGTGTAACTGGAGGGAAATTGTCGATCACTTACTTGTCCGGTGACGATACTGAGCGTCAAGTAGCTGAGCTGCTGAAGGTTGAATTGGCAAAAGTTGGCGTAGATCTTGAGATTAAAGGGATGACTTGGGATGCTCAATGGGATCTAGCCAAGTCTCCAGATGCCAGCCAGCGTCAAGACCTGTTCCTGCTCTACTACTGGTCGGGTTACTCTGATCCTTATGGCTACCTCAGCATTGCCTACAAAACTGAAAATCCAATTGTCTATAACCTGGGCTATTACAGCAATACCAAGTTTGACGACTTGATCGATCAAGCGCGGAAGAACGCCGGAGCCGACCGTGATGGAGCCGCTGCCTTGTACAAGCAAGCCCAGGAAATTCTGATTAATGACGTGCCGGGCATTTCCATCTTCGATCTGAAATACGGTTATGGCTTGCGTGATAACTTCAAGGGCTTCAGCAGCAACCCTTATTATGCCAACGTAGTGTTCTTCTACGACACTTACCGGGAATAGGCTGATGATCCGCTTTATTATTAAAAGACTCTTGCTGGGACTCTTTGTCCTGGCAGGAGTCTCCGTAATTACATTTACCGTTGCACGTGTGGTTCCGTCTGACCCCGCTGCACGTTGGGTGGGGCCACGCGCGAATGCGGAGCAGATTGCGGCAGCCCGAATCGAGCTCGGTCTCGACAAGCCACTGCCGCAACAGTTCTTCACCTATATGAAAGGCTTGTTCACAGGGGATTGGGGGACCTCGATTCGTACCCACCAGCCGGTACTGCGAGAGTTGTTGTCTTTCCTTCCGTCCAGTCTGGAGCTGATTCTGGCGGGGATGTTGATTGCGGTAGTCATCGGCATTCCATTAGGCGTGATATCAGCGGTTAAAAAGGATTCATGGATAGACCAGCTAACCCGCACTTTCAGTGTTGGTGGTGTATCCATTCCTACCTTTTGGCTGGGCCTGATCCTACAGCTGGTATTTTTTCGTCAGCTAGGTCTTTTTCCGCTTGGAGAACGGGTAAGTACCAATACTTCGCTGCTGTATCCTATTGATAACTGGACCGGATTCTATTTGCTGGATTCTTTGCTTCAGGGAAACTTTGTTTTCTTCAAGGATGCAGCACTGCATCTAGTGTTACCTGCGCTGACCATGGCGGCGTATCCCTTAGGGCTGGTTATTCGCATGATCCGTTCTTCGATGATTGACGTGCTTGGCGAGGAACACATCCGTGTGCTGAAGGCCTACGGAATTCCCGCTTGGCGACGAGTCTTTGTCTATGGTCTGAAAAACGCGCTGGGTCCTACGGCGACCTCGCTTGGTCTGACCTTTGCCTACGCGCTGACCTCTACATTTCTGATCGAAGCGGTGTTCAGTTGGCCGGGTTTGGGCATGTATGCCTCACAGGCAATTTTGGCGAATGACTATCCGGTAACGATGGCGATTACGTTCCTCGTTACGGTGGCTTACATTGGGATCAATTTGCTTGTCGATGTCGTGGTCGCCCTGCTGGACCCACGGATCAAGCTGTACCAGAACGCTTAGAGCAGCCATGCTCTATTACCATTGATAGGAGGAAAACGACTGATGAATTCAAACTCGCTGCCGACGCCGCTTCCTCCGGTGATTGAAGAGTCGTCTGCAGGCCGGGCCTATAAGTTCAAGGAGTTCATCCTGTTCCTGCGGTCGAATAAGCTGGCGGCTATTGGCTTGTCGTTTATTATTATTCTGCTTATTATTGCCGTAATTGGTCCCTTGATCGCTCCTTATCCTGATGACGCCTATAAAGCCGTCCATCTGGAGAACAAGCTGCTGCCTCCCTCAGGAGCACATTTATTCGGGACCGACGAATTAGGCCGGGATTTGCTGTCACGGGTTATTTACGGTACCCGATTATCTTTTCAAATCGGGATCTCGGTTATTTTATTGTCCATACTGATCGGAATTCCATATGGTCTGATTGCCGGCTACTTTGGCGGGTGGGTAGACAATGTGATGATGCGGATCTGTGAAGTATTTCTGAGCTTTCCGTCGATGTTGCTGTCTATTGCCATAGTCGCCCTGCTGGGACCGTCGCTCAATAATATGATGTTCTCCATTGCCTTGTCGTGGTGGCCCTGGTTCGCGCGGTTAATGCGGAGCGAGGCTGTAGCGATTAAGGAACGGGGCTTTGTGGAGGCGGCGCAATCGATGGGCGTCCATCCGCTAGTCATTATTTTCCGCCATATATGGCCGAATTCACTTTCCGTCATTATTGTGCAGATATCGATGTCCTTCGGCTCGGTGATCCTGACGGCAGCGTCACTCAGCTTTCTGGGCCTTGGCGCGCAGCCGCCGACACCGGAGTGGGGACTGATTATTAGTACAGGCAGAGGCTACTTCTTGACTAATTGGTGGTATGTCACGTTTCCGGGCGTGTTCATTCTCCTGACGGTCATGGCCTTTAATTTTCTGGGCGACGGGCTGCGCGATTATCTTGATCCGAAGACCAGAAACAGCTAGAAAAGAGGTGTACCCATGAACGAACTACTGAGAGTGGAGCAGCTGCGTGTCCGCATCGAGACCCGGGAGCGTCAAGTCACAGCGCTGGATCTGGATCATATTTCTTTGCAAAAGGGTGAGATGCTTGCGCTGGTGGGAGAGACAGGATCGGGTAAATCCCTAACGGCGTCTTCGATCCTGCAGCTTTTCCCTACAGCGGCAGCCCGAATTACCGGGGGACGGGTGCTGTTTGATGGCACTAACCTGCTGGAGGCATCACCTGGTGTGATGAATGGCATTCGCGGTAAGGAAATCTCAATGATTTTTCAGGACCCGATGAGCTCGCTGAATCCGGTCTTCCGTATTGGCAAGGTGATGCTGGAGATTATCCGCAGGTACACCGGAGCAGGCAAAAAGCAGGCTAAGCAAAAGGCGGAAGAGGCGCTGAAATTCGTCGGATTGCCCGACCCTTCCGGCATTCTGCGCCGTTATCCGCACGAGCTTAGCGGCGGACAGCGCCAGCGGGTGGCTATTGCTATGGCGATGGTCTGCAAGCCCAAGCTGCTGATTGCCGATGAACCGACTACGGCACTGGATGTGACCATCCAATCGCAAATTCTGTATTTGATCAACAAATTGAAGGAAGAAGAAGGCATGTCGGTGCTTTTCATTACCCATAACCTGGGGATTGTCTCACAGATGGCAGACCGCATCGCTGTGATGTATGCCGGGAGTATTGTGGAGACCGGGCAGACGGAGGAAGTTTTCCGATTTCCTCGTCATCCCTATACCCGGATGCTGCTGGATGCCATACCGAAACTTCGGGAGACCCGTGATCGTCTGCCCGTAATCTCCGGCACTGCGGTGCTGAAGGAGGCGGCAGGCGGACAAGGCTGCAGCTTTGCCGGACGCTGTCCGCGGGCGACCGAGCGCTGTAAGGCAGAGAAGCCGCGACTTGCAGCTGTGGTCTCCAGCCACGAGATTGCGTGCTTTCATCCTTGGGAAGAGGAGCAGTGAAGAGAATGACAGAAGCCCTGGTTGAAATTGAAAACCTGAGTAAGTTTTTCACTGTACGTTCCGGCTGGTTCGGTGTCAGCAAGACACTGCATGCCGTGGATAATGTTAGTTTGACCCTGAACAAGGGGGAGTGCTTTGGCCTCGTCGGGGAATCCGGTTGCGGCAAAAGTACGCTATCGCGAACGCTGCTCCAACTGTATGCGCCCACCTCAGGCACTATCCGGATTGCCGGCTCAGATATTTCATCCGTCACACGGCGGGTGAAGCGTCAGAATACCCGGAACGTACAGATGGTGTTTCAGGATTCCTATTGGTCCATGAACCCGAAGCTGCGGGTCGGAGATGTCGTAGGCGAGCCGCTGCGGACACATACGAAGCTGTCGGCCGCCGAACGTAACCGGAAGGTTGCGGTTTTACTGGAGCAGGTGGGGCTACCCGCTGACTTTGCACGCCGCTTTCCAAGCCAGCTTAGCGGAGGACAGCGGCAGCGTATCGGTATTGCCAGAGCGATTGCTCTGGAGCCGGAGCTGCTCATTCTTGATGAGCCGACCTCCGCACTAGATATGTCTGTGCAGGCGCAAATCCTCAATCTGCTTAAGGATCTGCAGGAGGAGCAGCAGCTCACGTATCTCTTCGTCTCACATGACCTTAGTGTGGTGCGGCATATGTGTACCCGTATGGCGGTGATGTATTTGGGGCAGATCGTGGAGACTGGAACGACCGAGCAGATTTTTGCTAACCCGCAGCATCCCTACACCCGTATGCTAATGCAGGCGGTGCCTGATGTTGAGGGAAACGCGGAGCTGACATTCTATGACGGAGAGATGCCCAAGGCTATCGATCCGCCTGTCGGCTGCCGCTTTGCCTCGCGTTGTCCGCATGCAACCGAGCAGTGCACCAGAGAAAATCAGAGCCTGCGCGAACTGGAAGACGACCGATGGGTCCGCTGCCACTTGGCTATGTAGGTGTACCAAGAACACTTATGCGGGCTGTAGAATAGGCACCTGCCACGATATACATGCTGTCAAGCAATTATGAGGCACCCTGCAGGGCATTTCCGCCTATTCATCCTGTAGGGTGCTTCTCTCTGTCATTACAACGAATGCAACCTTTTAATCCGAGGAGGGAAACGATGCGTATTGCTACAGATATTGGAGGGACTTTTACCGACCTGGTCTATGTTAATGACGCTGGTGAGATCGGTGTCGCCAAGAGTGACACTACTCCTGGCCAATTTGAGCAGGGTGTGCTCGACGTCATTCGGCGGAGCGGTGTGGACCCGCAGCAGATAGACGATTTTATTCATGGTACTACCGTTATCATTAATGCACTGACCGAGCGTAAAGGAGCAAAAACCGGACTGATCACCACTAAAGGCTTCCGTGATGTGCTGGAAATCGCACGTGGCAATCGCCCGGATCTGTTCAATGTGCGTTATCATAAGCCGGCTGCGTTCGTGCCAAGGCATCTTCGGCTTGAAGTAGGCGAGCGTCTGGATTATACAGGAGCTGTAGTAGCCCCGTTGAATGTGGAAGAGCTTCAGGCTGCGGTACAGCAACTGAAGGTCGAGGGAGTGGAGGCTATAGCGATTTCTTTCCTGCATGCCTATACCAATCCTGTTCACGAGCAGGAGGCGCTGCGGATCATTACCGGCATGTGGCCTGAGGTCCAGATTACGGCTTCCCACGAGATTTCCCAGGAATGGCGGGAATATGAACGCACCAATACTGCTGTGTTGAACTCCTATGTGAAGGCAACCGCAGCCTCCTACATTGACCATATGGAGCAGCGGCTGAAGGCCGAAGGTGTCCATGGACGCCGGTACGTGATGCAATCCAATGCGGGAATGACCTCGTTCAGACAGGCGAAGCAGACCCCGATTCAGATGGTGGAGTCGGGTCCGGTAGCGGGGATCTTCGGTGCAGCGATTCTGGGGAAATGGATTGGCGAGGAGAACATTATCGCCTTCGATATCGGGGGAACGACCGCCAAGTGCTCGCTGATCGACAAGGGCGAGGTGAAGGTGACTACAGATTATAAAATCGAACAGAACGAGCGCAATGCTGGCTATCCGGTTAAAGTTCCTGTGGTGGATATCGTAGAAATCGGCACAGGCGGGGGCTCCATTGCCTGGATTGACGAAGGCGGTTCGCTGCGCGTAGGACCGAAGTCAGCTGGGGCGCTGCCCGGTCCGGTGGCCTATGGCCGGGGCGGCCAGGCCCCGACAACGACGGATGCGAATCTGTTGACTGGACGCTTATCGCTGGACAACTTCGCTTCTCCAGCTAGCATGGAGACCGTGCGACAAGCCATAGAAGAGCAAATTGCGTTACCATTCGGCCTTTCTGCCGATGAGGCGGCACTGGGGATTCTGCGGATTGCCAATTCCAACATGCTGAATGCACTTAAGCTGGTATCGGTCCGCAGAGGCTACGACCCGCGTGATTTCACCCTGATCGCCTTCGGCGGCGGTGGGCCGCTGCATGCGGCCGCACTGGCCAAAGAGCTCGGTGTGCGCAAGGTGGTCGTGCCTTTTGCCTCTTCCGTATTTTCGGCTTGGGGCATGCTCATGACCGACCTGCGGCAGGACCATATTCAGACGTATATCCGCCGCATTGAATCTCTTGAGCTTGCGGAGCTGAACGGGCTATTGGCACAAATTCAGGAAGCCGGCTTACAGGCTTATCTTAAGGAAGGTCTGTGCCGTGAGGACATTACCTGGGTTCGTTATGCAGATATGCGTTATCTGGGGCAAGAGCATACTGTGAAAGTAGCCATGCCTGAAGGCGAGTTGACCGCAGCACAGTTGGCGGAATTGAGCAGCCAATTTCACGAGATTCATGAGCGGGAGTATACCTTCCGTCTGGAGGGGGTGCCTGTTGAGATAGTGAATCTGCATGTCAGTACTATCGGTTCTGTGCGGAAGCCTGCACCGAAGCCGCAGGCCGGGCACGGTCCTGATGCTACACTTGCCCAGACTGGGGTCCGTCCAGTGCTCTTCGATGAGGCGGGTTGGCTGAATACTTCAGTCTATAACCGGAATACACTCCAGCCGGGGAATGAAGTTGAAGGACCTGCCATCGTGGAGGAAGCTTCATCGTCGGTTGTCGTGTATCCGGGTCAACTGCTAAAGGTAGACGGCTACGGAAATTTGATCATTGAGACGGAGGTGCAGAGCAGATGACGGCAGGCAGCACGATTGATCCTTTTACCCGTGAGATTGTCAAAGATTCACTTATAGCCATCGGCGAGGAAATGTTCTATTCTTTGGCCCGCACTTCCATGAGCCCCATTATCTATGAAGTGCTGGATTTCGCCAGTGGACTGACCGATGCCAAAGGCCAACTGCTGACCCAGGGGAACGGGGTTACCGGCTTCATTGGTATGCTTACCTTTATGGTGAAGAATACTTTGGACAAGTTTGGTTCAGAGGGACTGCATCCCGGCGATATCATTATTCTAAATGATCCATACGGTGGCGGGGGTTCGCATCTTTCGGATGTCGGGCTGCTCTTGCCGATTTTCCATGAAGGTGAGCTGGTGGCCTTTGCGGCCAACAAAGCGCACTGGACAGAGGTCGGCGGTAAAGATCCTGGTTCATGGACGACCGATTCCACTGAAATTTATCAGGAAGGTCTGCAGTTCCCAACGATCAAGCTGTTTAACAAGGGGGAAATTAATCAGGCGCTCATTGATTTGATCGGGGCGAATGTACGTTTTCCGAACCTGTCGCTTGGAGATTTGTGGGCGCAAATTGCCGGGTTGCGGACGGGAGAGCGAAGATTCCGTGAACTTTGCAGTAAATACGGCAAGCAGACAGTGCAAGCATCGATAGACTTTCTGCTGGATCATGGGGAGCAGGTGTCGAGGCAACAACTGAGCCTGCTGCCTGCAGGTGTCTATGAAGCGGAGGATGAGGTGGAAAATGACGGCTTCGGCAACGGGCCGTTTCCGGTCAAGGTTAAGGTGACCATTACCGCCGATGAGTTCATCTGCGATTTCCGGGGCAGTCATCCGCAGGTAAAAGGGCCGATGAACGCTTCCTATACTGCGCTTGTCTCCTCGGTAAGGACGATTTTTCTGGCCGTGACTAATCCTTCGCAGGATGTGAATGACGGTGTGTTCCGCCCGCTGACGGTTATTACCGACCGGAAATCGATCTTGTCGGCGGAACGGCCGGCGGCAGTATCGACCTACTGGGAGAGCATGCAGTTCGGCGCGGAATTGGTCTGGAAGGCGCTGGCCCCGGTCATCCCGGACCGTTTGAATGCGGGGCATTTGCTCTCAGTCTGCGGGATTGTCCTTAGCGGGGTCCATCCCGTTACACAAGAGCCTTACCTGATCGTGGAGCCTTCCGCAGGTGGCTGGGGAGCAGGCAGTGGCATGGATGGCATGGCCGGTCAATTCTGTATCGGGGACGGGGAAACCTACAACGTTCCGGTTGAGGTGGCGGAAGCGCGCTATGGGATCAGGGTGGATGAATACAGTCTGACTGCTGACGGTGCGGGAGCCGGGGAGTTCCGCGGCGGGAGTGGCGTGATCCGAGCCTACCGTACTTTAAGTGACGGCCACTCCTTCTCGGGCACCTTTGGGCGGCACGAGCTTGCCCCATGGGGTTTAAATGGCGGACTTGCAGGATCAGGCAACGTCATTGAAATTCAAAAGGCGGATGGCCGGCAGGTTGAGCAACTGGGCATCTGCGCCAGAGTTCCTCTGGATCAAGGAGACGTGGTGCGCTTGATTACAGCTACAGGCGGTGGATACGGCAACCCGCTGCAACGTCCGGTTGACAAGGTACTTGCCGATTGGAAGGACGGTTATATCAGCTTGGAGCAAGCCCGTGATCTATACGGGGTTGTGATTGATTCTGCTACGGGACATCTGGAGCGGATTACCGCTGCCCGCGCTGCGCTAGACTGAGGAGCAAGGGCACTTACGGCAAGCGGCGGACGTTAGATAGGAATGACGAGCAAGCTGGAGAGGATGAGTTACCGTAATTTGATGATCATTCTCGTTTCATGTTCAACAAAGAAAGGCCTGGTTAGCTTTGCTGACCAGGCCTTTTTGTATCATTTTTCAGTTTTCCCCGCTTGCTTGATAAGCTCATAGGCGATATAACCAATCATCCCCAAGAATAGTCCTGTACCAGCAACAATGTACACGATCGTAAATATTTTACCGAGCTCTGTCTGGGGAGTGAAGGTCGGATGGCCCACCGTACTTAACGTCGCAACACAAAAATAAATGGCATCAAGGGCAGACAGCCCTTCTTGTTTGACATAGAAAATGGTTCCGGACAACAGTGTCATCATAACCAGTAGAAATAATACCTGAAAATTTTTACGTTTGAATGCTCTCCATAAACCTGAAAATAATCGTTTTAATGTTAGTAACAATGAAAGCATGTAGCTCCACCCTTCACAAATAGTAGTGGTCCCGGCAGTGAGCTGAGAAAATCCCATCCTAAGTCCAATACACCCTTTTGTATTAGATCATACATAGCAAATCACCGTCAATCATTATGGGGTGGCGAGTGCGGATGCACAGTGTTAATGAAGACTGGAGCTTCAGACACAAGAATCCCAAAGCTCCATCAATTTCGTTATGGCAGCGTTGATGTCGTTCAGGGTCATACCATCTCTGGCTTCCGTAGATATTCCTTCCAAAAAGGTAACAAATAATGTGGTTAACATATGAAAGGTAGGGGGGAAAGCACGCAGTTCCTCCATTTATAAAATGAACGACAACCAGCCCGTTTAGCGTGAGCTGGTTGTCGTTTGCTGGCAAGAGATTTAGAGGGTTACCAGCATTATGGCCGAGCTGAGGACCCCGTTCATCCTACTCCGCATAAGGCTCAGTCGTATCCTTTGTAAGCATAAATTCCCCGCTATTGATGTCCCAAACCTTAGTACGGATGACCTTCTGCTGTGGATCTATCTGTTCCACTGTCCTCTTTGTCATTGTCGGAATACCTTTGATATATGTATATTCGTTCATAAAATGTTCGACTGCGCTGGATCTGCCGGATGAGGTGATGAGCTTGGTAATGGCGTTAAATTCAGGTGAAGTAATCTCCTCCAGAAAAGAATTACGGACAAATTCGGACCTCTCTACGTCCCATAACCAGTAGTGATAAGGAATATTGGGACCAGCAGGTGTGCCTGCCTGAATCCGCACATCAAGAACTCCGTCAAAGTTCATATCTTCCAATACCAAACCGAAGGTGTCATTATCCTGGGTTGAGGTCGCTTCAAATGTCAGTTCCTGAATGGATTTGTCATTGTCAACAGGATTTGTGACGGTAATCCGGGTCGCATGGCTTAAACTCTCTTCTCTCATCCCGTACACAGTAAACGTAAATGGCGGAAGAGCCGAGTTAATACTGATGGTGGTGCTATACAACATTTCTGATGGATCGATAAGAGG
Source organism: Paenibacillus sp. GCM10012306 (assembly GCF_042649265.1). NCBI lineage: Bacteria > Bacillati > Bacillota > Bacilli > Caryophanales > Paenibacillaceae > Paenibacillus > Paenibacillus sp. GCM10012306. The sequence goes on along the minus strand of NZ_JBHRYW010000010.1, from coordinate 48,730 downwards.
GTCTTTTATGTAACAAAGAGATTCATAGCCACTGCTTGCGCTGCAATCCTCCAGATCTTGTTCCGGACTAATCGTAAAGCTCACGCGGGACTCCTGCCTGCTCGTCTCCGTACTGATACTACCAAATGCAACGACAATATTTATATCCTTGGCTGCTTTAGGGAGGAGTTCACGGAATTCATTTAACTCGGTTTTGGTAACAGGCTCCTCCGTGTTTTTTTCTACATTCAGACTTATCCTGCCTTTGTAATAAAACGTATCATAGTTGCTGCTCTTTAGATTGAGCTTCATAGGCAGGTTGCTATTGTGAAGAATTCGATCCATTTGAACAACATAAGGGTCTTCATGTGTAGAAGCATAGTGTTTGTTCCATGCATCTTCTAGACTATAGAACAGTTGCTGGGCGGGCAAAACAACGAACAAGCCGAATATCATGAGGGCCAACGCTGAGGGCAATAGCTTCCTGTCGAGCTTCATCCCCAAAAACAAATAACCGCCAACACCGAGCACGAGTGCTATTCCAGTCCAAGTGGCAAGAACAGGATTTTTATGCGATAACCACCCGTCGCCCGTACTGAACGCAATGGTTAACAAACCATAGAAGCACGCTATTCCTACGACTATCGAAAATAATAAATAAGCTATTTTTATGGTTTTCAACATGTGCAGAGACGTCCTCTCTTGATGGAGAAAAAATTTACAATACAATTAGATTTTACCTCGTATCTCTACTAAGGTCTATCCTTCTAACCTCGTATGAGAGACTTAACGCCTCTATTTGGAGTCGTACAACAGGCTATAAATACCAATACTTCCACCCGTAGCAGTACCTGTACCTGTCATCTTCTCATCCCTCACATATACTATCATATAGCTTATATAATTCTATATATAGAACGGAGAATGAGGATGAAGGTCGTAATTCTGGCGGGTGGGTACGGGACAAGAATCAGTGAAGAGACACATTCGCGACCCAAGCCGATGATCCCGATTGGTGAGAGACCGATTCTGTGGCATATTATGAAAACTTACAGCCAGTATGGCTTTAATGAATTTGTGATTTGTCTGGGGTATAAGGGGCATATGGTTAAGGAGTATTTCGCCAACTACATCCGGGACGAGTCGGATTTGACGTTGGACTACAGAAGTGGTGATACCCAGTACCATTCGCAGGAAGCCGAACCCTGGAAGGTTACGCTGGTAAACACAGGCAAGGACTCCATGACGGGTGGTAGAATCAAACGCATTCAGCGTTATGTTGGCGATGAACCTTTTATGCTCACTTACGGCGACGGGCTATGTGATATGAACTTTCAGGAGTTGCTAAAGTTCCATAAGGCTCATGGCAAGCTGGCTACGGTCACCGCTGTACAGCCGGCCGGGAGATTTGGTGCTTTAGGTCTTGGCGCGGGGGACAGAGTCAATGATTTTCATGAAAAATTAAAAGGGGACGGCAAGTGGGTCAACGGGGGATTCATGGTGCTGCAGCCAGAAGTCTTTGATTATATAGAAGGAGACCATACAATCTTCGAACAGGAGCCTTTGATCAACCTGGCCAGCGGAGGGGAGCTGCATGCATTCCGGCATGATGGCTTCTGGTATGCGATGGATACGCTCAGGGACAAAAATTATCTGCAAGCGCTTTGGGATTCCGGGCAAGCCCCCTGGAAGTTGTGGTGATGGGGATGAGCACGGCAACTCCGCTTGTAAGCATTCTGATTCCAACGTACAACCGGCCTCATTACCTGGAGCAGGCATTAAGAAGCGCTTTGGCCCAGACGTACCCGAACATTGAGATTATTATCAGCGACAACAGTGACAATAACTATACCCAGCATGTGGTTGAGTATTTTCAATCAGAGCTTGGTTTTTCCAATATTCATTATGTGAAGAACAAGAGCAACATCGGTCCGGTGGCCAACCAACTGCAATGCATGCGGCTGGCCAGCGGCGAATACGTCAACTTTTTAATGGATGATGATCTGTTTGATCCTGTCAAGATTGAGAGAATGGCCGCTTATTTAAAAAGATTTCCCGGAGTCACACTAGTTACGTCGCGCAAAAGCATCATCAACGAGGCTAACCAGATGATCCAGCTTTCGCCGGATACGGTACCCTTCGCTAATTTCGGTGTTTATGAAACGTTTGTTAATGGAAGGATGGCGATGGCCACCATGCTGCGCAACCGGATCAATTATATCGGGGAACCGACAACCGGACTGTTCCGAAAAGGGGATCTGGCTGAGCCCTTCGGGGTCTTCTATGGCCGCAAAGCTTTCAATAATGTTGATGTGGCGACTTGGCTGACTCTGCTGTCTCGCGGCGATTTAGTGTATATTACGGATCCGTTAAGTTCTTTTCGCAAGCATTCATCGCAAATATCGGTCAGTCCGTTGTCTCAGATGGCTGAGATCTGCGACTGGATTGATCATATCCTGATGGCCACTCATACCGGCCTATTACCTCAAGATGAAGAATGGGTACAAACAATATTGGCGCTCAAGGGGTTGGCAGTGAATCAGTTTCCAGCGTGGAATGCGCATACGAAGCGTTTGTTTCAGCACGAGTTTGTCTCAAGAATCACACAATTGATGGAGATTTGCGCGGTAAACGCTAATCTACGTACCGCAGGCCAGGAGTTTAGGGAGCTGCTGGGAAGAATATGACACAAGTTAATGTGAAAATGGCCCGGACTTGATCCCCTATTTTAAGGGATTCAGGTACGGGCCATTTTGTGCCTGAACGCAGCCACTGTTCAGGGGAGTCTATAGAAGAGGCGCTGGATGTCCCGCCTCCAGCCAAAAAGGATTGACCCTTTCTTCGCCGACCCGGGGGGGCAAAGAAGCAGGTCAATCCTTTTTCAGAACATTGTCGTGCTAACTTTCCTTATTGATACGCCTGAACGGCTGAGATCACATATTCGACCTCGTCCGATGTCAGGTCGGGGAACAGTGGCAGGGTCACAAGCTCACGCCAGACCTTGGTAGCCGCCGGATTCTCCGAAGCGTATTTCATGAACAGAGGCTGCATCGGCAGTGGCATATAGTGAACACCAGTAGCGATGCCGCGGGCTTGCATGGCGGCGATGAACCGCTCCCGCTCCTGAACCCGTACAACAAAGGCCCAATACGAGGAATCGTGTAGATCATAAGGAATGGCGGATTTCACCTTCGTCAAGCCCTGAAGCCCCGCGGTGTACTGTCCTATAATCTCTTCCCTTCTGCGGTTCATACGATCGAGCTTGCCGAGCTGAACAAGGCCGATGGAGGCCATAAGATCGTTCATATTATATTTGTAGCCGATGTCCGAGATTTCATAATACCAGCTGTTCACATCAGGCTGACCCAACTGATACTCCTCATAACGCTCCCAGGTATCCTTGTTGATGCCGATCCAGCGCGAATGACGGAGCGGCTTCAGCAGCTCTACATCGTCTGAGGAGATCATGCCGCCGTCCCCGGTGGTCATGCATTTTTTCTCCTCAAAGCTGTAACATCCGATATCTCCCCAGGTACCTAGTGTCTTGCCTTTATACTTGCCGCCAGCGGAGTGCGCGCAGTCCTCAATAACCTTCAGGCCACGCGCCTTGGCCCAAGACACCAGATTGTCCATAGGAACAGGATGGCCGCCAAAATGCACCGGCATGACAGCTACACAGTCCTTGTCATATTTTCGTTCCAGATCTGCAAGATCCAGGCCCAGTGTGTGTTCGTCGATATCTACGAATACGGGAATAAGGCGATTATACAGTGCAGCCATTGCGGTTGCGGCAAAGGTCAATGCAGGCACCAGCACCTTTTTACCTTCCGGGAATCGATAAGCGGACAGCGCCAGATGCAGCGCAGCCGTACAGGAATTGACGCCTACAGATTCTTGTGAGCCTACATAGCGGCTCCATTGCCGCTCAAATTCAGTAACCTTGGGTCCCAGACCAAGCCATGCGCTGTCAAACGAGTCTTTAATACTTGCCAGCTCCTCCTCACCGACAGAAGGCTTGAACAGTCTGATTTTCATGTGATACCCACCTTATCTTTTATGGAATGCGTCACTCATTATTTGCCAGAAGGCTTCACGTGTAATAGTCATGGTCACCAGTTCGCGTTCTGGCGCTTCGGTTAGTGGAAGTGGTGCTGGAATCCAGCGGATGGCGCCAGCTTCCTCCACTTTGAGCAGCGGTATCCGCTCTGATTCCACCGCTCCCAGGCCCTTATAGATTCGCATTGCCCGGTAATTGTCTCCCAGCACGTGGATGCAAGCCGTCTCGATACCCAATGTATGGATGCTCCATTCACCGAGTGCAATGAGGGCGTAAATCATAATATTCCCGAACGCACCTTTGCGTCCGCGCAGGAGATTGTCGAACTCACAGCTTTTGGCAGCTTCATCGTAATTTAGCAAGCCTACCTGTCCTACAGGAGCTTGTTCTTCATCCTCGACAAAGAAAAGAATCCGATCGTCTGCGCCCAGAACCTGATGCTCCAGCCAGCGCCGGGTTCCTTCTTCGGATGCCGAAAACTGGGTAGTGAACCAGGAGGAGGAGGAATTCCTCCATTCTGTGAGTTGGCGAATTTCATCGGAGTTGTGAATAACCTCTCCAGTGATGGGACGCAATCTGCCGCGCACGGTACCATTGACTACAATAGGGATGCAGTAAGAGGAAATTTGCTGCACGTCTGCTTGCTTATAGGTTCGCAGGAGTTCCTTCATCTGGAACAATCCCTTCATTTGTTATTGGATATATCCATGGATCTTGGCGAATCGTTCAAAGGTCTTGATATCCAGCTCTCCGACCTTTCTGGCGTATTTATGCTGTGACAACTGTGTGGAATGATAGCGGAGATAGCTAAGTGGTTGAACCAGAATCGCTGCATTGCCTTGCGTCATCAGGTTAACCCAACTGGCCATATCCACGGCGAAGAAGACCTGTTTACCTGCGAGCACACCGAAGGGCTCTGTCAATGCACTGCGCTTGAACAGTACAGTGGTAGGTTCTCCGAGATAATTTGTCTGGTTACGCAGCATCATTTCTGTCAGCGTCCGACCATTGATTATAGTATCCTTGTTAGAGAATTTCCTGAAGGTTAAGACTGGTGGGACATATATTTGCTTGCCCTTGGCGTCAATAACTCTCCGCTGGGAACTGACAAGAACTACGCCGGCGTGTCCCAGAATGAAATTCATCATTTTTTCGATTTTTTGTGGATGAAACAAATCATCGTCGTTCAGGTAATTGATATACTCGCCATGTGCAAGATTGAGGCACTGCTGTTGGTTGGCGATAGGACCGATGTTCTTGGGGTTTCGGTGGTAGCGTATTTTGGAGCCGTTCGGATGTGCCTGGTATTGTGCCACCACCTGTTCAGTCTCCGTGTTGTCACTATTATCGCTAATGACGATTTCAATGTTGGCATAGGTCTGAGCAAGTGCACTTCTTAGTGCCTGTTCAAAATAGTCGGATCGATTGAAGGTGGGGATCAAAATACTCACGAGTGGTTGCATACGTCTGATCGCTCCTTTAATTTTGTTCTAAATGTCGTTTGTATTCCTCCAGGGTGGGAAGTTGCATATCTCTGTCTGACATAATCGGCCTCAGAATCGGCCAGGTAATGCGCAATGTCTCGTCGTTCCAGCGTACGCCGCCTTCATGCTGCGGGGCATAGCAGCGGTCCACTTTGTACACAACTTCACAAGCATCCTGAAGTGTACAGAATCCGTGAGCAAACCCTTTGCTGATATATACCATCTTGTTGTTGTTTTCTGTCAGCAGCACAGAATCCCAGCAACCAAATGAAGGAGAATCCGGCCTGAGGTCTACAAAAACATCGAAGATGGCACCCTGGGTTACCCGGATGAGCTTCGTTTCCGCATGGTCGCCATACTGTAGATGCATTCCCCTGATCGTGCCTTTTTTGCCTGAAAAGGATCGATTCTCCTGAACCCAATTCCAGTCCAGACCATGCTCCTTGAATAACTGTTGATCATAAATCCGCGTAAAATGGCCCCGGTGGTCGCTACTGGGACTGAGGCTGATTTCATAAATTCCCTGCAGTCTGCCTGGCTTGATGATCATCCGCTTTGTACTCCTTTCATATAATCGCGGATCTGTTGCAGGCTGACCTGACGCATGTCTTCTTGGTGCTGAACAGCTTTGTACCATTCCACAGTCCGGGCCAGCGCCGTCTCCAGATTCCAGCGTGGAGTCCAGCCTAGCTCCTGCTTCGCCATTGACGAATCCAACCGCAAATAATGGGCCTCTGGCGGATGGCTGGTCTCCTTGTCGACAAGGTAGCTGGCCCCTTCCCCCCATAGGCTGCATAGCCGCTGAACCAGTTGCTCCACGGAGTAGGCATCATCGGGGCCGAAGTTCCACCCCTGATCATAAGGTGAGCCGGACTCGGCCAGTTTTTGTGCTAACAGTAAATATCCGTGCAGTGGTTCCAGCACGTACTGCCAGGGCCTTACTGCCTGTGGATACCGGATCTGTACAGCTTCCTGCCTCAGAACGGCCCGGACAACATCCGGAATCAGGCGTTCCTTGCTCCAGTCTCCGCCCCCGATGACATTGCCGGCCCTGGCTGATGCGATAGCGACCTGAGCGGCTGCACTACCTGGATGAAAGAAGGCTCTACGGTAGCTGTCTGTAATGAGCTCTGAGCAGGCTTTGCTGCCGGAGTAGGGATCACTGCCGCCAAGACGGTCGCTCTCCCTGTAGCCCCAGGCCCATTTTCGATTGTCGTAACACTTATCTGTTGTGACATTAAGGACGGCCCGAATCGGGCTTCCTTGTGCTGACGCTGTGCGGACTGCCTCCAATACATTCACAGTTCCCATCATATTAATCTCGAAGGTGGCGGCAGGATTAATGTAGGATTCACGAACGAGCGGCTGGGCTGCCATATGAATTACGATATCTGGAGCAGTCTGCACAAGGGCATTGGATAAGGCATCGGGATTTCGAATATCATCCAAATAAGAAGTGATCAGTTCATCCATGCGGCAAATATCATACAGGTTCGGCTCGGTGGGAGGCTTCAGAGCATATCCGGTTACTGAAGCGCCAAGGGAATGCAGCCACAGAGACAACCAGGTTCCCTTAAAGCCTGTGTGTCCGGTGATGAATACTTTCTTGTTCCTCCAGAATACGGCATCTGCCTGTTGCTGGGCGGGCATCATTGACTTTCCTTTCCTCCTTCGCCTGCATTAATAAAACTCTTCCTCTCATTGTTAATAGAAGATATAAGTTTGTGATAGCATATGGTAAAAGGTAGGGTCCTGAAACTGGCAATAATCTATAGACCTATTAATTTCAGAAAATATGTATCCATCCAAGCACACCTCTGATTCTTGCATAATATAGCAGCAGGAAAGGAGGGAAAAGGATGAGTGATGTGGAAGCCAAACTGGCCCAGTTTCTGGAGAAAGCACAGAATCTGGCCTTGAAGGATGATAATGTGGTGGGGCAATTGCTTAGAAAGCTGGGTTCCGTTCAATCCAAAGTGGATACTACGGCGAGCGACAGCATTGATCAAGCAAGCTTCAATCAATTGCAATCCGAAATGGCCGCTCTGAACCTGGATGAAGCTACAAAATCCGAGCTGTTGAATGCAATTGGTAAAGTGGATAACGGAGCGACCAGTGTTTCTGTCGGTCAAGTAGTGGATGATGTCTTTGGCAAACTCCGGAATCTGCAAACTTCGTTTGCAGGCTCTAATGTGGATGTGAACACAGTAGTTGGGGAGCTAAGCCGGATCTTTGAGCAAACAAAGTCTCAGGTTCAACCGTTCTTGGGTTCGTTAAATCTGAACGGAAGCAATTTGCTTGATACTGTGCAAAAGTTGATAGGCAGCCAGTTACGCTAGTGCCGTCTATAGGCTGACGAGGGGCTGTCCCACAAGGTCGTATCTGACTGCGGGGCAGCCTCTTCTATGCATTGACTGATCGAATTGGCGGGGAAATGAGAGTTTCATATCTTCTATATAAATGGAGGTTTGAACGAATGGCAGCACAATTTAAATTGGAGGATTTGACAGGGCTGATCGAGAAAGTGGCCCGGCCGGGCCTGTTGGCTCAGCTTCTGGGCAAGGATAATGCGGTTCCCAAAAGTATTGTAGACTTTTTGAAGACAAGTTCCGATCAGCTAACTCCGACCGCAGGTGAGCCTGTATCGGCTCATTCGAAAGCCAGTGTACCGTCTACTAAGGCTGCATCGGCCCAATCGAAAGCCAGTGTGCCGTCTACCAAGGCTGCATCGACCCATTTGACAGCTAGTGTGCCATCTGCCAAAGGACAATCATCCGCACGCAGCAATGTGATTGGTGGAATCCTGGGCGCGTTGGGTCGAATTACCGCTGTTCCTTTCGCGGAGCTGGCCCGTGAGAACATTGGCAACAATGTGCTGATCACAACGAACCGGGAAATCGTCGAAGGGATTGTAGCTGAAGCCGGGAGCGGATATGCCGTGTTAACCGAAGAGGGAGGCGCGAGTGTAATCGTGAATTTCAAGAATATCCTGGCGTTTCAACCTAGCATTCTAGCGGAGGTGGAAGCAGAATGAGTTTTTCCAAGAAGATCGCAACCTATGTCGGGGAAAGCGTTCAAGTGGAGACGGCAGTAGAGACCTTTGCCGGTGTGCTTGTATCGGCGGATGATACCTTTACCGTGATTAACAGGGACGGTGTGAAAGACAATCCGGTGACCATTTTGACCGATGCTATTGCTTATGTAAGAAGCAATTTATAGCAATACGAGCTAGAGAGGCGAGATAAATGCAGTCATACAAAAGAGGAGGTGCCGGGGGCACCTCCTCTTTTTACATCCTATAGTAGTCTCGTAAAGTGCCGAGTCTCCTCTCTAAAGCGTTGATCATGCTGTTTCTGACCAGGTAAAGCAGGTAGACAGAATGCGGTTAAGTGTTTCCTGATCATAGATTCCGTTCGCCTGATTACGCTCCATCAGCTTCCGCGCCCAAGATAGTGCTCGTGAATATCCCTCATAATCATGAACGGGAATGGTGCGCTGATAGAATTGCATGTGAATCTCGAACTCTTCCTCGGTAGGAAAGACACCCAGATTATACAGCAGCATTCTGCGCACCCGGTCCGCCGTCAGACGCTGAGCCTGATGCTGCCGGATAGAGATTTGACCTTCATGCACGCGATAGGAGTAGAGGTATTCGGGCAGATTCTCGATCCTTGTGAGTTCCGACAGCCGGCTCCAGAATTCATAGTCCTCGGCATGTGTAAAGCCCGGATTGTAGTGGATGTCATGTTCCTTCAGTACGCTGCTCCGCATAAATACCGTAGGATGTCCAACACAACAATAGAAAAGCTGCCAGCAGCGAATATCTTCATGACTTGTAGGCCTGGGGATGAGTTCCCCGTTATGAAAAAGGGTGATGAAGGTGCCAAGGACACCGACCTCGGGATGGGTCTCCATATAGCGGAGCTGTGACTCAAAACGATGGGGCGCACTGATATCATCGCTGTCCATTCTCGCAATATATTCACCTGTGGACAAGTCCAGTCCCTCATTAAGACAATGAACCAGCCCTTTGTTGGAATCGTGGATGATGAGGCGAATTCGCGGATCTTCCAAGCTCTGGAGATATTCCAGTGTACCGTCGGTGGAACAATCGTCGATGATCAGAAATTCAAAGTCGCGGTAGGTCTGATTCAGTATGCTTTCCACTGCATTTTTAATATAAGGCCTGGTGTTATAAGCCGACATCAATACTGTTATCTTGGGCATTCGGCGTTCTCTCCCTCAAACGATTTTCAAACTACTACAAAAGGTCGTATAATTAAGTTTATTTTATTCTTTTTCCGCAGATTTGCTTAGACGAAAGTCAATCACAGTGGGAAAAGGGCCGTTTTAGGACATCCAGGAGGAAGACTTATGATCAGATATCCATTTTTAGAGAAAAACGCAACAATAGGAGTGACAGCGCCTTCATCAGGCGTGAGCTCAAAGGGTCATGATCCCTTCAAGTTAGCTTGTGAACAGATGGAGACCAAAGGCTTCAAGGTCGTCTGCGGAGATACCGTATGGACACAGCATAAGGCTAAGTCGGCTCCAGCTCCGGTGCGTGGCAAGGAATTCAATACCATGATGGGGGATGAAGCCATCGGGATGATTTTTCCGCCTTGGGGTGGCGAGCTGTTGATTGAGATGCTGGAGTTTATTGATTTTGAATGTATTGAGCGCCAAAGTAAATGGATTATGGGGTATTCGGATATAAGCACGTTACTGCTGGCGGTGACCCTGAAGACGGGCCTGGCTACAGCTCATGGGGCCTGCTTCTATGATTTTCGGGGAGAGGTTAGCGATGAGACTACCGGGCAATGGCTGTCCGTATTGATGACGAAGGCAGGGGGCTCCAATATTCAGCACTCAGCTCCCCGTTATCACAAAGAGAAGGAACAAAGTGAACCGTCGCCAAATGTCTTTCATCTAACGGAACCTGTGGAATGGAAGACAGTCTCTGGATCGCCGGAAACGGTCAAAGGTAGATTGCTGGGTGGATGTGTGGATGTCATCAGGCATCTAATCGGCACACCGTACGGCGACGTGGCATCTTTTCAAAAGAAGGTCATCCATGATGAGCCTATTCTGTGGTACCTGGAAAATTGCGAGCTGAACACCGCAGATTTACGTCGTTCGCTCGTCCAGATGAAGCTGGCAGGCTGGTTCCGGAACTGCTCGGGACTATTGTTCGGCAGAAGTGCGGCCAATCGTCCATTTGATGGATACACAGCCGAGGACATGTACAAGGAACTTGCCGAGGAACTGGGCGTGCCAGTGATTTATGATGTGGATTTTGGGCATGTTCCGCCGCAGCTTACACTGATTAACGGAGCTTATGCCGAGATAGAGGTATTCGAGGGGAAAGGCACAGTACAGCAGCATTTTCTTCCCTAACAGACAACGCGTCAGAGGTATGGATAAGAGTCTTTTCAGTGATTATTTCGGGTACTTATTTTCCTAAAAAAGGAGCTGGGTCAGATGAAAGTATTGTTTATCGGAGGGACGGGTCAGATCAGTCAGGCTGTGTCCAGGCTGGCTGTAGAGCGAGGTATAGAACTGTATCTGTTCAATCGAGGACAACGGGATGAATTCGTACCAGAAGGCGCGAAGGTCATCACGGGAGATATTCGCCAGCAGGCTGAGGCTGCTGCTGTGCTGAAGGACCATGAATTCGATGTGGTGGTGAACTGGATTGCCTTTACACCGGAGCATGTTCAGACCGACATTGAGCTGTTTACAGGTAAGACCAAGCAGTATATCTTCATCAGCTCGGCTTCTGCTTATCAGAAGCCGCAGCGCAGCTACCTGGTGACGGAAGAAACGCCAATGGAGAATCCTTACTGGCAGTATTCCCGGGACAAGATTGCCTGTGAAGAGCTGTTAATGGAAGCATACCGGAATAGCGGCTTCCCGGTGACCATCGTACGACCGTCGCATACTTACGGAGATACGGCAATTCCGGCGGCATTGACGAGCTGGGAGCATCCATGGACGCTGGTGGACCGTATCCGCAAAGGCCAACCGATCATCGTGCATGGGGATGGAACCTCACTGTGGACGCTGACACACAACACGGATTTTGCCAAGGGATTCGTGGGCTTGCTGGGACATCCTGAAGCATTGGGAGAAGCGATTCATATTACCTCGGATGAGGTTCTAAACTGGAATCAGATTTATGCAGGTCTCGGTGAAGCGGCAGGCGCAGAGCCACAGGTCGTGCACATCTCCACAGACTTCATTGCCGCCTTTACGCCTCCGGGAACCGCAGACGGTCTGATTGGCGACCAGGCGGTGAGCAGCGTATTCGACAACAGCAAGATCAAGTCCCTGGTACCGGATTTTGTCTGCACAGTTCCTTTTATCGAGGGTGTCAAGCGTTCGCTGTCCTGGTTTGAGAATCATCCGGAGCTCTGCACAGTGGACCCGGAATGGTCGGCGCTGGTGGATGCCCTGATTGAAAGACATGGTACGGCGCCTAAACCTATTTCCTACTATACCTAGAACGTGACAAGCCTACTGGCTTGAAACGACGGCAGGGTCGTGCTGAACCTTAGAGAAGGCGAAGCCGACCCTGCCCTGTTATCAAAGACGACTGAACCCTTGCGGATCAGCGTCTTTTTGTGCTGTGCACCCATCCCACTATAGGAGGTCCAGGCATGAATCAGTGAATCCTGAATATACTCTCACTACCGAAATTCCCGTTAAAGGAGTCCTGGCCATGCCAACACATCCCTATGTCTCCCGTTTCTTTGTCAACACCGATGCAAGGCGCGATAAATTGATATATGATTTGCCGAAGTCCTGGTGGAGCCGTCCTTATGAATACGAATGGTGTACGCATTTCGTCTCCTCACATGATGTGGTGCTGGATGCAGCTTGTGGTATCTCTCATCCGCTCAAGTTCTATCTCACCGACGTCTGTGAGGAGGTTCATGCCTGCGATATGGATGCAAGAATTGTTAGCAAGGAAGCTATACTGGCGGAGATTTCCCACGATATTGGAAAGGACGCAGCATGGCAGGTACAGGCTGGAAGGACTACACGCCTGCATCTGGCCCAAGCCGATCTAACAGCGCTGCCTTACGAGGATGAATATTTTGACACGGTATTCTGCATCTCTGTCCTGGAGCATCTGTCGCTGTTGGATCAGTATCACGCACTGGGAGAGTTCCACCGGATTTTGAACGATGAGGGTCTCTTAATCCTGACTTTTGATTACCCAACAGTAAATCTCCAGCTCATGAACGGCTTGCTGCTGCAGGCGGGATTTCAGTACTGGGGCGAGACTGATTTTGAGCTGCCTTCGGATGCCGTACGGACGGACGCCTGGGATGGCTTGAATTGCTTCCGGGCTGTGCTAAAAAAACAACATAGCTGACAGGCATTGATTTATTCAGGCCCATATGCCTAGTAAATCTAAGGATAACTACTGGACTTTATACCCTTTATATGGAAGTTTGTGCCTTGTATAGTAGAGTAGCAGCACAGCAGACTGCAGTGAATCAGAAGATAAAGGGGTTAAACTGTTGCGCAAATCAGCAATCCTTATGATCATTATGCTACTACTTGTTACGGGCGCATCTCCTGCTAATGGAGAGGAAGCGGAACCACAGCGCATTCAGCTATCTTTTGCAGGCGATATCCTGCTGGACGGCTTCGTAGGTGAGCAAATTGCCCGCTACGGGGCCAATTATCCATTCGTGAAGGTGGCGCCGGTACTCCAGAAGGCAGATTTGGCTTTTGCCAATCTGGAGACACCGGTGTCTACCCGGGGAACGCCTTCACAGAAAAGCTTTGTTTTCCGTTCCAAGCCCTCAGCTTTGAGTGGACTAGTCTTTGCCGGCATTGACGGTGTGACCCTGGCCAATAATCATATTCTGGATTACGGCAGGACGGCAATGCTGGACACGTTGGTTCATCTGGACAGATACGGAATTGGACATACGGGCGCAGGCGCTGATATCAAGGAAGCGTTCAAGCCGTTTGTGAAGACGGTCAAAGGAAAAAGAATCGCTATCCTCGGTGTTAGCCGTGTACTCCCTAGTCCTTCCTGGTATGCAGGAGCATCTACCCCAGGTGCCGCTTCGGCATATACGTTAGAGCCGCTGCTGAGCGAGATTAAGGCCTCATCCAAGGTCAATGATTTCACGATTGTGTACATCCACTGGAACGAGGAATTCAAAGATTATCCGGAGAAATATGCCCGCACCCTTGCCAAGCAAATCATTGACAGCGGAGCCGATATGATTATAGGCGCACACAGCCATTGTCTGATGGGTATTGAGTATTACAAGCACAAGCCTATCTATTATTCACTAGGCAATTTCGTGTTTAATCGTTCCACCCGTGGAGGGGATAAGACGCTTCATTCCATGCTGCTGAATATAGAGATTAAGGGCTCGGATATGACGGGCGTGATCACTCCCGTGAAGATAATCGCGGGCCAGCCCAATTTTATGGGAGCGGATTACAATGCTCAGACGATACAGCAGCTCAACAAGCTCTCGTATAATGCGAGGATTGATTCGTCGGGGAAAGTATGGGAGAAGTGAGATCTCCTGCCCTGAAGTTCGGACTATAGCGGCAATGACCAACTGGGTGTCCCATTCGCCATGACCGATGGCGGTGAGACACCCTTTTGCATGGCGCGAACATGTTGACGGTATGGATGCCTATTCGTGCACTGTGAGCCGAGTTTCTGCCGGTGTACGCGGTTTGGCTGGCGGGATTACCTCAGGGTAACCGATATGCAGCACGCCTACGATTTTCTCGCCAGGAGCAACGCCGACAGCCTCCCGGAAGTAAGGGGCGAACATGTAGGGATTGGTCTTCCAGACGACGCCCAGCCCCTGCTCCCAGGCTGCGAGCTGAAAGCTCTGAATCCAGCTGCACACGGCGCCGAAGTCTTCTGTCCACTGCTTGTCCCGCGGGTCTTCCTGCATGACAACAATGAGATGAACCGGGATCGTCATATATTCCTTCCGCCGCTGAAGCTCGTATTTCTGCCGTTCTTCATGCGACATGGCGCCGAGCACAGCTTCAGTAAAGGTCTCGCGGGCAGCACCCTTGTATTGGATAAACCGCCAGGGCTCCCGGAGCGCGTGATTAGGCGCCCAGTTGGCGGTGTTCATCAGCGAAAGCAGCAGCTCCTGTGGAACAGGCGTGCTCTTGTACTGCCGGATACTCCGGCGTTCCCGGATCGCTTGTGCAACGGGAAAAGCGGGGGAGTTATGCATTTTCTGTGCCTCCTGTATGCCTGTGTTATGGGTGTGATTCTGTCAATTATACTATATGAATTAGGCTGAGATCTAAAGTCCCGGGTAAGGAAATAAATGGTTAATTTATTTTTTTATAAACTAATCTAGTACAGGATCTATCTAAAAATCTGAGATGGGCATTATACGGTCGTTAGAGCGGAGGATCGGAAGAACCCTCCGAATGCGTAGCGGTCCAATATAGCGTCTGAGGCGTCAACTGCTGATTTTGGTTTTGAATCCTATTACAATGTAAAGATTTTATGTTCAATTTATATATTTTCCATAAATAGCTTTCAATGAAAGCTATTTTCATATAGAATAGTTAACGAAATCTTTAAATTGTCGAAAAAACAGTGTTATTTGTCGAAAAACAGTGTCGATAAATATCAAAAAATGTAGAAAAAAATTGACAGGAAAGAAATAGCACCTTACAATGCAAATATGACGTAATCGTTACTACTTTATAGAAGCTTTGATAGCTTTTAACTCTAATGATTATTTAGGTGTTATTTCAAGGGAGGATGCTTAAGATGAAAGCAACAGGAATTGTAAGAAAAGTAGATGAACTGGGACGTATCGTAATTCCAATTGAACTGCGTAGAACAATGGGAATTGACATAAAAGACCCGCTTGAAATCTTCGTTGATGGAGAAAAGATCATTCTTAGAAAATATGAGCCTACCTGCATCTTCTCCGGCAGCGCGGAAAACCTGATCAACTTCAAAGGTAAAATGGTCAGCAAAGATGTTCTGGACGAGCTTATTTCAAGTTTCGACAAAATCTAATTTAATTTTCGGTTAGTCCGGAAATTGTTCAGCCTATAAAGGCCGGTTTGCAGCACAGTATTGTGCTTGCAAACCGGCCTTTTGTCATACTCTAAACCAAAACAAGACGGGCACCTCCATAACGCTTGGGTGGCCGTCTTGTTTTGGTTAATAAGACATGGGCTGTTGTACTGGCTCAGGAATCCAGCACACTCTGCAATTTGTCGACGGCTGCGCTGTATTGCGTCATTCCAATCTCAATACAGAGTTTCTGATGCGGACTCAGTTTGCCATCAAGATCCTTAAGCTTCTGCGCCAGTTGGTCATGAATAGCCTGTTTATCCTCTATCTCTCGCCGTAGAAGATTGTTCAGGGTGTCCTTGTCGGTCATATCTCCGAAATAGAGGTGCATAAGGAAATCAGAGCGCAGCACTTCTCGCTCGGCAGGCTGCTTCAAGTAATGGTTGAATTGTTCCATTCCTTCAGTGGTGATGGTAAAAACATTCTTATCAGGCTTGCCTTTTTGATGCACAGTCTCTTTGCTAATGAGATTTTGGCGTTCCATCTTGCTCAGGGCTGGATAAATGGTACCAAAGCTGGCATCGAAGAAGAAGGAGAAGTCTTCTTCGAAGTGACGTTTAATTTCATAGCCAGAATGGGGCTCCTTACTTAATAGACCCAAGATCACATCTTGTATATTCATAGACGTCCTGCCGCTCCTCTCTGTCTAATTACCATACCACAATCGCAGGCAGAGACTCAATGAACTGAGACTGGGGGAAGAGGAGTGTTAGGCGCTTATTTGGGTATTACCGGGAGTGGTTGCCGGTTCCCGACGAATGGAGGTCAGGAGGATGCTTATGGCAACGGCGGTAGCCCCAATATAGATTAGGGGCCAGAGGTCACTGCTTAGATCCGAACCGCCGATGAGAAGGGTGAACATGCCGTCCACTGCGTAATAGGCAGGTGAGAACAGGCCAATCGATTGGTAGAACGTCGAGAGCATATCGCGTGGAACAGTGGCTCCAGAGGCCAGCATCTGGATAGATAGCAGCGCAATGTTGAGCCAGGCGCCGATGTCTCCGAGCAGGAGGAGGCTGAGATTGGCGATGGTCATGCAAGAGAGCAGTACGACAAATTCGAATAGCCACATTGTTATGAAGCCGTAACCGGAATGAATGCCTAGCCCATTCATCATGGAGGTGCCGACCAGCGAGCCGATGATGGCCGTAGCTCCGATGATGATAAAGTGGGCGGACAGAGTCTTCCATTTCCCTGCTGTGCCTGTCAGTGTGGATGATGCTTTGCTGAGACTCATCGTCAGGAACATTGCCCCTGTAAAAGAAGCTGTCACTACCATCAGGGGGACCATGGCGGAGGAGAAGTTGCGTAGAGGATGGACTACCTGAAGATCCGAGCTGACTCGTTGTCCGGAGCTCTTCCGGATGATCTCAGCTTGTGCTTCTGGGATTTTCATACTGTTAAGGACACCGTTCAGCGTAGTCGTGCGGGTATGTTCATTTAGTGACTCGGTGACTTTAGCAGCAACGCTCTGCATGACCGAGCTGACCATCTGTGGGTTGGATTCGTTGAGAATGTAGTTAACTTTCGCAGTGGCGTAAGGGTCACTAAGCTGTGAGGTGAAGCCTTGTGGGAGATGGATGATGAAACGGAGGCGTCGATGTTCCAGATCATTCTGGGCATCAGGCAACGTAATTTCGGTCTCAGTGCGGAAATGAAGTGATCCGGCAATAGAATCCGCGATGGTCTGGCCTGCCGCACCGTCTTCGTTCACTATTGCAATGGGCAGCTGATCCGTGCGAGTGGTCACATGGTCGTAGCCAGTGATCCAAATCAGGCTGAAGAATACTTGAAACAACAGGGTGGTGATAATGCCGATAATGGTAGCGGGCTGCTTGAGCAGTTTCAAAGCTACAGTAAACATAAAAGATCACTCCTTTTATATATCACATTGTAATATGACAGAATGAAATATATCATACTGATATATGGAAGGCAAGATGAATTTATCCATCGCTATCCCGGCAGCTTTCCGATATCATAGAATGCATAAATACAGCATAAGAAAGGAGTTATTTCATGAGTCAGGAAGAAACCAGTTTTGAACAGAACAATCAGATCCCGCAGCTGAAGAAGCCGGAAGCGATCATCTTCGATATGGACGGGACCTTGTTCCAGACGGAAAGCCTACTGCTGCCGGCCTATCACAAAATGTTCGACATTTTGCGAGAGGAAGGGTTATATACAGGAACGACACCACCGGAGGAGCGTATCCTTGGAAGTGTTGGCATGTTGCTGGAGCAAATCTGGAAGATTGTAATGCCAGAGGCGGGAGAGAATGTGCATCGTCGTGCGGATGAGCTGCTGCTGCAGTTGGAGATTGAAGGACTGGAGGCCGGGAATACGCTGCTCTATCCGCAGGTAGCTGAGACGCTGGTGGCATTAAAAGAACGGGATGTACGTCTGTTCGTCGCCAGTAACGGGCTGCAGGACTATATCCATAGCATTGTAGTCGTGCACGAATTGAAAGAGCTGTTCGAAGGCTTGTATAGCGCAGGCGGGCAAGGAACAGCGACAAAGACGGACCTGGTGCGCATTCTGCTGGACAGCCGTGGAATCAGCAGTGCCTGGATGGTAGGAGACCGTTCTTCCGATGTTAAGGCAGGAAAAGACAACGGGCAGACCGTGATTGGCTGCGCCTATGCAGACTTCGGTCGTCAGGATGAGCTTAAGGGCTCGGATGTTATTATCGAGTCTATTGGCGAGCTGTTAGAGCTTTATGATAATGCGGAATAGGGTAGCTTGACTGCTTTAACGCTGTTGTAATCACATATATCTGCAAAATAAAGAGCCTCAGTCCGTGTAGTTCGGGCTGGGGCTCTTTCGCCTATACATATGAAAGAAGGGGGGAACAGTGAGGCAGTGCATACCTCCTTATTCTTCGGTGACTTTGGAAGACGCCGGAGTTTCCTTGTTTCTATGAATCCACAACGCATATTCCAGCGGACGTACCAGCGATTTGCGGTAGGTTTCGGTGTCGCCGGACCGGAGAAAGACCTCACGAGCAGGCTTGGGGTTGACCTCCAGGATATAGATTCTTCCTTCACGATCAATGGCAAGATCCAAGGCCAACTCACAGAGGGAGCTAAAGGTATCTTCCAGATAGGCAGCGGCTTCGATCCCCAGCTTCTCGGCCGTGTTCATTACCTTCCCGGCTTTCTCCTGGCTACCCAGCCAGCTTCTGAGTAGTTTCTCAGCCCGAACAGCATGGCCGCCGCCATGCAGGTTAGAGGTTACGCTGCGCGCCGCTCCGACTCGTCCGGCCATTCCCGTTAGTTCCCAGACGCCAAGACCATTCTTCTGAACCAGCATGCGGTAATCATGGAAGCGGCCATTCGGCAGACGAAGAGGAATGCCCTGCTGTGCGAGAAAAGTACTTCCAATACACCACTGACGGACTACACTTTCAAGCTGGGAGAGCGAGACCTTGCGTGGAGGGATAATGTGGCGGTTCTGCCGGCGGCCCTGTATGTCGAAGAAGCTTTGTGCACTGGCCTTCTTCTCGATGCGTAGAATTCCGCGTCCGCCAGTGCCATTAATCGGCTTGATATAAACGACGGAATGCTTTTTAAGCATCCGTTTGAGGTCGGTGGAAGACTGATAGAGCAGCGTGTCCGGGAGATGCTGCCGGAAACGCTGCTTTTGCGAGAAGGTTTGGTGAATGGTCCATTTGTTGCGCAGCGGCCGGTTTAGAAAGGTCAGATGATTGTAGCGGGCACGGAAGCGAAGAAGCTGCTGGAAGCGGGCGCTTTTCTGGATACGGCAGCGATCAAAGATCATCCCCGGCAAGGCCCGCCACTTGCGGGACCATTTCCCGGTTTTGGAGTCATAGACCATCGCGTAGACTTGCTCTTTCGTGGCGTGTACATCCATAGGTGTAAAGACAAAGACATCCAGCCCGAGCTTGCCGCCTTCGATAATCATCCGCCGATACACACTTTTTTCTTCGAGCTGCTTGGCATCGTTCAGATACAATGTAAGAATGCCTAAGACGGGTTGTGACACAGTAGTTCACCTTCTTGTGAAGAGATGGTAGTACTTCCCGCATATTCTGGCGAACGCAGCTCAAGCGTGGGCTTGCCGGTTGGTCCAGTGGTGAGAGCCACCGCAGCCAAGCCAGCCCGGAAGCACATTTTCAGGCTGGCGATATTGTCACTGGCGACACTGCATTCCAGTCTGCCAAGACGTTGCAGCTGTGCCGTCAGAAGCGAAGAGCCAGTATGCTTACCCCGATACAGCGGATGGACGGCGACAAGGCATGCTTCCTTGCCGAAGCCAGACACGAAGCAAAGGCCTGCAAGCTGGCGGCCGTACTGGCCGCGCACGGTAGCCACCAGCAGCGATACGCCAGGGAGGGCAAGCTGCTGTGGAGTCAATGCAGCTAGCGTCCGGTAACCCTGGATTGTGATCCGCCGATCACCGTGCTGCCGGATGAAATGCAGCAGGCCATCCAGCCGAGCGCTCCACTCTGCAGGGGCCGTGTCGTAGATGGAAGAGATTTGCATGTCGTTGTCACTTCCTTCAGGCAAGATTATTCGGGATGCTGGGACAGATGCTGGCTGTACTGGAAGATCCGTTCCAGTGATAGCTTGCGGATCGCCGGTTCATCGAATTTCATCGGTCGTGAGTTGGCCTCGAAGAACCAGAGACCACCGTTACGATCGACTCCGAAATCCATGGACATTTCCCCAAGTCTATACTCGGAGGCCCGCTCAATCTGGCGGGCCATTAACAGGGCTGTCGTGGGCACGTTCTTGAGAATGGCCGCGCTCCGCTCGGTGCTGAAGGTTCCCTCCAGCATGCTGGAGGGTTCTTCGACGGTGCCGCCACGCGGAACGTGGGTAGTGATGCTGCGGGCGCCGGCCAGCCGGGCGCCGATGCCTGTAACGCCCCAGTTGCCCCGGTTATTCTTTTGCAGCAGCACGCGCAGATCGAAGGGGCGACCGCGGTGAGTGGCCAGCTCAATGGCCTCCTGAACGATATATCGAGTCGTTCCCTTCTCCTTGCTGATGCGACTCCAGAGGCGTTCAATGGAAGCTGTTTTGTAGGTAACGTTTTTTTTGCCAGTCTGGATTTGTAGTCGGTAGGGCAGTGGCGTTTCTTCAAGATACTTCAGTCGCATGATGCCTTTACCGGCTTTGCCGGTCTCGGGCTTCAGATAGAGACTGCCGTGATTCTTCAGCATGGCTGTCAAGGTGCTCGGACTGCGCAGTCGGCGGGTCTTGGGTACATGCTTTGAGGTGAAGCGAGAACTGTGTAGCCATTCGAATAGATTCCATTTGTTGAAAAAATACGGATTGTAGAGATGGATGCCAGGATGCTCCAGACACTGGGCGATTTTGCGGGCCACAGGCTTAAGTTCTTCCTTTTCCCTGCTCGCCACCCGATTATAGATGATCTGTGGCAGTGGTACAGGGATGCTGTACCACTGCTTGCCGCTTGGAGAAGGGATATAACCGTTGATGAACCGTTCCTCCAGCTTGAGATCACGGACGGTAACTACATATACGAGGTAACCCAGTTCTTTGCCGGTGCGAATAATATCACGGAAATTACTGCGGTTGCCGCAGAATTTCAGACGCTTGTCACTGGTGGTCAGGATGGCGATAACGGGCTTGCTCTCATCGGGAATGCGGATGTTCAAGGCTCATCCCTCCTGCGGAATTTGCTGAGATACAGGCAATGTTCCAAAATATGCTCGATGGAAGCTCTGCCCTCAGCGCGCAGGGAAGGGTGGCGGAAGATGGAGCGTCCGGGTTTGGCATTCGCCTCGAACATCCAGATTTCCTCATCCTGGTCGATCCCAAGATCGAAGCCGATCTCGCCCAGCAGATGTCGATGCTGGATTTCCAGCGACTCTGCCAGTCTGACAGCAGTACTCTTGGCACGCTGAAGCACTTCATCAGCCTTGCTTCCGAATACACGGCCAAGCGCCTGCTGTGGCGTGAGTAGTGCACCACCATTTTTGAGGTGAGTAGTGACGCTGCCCCGTCCGGCCTTCTTGGCGCCGATCCCGACGACAACCCACTGGTTACTGCCGTTCTTGTGCATATGAAAACGGAAGTCGATAGGGCAGCCATCAATTTCAATGAGCCGGATGCCCTGCTGTACGATATAATTCTGAAGCTGTTGGCCATGGCGCCCCCGCAGCATACGCATTAGGCTCTCGAAGTTTGAGAAGCGCAGCAGCACGTTCTTGCCATTCTTGCGGTAACGGGCAAAGTAGCCCTTTTTCGGCAAATAAGTGAGCCGGTAAATGCCGTGTCCAAGGCTGCCCGCTGACGGTTTGTAATATACGAAATGATGACGGTCCAGCATATCGCGCATTTTCTCCGTGTTAGGGTTGGTATGGGTCTCCGGCACGTAGCGGTTTGCCGTGGAGTCGTTCTCCAGCAGTCGATAAATATCGGATTTATTAAAGAAGCTCCAGTTGAAGTAAGGAATCTTCTTGCGCATGAATCGTTCCCGCAGCTGGTTGATGTAAGGAGAGGTTTCCGCCCTTCTGCTGGGAAGTCGATTGTAGACGACATCGGGCAACGGCACCATTTTGCGTTCGAATTTGCCGTTTGAAGTCAGGAAATAACCGTATATTTGCTCCTGCTGCCAATTGATATCGCGTGGGGTGAAGGCAAAAATATAGCATTTATTGCTGCCTTCACGCAGCAGCTGTTTGATGAATCCTGTGCGGGAGCCGAAGGGCTGGGAAGAGGAAGTCGGCCCATCGGATAATATACCGACCAGAGGTCCGAGCTGTACCTCATCGTTCTCCAAATTGCGCAAGTAAATGCCGCCAGTCTTCGGAACCTTGATGGCGCTCTTCACACCAGAGGCGAGAAACATATGCTTGCCGGCTCGCTTGATGGGTTTGATGATCGCCGGAATTGTATCCTTGCCCAGCCGCAGGCGAATGTTCTTTTTACCGGATAGCTTCAGGCTTTTCATCAGCGAGCCCGATACATATACGATCCTCTGGGGCTGTTTGGTGAAATGGACGTTGCAAAAAGTGAGACCCATTTATGAATCCTCCTTAGGAATCATTGATTTATTCCCGTGTGAACGAAGCCGCAGTGGTGACCATGTCGGCTGTATACGCCTTGCAAGCATCAGATGGCGGGCGTAGCGCAGCGGGTTTTCAGTAGATAGCTTGATAGCCCGGCGGTCGCCTGTCAGGCGAAACACAGATCGTCCCGGCTTGGAATTGGCCTCGAGCAGCCAGATCCGGCCGCCTTCGTCAATCCCGAAGTCAAGGCCGAGCTCACCGAGCCTGCCGCAGGCATCCTCCAGCACAGCCGGCAGGAAAGCAGCATGAACGGCCAGTTCCTCCACAATATCCTTGCCTGCCAAACCGTATTCTGCGGTCAGGAAGGGTAAGGGAGAGACGGCAGTTCCACCGCCGTGCAGGTTCGAGGTGAGCGTTCCCTTGCTGCCGAGCCGGACGGCCATTCCTGTGAGTCCCCACACGCCGCTGCCATCTTTCTGCATAAGGACACGAATGTCGAACGGCTGGCCTGTGCTGCCAGTGAGATGCAGATAAGGCTGTATAATGTAACGGCGCGAGTCGATGAAGTCGTGTATCCAGTCGAGACCTTCTTGCTCACTGGCAAAAGCGAGGTGAAACGGTGTGTTGGCACCGTCCCGGCCACTCACGCGAAGCCCCCCTGTGCCTCCGTGAATCAACCTGGCATGTAACGTGCGCTTGCCATGCGAACCGGCCCTGGGCTTCAGGAATACGCCGTATTCTCTCTCTGCGAGCATGGTGCTCAGTCGGTCACGGCCACTATAGAGCCGGGTCTCGGGTAGCAGCGGCGCCGCGCTGCGAATGGACTTCAGAATCTTGTATACGCTCCATTTGTCGGGTAGCCCGCGGGACCAGGGCAATGAGCGGGGAAGGGCGGCCAGCGCAGCCGAAGCTTCCTGCCGCTCCTTTCGGCTGCTGTAGAAACAGCGGTTATAGACCACATCTGGCGGTGCGGCCGTAATGTTCTGCCAGCTGCCGTCCTGCCACATATACCCGGTGACACTTGATCCGTCTGCTGCTACGCCTTTAGGCTGGAAGATGAGAACATCCAGATTGAATAACGGAGCGGCCTGGCACAGCTGGCTACAAAAGGCGGGCTCTGCGATGGGAGGGTTGCCATTGCGGCGGCCTGTCATGACGCCAAGGAACCCTAGTGTTGATGTCTCCATGAGATCCTCCTTATAAACCGGCCAGGTAACGGCAGTACAGAACCATTTGCTTGACGGATGGTCTTATTTTTTGATCGTTCAGCGGTGTGTTGTCGTTCTTGGATGGCTTGGAGTTCACTTCGAGCAGCCAGATCCGGCCGGATTGGTCGAGTGCCAGATCGATCCCGAGTTCACCGAAGTGGGCCGGGATATAACTCTCTATTCCGCGAGCTATGGCAAGGGCTGCTCGGGGCAATCCGAGCTGCACGCTATCCTTCACACCGGAAGGAAGGCTGCTTTTGTTCACCGCTTCCCGGACAGTGCTGAGGGTACCGCCCCGCGCCAGGTTCGACACGAAATGGTTGTTGCCAGCTGTACGGGCGACGATGGAAGTAACACCCCATTTGCCGGTACCATTCTTCTGCACCAGTGCCCGGAAATCGACGGGTCTCCGCCCTATTTCCAGCAGGGGGAGACCTTGCTGGATCTGGTAGCGGGTGCTTTTCATTTTGGGAGAAATGGCCTGAAAGAGCTTCGCAAGTGTGGGATACGACTGCCTGCGGGAGCCCATTGGTGTGGTAGATTGCAGCAGGTATCCGCCCCCGTCTTCCTTGGAAATGCGGAGGATGCCTTTGCCCAGACTTCCGCGTACTGGCTTCAGGAATACGCTCTGATAATGGCTGCACATCCGCTTCAGCACGGCAGAACCGTTCAGCATATGGGATTCGGGCAAGTACCGCTGCAAGGAGGCATCTTGTTTCAACGCCTCGAACACCTCTGTTTTGTCAAGAAATTTTTCGTTGAAGAAATGTGTGCCGTAGCGCGATTTTACATCGGCCAGGAAATGCTGTACGCTAGGTTTGTTCTCTACCTTGCGCGTGGTGAGTCGGTTGTTGATGACATCGGCAATGGGCAGATTTCGCTTGCGCCAGCCCTCTTCGTATACCCAGCCCTGAATGGATGAACCAGATGTCTCCAATGATTCAGGGGTAATGAAATATACATAGGCTCCCTGTGCATGGCAGGCATTGGTCAATTCCCGGCAGAACATCGTGATGGCTCCGAACAGCCGCTCGGGCTGATCGGGATAGTGGCGGCTGACAAGAACGCCGATCAATGGTCCAAGCCGGAGGGTGCGGCTGCCCGTGCTGTAGGAGACGTTTAGTTTATGCCGGAATTTAAATCCGGCTCGTCGCGCCAGCCCCTCACTTACGCGCAAACTGTCGGACTTGGGAACCGGAATGACGGTTACGTCCTGCCGGAATGAGCCGAAGGCGAGCTGAAGCGTGCCGTTTGCCGGAATTTTGAGTCTTTTCATGGATCGGTCTCCAAGCATGACGGCATTTTCCTGCAGGATGCTCGATTGGACCGTTTGGACAGGGATCTTGAGCTTAGACATCTTGGATCTCCTTCCGGTAGCATGATGCCGGCAAATTGATAGCTAAGGGTTACATATCATTCATCATATGGAGACATCTGACCCTTGGTGATTGACCTATTTTTTTAATAACAATCTGGGAGGAATGAAGTAATGAACGTTTATGACAAAGCACACGAATTAGCACGGGCCATCAAAGAAAGCAGCGAGGTGACGGATATTTCTGCAGCGATGAAACTGGTTGATGCTGACCCGGAAGGTAAAGCTATGCTGGAGGGCTTCCGCCAGAAGCAAGCAGAAATGCAGCAACGGATGATGAGCGGAGAGATGCCAGAGCAAGAGGAAATGGAGAAGATGGAGAAGCTGTTTGAGGTGCTGAACCTGAATCTCGGCATTCGCCGTCTGTTTGATGCAGAGCGCCGCCTGAGCGTAGTGATCGAGGACGTGAACAAGATTATTACCGAGAGCCTGCAGGAGCTTTACGGAGAACTGGGCTAACACCCAGGTGTTTAATAGGTAAAAAAGGGTATTCCCGCGGCGAAAGCCTGGGGAATACCCTTTTTTAGTGAGAGAATAGTAGCGTAACATCATAATCAGTGCTTGCTTAATAACCTGACCAAAACAACTCAGTCAGAAGGCTGACAAAGAGGTTCACGTCGTTATTCCTGTTTGCCCTCGATGGCGCACAGCAGAATGCCCGCAGCTATGCCAAGCCTTCGGTCGATCAAGCTTCTTCTGTCTTCCTCGAAATCGGCGCTTACTTTGGAAACGAACGGATTGAAGTTCCTGGTGAAGACCGGAATGGCTATTCCGTCTATCACGACACTGTACTTCTGGGGAATGATAGGGAAGATTCGACTGAGTAGCGCCATAGCGAGGCTCTCCTCCTTGATTTTTCCGATCTCTTGATCATGGCTATCCAGAATAGTCCATTCGTCCTTCAGAATCGATTTGAATCCGTTGCGCCGCAATGCGCCGAGATGTTCCCCGGTTTCTGTATCATGCACATCATAGGTCGCTCCGAAGTCGATGATGCTGCGGGCTTTGATCCGCAGAAGTTCCTTGTACATACTCTCATCCGTATAGATGGAGATGTCTTCTTTAAGCTTGAACGCTTTAAGATGGGAGTACAGAACCAGCTCCCCCGTACTGTCATAGATATGGAGTTTGGCCCCTAGGACGGAGAATACTTTTTTGCGAATAACGTACTGGGTATGTGTAAAAGCTCTGTTTATGATGATCAACGCCTCTCTGATTGGATGAAGTGCAGCTGTCGTTATGTACTATAGAGCTATACCTGCTTCTGTTACAGATTATACCAGTCAATGGGAATCAAAGATAAGTTTTTTGTGGACTTGTCTCATATTTCCGGCTCCACGTTCATAGAGTAGAGATATAGATTTCACACGGCCACTGTGAATAAACTACTGAACAAGGAGCGGTTTTCCATGAAAAAAAGAAATAAGTTCAAGCACAGTCTCTACCTGATCCTGGCGCTGGCTATGCTGCTGTACGCGATTCCGAAGCTATCGCTAGCTAATGGGCCAAGCTGGGTGTTCGGATTTGGTGTCGTCTGGTCGGTCTTTGCCTTTCTGGTTATTGCTGCTCATTTGCACTTTATCATTGGGGTGGATGAGGAGAAGCAGCAGCGGCTAGAGGCTGTGCGCAAGGAGAAGATTGCTGCTTGGGGCAAGTGGTATGAGGAGAAGAGAGTCGTGCAAAAATGATAGATTGTCGCAGGACAACCCCCTGAATTCGCCATAATGGTGAGCGCAGGGGGTTATTGAGTTGTATTGAACAACCGGACTCCCCTCTGACGGAGAGCCGTAACCCCGTAACCCCGTAACCCCGTAACCCCGTAACCCCGTAACCCCGTAACCCCTGTTGAACTAGGGCTTTCTTCCCGTGTATAATAGAACAGTATAGTACAGATCGGACCATGGGGGTGTAACAGTTGGAAGGTCAAGGCGATGCAATTACCAAACATGAACAGCTGCTGCAGCACATTGAGAGTCTAAAGGTCGGGACCAAAATATCGGTCCGCAAACTGGCGAAAGAATTGGCCGTCAGCGAGGGAACGGCGTACCGGGCAGTCAAGGAAGCCGAGAACCTCGGCATCGTGATTACCAAGGAGCGGATCGGGACTGTTCGGGTGGAGAAGAAGCCGCGTAATATCTCTGAGCAGCTCACCTTCGGGGATGTTGTGGATATTGTCGAAGGCCATGTGCTGGGCGGCGCGGGCGGCTTGAACAAGCATTTGCACAAATATGTCATCGGGGCGATGAAGGTCGACGCGATGATTCGTTATATTGATGCAGACAGTTTGTTGATTGTCGGCAACCGTGATGATGTTCACTCCATGGCGCTGGAGCAGGGTGCTGGGGTGCTGGTAACGGGTGGCTTCGGAACAAGCCGGGAGGTTAAAGCGCTGGCTGATCAGTTAGATCTGCCCGTGATTTCATCCAGACATGATACTTTTACT
This sequence comes from Paenibacillus sp. GCM10012306, assembly GCF_042649265.1. Taxonomy (NCBI): domain Bacteria; kingdom Bacillati; phylum Bacillota; class Bacilli; order Caryophanales; family Paenibacillaceae; genus Paenibacillus; species Paenibacillus sp. GCM10012306. The sequence continues at coordinate 21,079 of NZ_JBHRYW010000010.1, read as the reverse complement.
GTCGCTTCGATGATTAACCGGGCGATTTTCGACAGGTTGATTAAGAAGAAAATCATGCTCGTGGAGGATATTCTGGATAGCAGGCCTAGGCTGCATACGCTGAAAATATCCAGTACGGCCGGCGAGCTGCTTCAGCTATCTCTTGACAGCGGGGAGCAGCGGTTCCCGGTAACTGATGAATGGAACCGCGTCATTGGCATCGTCGGCCGCCGCGATGTGGAGACTTTGACGGCGGGGCAAAGTATTGAAAAGGTGATGATCCGTAATCCGGTCACTGCCGGGCTGCAGACCTCCCTGGCATCAGCGGCACAGATCATGATGTGGGAAGGGATCGACTTTTTGCCGATTGTGGACCGCAACCGCAAGCTGGTAGGCTCGTTGACCCGCAAGGAAGTGCTGCAAAGTCTGCGGGATGTTCGCAACCAACCACAGCTTGGCGAGACCTTCGACCATCTCATCTGGAACGGCTTTGCGGAGGAGCGGGATGAGGAAGGACATTTGTTCTTTCACGGCTTCATCACCCCGCAGATGGCGACGGATCTTGGGACGATATCGGAGGGAGTGCTGTCTACACTGATGACCCTCTCTGCATTCAAGGCGGCCAAGGATATCACCGGCAATGACTATGTGCTGGACAATATGTCCACCTACTTCATCCGGCCCGTACAAATCGAGCACTCTGTAATTGTTATGCCGAAGCTGCTGGAGAGCAGTCGCCGGACCTGCAAGATCGAGATTGAGATCAGCCACCAGGACACGCTGGTAGCCAAGGCAGTGCTGATGCTGCAATCCATCGACCACGGATAAGGGCGACTCGCTCCAAACATGCGTACTCCGGGGAGGCTGGCTCGCAGCCAAATACCGGATTATAAAATGGGGTTGTCACAAAAGTGAACGATTCCCTTCAAGTAGACAGTAAAAAAATAAACGCCCATTAAGCGGCGTTGATCTTAAACGGAGACGCTCCCCTTTCGATAGACAGGTAGAATCATAACCCCTGCTACGACAGGGGAGCGTTATCATGTTACTTCAAAAAGTGGATGCGCTAAAGCCAAGCCCTGTCTCAAACGCAGATCCTGAACCTCAGGGGTTGTAAACTGGAGCTTTTCTTGGACAATCAATCCAAATAAAAAGTGGCCTTGCACGGCCGTGCGCATGTCGCGCAGCATGGTGGACTGGATCAGAGCCTGGTGCAGGTCCTCACACTCTACCTTTAAAGTTTGGCTTTGAGCTAGGATTTGAATTAGCGGGAAAATGTACTGTTAATTTTCGCTTGCAAGGGTTTTTCTAGAGCTTAAAGGGAAATTCTCCAGTTATTTTTCCTCTTTATAAAAGAATCGAGGGTTATCTTAGAGAATAACGGGAGTATTTCCCGTTATTTTTTGGAAACACGTCACTTTCGAACAATTAACGGGAGTATTTCTAGTTATTTTCAACATGACATCCGTTTTTATTTTACTAGATGAGTACGCCTGAAGGCCGGAGTGGGTTTTGTTTTGGATCTTGTTTTGTTTTGGCTTTTGCTTTCACTTTGGTCTTCACTTTGGTTTCGCTTGTCCATCTCTAGCAGAAAAAGGTGAGCGTCGACCAAAAAAAGAAAATGGCGGGTTCAGGAATCTTCCTGAGCACCGCCATTTTCTTTTTTTGCATTATTTTTTAGCAGATGGACTTCTCATCAAGGAATAGGGAATATACCTAGTTTTGAGATAGCCACTTTTTTGACGTATGCATTGGCTCTGTAATCAGCGTTTGGAGCCCGCAGAGTGGGGGGCGGCTTCATCTTCGGCTACCATCTTGAGACGGCTGAAATGTCCGAAGCTGCGCAGCCCCGAGAACAGATTGAAGATACCGATGATCAGAAAGGCTGCTTCGACAATGATGCCGATGGTGGAACCACTGTAAAGAAACATGGACATCATGGTCAGGGTCAAGAGCATTGCGCCGAGCAGCATATTCATGAAGGATTTTTTGAGTCCGCGATCCACGGGGTCCACGCTGCGGCGGGAAGCAAAGCTGTAGTAGGCCGCGCCAATGATAAAGGCGACCAGTAGAATGAATAGTGTGTACTTAACGAACATAATCATGGTCAGGCAGCTCCTTTTCAGGTCTACGAGAGTCGGTTTGCAGGGTTCGGGGACGAACGCCTGCCGCTGCCTCTTATTGTATCATGATTGTCCTCAGGTGCGCTTGTATGGATTGATTTCCACCCAGATTTGCAGTACACCTTCCATAACGAGCATCGTGCGGATACGCACGGCATATTCCTTATCCCGTACAATGTAGAGCTTTCCGTCGAGCAGAAGGCGAGCCAGCTTGCCATCCGTATCAATTTCGAACATGCTCCGGCCGCGCATCGGTGCGAGATCCTTGCTCATTTTGCTGATGATCTCCTTCACCGTGGCCGGTTCCATTACAGGTTCGCCATCCTTGGTCTTGCCTTCCTCGGCGCGGAGCTTGATTTCCCGGATGACTGTAGAGCTGTTGTTGTATTTCTTAAGGGTCTCTATATCCTTGCGGTACTGATCAATTTGGACGAGCAGGCTCTGATTCTGCACCCACAGCACATTATAGCCCATATGAAAAATTGCATTGTATACGACGCTCCCTGCGACCATTCCGAGTACAAATACGGCGGAAATTTGAGAGAAGCGGCGGTAGCGGTGAAATGGCGGAATCCTCACAGCGCTACCCCCTGCCACAGACCCATTTGACTAGTTCACTGCCCATATGAGCGCCAAGAAAAGCAAAGACAAGATAGAGAATCTGCTTGATCGCCGGAGACAGATTGCCGTCAAATACATTGCTCTCGATGACCCGCATCGGATCGATCGTTCCCCCAACTGCGGCAGCCAGTGCCCAGATTTTGATCCGATTGGCCACGTCCAGCATGGTATCTGTAGGCGGCTGAAGTGAGAGAACGGCACCGATGCCGCCGAGCATCGCCCCGCCGAGGACAATCCCGCAGGCAATAAAGAAATCAAGGACGGCCTTGCTCAAAAAAATGCTCATACTAGCCCCTTTCCGGAACGCGGCCATCCTCTGCCTCGGCCTGTCCCTGTGCTCTCTCTCCATTCTATGGGCGTGTCCCCCTCTAATATGATAAAATAGTTTCATATATATAAGCTGAACGTAAGAATGATAACTTACGGGTTGGTCAAAGCCTTGTATATCAAGGATTTCGCGAACCCAGTACCTTAGATTCTTAAGTTCACTTTCCATATGTTTGATTTTTGGAGTGGAAGGAAGTGGGATCATGAGCTCTTTCGTGCATTTGCATGTGCACAGCGAATACAGTTTACTGGACGGAGCGGCGCGGATCACCGATCTTGTGCACCGGGCCAGCGAATATGGCATGACATCGCTGGCGCTTACGGATCATGGAGTGATGTACGGGGCCATTCCCTTTTATAAAGCTTGCCTAGCGAAAGGCATCAAACCGATCATTGGCTGCGAGGCTTATTTGACGGCTGGTTCACGCCGCGAACGGGGCAGCCGCAAGGACCAGCCCATTTATCATCTGATTCTGCTCGCCAAGAACATGACCGGATACCAAAACCTGATGAAGCTGGTTTCCATTGGACATCTGGAGGGCCATCATTATAAACCGCGCATTGATATGGATGCCCTTGCCGCACATGCGGAGGGCATTATTTGTCTTAGCGCCTGTCTGGGCGGTGAAGTACCGCAGCATTTGCTGCATGGCAGGGATGAAGAAGCACGCAAGGCCGCACTGCGCTATAAATCGATTTTTGGCGAAGACTTCTATCTGGAGCTGCAGGATCATGGCATTGCGGAACAGAAGCGTGTGAATCCGAAATTGATTGCGCTTGCTGCGGAATGTGAGATTCCCCTTGTTGTGACCAATGATGCCCATTATCTGACCAAAGAGGATGCCGAGGTGCAGGATGTGCTGATCTGTATCGGCACGGGCAAGACAGTAGATGATGAGGAGCGGCTGAAGATCGGCTCCAACCAGCTGTATCTGAAAAGCGGGGAAGAGATGGCAGCGTTGTTCCCGCATGTGCCACAGGCTATTGCGAACACGGCAGTGATTGCCGAAAAGTGCAATCTGGAGCTGGTCTTTGGCAATCATATTTTGCCAGCGTATTCGCCACTGCCGGAAGGATTGGATGCCGCCGCCTATCTGCAGCAGCTCTGCCAGAAGGGGCTTGAGGAACGGTACGGAGATACGCCGCTGTGGGAATCGCCGGAACAAAAGAAGCAGGCCGAGGAGAGACTGGCCTATGAACTGGGTGTCATCGGAAATATGGGCTTTAGCGATTATTTTCTAATTGTGTGGGATTTTATCGCTTATTGTCACCAGCAGGGCATTGCCACCGGACCGGGACGGGGTTCCTCCGCAGGCAGTCTGACGGCCTATGTGCTGCGAATTACCGATGTGGACCCGCTTAAATATAATTTGCTCTTTGAGCGTTTTTTGAATCCCGAGCGGATTACCATGCCGGATATTGATATCGATTTTAGCGACGAACGGCGTGATGAGGTTATCAGCTATGTCGTGAACAAATACGGCAGTGAGCATGTGGCACAGATTATTACGTTTGGTACGATGGCCGCACGGGCGGCGGTGCGCGATGTGGGCCGGGTGCTCAACCTGCCTTACGGTGAGGTGGACAAGGCTGCGAAGCTCATTCCGGGTCAACTGGGCATCAGCATTGCTCGGGCGCTGGAGACGTCCCCTGATCTGAAGGCGATGTATGAGACAAATCCGAGAACACGGGACCTGCTAGATATGGCGATGAAGGTGGAGGGTATGCCGCGTCACGCCTCGACTCATGCCGCAGGGGTTGTGATTTCCAAGGGACCGCTGACGGATGCAGTGCCGCTGCAAGAGGGCAATGAGAGTACAGCCTTGACGCAGTATTCTATGGAGCATCTGGAGAGCGTTGGTTTGTTAAAAATGGACTTTCTAGGCCTGCGGACTTTGTCGATTATTGAGCGGACGATGAACTGGATCAAAGAAATGACTGGTAGTCTCCCAGATTTCCGATTGATTCCAGACAATGATCCCGGGACCTATGAAATGCTGGGGGCTGGTGAGACCACAGGGGTCTTCCAACTGGAGTCGGCTGGTGTTAGGCGGGTGCTGAAGGATCTCAGGCCAAGTGGTTTCGAGGACGTAATCTCGGTTCTCGCGCTATACCGTCCGGGTCCGATGGAATTCATTCCGAAGTTTATCGCCGGCAAGCACGGCCATATCGAGGTGGAATTCCCGCACAGCGATCTGGCGCCGATTTTGTCGGATACGTACGGCATCATTGTCTATCAGGAACAGATTATGCAGATTGCGTCGCTGATGGCAGGCTTCTCGCTGGGTGAGGCAGATCTGCTACGCCGTGCGGTTTCGAAGAAGAAACGGGAAACGCTGGACAAGGAACGCAGTCACTTTGTGCAGGGCAGCCTGAAGCAGGGGTATACCGATGAGGATGCCAACGCCGTATATGACATGATCGTGCGTTTTGCCGATTACGGCTTCCCGCGTGCCCATGCCGCTGCCTACGGTGTACTGGCCTTCCAGACCGCTTATCTGAAGCATCATTATCCGGTGCAGTTCATGGCATCCATGCTGACCGCAGTGATGGGAACCCATCGCAAGGTGGCGGAGTACGTGCTGGAATGCCGCCGAATGGGCATCGGTGTGATGCCGCCGGATGTTAATGAGAGTGGCGTGCTGTTCACTCCGGTGCCTGGTGAGGACACAGGACATATTCGCTTCGGCCTTGCCGCCGTGAAGAATGTCGGCACGCTGGCCGTGGAGAACATTATGGAGCTCCGCAAGGAGCGTCCTTTCGACAGCCTGCTCGATTTTTGTCGACGCGTGGACCTGCGGATTTGCAACAAGCGGGTGATAGAATCGCTGGTGCAGGCCGGTGCCTTCGACCGTCTTCCTGGGCATCGGGCTCAGCTGTTGGCCATGCTGGATGAGACCGTGGATGCGGCAGTGAAATGGCGCAAGGAGCGAGACGAACTTCAGATCCAGCTGTTCGATGATCTGGTTGAGACTCCCAATTGGGAAATTCGCTACCCCGATATCCCGCGGTTCACAGTAGGGCAGCAGCTGGAGCTGGAACGTGAGCTGTTGGGCTTGTACCTGTCCGGCCATCCGCTGGATGACAGTGCGGGTCTGCTAGAGGAGCAGGGCATTCAGCGGCTGATGGATCTCAGCGAAGCTCCGGACGAGAGCCAGACGGTTACGGCCGGAATGGTCGTATCTGTCAAGGAGATTACGACGAAGGCCGGCAAGGCGATGGCTTTTATCGAGTGGGAGGATCAGATCGAGCGTTGCGAGGTCGTACTATTCCCCGAGGTGTGGAAGCGAAGCCGTAGCCTTATCGTTAAAGGCGCATTGCTCGCCCTGCGGGCCAAGGTACAGCAGGAAGACGAAGGCTTCAAGCTGCTCGCCGAGGAGGTCGCGCCGCTCTCGGGTGATACGCTGCACGGCCTGCTGCAGCGCCGCAATGCCGCCGCGGCCCGCCCGCAGGGCGGGGGCCGCTCCGCATCTGCGGGACGGACGGCAGGTGCCACGCCGTCCCGCGGCCCAGCGGCCGCCAGAGCCGCCGGTGGACCGGCCGGGGCGCCACCAGCCGCCCGGCCGCCTGCGGCTACGCCGGGGGGGCCTGTGGCCTCCGGACAGACCCGTCCGCCGGGCACAGAGAACGGGCAGCGCGTGTTCATTAAGATCACGCCGCATACCGAAGAGTCAGGCTTGTTGCCGCGCCTGAACCAGCTGCTGCAGGCCCATCCGGGGCCTGTCGCGACCGTGCTATTCTATGAGCGCTCGCAGAAGCTGCTCGCGCTCAGCGACAGCTACCGGATCGATCCCTCTCCGGAGCTGCTCACAGCCATAGAAAGCATGCTGGGTGCAGGTACAGTAAGAATAAAATAAGAACATTTCTCTCCCTTTTCGCATACATTTAGGAAACCACAAGGCATATCCTGTGCGGAAAGGGGAACAACATCATGTCATATCAGGAGCTTGCAATAGAGTTGCTGGAGAGTCGGGGCGTAACCATGTCGTCCATCGCGAAAATTGTATATACTTTGCAGTCTGCATATTATCCCGCCTTAACGGAGGAGGAGTGTCTTTCAAGTGTGAGGGCGGTCCTTGGCAAGCGGGAGGTGCAGTACACGCTGATGACAGGTATCGCACTGGATGAACTGGCAGAGCGGAAGTTGCTGCCACAGCCGCTGCAAGCCGTGCTGGAAGCTGATGAATCGCTGTATGGGGTGGACGAGACGCTAGCGCTTGGCATTACCAGCGTGTACGGGATGATCGGTCTCACCGGATTCGGGTATCTGGATAAAATAAAGCTTGGCATTATCGGTGAGCTGAACGATGATACAGGTAGAATCCATGTGTTCCTGGATGACCTGGTAGCGGGCATTGCCGCGGCGGCCTCCGCGCGGATTGCGCACCGTCACGAAGGGGCAAAAGTCTATCCCGGCCCCGCTGGCAGCGACCAATAAACTGCGGATGATTCAGAGCTCTCCGGTCTGCCCTAGTCTTCTATTCTTGACGCGTGTCCTGTTGCGGTGAAAAAGAGAACTGTGTTATCATGATTCCATTATACGGGATACGGGTGGGAATTAAGATTGGGGAGGCCTTGCAGGGCATGTGGACGGTAATTTATATCGCGCCAACCGCCAGAGTGGCGGATATGATTCAGAGCAAGCTTACAGAAGAAGGATTTTTGGTAAAATGCCGTCCGATAAATATGTCCAAGCAGCAATTTGAGATTCTGGTGCCTTCAGGGGAACTTGAAGAGGTGCAGGAAGTCCTTAATCTGATTTTGCATCCCTGAATGATTATTTATAAAGCAGATATGACAGCGGTAAGCTGCATATCTCAAATAAACGGCTGAAGAGGTGCGACCCTTGTTCAAAGATTTATTTCAGAAAAAACGGAAGTACGCGACGATTCCTTCAGAGCGTCTGGAGCGAAGTGGCGGCCCGGTGGAAGGCGAACGCCCTAAACGGGAGATTCCTGAAGGACTGATGAGCAAGTGCAGCAAGTGCGGCACGATCCAGTATAGCAAGGAACTGGAGAAGAACCTCAAGGTCTGCCCGTCCTGCGGGTACCATATGCGACTGAACGCCTCTGAGCGTGTAGCAATTACACTTGACCCGGAAGGGTTTATTGAGTTTGACAGCGAGATGACATCTGTAGATCCGCTGGAATTTCCAGGTTACGCCACCAAGCTGGAGCAACAGCAGCTAAAAACGGGACAGCCCGATGCTGTAATTACAGGTCAGGGATCGATTGAAGGCCAACCTGTCATTGTAGCAGTGATGAATTTCGAGTTCTTCACCGGAAGTATGGGTTCGGTTGTCGGAGAGAAAATTACTCGCGCTATTGAAGAAGCGACGGAGCGGAAGCTTCCGCTGTTGATCTTCTCGACCTCTGGTGGTGCGCGGATGCAGGAGAGTATTCTCAGTCTGATGCAGATGGCGAAGACTAGCGCCGCACTGGCTCGCTTTAGCGAGGTCGGAGGGTTGTACATTTCTGTTATCACAGACCCTACAACCGGTGGTGTATCCGCGAGTTTTGCCAGCCTTGGCGATATTATTATAGCGGAGCCGGGAGCTGTCTTCGGCTTTGCCGGACGGATTGTAATTGAGCAGACGATCCGCCAGAAGCTGCCGGAAGATTTCCAGACGGCAGAGTTTAACCTGCAGCACGGCCAGCTGGATCTGGTGGTACACCGCAAGGAAATGCGTGCCACACTTTCCAAGCTGCTCGATCTGCATAATGCGAAAGGGGGAATTTAGGTGGCAGGAGAGTTGCCTTTTGAATTGCCCCTGGTTGAAATGCGTAAAAAAATCGCTGAACTGAAGCAGTTTGGTGAAGAGAAGGGCATCGATTTCAGCGATGAGGTAGCACGTTTGGAAGAGCGTTACCGGGTGCTGGAGAATGAAGTGTATTCCAATATTTCTCCATCCCAAAAAATGCATCTGGCCCGGCACCACGGCCGGCCGACTTCGCTGGATCTGATCAATCTGATCTTTACGGATTTCATCGAACTGCACGGTGACCGGATGTTCGGTGATGATCTGGCTGTTGTAGGCGGGATCGCCAAGTTGAACGGCTTGCCAGTGACAGTAGTGGGACAGCAGCGCGGGAAGGACACGAAGGACAATATTCAGCGCTTCTTCGGCAGTGCCCACCCAGAGGGCTTCCGCAAGGCGCTGCGGCTCATGAAGCAGGCGGACAAGTTCAAGCGTCCGATCATCACCTTCGTAGATACGAAAGGTGCTTATCCCGGCAATACCGCTGAGGAAAGAGGCCAGTCCGAAGCGATTGCCCGTAATTTGCTGGAAATGTCCCAGCTAGGCGTTCCTGTAATCTGTGTGGTCATCGGTGAAGGCGGCAGTGGCGGTGCATTGGCGCTGGCTGTTGGGAATCGCGTTCTAATGCTGGAGCATGCCATCTATTCGGCGATCTCGCCGAATGGTGCGGCATCCATTCTGTGGAAAGATGCATCCAAGGCAGATATGGCAGCTGAAGCGATGAAGATTACAGCGGATGATTTGCTCGCCATGGAAGTCATCGAGGAAATTGTGCCTGAGCCGAAGGGCGGAGCGCACCGGGACTACGAGGCAACAGCAGAAGCAATCAAGGTAGCGCTGTGGCGGCATTTGCAGCAGTTGTCGGACCTTGATCGTTGCGAGCTAAAAGAGGATCGCTATCGCAAGTTCCGCAAAATCGGTGAGTTTTCCGAGGGTCAGCAAGAGCAATTGGTACTGGAAGAAGAAGTGCTTAGCAAGGAGTAATCGCCTGCTGTTTATTTGCACTTTCCGACATATTATAGTTTTGGGGCATCCCAATGCTGGAAGTTTCTATTAACCATTTTATACCATCGAAATAATCCTGGTGTGATGCCGGGATTATTTTTATTTTGTGGGCATTTTCTGAAAATTCGACGTAGAATTACAGCAAAAAGACGCTGGAACATTGATTTTGTGTCTAAGTTGCAGTAATATTCATAAGGGCGAAGTGAAAGGTGCATGTGATAAAGTTCCTATTCAAATCACAAGCCTTATAGTAGATTTTGTAGTTGGAAAAAGTGAGACAGAGAGAACGAAAAAACGGAGGAAAACCTAATGCGGAAAAGTAAAATTGTATGTACGATCGGTCCTGCTAGTGAATCGTTGGAGAATATCAAAAAATTGATTTTGGCTGGTATGAATGTAGCCCGTCTGAACTTCTCCCACGGCGATTTCGAAGAGCACGGAAACCGGATTAAAACCATCCGTCAGGCATCTGCGGAACTGAACAAAACGGTTGCAATCCTGCTCGATACCAAAGGACCGGAGATTCGCACAGGCAAGCTGGAAGTAGAACCTATTGAACTGGTACAAGACGAGTATCTGACATTGACTACGGAAGAAATCTTGGGTAACCAAAACCGTATCTCTATCACATACAGCGAACTTCCTAACGATGTTCAAGTAGGCTCCACGATTCTGATCGACGACGGCCTGATCGGCCTGACTGTTGTCGACATTCAAGGCACAGAAATCAAGACCCGTATTGTCAACGGCGGAACGATTAAGAGCAAGAAAGGCGTTAACGTGCCTGGAGTTGCTATCTCGTTGCCAGGTATTACGGAAAAAGACACCAACGATATCATTTTTGGGATCGAACAGGACATTGATTTTATCGCCGCTTCCTTCGTTCGCAAAGCTAGCGACGTTCAGGAAATTCGCGAGTTGCTTGAGAAGCACAATGCTTCCCACATCCAAATCATTTCCAAGATCGAAAACCAACAAGGTGTTGATAACCTTGATGAAATTTTGGCAGTTTCCGACGGCCTGATGGTTGCACGTGGTGACCTTGGTGTGGAAATTCCTGCTGAAGATGTGCCATTGGCTCAAAAATTGATGATCAAAAAGTGCAACGTGGCTGGCAAACCAGTTATCACAGCTACCCAAATGTTGGATTCCATGCAACGTAACCCGCGTCCTACCCGTGCTGAAGCGAGTGACGTAGCGAACGCAATCTTCGACGGAACCGATGCAATCATGCTGTCCGGCGAAACTGCTGCAGGGAAATATCCAGTTGAATCTGTACTGACTATGTCCCGCATTGCTGAGAAAGCGGAATCCGCGCTGGATTACCGTGAAATCTTCAATAAACAACAATTTGCACAAGAAACGACTGTAACTGAAGCGATCAGCCAATCCGTTGCGATCTCCGCACTGGACCTGAACGCTAAAGCAATCATTTCTTCCACGGTAACTGGTCATACTGCGCGTGTAGTATCCAAATACCGTCCAAAAGCACCAATCATTGCCGTGACAACGCAAGAGAGAACTATGCGTCAATTGTCTCTGGTATGGGGCGTAACACCGGTTTACGGACAAGTAGCAACTTCTACGGATGAGCTGCTTGAAACAGCACTTAAAGGTGGTAAGGATTCCGGTCTGGTACAAGGCGGCGACCTCGTCGTGATTACTGCTGGTATTCCACTGGGCCGTTCCGGTTCCACAAACCTGGTTAAAGTAAGCCAAATTCCTAACTAATAAGCTGTATGGGGTTTGTCCCTACCGCAGGTTGATCCATGTTAAAAAGCAATGGTGCATGCACCATTGCTTTTTTTTCAGCAGTATAACCCCATTTCCATGGGGTTATTTTCACGTCCGGATTCCTGTAATTTGTGGTATTCTAGTGGGGCTGGTGTCTAGGAATGGAGCGAGATCGAACGGGAGTGCTGATACAGGTGGCTGGGCTTTTGTGCCGGTAGACTCTTCTGACGCTAAAAGCGCCGCCGCAGGCGCTGGGGCAGGAGGGGATAGCAACTGTGATCTTGTTCTGGACCATAATTCCGCCCTGGGCTGATGTGAGCTTTGCCCGTCTGCCGTTGATTCGGCACCGAATGAAGGGAACCCGGCTTACACAGGCGATGGATGTGATTCGTCCGTTAACCTGTGGGGCTTCCAGAATCCATTCGGCGGAGCTTTGCGGACCGGTGTAGCACTGGTGTGTCCGAAAGGTCCACTTCTTGCTGAGATTACGGAGTGTGATGCACCATTTGGTGCGGCTGATCTTGACGATGCTGGCCTGCATGACATCACCGGGTGATACCGGAAGCGGAATAATAGTTTCAAAGGCCGGCAGGATTTCCCACCAGGCATAATAGTGAGCTTTGCCGTTCTCGAAGGTATGACCTGTCCCGGTCTGAATCAGGTTGCTGTTCCCGAATCCATCAATGCCAATCCAGGCAGACGAATAGGCTGAACGGGCGGAGGGCTTGACGAAGGGAACCACCCATTCACCGGAAATTCGGTGATAGGCGCCTCTTTTACCGCTGAGCGCATATCCGCTCCAGTTACTGGAGGTCCAGCCGAATCCGGCGCTGCGGGCTCGTGATGTATTGATTTTATCCGTAATACAGGGCTGATGGCGCTTGACAGAAATGCTGGGATTCATAGATTCACCACCTCCATCGATTCTGTTGTATCTAATGCACCAATGAAATATGAGGCATGGGTGTTCCGTTAAAAATAGGATGGAGAGGACTTTTGGCATACATGGAAAAACTTTTGAAGCTGCGCAGCTTTTATCTCTTCCTGGGACTGGCTGGCGGCTCATTCGGCTCGTACCTCACGCTGCTGCTTGTCCATAACGGGCTCGATAGCAGTCAGATCGGCATGCTGATGGCTACCGGTACCTTGATCGCCATTGTGATCCAGCCGATGTGGGGCATTATATCCGACCGGTATAACCAGACACGGCTTGTGCTTATCCTAAGTGTAGCGGTACCGGCGGTACTGGCAGTCTTTTACCAATCCAAGTACTTCTTCGTGCTGCTCCTGGTATATACGATTGCGACGATATTCTCCTCCACACAGGCCCCTATCGCCGATTCTTACGCCATTGCGGCGGCGAACAGGACAGGATCAAGCTATGGGAGCATTCGTCTCATGTTGAGCATTGGAGCTGCTGTAGGCGGGTATCTGGGCGGCAGATACATCACAGCGTTCTCCGTGTCGACGATCTGGCTGCCGTTTATGCTGTTCAATTTGGTGGCGGTCCTGATTGCGCTGACACTGCCGAAGCAAGCTGAAGAGAATCACGTGATGAATCAATCCTTCTCTCAAGGAGTGCGCAAGCTGCTGGGTAACCGGGTATTTTTGGCCTTTCTTGGCGGCAGCTTTCTTGTCAATCAGACGATGGCTGCGTTCGGAACCTATTTCGTGCTTGCTTTTAAAACGGTCGGCGGCTCTACCAGCGCTGCGGGCATTGCCTTATTTATTGCTTCGTTCACCAATGTGCCGTCCATGCTCTATGCCTCCAAGGTGATCCGCAAGCTGGGCCGGGAACGCACACTGCTGATCGGGGCGCTAATTTATGTGCTGCGCTGGGGTATTCAGGTGGCATTTCCATATCCGTCTGTAATGATCGGCGTTCAGGTACTGCACGGGTTGTCGTTTGGTCTGTTCTATATCTCGGCGGTGGAATATGTATCACAGATTACGTCGGCGGACATGCAGGCTACGGGCCAAAGTGTGTTCAGCATGGTTTTCTCCGGATTTGCCGGCATCGTTGGCAACCTGTTGAATGGATTCTTGTTGAACCAGGGCGGGGTCATGGCGATGAATGTGGCTTGTATGCTCAGTTCGGCTGCAGGCGCAGCTTTGCTTATCTATGTGTCGCGGAGTGCGCGGCGGAGAATTAATATGCCTGCAAAGGGGCTTGGAGCCTAGAGGCATCATCATTTTATAAAATAGAGAGAGGAGCATTTCCTTATGGCTTCACGTGATCTGGGAACATCCAGCCCTTGGTACGGAACGGTTTTTCGTGTCCGTTATCAGGAAACTGATCAAATGCGCGTGGTCTACCATGCCAATTATTTGAACTGGTTCGAGACCGGCCGTACGGAGATGTTTCGCCAGCTTGGCTTTACGTACCGCGATCTTGAAGATAGAGGGGTGCTGCTTCCCGTCACCTCTGCAGATTTGCAATTTAAAAGTCCGGCGCGATATGATGATCTTATCCTTGTATATGCGCGCCTGACGACCTTTTCACAGCTGAGAGTCGTCTACGAATATGAAATACGGCGGCTGCCTGAGGAAGGGCGTAATTCTGTCGGTGATCCTGACGTTTATGCAGGGATGACCGCACCGCTTTATGCGGGTGATCCGCCCGGAGAACTGCTAGTTACAGGCTCTACAAGCCATGTCTGGCTGAACCGGGATTGGAAGCCTACAAGGCTGGACAGAGCCCTTCCGGAGCTGTATCACGCGATTACAGGGACGCTGCGGGAAAAGGGGAGATCAGTATGATGAGGAACAAATGGCTATGGGCTGCATTATTTATTATCCCAGCCGTGGAATTATTCGGGTTCATCTATGTTGCAAATTTTCTCGGCGCACCCAAAACATTGCTACTGATGCTGACAACCTCAGTAATCGGGCTTTTAATGATGCGTTTTGAAGGAAAGAAAGTGCTGCAGGACAGCAAACAGCATGTGGAGGAGGGACGTGTTCCCGGCCGCACCATGCTGGATGGCTTATGTATTTTTTTCGGCGGACTGATGTTGATTCTGCCGGGCTTCGTCACCGATGTGATTGGCTTTACCTTGGTGTTTCCGTTGACCCGGCCGTTATATCGGACCTATCTCCTGCGCTGGATTGAGAAAAAAATGAAGAACGGCAACTTCACGTATTACCGCCGATAATCGGCTAAACCTGACGGACTGTGCGGAGAAAAACGCATGGTCCGTAAGTGTACGTTCATTTTGTGTAAAGTGACGCATTTTTCCGCGCTCAATTCCTTTCGTAAAAGAAGGGGAATGAACGTGGGGGGAGATGTGCAATTTTGTACCACTCATAAAATGAATCTTTGTGCGTGCAAAAGGACCTCATCCTCCAGAATTGTGGAAGAACGGGGTCCTTTTTTTAGGATGCGGAAGTTTATTTTACAAAAGAGCATATTTCGCATTTCGCATCCCCAATACCTCTACTTTTAACAGCGAAAATGGCCCAAACTCTCAAATAAGAGCATTTTTGTACCTTATTTTTCTATAAAATACGTAAATGAGGGAAATAAGGTCATTATTGTATCTTATTTTCGGGAAATCATGCTGAAAGGGTCTATTCTGGAAGAATTAAGGTACAATATTGCCTTTAATTTCCACCAAACTTATAGTAACAAAATATTTAAGGTACAAAAATGCCGTTAATTATATTTCGGAAATTATTGTTATAAATTCTTCGCCTTTTTGTAGGCGCCCGATCACAATCTCCAATCTGCATCCCCGATCTCCATGCTCATCTCTCTTTCCTCACCATTCCTCCTCTTCTGCAAGGGAGACCGGATTAAGTAACGGAAACGGTATCTCATTCTTCGTCTTTCGTCTCTGCTCGGACTCATATCATCATCTTTATCGCCATCGCCATCTCCCAACTCTTATAGCCATCCCTTCATCTTCACCACTTACTTTGCACACTCCTGCGACTACTTACATTCGCCGAAGCAGGCCTGTAGTCATAACTCGCATGTGCTGGGGACATCAGCCTGCTACAACTAGTGTTCACCGGAGCCGGCCGCTGACAATATAGTTATGCAATACGTGAAAAACGCCGGCTCGATTGAACGCATTCAGCGTCACAAGGAGGACAGGGCCGAGTATGAGTCCCAGCATGCCAAACAACTGAAGGCCGGCGAACATGCCGATCAGCATGGCGAGCGGATCAAGCCCGACACTGCTGGCAAGGACCTTCGGCTCCAGCACCTGGCGGGTTATGAGAATGATCCCGTAGAGCACGGACAGGCCGATGCCGAGTGCCAGATTGCCGGTCATGTAAGAATAGACCAACCAGGGGATCATGACGATGCCCACACCGAGATAAGGAAGCAGATCGACAATACCGATCATGAGGCCGATGGCGAACGCCGACTTCACGCCCAGCACTAGTAGCCCGGCAATGACAATGACTGCGGTGATAGAGATCAGGATGAATTGGGCCCGGATATAGCCAAACAACGCTTTTCGCAGATCCTGCCAAATATCCGAGACCGGCTTGAGCAGTGGCGCAGGCAGCCATTTGGTCATTCGACCATTATGCCGCTCCCAACTGGTACTGAGAAAGAACGCAGCGAGGACCACCACAACGGTAATGGTGCCGACGCTGGGCAGGGCAGAGATCAGTTTCAGAATGGTGTTGAAGAACCCTGTCACGAGTTGGGTCACGGCATAACCGACTGTTTCGGTAGTACGACTGATGTTGCTGTCGATGGTGGCGTGATAGCCGGGATTGTCCTGATAGAACTGATTGATCTGGTTAATAATATTCTGAATACTGGCGTTGCGGCTCCAGGACAGCAGCAGTTCCCGCCACTGGTCGGTATGTAGATTGAAGGTCTGCAGCAGCACGATCAACTCCTTCACGAGCCGAGTAATCAGCGCGGTCAGGACCAGGGCGGTGCCTCCAATATAGAATAGCAGGGAGAGTGAGACAGCGAGCCAACTGGGAAGCCTTAGATCCTTAAGCAGAAGTACCAGCGGGTGCATGATATAGGCGAGCAGCCAAGCCAGCAGCAGAGGATAGAGAAGGGGAAGCAGTACATAGGTGGCCAGCACCAGGATGACGGCAGCCAGGACGACCCACAGGCCGCGCAGCACTCTTTTTAGCACCAGACGGTCCATATGTTGTTACCTCCTTTCCTCTGACGCAAGAGAGACCTTGCAGGATGGGAATGCTCGTACTATGTATATTCATAGGCAGACGATTAAGACTATAAATAGCAGATGAACAGCAGATAAAGAGGATTCGGAAGCGTTCTCATACACTGAAGGCGTGATCATGAAACAGTATTTCATTTTTATTTTTCTATCTCTCCGATAAAATCATTTGATACACGGGAGAGCTCCCATGTTGTTCACATAACCGTCAAAATCCGTTATGATGATTATATGATGTACTTCGAGTCTTCTCCGTTCTCCGTATATGATCGTTTTTAATGTCTTTATTACCCAATGTTTTAATCCTTCAAATTGTAAATGTTTTCATGAATCCTCTTGGCATTTATACCCTTGTTAGCAAAGGAGAGATGTACTATGACAGCTACCAAAGGCCTGGAAGGCATTGTTGCAACCACTTCTTCTATCAGCTCGATTGTGGATGGTGTGCTCACGTACCGCGGGTACGATATTGACGATCTTGCGGAACATGCTTCTTTCGAAGAAACCGCTTTTTTGCTGTGGTATGGTAAACTGCCGACTTCCGCTGAGCTGCAGGTGTTGCAGCGTGACCTTAGTGCATTCGCACCGGTTCCGGAGCAGGTAATTGCCCAAATGAAGCTGTATCCCAAAGATGTGAGCACAATGGCTGCACTGCGGACAGCAGTCTCAAGCCTCGCTCTATATGATGAGTCAGCAGAAGATATGAGTCGTGAAGCCAATCGGATCAAGGCTGTGAAGCTGCAAGCACAGATCCCGACTCTCGTTGCTGCGCTGTCACGTATTCGCAAAGGACTGGAGCCTATAGCGCCGAAGGAAGGTGTCTCGATCGCCGAGAACTTCCTGTATATGCTTCGGGGCCAGGACCCGGATGAGATTTCTGTCAAAGCGCTGGACACTGCGCTCGTGCTGCATGCCGACCATGAGCTGAACGCGTCCACCTTTGCCAGCCGTGTGACTGTAGCAACACTTTCCGATATCTATTCTGGCGTTACCTCCGCCATCGGTGCCCTGAAAGGTCCACTGCATGGTGGTGCGAACGAAGCCGTTATGAAGATGCTGGAGGAAATCGGCAGTATTGAATCCGTAGAGCCTTATGTGCGCGGTAAGCTGGAGCGCCGGGAGAAAATCATGGGCTTCGGGCACCGTGTCTACAAGAACGGAGATCCTCGCGCCAAGCACCTGATGAAGATGTCGCGGGAGCTTGGAACTATGAAAGGTACAACAGAACTGTACGAAATGTCCGTGAAGATTGAGGAATTGATTACCGGCGAGAAGGGCCTGAAGCCCAATGTCGATTTCTATTCCGCATCCGTTTATACCCAGCTGGGCATTGAGCGTGAACTGTTCACACCGATTTTTGCCATCAGTCGGACCTCGGGATGGACAGCGCATATCCTGGAGCAATACGAGGATAATCGTCTGATCCGTCCGCGTGCAGAGTACACGGGTCTTTTGGAGCAGACTTACGTTCCGGTCGATGAAAGATAATAGGGCGGCCTTGCAGGCCGCTCCTCTCTTTTAGTAGAATTAGAGCCAAGCGTACGCGCCGTAATTTAAAAGTATATGATTCAAATCACAAAATACTGGGAGGAGTACACACAAATGTTGAAACTGGAAAAATACGAACTGCCGACAGAGGGCGAGCAAATTACGATAGAGGACGGCAAGCTGGTTGTTCCGAATACGCCAATCATTCCATTCATTGAAGGCGACGGTACTGGCCGTGACATTTGGAAAGCCTCCAAACGAGTACTCGATGCTGCAGTAGCTAAGGCTTACGGCGGTTCGAAGCAGATTGCCTGGTACGAAGTATTTGCCGGTGAGAAAGCCTTCAATACATATGGTGAATGGCTGCCGAACGATACACTGGAAGCAATCCGCGAATATATCGTAGCGATCAAGGGTCCACTTACGACGCCAATCGGTGGCGGTATTCGTTCCCTGAACGTGGCTCTGCGCCAAGAACTGGATCTGTATGTGTGTCTGCGTCCAGTGCGTTATTTTGACGGCGTTCCTTCCCCTGTAAAACGTCCTGAACTGGTAGACATGGTTATTTTCCGTGAAAATACAGAAGATATCTACGCTGGAATCGAGTATCAGGAAGGTTCTGAAGCGGTTAAGAAAGTGATTGAGTTCTTGCAGCAAGAAATGGGCGTGAACAAGATCCGTTTCCCAGAAACCTCCGGTATCGGTATCAAGCCAGTATCCTCCGAAGGCTCCAAGCGTCTGGTTCGTGCAGCTGTAGAGTATGCAATCAAGCACGGACGCAAGAGCGTTACGCTGGTGCATAAAGGTAACATCATGAAGTTCACGGAAGGTGCCTTCAAGAACTGGGGCTACGAAGTAGCTGAACAGGAGTTCGGCGATAAAGTATTTACTTGGAACCAATACGATGTTATCAAAGAGCGCGACGGCGAAGCTGCTGCGAATGCTGCACAGAAGGAAGCCGAAGCTGCTGGTAAAATCATCATCAAGGATGCTATTGCAGACATCGCGCTGCAACAAGTGTTGACGCGTCCTACGGACTTCGACGTTATTGCAACGCTGAACCTGAACGGTGACTACCTGTCCGATGCATTGGCTGCGCAAATCGGCGGTATTGGTATCGCTCCTGGAGCGAACATCAACTACGTGACTGGACATGCCATTTTCGAAGCGACACATGGTACAGCTCCTAAATATGCAGACAAAGACGTTGTGAACCCAGGTTCCGTTATCCTTTCCGGCGTTATGCTGCTTGAGCACCTCGGCTGGCAGGAAGCTGCGGATCTGATCTACAAAGGTATGGAGACTGCGATCAACAATAAGACAGTTACCTATGACTTTGCCCGTTTGATGGAAGGTGCTACTGAGCTGAAATGCTCCGCGTTCGCCGACGAAGTTATCAACCACATGTAAGAGTGCTGCCGGTGACAGTTTTGGACGAATTCGTCCGGCTGTCCCGTCAAGACCGTTCTAGGAGGATAAATGGTGGCTATCAAACGGTATAAAATTACAATCGTGGGCGCCGGGTTCACCGGTGCTACGACAGCACTTATGCTGGCTCAGAAGGAGCTTGGCGATGTGGTGCTGCTTGATATTCCCCAGCTTGAGAATCCAACTAAAGGCAAGGCACTTGATATGATGGAAGCCAGTCCTGTGCAGAAGTTTGATAGTCAGATTACCGGTACATCGAGTTATGAAGATGCTGCGGATTCTGACATTGTGATCATAACAGCAGGGATTGCCCGCAAGCCGGGTATGAGCCGCGATGATCTGGTCAACACCAACGCCGGGATCGTGAAATCAGTATGTGAAAATGTGAAGCGTGTAGCCCCGGAATCCATCGTAATTATTCTGAGCAATCCTGTGGATGCCATGACTTATGTGGCTTATAAGACCCTGGGATTCTCGAAAAATCGCGTCATCGGACAATCCGGTGTGCTGGATACCGCACGTTACTGTACTTTTATCGCCGAGGAGCTTAACGTCTCTGTAGAAGATGTACGCGGCGTTGTACTTGGCGGCCATGGCGATGATATGGTGCCGTTGGTACGGTACTCCAGTGTCGGCGGCATCCCTATCGAAACGCTCATTCCTGCGGAACGCATTGAAGCGATCGTGCATCGTACCCGTGTGGGTGGTGGTGAGATCGTCAGTCTGCTGGGTAACGGCAGCGCCTACTACGCGCCAGCGGCTTCGCTTGTGCAGATGACAGAAGCGATCCTCAAGGACAAGAAACGGATCCTTCCGGTCATTGCCCTGTTGGAAGGGGAATACGGCTACGAGGACCTGTTCATGGGTGTTCCTACACGGCTAGGTGCTGGCGGGATTGAGAAGATTTTTGAACTGGAGCTGACTTCTGAAGAGAAGGCCGCACTGGATAAATCGGCAGAATCCGTACGTGACGTAACGAATATCATTACAATTTAAGCTACGGTAGATGTTGAAATGAAAAGATGAAGAGCACCTGAAGGCCGTTGAAGGCTTTCGGGTGCTTTTTTGTATACGGAATAAGCGGCGACGTCATCATCAGTGCTTGCCAAAATAACTGCGTTAAGAAACTCGGTCAGAATGACCCCGTCAAACAACTGCGTCAAAACAACTGTGTCAAAACAATTTCGTCAGAATAACCCCGTCAGAAGGTTGAGACTCATGCATGGGGGCTAACGGACCCTATTGCCGTTATTTGCACATCAAGCTGCTTCTGGAACATGTAACGGACTCAGATGCCGTTATTTCCACCCAAACAGCGGATTTTAAACAGCTTTTCTGCTCATAAGGTCCCTGGGGTCTAATCCTGTATCACTGCAATAGAAAAAAATTACAGTAAAAAGGAATACGACTCAAACACTGTTCGAAAAGCCTGAAGACCTTTCCAGATAACCTTG
>NZ_JBHRYW010000009.1:0-310517 GCF_042649265.1 Paenibacillus sp. GCM10012306 | reverse complement strand
AGAATCATCGCTCCGAGTTTCGCTTGGAGAAGATGTGCGATACCTTACACGTGTCAAGGAGCGGTTACTATAAGTGGCGGATGGGAAAAACCAGCGCACAGAAACGTCGCAAAGCAGCGATCATGGAGCGAATCCAGTATCATTTTACGGATCATAAGATGCGGTATGGAAGTCCGAAAATCACCCGTCTGTTGCACCAAGAAGGCTATACCGTGACTGAACGCACGGTGAGTGTATACATGCGGCAAATGAGGCTTCGCTCCGTCGTGTCTAAATCTTACCGCGTACAGACGACGAACTCTAAACATAATAACCCGATCGCTCCCAACACGCTGAATCAAGTGTTTAAAGTGCTCAAACCCAATAAAGTATGGGTCACGGACATCACATACATCCCTTGCCGGGGAGGCCGGTTGTACCTGGCCAGCGTCATGGATTTATGTACGCGCGAAATCGTAGGCTGGCGGTTGTACGACCATATGGAGACCAGTCTGGTTCTGGACGCCCTTCGGGCTGCTTACGCAGCGAAGCGACCAGGCAAAGAGCTCTTGCACCACTCCGACCGAGGTTCTCAATATACTTCTAAGGATTACGTCGAGCAACTGAAAACCTACGAGATGGAATCCAGCATGAGTCGCAAAGGAAACTGTTACGATAACGCCTGCATCGAGTCTTGGCACAGTATTTTAAAGAAAGAGCTCATTTACTGTAATCCTCGTTTCAAAAACAAGGAAGAGGCTTACAATGCCATTTTTCAGTACATTGAATTTTACTACAACCGCAAACGAATGCACGGTGCGTTAGGGTATCTCTCTCCCGCTCGCTTTGCACAGCAATTTACTAAAAAATCCGTTGCGTGACTGTCCACTTTCTTGACAGAGGTCCATATTTCCCGTTATTACTCAGTGGTCTTGGTGTCTCTCATCCATCCATTTGGTTACGGGATGAAGTGATTTCTCTGGCAGTATTTATGCTTCATATAGGGAGCGACTGTAAGTCACCTATTGGGTTTATATTATATATATGTTATTTAAATCCACACTCCCGCATAGGGAGCGACCACGATCAGCTGCAGGTAAGAGCGCTGCGCTTCGAATTTCAATCCACGCTCCCGCGTAAGGAGCGACATACCTTGTATACCACCCTGCTCTACCGGGATACCAATTTCAATCCACGCTCCCGCGTAGGGAGCGACATCCAACCGTACCGAGTACACCAACAAAGCCAGAAGATTTCAATCCACGCTCCCGCGTAGGGAGCGACAATATTCCTGTCGTGTGCTTACCGCGCTGAGCAATTTTAATCCACGCTCCCGCGTAGGGAGCGACAAGTTATACCAACTATATTCAACACTCTAGTGATCATTTCAATCCACGCTCCCGCGTAGGGAGCGACCGGTCAGATCCACGCTCATAGGGTCAGTGATAACATTTCAATCCACGCTCCCGCGTGGGGAGCGACATATGACTCAGCATGAGATAGGCAAGAAATACAAATTTCAATCCACGCTCCCGCGTGGGGAGCGACTTGATGAATGAAATGAAGAAAGGCGTAGCTGAACTATTTCAATCCACGCTCCCGCGTGGGGAGCGACAATAAATCAATGAAGGTACGACTATGTATAGTAAATTTCAATCCACGCTCCCGCGTGGGGAGCGACCTCTTAAGAGTGTCGAATACATTTCTGATCCATCATTTCAATCCACGCTCCCGCGTGGGGAGCGACATTACATCGTTCCGTCGATTCGTTCGGGGGAACTTATTTCAATCCACGCTCCCGCGTGGGGAGCGACATCAACTCGCCCATGTATTATCACCTCCTTGTGATTTCAATCCACGCTCCCGCGTGGGGAGCGACCACCGCTTGGCGCTTCTATAGTGGTATTCGTGATATTTCAATCCACGCTCCCGCGTGGGGAGCGACGCCCCTAGATACGCCGCTAAGCGAGAGCAGGCCAATTTCAATCCACGCTCCCGCGTGGGGAGCGACGGATATCGGAATATTCTGATCAAACTGGATATTCTATTTCAATCCACGCTCCCGCGTGGGGAGCGACCATTACTGGGCTGATGGACAATCCTGTCTGCTCAAATTTCAATCCACGCTCCCGCGTGGGGAGCGACGATTTCCAATCTGACTCTTTTCTATCTCCCTAATGATTTCAATCCACGCTCCCGCGTGGGGAGCGACCAAAACTCCTCCTCCGTTTGATTAATGCTCCATATTTCAATCCACGCTCCCGCGTGGGGAGCGACCCCGCAAGCCTGAGTTGATACCCAAAAGATACATATTTCAATCCACGCTCCCGCGTGGGGAGCGACCGAAATCATGGCGGACAGAAAGCGTAAGCGTACGATTTCAATCCACGCTCCCGCGTGGGGAGCGACTAATCGTAGGGATTTCGTCAAACCTCCAGTACGATTTCAATCCACGCTCCCGCGTGGGGAGCGACTAAACGTCCGAAAACAACTATTTTCTGCTATCTATTTCAATCCACGCTCCCGCGTGGGGAGCGACAGCCTTAGATAATGGTACCTTTATCACAAACCCGATTTCAATCCACGCTCCCGCGTGGGGAGCGACATAATCCTTGAGTGCCTGGCATCGTTGGACTAGTATTTCAATCCACGCTCCCGCGTGGGGAGCGACGACATATTTACTGGCACCCTGAAATGAGATTTAATTTCAATCCACGCTCCCGCGTGGGGAGCGACCTCTAAAGGCTTCTAAGGCTGCGGGGGTTATGAATTTCAATCCACGCTCCCGCGTGGGGAGCGACCCTCGCTACAGCGGTAAGATTGGTGGGAGACTCAAATTTCAATCCACGCTCCCGCGTGGGGAGCGACGACTACGTGGATATACAGTGCGGTTAGAGATTCATTTCAATCCACGCTCCCGCGTGGGGAGCGACAGCGATTTTTACCCA
The DNA here is from genome assembly GCF_042649265.1 of Paenibacillus sp. GCM10012306. Taxonomy (NCBI): domain Bacteria; kingdom Bacillati; phylum Bacillota; class Bacilli; order Caryophanales; family Paenibacillaceae; genus Paenibacillus; species Paenibacillus sp. GCM10012306. The sequence goes on along the minus strand of NZ_JBHRYW010000009.1, from coordinate 307,590 downwards.
TAAAAAAGGGTAATTGACCTTTTTATGGGTAAAAATCCCCTATTCTTCTCAAAGGAAACACCTTAGACTCTGTTTCTTCAATATTTTTATACAAATAATGTAATAAATTTGGTGCGGAGGACCCGGGGATTTTATGGGAGCTTCACATTCGCACTAGAGAATCAGGGGCCCTTCGAGATCGAGAGACTCCTTAATCCCTACATGTTCAACTTTATTTTTATGGTTGTTACCCAGCTGATAAAATCGCAAACTGTCTTCTGTTTCATCAATGATATTCTTCAGTTTAATCTTTAGTTCAGCAAACTGTGTCGCATCAACGACACATTCAAATACGGAATGTTGGACTCGCTGCCCGTAATTCTGGCAGACTTTGGCGACTCTTCGCAATCGGCTTTGGCCTCCACTACTGGATGTTTTCACATCATAAGTAATTAATACCAGCAAATCGTACACCTACTTCCATAAAAAAGGAGGATACTCGTCCAGGTCATTCCGCAAATGACGAGCCAACAGCAATGCCTGCGCGTGCGGGACGAGCCCCCAAGTTATTTTCTCCCCCAAATAAGGATGAGTAAGGCTCTCTTGCTTCTTGGTCTGCCACGCAGTGAGAAATTTCTTTCGAGCTTCATCAGTCATGATGACAACTCCGTTCTCTTTTTTCACAAAATCCTCTTTACGCACCAGCTTCTTATTAATCAGTGAAAGCACAAACTTATCTGCGACAATCCCTCGCAATTCCTCCATCAAATCCAGAGCTAGCGATGCCCGGCCCGGTCTGTCCCGGTGCAGAAAGCCTACGTAGGCATCCAGCCCCACAGCCTCCAGCGCTGAAGCAGTATCATGAGCCAGTAGAGTATAGGCCAAAGACAACATAGCATTCACACTGTCCAGCGGCGGTCTCCGGGAGCGGGAGTGAAAATAGAAATCTTCTTTCTGCTGTAAAATCATCTGATCAAACATTCGGTTATAGCTAACCGCAGCTTGTCCTTCCAATCCTCGCAAACGGTCGAGCTCTTCACAAGCCCTCACCTCAAGCATAATAGAAGATAAATGGCCCGAAGTCTCCTTAAATTGCTCAACATCAATGCGCAAGGGATAATCACGGGTCATCCGCTCCAGCATCCATTTGTGATTGTAGATTTTACCTATAATAAAATTCCGGGCGATCCGTGCAGACGACTGCTCATCCTCTGAGAGAAGATACTGTTTTTTTCTCAGCACTACATTCCCTTTGCTTGGCCCAATCACTCTGGCAAGGAATCTTCCGTTCATCGTCAAGAACATCAGCGATATGTTCCGCTCCGCACAATAACCCATCAAGGCTGGACTCGCCCCGACATAGCCAAAAGCGACAATCGACTCTAGGTTATGTAGAGGCATCCTGCCAAGCTTCTCTTCGTCCTTCAGAAGGACGATATTATCTCCATCGAGCGACAAATAGACCGAGGGTTGGGTGATATATAACGTATTCTGAAGTTTTTTCATTCCTTGATTTTCCCTTCAACATAACTTTTTACGGTCTGTTTATTCATTAACTTGGGCAAACAAATATGCTGAAGTAAGCAACTCTGGCAAAAAGGACCCGTTTTCACTTTAGGAGTATGTCTACGACGGTAGTAGTCTTGCATCTCCTCCACAATCGCCTTAACCCTATATTTGAGATCCGGGGTAAGCTGTATTTCAATTCTGTGTTTGATCTCATTGTAAAAAATATATCCTGTCGGTATATCACACAGCAGCATTTCTTCCAAACACATCGCTTGTGCGGCCAATTGCAAAATATCTTCTTCATTGACCTTGGGCTTGCCCCGTTTGTATTCGACCGGGAAGGCAAGGTATTTGCCTTCAGCACCATTGATGGGGACACCTGCGTCATCTTTTACGAACTCTACTACATCACATATACCCGATATATTCAGTTCTCCCGATCTAACCGGCATCGCACGGACAACAAGCTTATCTCCCCGCTTCTCCCTTGTAAAAGGCTGATCCGCGTTGCGATGCAGATGCTGTCCTTCAACGGTCTTCACATTCTCTTCCCATTGTTGTTCGATATGAATTAATGCCCATTGGCGTTTGCAAAATTGAAAATGCTGTATTCCGGAGAGCATTAATGCTTCGTCTTCATTATAGTCCATTTAGTTCTTCGGCTTTTAAGCCTTCCAGCGGATATAGTTCAATGGAAAAATCCTCAATACGTTTAGGCTCCTCAACCTTTGCCTTTACCTGAAGTGCTCGATGTACTTTTGCGGAAGAATACTGCCCCAGTTTGGAACTGTGTTCCCACCAGTACAACTTATGTATCTCCATGCTGCCATCTGGTCTTGCCGAAGACACATCATTTTCGAATAAGGTTCGCAACGCCTCCTTGATCTTGCCAGCATCCTCATTAGTAAATCCGGTTTTTTCAGCCAATTGGGTATTGATGCTGCCATAGAACACATAGACTCCAAAATCCACACGGTGCTTCATTCCCATCGTATCTGATCCCCGGTCTTTTCCCGGTTCAGAGTTCACACTTTTGGTGATTTGCAGACTTGTGATATCAATTGGGCTAACACTCGTTGCGGTATGAATGGATACCGGGCCTCTGACACCGACAGATACGCTAGAACCTTTACTATCTGCTTTAAAAGCAAATACTTGGCCAAAGCTGCGCACATCAAGCCACTCCTGGCAGGCAATGGTGGCGAATTCATCATTAGAACTAGCTTTCGCCTTGAAGATTCTTTCCAATTCGGAATTAGCTTCTGCACGCTCTCTCAAACTATTAAAAGAATCGGACTTTCGATCATTAGACTGCACGAAAATAGCTTCACCCATATCTTGTAGACGATTTCTGATTTTCCGCTTCAACGCCACATCCGAAATCTCTCCATAGCCATCATAGTTCTGGCGCGGACGGTTACCATTCAACGGATCGCCATTGGGATTAGCCTTAGTTACAGACAGTACAACAGCAAAATCAATTTTATGATCCAATGTAGTCATTATTCATTTCTCCTTTTTAGTTAGAAGTTTCTTCAGACTCTTTAGATTCTTTGTTCTTGTCTTTGCCTTTGTATAACTCATGCCGCTGGCTATAAAAACCGAGCAAATATTTACCTGATAACGCGGTATTATTGAAGGTTTCTGTTGTGAATTTTGATGCAACTTCATCTATCAAACTAGAGTAATAGGTAGCTTTCGCACCCAATCTCGCCTGATGCGGCTGTAATGCAGCCTGGATAATTCCCCAAGTTCTCTCTGGATATCTGGAGAAGGAATTCATATACCTGATAGCATTAGTGGATCTTTTCTCATCGGCATCTAATGCCCTTCTTTCCAACACATCAGCTATTGCCAACAATCGCCCAAATAAGTAGCTTCGGTCCAGGTTCTCTGTTTCCAGTGGCATACCAAATCTCTCCTTTTTGTTAATCAAGGCACAAGTAATACTGAGCGTCTTCTCCCATTCCCATTTCTCCATTCCGACAGGATTGGAAGCCCTATGAATAGCACTTCTAACAATATCCTCGGGGATGGTACGGCCATCTACGATGCAGGGAAGCATTCGCTCCATAAGTCCTTTGATAACCTTATCGTTAGCGTTAGGACCGTAGGCGGCAAAAGCAATATCCTTGGTGGACGGCGCCCCGTAGAACAGCACTGTCTCTCCTTGCTCATTTTTACGGTAACGATGCATCCAGGCACAGGTTGAATGCCATTCGATAAGCTTGTCCAGATATAAATTCTTATCCATATTACGATAATAGAGAACAGCTAGGCGTCCGGTAGTCGCAGAATCAAGCACCAGAATATTGACATCCGATTTATCTTCTGTGTGAAGACTATTGCGGTATCCGCTCAATGCTTTTGCAACTTCTCGTGCGAATACCTCATTGGTATCGTTGATTCTTTTAGTTATAGCCTCAGCTTCCGGGTTAAGATTGAAGAAATCCTCTGTTGGATCAGGAATATTAAGGTCATTGTTACCCCAAACAAGAAACACGCGTTGATCAATGATCTTTGCCTGACGGTTAATTAGCCATTTCAAGGCATTATGCGCTTTCTGCGAAACCTCATAACTGATGCTGGCTGCATCACTGCTCTGGGTAAAACGTCCTCGGAAGGTAAAACCACTATTATCGTTAGCTGAAATAAGCTTAGCCTTATCTCCTGCATTTCGGATTTTATTGGCGTGTCTGTCCGTGCTAGGAAGCAGTTTGCCTGATACATAACAGTAGTCGTATGCTCCAAGCTGGTGACTGTAGAACCGTACAAAAGAATCATAGACCTCGGGATCTTTCCACACACTCTTCGTCGTCCGGTTAGGTGAATGAACATTAAACCGTATAAATGCACTTTCCTGTTCACCGGCGATCAGCGAAAAGAGCTTAGGCTTCTCTCCATGCTGGTCTTCATATTTCTTGTCCCACTTTTCAATTAGCCGCTCATTCTCATCTAGGAATAGTACCTTTGCTTCTACCAGATCTTGAATTAATCTGCGCTTGCTCAGATAGCTGTAGATACTCTTGACCTTTGCACAGGCGTAAGCGGAATTTGCCCATTCTTCAAGATTTTTGATATAGGCAGCAAAAGGTTCTTCCTTCTTAATCTTTCCGCCATAGGCGACAAAATCGCCAGCTACATAGCTTAATTTATCATGCAGGGGATACGGAGCAACCTTAGATCCCGCGCGACTGGCGGATTCTTCTGTACAAGGAATCAGTGTACTTATATCCTCTTTAGGTATCACATCAGCTGAATGAAATTCGCCATCCTCTGTGATTTCCACAACGATATGCGCATTTTGGGTGGTATGAGAGACAGGCAGCAGGGTGTATTCACGTTCATTATTTTTCCGCTCTATAATACCTACACGGTCCAGATTGGACTCATAAGTCTCGTATAAGTTCAGCAACCAACTCATGCGTTTTCCTCCAATTCCAGCTCTGCCAGTAGTTCATCTGCGGATTGGACATTATTCTCGTTGAACTGCTTGGGTTGCATGTCTGAAATTGTACGTACCTGCGTACATTCCTCCGGTCGGATAAAACGGATAACCCCATCCCTCATCACCGGATTCCACAACCTTACCTCCATCTGCGCTCTTCCAGTTTCATCAGGATAATTGATACCATGAACCATGTTGCCCAGGTGAATCTCACCATAGTTATCATAAAATCCAGGCTCTTCACCGAAGACACAAGGTTCTACATAGGCCTGACATTCCCTCGCCCCAAGAAAGATATCTCTACGGCCGCCGACATTTAAAGAACGCTTCAAAATGTTGTGATGCTTGTGTTCGTTGCGGTCATGCTCTAACTCTGGACGGTTCATATTAAATTCAAAGTGGGCGCGAACCTCGTAGCATACATCCTTCAGGTAAGTATAGTTGGCCAGTGTGTTTCCCCCGCCGTATTCAATCGGACGGATTCCTTTGGATTCCATCCGAATTGCTTTAACAATCCGAACCTCATCTACTACGAACAAAAGGGTCGGTTTCCAGTAGATAGCTTCAACAATCCCTTTTAACGCCTGATAAGTTGGTACACTGTACGTTAACTTCTCCCCTCCTAATTTGGTTAGTGGGTCTGTGAAAAGAGCATAGTTTCCATACACTTTAAATTCGATTCCATTTCTCATTGTGTGTTCAGCCTCCTTTCCAATTATGCATCTCTAGTTGCTTCACCACATGCGCAATTCAAATGGACTATCGTTCTCCAGATTGAGTCCATAATTCTCATGGTAAGCCCCTTCAGTAAGAGCCAACACTTTGCCATCTAGGTACGCTACCAGAGCATTACTTTTGCTTAACTTTTCTTTCTCATGGCTAAAAATATTAATGGTATATTGTTGAGCATTGCGCAGTAAACGCGAAAGGTCTTCAATACTCTGCTGCCCGTTTAATTCGGTAATGATTTCTTCTCCTTCTCTAAAGGGAACGAGTACAGAGGTGGTATGACTATCAATGACCTCGAAATTTTCCGCAGCAGTCTTATAGCTGTTAACTAGGAACAATGGCAATGCTTCTTGATGTCTCTGACGGTAGGCTTGGTAATACTTATTTTCCATCCGAGGGGACGACAATAAATCCGTCATATCCTCCCCAAGCTTGGGAATAAAATAATTCAGACTAGACTCAAACTCCGTATAAAATTCTTGAAAATACCTTTCCATCGCCTGCACAGACAGAAGGCTACCACCATGAGAAGACGGATCACGCTTCAGATCCACGAGAATCTTCGCTGAGATTTCCTTACCTCTCTTAATCTCTTTCAACCTGTCCAGCTTCTCCTCGGCATGATCAATAACATACACCTGCTGCACATCATTCTCACCGTGCCGATTACATCGCCCTGCTGCCTGAGCGATAGAATCCAATCCTGCCAAGGAACGAATTACACACTTGAAGCTTACATCTACACCTGCTTCGATAAGCTGTGTACTGATACAAATGACTGGGCTTTGATCCTTAAGCTTTCCTTTCACTTCTGCCAATATCTCATTACGATGAGCCGCGCACATAGAAGTGCTCAGATGATATACAGACACTGGAAGACCCTCGTCCTGCAGCTTCTGATATAAGGTTTTAACAACCGTTTTGGTATTGAGGATGACGAGCACACTCTGGACCTCTTCTACCTTTTCCATAACAAAATCAGCAAGTTTATCCGTATTAAACTGTTCACCTGTTGCCCTGTCTACGATATCCACCCGTTTGAATGCTTGGATAACATGATTCAGATTGCCTATCATTTCAGCTTCCGGCTCGATGTTCAGCTTGTGTTGAACATAATCCAGTTCAGGCTGTGTAGCCGTACAAAGGACAATACTGGAACGTGCATGGTTTCTCAAAAAATTAACCGCTTGATTAAACAGAGAGATACACGACACCGGAACCTTCTGTACCTCATCAAAAATAATTACCGATTCACTCAAGTTATGCAATCTCCGAATGTTCCGGCTCCCGTCGGCATAAAAGACATTTAGAAATTGCACCATTGTAGTAAAGATAATAGGAGAATCCCAGTTATCCTTAGCTAGCTTTAACTTTTGCCGCATATTGATCAGACCATCTTCGAGTTCATCATCCTCTTGTTCTTCTTCAACTACATTAGAATGATGCTCCAGAATATGAACCTCATCTTGCAAAATATTGCGGACTTCCTTGGCGTTCTGTTCGATAATTGTTGTGTAAGGAACGACATAAATAATATGCTTTTTCTTAAACTCCTTGGCATGCCTCAGCGCATATCTCAAACTCGCCAGTGTCTTTCCACCGCCTGTTGGGATGGACAGCGTATAAATTCCGGATGCCTTGGCAGCAAACTGGTCACACTGATCTGACATTTCTCTTCTTAGACGATTAATCGGCGAATCAGAACCTTCTTGTTCTGCAAAAGATTCAATTTGACTCATCAGTCTCTCGTAAAATACTCCGAACAGTTCTTCATGATTGACTGGTTCATCCAGCTTGTTCTCTTCAAAACAACGAGTATTCGTCCGATCTGCATCAATCAGTGCGCTGAATATAAATTTAGTCAGAAACATAAGTTGCTGCTCTCTACTAGTCCCAGCATCTTTTTGCAGATATGAATGCAATTCTTTTACAGCCTGATCTACATACTCGTGGAACTTCGTTTCATCCATAACCTGCTTAAAAAAGTTGGTTTCAGACCACTCGAATTCTTCAAGATTCTTCTCTTTCACACGACGTAAGTAGTTGGATTCCAGATCCGGATTCAAGAAGTCTTGCAGATAAGAATGGTGAGAAATAATAGCATTACCTACGATCTCAGCTAAAATCATTTTGTTCATAGTATCCACTTTATCGGAGCTATTCTTGGTATGATCATGAAACAACTTAAATAACAGTTTTCCTCCCGCTGTAGAATGATCTACGCTACCTCGCTTGGGAGGCATCTCCGGGTGGTAAACAGCCATAAGTATGTATTCCTTAAATTCTTCAGTGTATTTCCCCATGTCATGGAGTACACCGGCAAGCCCGGCGATATGCTTCACGCCTATTTTATTCCCAAATTCCTCTGCCAGAGCTTGTACGCCTGTTAAGTGCTCAGCAACAGTCTGTATTTTCTTGTCGCTCTCCCTTATATGAGCAATATATCCTTCCATTTGATCTCTCCTTTAGGGATTAATCACAAACTGGATTGATTTTAATTTAGTGCATTGTTCCCTCCTTTGTAAGGATATAGAACTAATCATATCATGGTAATTCTACAAATTTCATAAATCTCCTTGCTTATTCCCTAAATTTTCTAGGGTATTAGTGAACTTTTTGTAAAAATGTGTTTGGAGTGAATTTATTATGAGGTTATCTGTAATCGAAAAGAGGGTTGGTTTACAAGATAGGAGATAACAAACAGGAGTATGGATTAAATGTCATACTCCTGTTTATGGGGAAGTGTCAGTTTTTATAGAGATGTTTACCGCTTGGTATTCGAATTACACACTCCCGGGGGGTCATATTTTTATTATCGTGCCGTAAAGAGAGCTGGCCTGACAGATATGATTCAGGCACTCTCTATAAAACTGCAAACTACGTCTGCGTAGGGAGCACCTAGGTCGTACTGACTCAAACGGCGGGCATTATTGCAATTTCAATCCACGTTCCTATTTATGGAGCCACCAATCTCGCGATCATTCACTAAACCAGATGCACCGATTTCAATCCAAGTTCCTATGTATGGAGCGAGGATGATTGGGATTGGATAGATATGTTTCAATCCACGCTCCTATGTATGGAGCGACTGAATCTAGTGTACGAATTGCACTACCTAGAAATTTCAATCCACGCTCCTATGTATGGAGCGACATGACGCCTTGATCGACGTGTCCAATTGGTCCAGCGTATTTCAATCCACGCTCCTATGTATGGAGCGACGATAATGACATCACTGTTCTTTCGATGGACAGAAATTTCAATCCACGCTCCTATGTATGGAGCGACCTACGTTTGTCCGCGGAATCGGCAGTGTGTAGACATTTCAATCCACGCTCCTATGTATGGAGCGACAGTGAGAATAAATTCAGACTGTGGGACCCTGCTAATTTCAATCCACGCTCCTATGTATGGAGCGACCTTTGTTAGGATGACTTCCTGCATCCGATAAGGTATTTCAATCCACGCTCCTATGTATGGAGCGACGAGTCTCCCAATTCATTTGTTCCGTATTGGTATACGATTTCAATCCACGCTCCTATGTATGGAGCGACAAGTGGAGTGTTATGAGTGCGCCGGACTTTGCGGATTTCAATCCACGCTCCTATGTATGGAGCGACTTGGCGGCTGCCGCCACGTATGCGCGCAATGTGGTATTTCAATCCACGCTCCTATGTATGGAGCGACCTTGTCTTCCTGTCGATACCCTTGTTTCCATTCCTATTTCAATCCACGCTCCTATGTATGGAGCGACGAATTCCCGATGATGGACGCGCCATATATGGACAAAATTTCAATCCACGCTCCTATGTATGGAGCGACTCTTTATGCACCCACCCATATAGCGATCCAACAATATTTCAATCCACGCTCCTATGTATGGAGCGACCCTACAGGAGTGCACTACACCGGTTGTATTCATTGGATTTCAATCCACGCTCCTATGTATGGAGCGACTACATGCTAGTACAAGAAGTGCTAGAAGAGATTATCGAATTTCAATCCACGCTCCTATGTATGGAGCGACCCGAAGAGTTCGTTAGTTCCTTGACGCGAAAACTAATTTCAATCCACGCTCCTATGTATGGAGCGACTATGAGGTCGCTGTTACTTGCTTGGAGCAAATACATTTCAATCCACGCTCCTATGTATGGAGCGACTTGTTAAATATCCAAGTGGAGTTGATAAGTAGTGAATTTCAATCCACGCTCCTATGTATGGAGCGACACGACTGCAATTCCCGGATTGCCTCTCTTGATGTTACTATTTCAATCCACGCTCCTATGTATGGAGCGACCATAGCAGTTAGTCATCCCGACCCATGGATTACCATTTCAATCCACGCTCCTATGTATGGAGCGACGCAGACATACTATCGTAAGACACGGCCATTTCCTATTTCAATCCACGCTCCTATGTATGGAGCGACAGGCCTTCCTCCCGTTGAACGTATTTGCACAAAATTTCAATCCACGCTCCTATGTATGGAGCGACGACCGTGTCATTGCTAACATGGGAGGTATCGTCTCCATTTCAATCCACGCTCCTATGTATGGAGCGAAGCGAATAATCACTTTAAAAAGTGAAAGTTACCATCAATTATTAATCAATTCACTTTTATGCGTCAAATGGCTAATCTTAAAAGCAAGCTTTGTCGATTAATTTACATAAAATACTATAAATCTGGTGCGAATCTCCCGGGGGTTTCATGTGAGCTTGGGGTTCGCACCAGACATAGCTATTCCTGTAACGTCTTCTGGAACATCTGAACATACGCCAGATGCGGGAACAAAATGGGGTTGTTAATGAGCATCAGCAGTTGATTCAACTGGAACGTCAAGGATAACAGCGACACTTCATCAGAAGGATTTTCGTCCGAGATGACTCTGTATTCCTCAAGTTTCGTATGTTTAGCACTGAAACTAACGTTCTGCATATATTCATCAGAACGCTCATCACCGTAGTAATTTAACTCTCCGTGCCACCAGCCCAAGCTTTCTGTTTCGTTCGGAATGGTGATTTCCAGCTTGCCCTCTTCCTTGGAAGGATGAATCAAGATATCGAAGTCGACATCTTCTGTTTTTCCTATAGCAGTTTCGGTATGACACAGAATTCTAATAGGCCTAGTTGAGGTTTGTGTTGGTGTTGGTGATTTTTTCTTTTTCTCACATGGATCTTCAGATTCTTGATTCTTGTCGGCCTGTTGCAGAGGTTGCACCACAGGCACAGACTCAAAGCCCGTGCACACCACCGCCCCAAGCGTCCGGCTAATGGACTTCATTTTTGTCTGCAACTGCTTGATGCTGTTTACCCAATCTTCCAAGTTAGTATCATCATAGATATTCTTACTCTTACACTGCACAACAACAGCCACGGCCTCAATAGGGATATACTTCAGTTTACCATATCTAAAAATATAGGGAGTATACTGCTCGTCAAAGATCGCCAAATCAACCTCATTTGAGACGTGCCCATCGGAATCAATAATGAACACAGAATGCTCGATCGAGAATTTCTGCGGAATCATCTGTTCAAACATGCTCTTCCAGATTTCCTCACGAAATGTACCTGTCGTCACATGATGCTGAGAGCTGAATTTCAGTTGATTGACAATCTGTTCTTCCATGACTGTGTAATTCTCAACCAGCTTCTTCCGAACCTTTTGATTCTGCTCTGGACTATTCATTGCATTTGTCCTCTCCTTGCTTGATCTTGAATCGCCCGTAACCAGCGTTAGTTTTACCGCCAAGTCCTTCCTGCTGCACAGCAGCGGTTAAGATTTCTCCTGCAATAGCAAGCCATTCTCGTGCCTGAGCAGAATCGCCGGTATAAGACAATTGCAACTTGAAATCTGCACGTACACTTATAAAATGCACAGGAACAGGTGAATCATCATCATGTGGCGCAGCGTCACTACTAACTGCCCATTGATTCTGTGAAATCTGAATCTGGTTATACTTCTGATGATGCGGAGTTAATACATCTAAGCGAAGTGCTGTACCTACAGTCTCAGGAGTCACCAGCGCATCGTGGTAACAGATACTTCCCATTCGATCCGTAGATCCGAACAACTGGTTATAATAATCCCCCCCTGTCTGGAACTTATTGTCCACTTGCCCCAAGTAGCGGTGACAATAATGTGCTGCGACACCTTTCAGGGCTGTGCCTGGAAGATAAGGAACGCCGTAGATCGGGTGAAGTGTGACATGCGTCTCCAGTACAGAAGGCTGGCCCTGCCCAATCGTGAGTGCAGACAACGAACTCAGGGTGCAGGTGTAAGATTCCGCGGAGGGCTGGGACAATATAGTATAAAATTTTGCAAAAAGATGCCGATACCATTCGTTCTGTGCCCGTACCTCCTGGGCTTGATCTGGATTCCCTTGCCCATGCTTATCTCCCTGTTTCTTCCCTTGTTGTTCAGACTGTCCTTTCCCTGTCCATGCAACTGTATAACTATCGATGAGATTATAGTAGAAGTCACCTTTACCATTAGGCTTCTCGACAGCATCCTTTAATTTGGAGCTAGTCATGTGACCGTTCAACTTCGTTAATGCCAGATAAGCATTCATGACTGATCCTCCAGTTGACTGTCAGCATCAGCTTGGGTCACACCCAGGATAGCCTCAGCATATCGCTTGAACCATACCGAAGCATCCAATGCCTGGCGAGTTAGTATCCGATAATCGTCCATTCGCTCAGGAATTTCAGTTTTGAAGTTATTAATACCGATCGCTAACCCCATATCCTTGAGAAAGTGAGTACGCATTTCTTTATTTTCAACAGAAAGAAATGCCACCGTAAGTCTAAATCCGTTCAACATAATCATCGAGGGAACACGATGACATAAGCTGCCGTATTGCTGTTGTTCCTTCTTGCTTAATTTTGCAACCTCATCAATGCAGCCAAGTGCGATTGTGGAATATTCGTGCTGTACCGACTTCATGACGGATCACCCCCGGAGAACCGGAAGCGGACGCGTCCCTTGCCCACGGAAGCATTAGCACCGATCTGCAATAACTGTTCATCAGACAGTTTGTTCAGCAGCGTCTCAGCAGTCAGGTTGTTGCCATGTGCGTAGATTTTGTCACACCATACCAGCCCGTATAGAATCGCTTCTGTCGGGATGTATTCCTCATACCACAACGCTCCACCTTCCACAGTCTTGGTCTCACTGGCAATGCGAATACGCGGCGTAACCTCACAGCATGTTGTGACAAAATACTGAAATGCCTCATCTGACACAATGACAAATCGCTCTTGCAACAGCTTGGCAGAGAACGGATCTTCTGCGTCGAATAGCTGCTTCGATAACCAGTTAAGCCACCCCGTGAGCGACGGTTCCTCCTTAGCTGTAGCCTTAAACTCGTCGAGTTCAACAAAGCGGGTTTCTTTGTTTTCATCCCCCTGGATTGGTTTTCTCAAAACTGAATCTGTTCCAACTATGACTTGGTCTGCAGATTGAAATACTTCATCAATCTTGTTCCAATTCAGCTCGTCAGGAATCTCAAATCCTGCTGCCCGTGCATCCCGAAGTAATCGACTAATAGCAAGCGGAGAGCTTACATAGGCGAACGTACCATATCTACTGGCTACAGGGAACGCAAGCATCCGTGAATCAGACAATACCAAGGCTCCGGCATGACCCGCATTTTCTACGCTGGTAGCCTCTTTCTTATTATCTTCTTTGCCAAAAGCGGCATTAAACCAAGATTCATTATAATCGTTTCTCCGGTGGTACTCCCGTTGCACCCCCTTGATACTTGAGCCAGGGAGCATCGGCCATGCAGTCATTTTCTCGCGCATAATCGGCATGTCGATCACGCCAGTTCCTTCACCTGTTCCCACATGGACAGACGTCAGACAGTGTATGAAATACAATCTGCTATTATTGATCATCTTCATCCTCCGCTTCATTAACAACTGCTGGCTTCCATATTCCCCACAGGGCAAGTCCGAATCCGTCTTCTTGGTCAAAAGCGCCTTTTCTCCGATTAGCATCAGATACCGAAGTTAACCATAACTGTTCCATTAGCGTGGCTGGATCACCATCGCCGTCCACCTGGAAGAAATATACACTACCCGCAGGAACCATGCGCCGAACAGCTTTCTCTTGACGTTTACTGTAGCTCCAGCCTGAGACAGGCTGCCAGCGTGGAATACAAGCCCAGCGTAGCTTCAATTTGACCCCATATTCTGAAAAATCAGCCTCCAGGGTATCCGTATCCACCCAGCGTGGCAACCATCCCTTGGAGAAGAAGGCTGGAGTGGCGAGAACGAGACGAATATACTGGATTTTATCTGTGGGACGTATTCCCTGCGAAATGACATCCGGAACATCCCATACTTGTGTGTTCTTCACTTCACTAGAGTGTGCCAGCCGCCGCTTGCCCCCGAATGTATGAAGTGTAGACAACGGCTCATCAGGCCATTGCTCTACATAATCGCTAATTTCGATCTCCGTGAGCAGAGCCATGTGATCTGGTAGAACAAGCATCTCTGTATCGAATAAGTGCTTGTCCTTAGCCACACCAAGTTCATCATCGATGGCTGTATGTACTCTGGTCTCCCGCTCGAAAGGAGCAAGAAAGTGTGCTGGCTGAGACGAAGTGTGCGCTTTCCCCTGGTTACCCCGCCACTCGGTGAGCGCATCACTCCAGTCTTCCAGCGTAAGCTCGTCCAGCAGCCAGCGGTGCATCCAGTCTGCTGAGACGAAGGCAGGTCTCTTCTTCCATAACTTATGTGCGGAGGCCTCAGCTACCGGCCATAAGTTTTGCTCATACCTGCCGTCTCTGTCCGTTCCCAGAAAGCCCATGCATTCATCAAGTGAAGCAAGCGGCCTTCTATAACTAACCCCGATTTTATCGTCTACTTCATAGAGATCGATATCTTGTGGAAATGGATAATAGATCATCCCGTTCAATTGATACAGGGGGCCGCGCACCTTGGATTTTTTGACAGCCTCAGCGACTGATCCGGAAGCAAAAGCGTTGTCTGCCACCGGAGCAGAAGAGAGATACTTCCCCATCATTGTGCGAACAGTCCCCGCGACAGCGCTTGGCGCAATAAAATCCAGACTACGTGCAGTGGCACCTGGTGTCGCATCAAACGGCCGCCCGTCCCGGTTAAGAACGGGATCGAGCGGTTCAATCTGTATGGTTGTCTTCAATGACCTCACCTGCTTTCACTAGAGTCGCGGCAATGATGAACTGCTCAGACAAGTTACCTAGCTGACTCACAGCGTCGGAATCTTTACCTTGAAGAGTATTGAACAGTGGAAGCAGTTCTGTCTTAATCCTCTCTAATAATGCTTTTCTTTGCGCTTCTGTAAGACCTCCGGGCAGTTTCTTGCAGGCCAGTCTTTCGACTTCTTGCCGGAGCAAGGTGTGAAGCCGCCCTTCGTATAAGGTGCCCACGCCCCATCCAGCTTGAGTCATAGACAGATATTCCCGGTGCAACTTGCGTAGATCAAAGGCGAATCCCGTCGAGAATACCCCTTCTCTATACATCCCCTGAATCTTGGAGAGCTGAGAGATTGGGTCTTCGTCAAAAGATACAGAGAACGTAAGCGCGTCACCACCGCTGCGCTTCTGAACATGCAGGGCAAATTCATTACGCTTCACCTTGGCATGATCTTCGGCGGCCTTAGCATAACGACGGGCGTCACCGAGCATCTCCAGCATATGAACAATAACCATCCCTACAGACAACGTAGGCACAGGATACGAAGCATCCGCTGGAAGTGCTGCGTGCATCGCTGACATGAAGACTGCCTGTATCTGCTTAACGGCATTCAAGCAAGTGTGCAGCGGGAGATAGGCCATAATATCATCGCCACCGCTGTACACTAATTGACCTTCATGCTCCCAAATGATTACTTCTGCCTCAATAGCAAACCTGGACAGCGCTTCACTGAACCGCTGGTGATCTTGATAGGTATTCATCTGCCGCAGCATCTGTCCCATTCGGTCACCATCACACATAATAAAGGCATAATACAGAGAAGGTTGCATACCGATCTCGTTATATAGCTGTTGCAGTCTGGACTTGATCTCTTCGCTGATGCTTTCCTGTTCTACGGTAGAGAGCGTACGCTTCGCCTGCTCAGTAATAAATTCATCGATTCGATTGTCATAAAACAGGCGTGAATCCAGGCGGACGATCGAAGTCTCCTTGATGTACAGCACCTTGTCAAAGCTGATTTTCAGTGAATGAATATAATTCATTACAGCCTGAACTCTCTCAGAACTATGATCTGAAGTAGCCAAGACCTGCTGATAATGCTGAAAAGCCACATCACACACCGATTTGAACTCTCGTTCTTTTATAATATATCGAGACATTCGCTTCACTAGCGAGATTGCATCCAATGTCTCATCTTTTTTGATGCCAAGCTTACCAAGCTCAGGATATCGGTCAGGCCAGATTACAGACTCGCGTCCACCGTCGAGCGAAGATTTTTTATCACCATAGGCTTTGCTGGGATCATGCGCCCGGAAGTCCTTCAAGGTCTTGCGTGCCGCCATCAGGCGTTCTGTCCTCTTCAGCACTTTGTCATAGCTCTCTTCTGAACCCCAGGCACTCCACACCGCATAGAATTCCAAGACGTCCTTCACTTGCTTCTTCCACATACCGGGGTTAACACTACTTCCGAGCTCGGCTAGAGCAGCTGAAGCGAATTCATCCCACTTCTTCTCGACAGCACTTCTGACTGTAATCGCCACCTGCTTCGGGTCACTTGTCTCAATCATACCCAGCACTTTGTTCGCCACATTAGCCGCCTTGTGCGCGGACTCTGCATCTGAATTTCCTTTGACCTGCTTAATGCTAGGAAAAATAAGCTCACCAGACATCTTCGACAGCGTGTCAGCTGCTACCTGGGACAATTCAGACAGCAAAAAAGAACCGAACCACAGATCTCTTGTCTTGCGCGCCTGAGCAATGAACTCCTGAACAGGTCCGATGGAGAAGAGCATTAGCGTTCTTACTGGTTTTTTTATGGTCTCTTGATTTTCGGTGGTGTGTTGGGATGTCCCTGTTTCCATCTCTGCACCTCCTTGCTATTTAGAAAAGCCTCAATGGCTGAATTTGTAGATTCGTCGTTGATCTTCATCGGACTCTTGTTATAGTTCAGCGAGCTGTATATGTGTTCAGGGGTGATGGTTAGGTTGTTTAATCTTTCGTCAATTTCTTTGATCTGTTTTTCTTTGAAGGATAACTTTCCTGGATTAGATTTATTTCTGTGAGGTTGTTTCTCCCACTCTTCTTTCATTCGTTTGAACTTTAGGCCCGTAATCGGCTTATGGTTCAGTACGATGATCGCCCCAACACCATTCGTCTTGTCTAAGGCAACAACTTTCAGGATGAGCGGAGAAGCCAGGCGATCCTTGCCGACAGGCAGGAGCTCTGTTGTGTAAGGGTCTCCGTGATCGTCCTTATGGAACGTAGTGATGATCGGCATCCCGAGTTGAGACCTGGGGAATGCATAACGCAGTTCCTCTTTTTCCAGAGTAAATAGATGTCTATGGTCTTTATTCTGCATCCCCATAATTTTACGAATGGAGTCAGGTTCAGGCCACAAGCTTCGCCGCTTATTCCCGTCCTGATCCGTATTTCGCCGTTGCCTGAAGCAATGATAGGTATTGATGAGACTCTTCCACGCAAGGTTGGCATTACTACCCCTCCCTGCATTCAATTTCTTCTCCTCTTCCCCGTTGAAAAAAATGCTGCTGGATAATGTAGGCCAGTCCCGATATTGTCCTAGATGAAGCAACTGCAGCTCATACTTTTCGATCTTTTCACGGTACCATTGTTGCAGATTCTTCCCACGTGGAGGTGAGAATTCCGGGCAATACAGGCTGCCAGCACCTCTGCGTGTCCGGCTACCCAGACCACCGAAGTTAATCCATGCCCATAAGGCCGCATGAAGTTCTTGTTGTAACGCCTTCATTCTCTGAGGGCTTAGGCCAGCGCCCTCATAGCGTATATGTAGTCTGAAGTCGTAATTCTCCAAATAGTCCACGGGATTCGAGCGAACAGGAAACAAAACGTAAGAAGGCGGCGGAACATTTTTAATCAGCGTCGTCTTGATTAGGGGGGGATCTGAAGATTCTACCCAGATTTTCACCCTACTAGGCGTGGTCGTATCTCCGAATATAGCGACTTCCTCTCTGCGAAGCTCCAGTACATTCGTATAGCTCGCTCCACAAGTAGCACGCCACCAGAACCGCAGATGTCCCCGAATCGATGCCTCTCTGATCGGTTGTTGCTTATCTATCTTGCCAGCTTTACTGCCTCCGCCGAATATAGGCGTCACAAGCGAGATAGTGTATGGCTCTTCCAAGCTCAATAGTTCCTGTACTTGTTTTATTTGCTGCTGTACGTTCGATAGATTCGGAGCAAGGACTTCTTGGTTATCCGACAAATGAACTCATCTCTCCTTCACTAACAACAAAATAGTCCTAATAATTAACTTGAATTATAGACTTTGGAACTACTTCTCTATTGATTATACTTAATTATCCAACTATTATATAGCATTATTTGACAATATTTGCAGATCAAAAAAAGCGATCAATAGTTAAGGGAACTTTATCCCCCAATTATTGATCGCTAAGTTGTGAATTATTTAGTTATTCGGGGGAAGCATTAACTGATTGTTAGTGTAGCAAGTATAACTCTTAGTTACAGAAGCATTTAAGTTAGCAATGGCGTGAGACTGATTTGGCTGCTAGATACGTATCGCAATGTCTAAGGATTCAATTCACGCTCTATTATAGATGGTGACAAGAAGTACCATGAGGCATACTTCGACGACTGGGTATTTCAATCCACGCTCCCGCGTAGGGAGCGACCGAGATCGTCCCGAACTCCAAACAGTTGATCCTATTTCAATCCACGCTCCCGCGTAGGGAGCGACCCGGGTTAACAAACGACATGGGAGGAATAAAAATATTTCAATCCACGCTCCCGCGTAGGGAGCGACTGATCGTACGGGTTCTCTCACCTTTGGAGTTAATATTTCAATCCACGCTCCCGCGTAGGGAGCGACCACGACAAAGCTAACAAGCGAAAGGCCTTGATATTTCAATCCACGCTCCCGCGTAGGGAGCGACTACTAAACCAATTAAGCAATTGGCTAAGTTCATCCAATTTCAATCCACGCTCCCGCGTAGGGAGCGACGTGATTGAGTCATGATTAAACGTCCTTACCGGATAATTTCAATCCACGCTCCCGCGTAGGGAGCGACAAGTCGTAGTCTATCATGTATCCCTGGCCATGACTATTTCAATCCACGCTCCCGCGTAGGGAGCGACCTATCAATGATGAAACTTCACTATATGCAAGAGTATTTCAATCCACGCTCCCGCGTAGGGAGCGACAGCGATTCTCATCCATAAAAAGGATAAAAACCCTTTTTACGCACCTAAATCGCGCTAAATCTCTTCAATAATCACTCTCATACCAGCATCTCAGCAAGTTTTTATACAAATAATGTAAAATAAATGGTGCGAAGGACCCGGGATTTTCATGGGAGCTATACATTCGCACTCGAAATTTCCCCACGGGATAACAAGAGTTATTTCCTTTATACTATTTCTTTTTCAATCTATAGATTTCCTCTTTCTACCTAAAAACTCCCAACACAAAAACAGCCCCCCACTCCCGTGGGGGGCCGTCCTCATCACTTCACTTGCTCTAATCGCAAACTACTTATTTCACCGATCCCGTCATTCCCGCTACGAAATGCTTCTGCATCACGAAGAATACGATGGCTGTTGGCAAGGTGGCGATGACGATTGCCACCATGATCAAGCCGTAGTCCGGCGCATAACCTGATCCCAGGGTGGAGATCAGCAGTGGAATGGTCTTTTGGTTCGGTGATTGCAAGACAATCAACGGCCACAGGTAACTGTTCCAGCTCGACATGAAGGTGATAATACCTGCTGCCGCATAGGTTGTTTTCATGGTAGGCATGAAGATTTTGAAGAAGATACCCAGCTCCGTCAGACCATCAATACGTCCGGCCTCCAGCATGTCCTTAGGGAACATCTTGGAGTTCTGGCGGAAGAAGAAGATCAGGAATGCCGTCGTAATGGTCGGTAGCATTACAGACGCCACAGTATCGATACCAATCCCAGGGATGGTATTAGAGATGCCCGCGAACATCTGGTACAGTGGAATCATCAGGGCGGCAAATGGAATCATCATCGACAGCAGCAAGATGTTAAATACGACATCCTTCGCTTTACTACGGAACATTTCGAAGCCGTAACCAGCGAGTGATGCAATGATAATCGACAGGACTGTAGTCAAGACAGAGATTCTCGCCGAGTTCCAGAGTGCTGTCCAGAGATCGGTCGTTTCGATCAGCTTCGATAAGTTCTCGAATAGATAGTTACCCGGCAGAAGTCTGCCTTTGGTCACATCTACGGATTTATTCGTTGCACTGATGATCATCCACAGGAACGGAAATACCGAAATAAATGTAGCAATGCTCAGGAACACATAGGTGAATATACGTTTTGGATTTCTCATTTCTTATCACCTGCCACTTTAAATTGAAGGAACGACAGCAGAACAATAAGAATGACGATCACATAGGATACTGTCGCTGCATATCCAAAGTCAGCCGTATATTTAAACGACAGGTTATAGATATAGTTCGAGATGGACATTGTTGAGTTACCCGGTCCGCCTTTGGTAATGTTCACGATCTCATCGAAAATTTGCAGTGTACCAATCGTCGATGTAACAGAAGTGAACAGGATCACCGGTTTAAGAAGCGGCACTGTAATTTGGGTGAATTGTTTAAAGGAAGACGCACCGTCAATACGTGCAGCTTCATAAATGGAGCCATCGATATTTTGCAGGGCTGACAAATAGAAAATCATGTTATATCCGGTCCAGCGCCATGTAATGGCGATAATAATCGTAATTTTGGCCCAGAACGGGTCTGTAATCCACTCCACGGGAGCAGAAATAATCGACAGCTTCAGCAGCATCGCATTAATCAGGCCATCGGATCCAAACAAATATTTGAACACAACAGAGTATGCGACGAGAGAAGTTACAGCCGGCAAAAAGATCGCCGTACGGAAGAACCCGCGGAATTTCAGCTTGGAGTCATTCAACAGCACGGAGATGAACATTGCCAGCAGAATCATTAAAGGTACCTGAACAATTAGGTAGATAAAGGTGTTAAATAGCGCTGTTCGGAAGGTCGTATCCGAGAACAAGCGCGTGTAGTTGGAAAACCCTGTATAGGTGAGGTTGGTGCCTGTTCCTGTTTTAAAAGACAAGAAAAGCGCCTGAATCATTGGATAAAAATAGAATGAGGCAATCATAACTACAGAAATCAGGACAAAGCTCCATCCTGTCAAATTATACTTAGCGGTCATGCTTAGCCCACGTTTCTTAGCATTCATCGTAGCAAGGTCTCCTCTCTGGCTGCAAAATAACCCGCCGGACGCTTTGGATCTCAAGATACCGCAGCGCCCAAGGGTTACATAATGCTCATATGCTCAATTACTTACGTGTTTTACTTGATTTGTGTCTCTGCCTGAGCCTGAGCATCCTTCATGACTTGATCCAGGCTCTTGCCATTGAGATAGTTGTTCATTTCGACTACCAGGATATCTTCGATGGCATAGGTAGACACACCATAGTTCACGTTAGGAATTTGCGCTGTCCATTCGGAGAAATCTTTTACAATTTGCTGCCCGCCAAAGAACTCATCTGTTTTCTTGTAGGCTTCGCTTTCTGCCGCTGCTTTCAACGTACCAATAGCTCCGATTTTGTTAAGCAATTCTTCGTACATCCCAACATCAGAACCAAACGTTTCAGCCAAGAAGTCTTCAGCTACTTCAGCACCAGGAACATTCATGACATACCACGAGCTTCCGCCCAGGTTGGAGGCATGTGTTGCATTCGGTGTGTTAGGCAATTTTGGCAAAGGAAGTACGGCCCATTTACCAGATTGAGAAACTTCAGCTTTCACGGATGGCGTTAACCAGTTCCCCGAAGGTACAGTGACCACATCACCATTGTTGATGAAGGAGATGAATTGACTCCAGTCTGCATTGATCTTCACGATCTTGGAATCCAGCATTTCTTTGTACAGAGTAAAAGCTTCTTTCAATGTACTGTTGTCGGCCAAATCAGGCGTTTTGCCATCTTCTTTCATATACCAGGAATGTCCGGATTGAATCATGACACGAACGAAGCCCAGATCACTTGGAGAGAAGGTAATCATATCTTTGCCTGTTTTTTCTTTGACCACTTTACCAATTTCAATATATCTGTTCCAATCGATGTCTTTCAGATCGTCAAGAGTGAATCCGGCTTGCTCGATAATATCTTTACGAACATACAGGCCGGTTACACCGGAGTCAAAAGGAACGCCGTATTGCTTACCGTCCATGCTGGTCGGTCCAATTTTGTAATCCGCATAATCTGCGCCCTTGATCTTGTTGCTCAAATCATAGAAGGATTCAGGATACGATTGCAGGAAACCTTTGGAACGATAGTCTTCGATCAATACGATGTTAGGAAGACCTTTGGTAGTTCCCGAGTTAAGTCCTGTATTCATTTTCTGAATAATGTCGCCTTGCGCGTATTCAACAATGTTAATTTTAACTTCCGGGTGTTTCTTGTTGTAAGTCTCTTTGGCAATATTCAATGCTGCGATGTTAAAGGCAGGGTCCCATGCCCAGATTGTAATTTCTTTCTGGCCGTCCCCGGATGCAGCTTCTTTATTAGATCCACCGGAAGAGCAACCCACCAGCAATACCATACAAGCCAATACTAAAAGTAGTGCTTTTTTCATTTGTCCCGCCCCTTTGACTGATTATGATGTAAGACCGCTTTAAAGCGATTTCATGAAAATTACTGAAAACGCTTACTAGGCATGAATTAATGATATCACCGGGCAACAATACAACGTTAGAACATCCTTTATATAGATTTGTTCTTTTGTTGCCCGAATGCACATTACTCTTAACAACGACATGTATTATTTTTGGATTATAGTAATTTCATTAGATTTTGTACCGCTTACATCACTGATTTTCCGTCTTTTCGATTAAAGGAAGCGTTATCTTCACTCTGGTCCCTTCACCAACAGTGCTTGTAATGTTCACTTGGAACTCTTCCCCATACAGTAAACTAATCCGATCATTCACATTAGCGACCCCGATGCCTGAGAACAGCTTGCTGGAATGCTTGGGTGCCTTATTCTGAGCTGAGATTAGGAGATTCCCTTCCTCCCCACTCGCTAGTTCCATACCATCACCGTTATCGATCACCTCGCAGACGAGCCGTTGCCCCTCTCTGGCAATCAAGACATGGATAACGCCTTCTGGTTTGCGGTTAAAAGCATGGAAGAATGCATTCTCGATGAATGGCTGAATAATCAGCTTGGGAACCTGATACTGAACACAGTCCGGTGCAACAAAGAAATGAACCCGAATCCGCTCCCCATAACGGATGTGATTAATAAACACATAACTCTTCAGATTCACAAGCTCCTGCTCGACGGACACCGTCTCGTACACGTTACTGATTGTATTTTGCAAAAGCGAAATTAACGAATGAATAGTCTGTACAGCCTTATCATTGCTGCCCTGCTGCACAAGGAAATTAACCGAAGCCAAGGTGTTGTATAGAAAATGGGGATTGATCTGCTGCTGAAGAGCTGCAAGCTCCGCCTTTCTCTGACCTTTTTGCGTCTCCACCAGCCTGTCCACATAATCATTGATCTCATCCAGCATATAATTGTATGCCCGCCCCAGCTCCTGAATCTCATAGCCCCCGGATACCTTGACATAGTTATGAAAATTTCGGCGTGTCACTTTGGACATCTGGCGGGCCAGCAGCGTAATCGACCGGGTCATTCTCCGCGAGATCAGAAAGACAACAACCAGAGCAACAAGCACAATAAAGAGACAGATCAGTACCACACTCCGTGTGTTTACCATCTGCCCGAGCACCTTTTGCTGGTCAAGCATATTCACCAGATAAAAATCATACGAAGGCAAATATTGTACGAGCATCAGCTTATCACGATCCATGATATGGACCTTCTTGGCTTGTTGTCCTTGCTCCTGAACCAACTTCGCTTGATGCAGCAGTTCATCATTCTTCTGTCCTTCAAGGTCAGACAGGTTGCTTGTCACCACCGTGCCATTGCGATCCAGCACAATAAAGTCATTGCCCTCACTGGAGAAATTATTGTAGAACGGCTTAAAGCTGCTCTCATCAATAGCGATATACAACATGCCGTATTGCTGTTCTGTCGTACGCTCTCGCAGCACCTTTGTAGCGACAACGGCATGTTTGCCCCCCTCATCACGATAATATTGATACATTATTCTGCCAGGCTGCTCTGCCGCATGGGTCGTTATAGCACTACGCTGCAGCTCACGCGCCGTCGGCTTATCATAATTCACTACGCCCGTATAATCCCGGCCATTCTTACCGGTTACCGACAGACCCACCGAATAGCTAGTGATCGTGGATTGAATCCGATTCATTTGCTGGGTCATATTGTAATAGGAGTTCATCACACGGTATAGCTCGTCCGATTCCTTCTCTGTCAGAAAGGTCTTTAGCGGGACGCTCTGCTGGGCTTGATTGGCTGCAAGTACAACCGAGTAGTGAAAGGACTCGAAGTTATTTTGAATCTGATTCAGCACTTTAGAGTTGGTAATACTGAAGGTTTTCAGAAATAGCTGCTGCGTCATACGCAGATTAGTCCATACCACGGATACAGCAATTGCAATAATACAAACCACCATGACCAAAAATATTTTTATAAATAACCCCTGAAATCGCAGTCGTTCAAATCGCTCCTTCATCCCTACTCCTTCTCCACTCGTGAATAATATTGTCGTCTGTATTGACTCGGAGATATGCCAGTGTTCTTCTTAAAGACTTTGCAGAAATAACTATGATCCGCGTAGCCGACCATACCGCCGATCTCAGAGATCGAGTGGTCACTGCTCCGTAATAAATCAGCAGCCTTATCTATGCGGACTCGATTCAAATGCTCTTTGAAGCCCTCATGATGATGGGCAGCGAAGAAGCTGGATAAATACGAAGGATTGAAATGAAATTGCTTAGCCATCTCCGTTAAGGTGATAGGCTCTGTATAATTTTTATCAATATAATCAAGCAGCAGCTTCATATTGGGGTTGCCATCGTGGAAAGAGGACGTAGCCTCATGAATACTGCGATCCAGCTGTGTCCGGAACTGCTCCAAGAGCGTAACAATATCTGTGACATGGCCAGCTTCTTCAATGGATTTGAAGTAACTATATTTAGCCTCGTTCAGCGTGTCTGAGCTCATGTTCATCGTGCCCAGCAATTGAATGACGTTAAAGACCAGATTACCGATTAAGGATTTGAATTCAAAGACATCCGTATTATACGACTCAGATTGCTGCGCAATGAATTGATAGAGCACCCCGAAGCCTTCCTCCAGCTGCAATCTACGAATATGCTCCATTAAAGCGTGCAACGCGGTGTCATTTAAGGACGCTGATGTTTTGGTAACCTTTTCAAAGTGTAGCAGCTCAGACGGTGCAAGTACCACCGGCACAGGCAGGAAAAAGCGATAGGATAGTAATGGCAGGAAGCTGTGATGAAAACTGTCCCCCAGCTGATCCAAAGAATGAAAAGGCCCACTAAGTGCCCAGACGAAATCTCCACTATCTGTAACGGAAGAAGGATTTAACCGCTTCAGCTTGGATAAAAGAACAGCCTCTGCCTCACCATCTTGGCCGATATTCACCACATAAGCTCTCAGTTCTGGATGCCTTGGCACGGAATTTACCGGCAATGGATAGATTTTCAGCTTCGAAATAAGCGCTTGCAAAGATTCCAGCAGTTGATCTCCCTCATGTACAGTAGCGCCCATTATGTAATAGTTCTGATAAGGGAACCATTCTGCCAACATCGTCGGATCTACGTCCACCTCATAACGGTTAACGAGCTTCTCCAACACTTGGTTCAATGTGACGGTGTAATCGGCTTGCGGTTTCCTTTTCAGTCCGGCAGGAAGTCTCTCTACCGTCCTCTCCAGTACTCCCAGCAGCATCTTCGTCTCCAGATGTGGCTTGAGAATATAATCAGACACCCCGCTTTGGAAGGTGGAGCGAACATAATCAAATTCACTGAAGCTGCTAAGTACGATCACTTCAATATCCGGCCAGCTATGCTTAATAAGACGAGTCAACTCTTCGCCGTCCATCACCGGCATGACGACATCGGTAAGCACGATATGCGGAGCCAGCTCCCCTATCATTTCCAAAGCTTCTTTGCCATTGGAGGCCTCACCCACAATACAGAAGCCATGCTGTTCCCAATTCAGTATATGTTTGACGCCTTGTCTAACCAACAGTTCATCATCAACAACCAACACTCTGTATAGCTCACTCATGCTGTTCACCCCTTATTGGCACCCCATGCTCACTAATCACGAATACTATACTAAATTATCTTATAACCTTTTAAAAAACAACCAATTCCCTACTATAACAAAAAAAGCAAGCTGATCTCGGTACCCCAAGATCCTCCTGCTTTCGGCTATCTTCATATGTTATCGTGCAAAAAATGGCTTCTCATAATTAGCATCCATTTGGTACACCAATATATAGTTCACATCGTTATCGCTACTTACGGAAGGTCCCTTGACGACTCTGTCCGACTCGTTACTCAGAGCTATTGTTCTTAGCCTGTCCCGATTCCTCCGGGAGCTCGATGAGACTTTATAAGCCTGCCCTGCCTTCTCGAGGCTGCCCTCATTGCCGCGCGGTTTGCTCATTTCAAATCCCCTCCGAACAAATAGTTGAGTACGTTCATAAATTCCTTGTTATCCTCGGAGAGCTGCTCGAAGTGCTTCGCTGTCAGTTCCAGAGGGCCAATCAAATGGATCGTAATTACCAATTCCTTACCTAGAGGATAACACACAATATATTCAGCGGCAACATGCACCCGGTACAGAAAAAATTGAACCGTCCCCTGCAAAAAAGCATCCAGCACCAAAATACGATCTTTGCCGTTCCGCCCGTCGTTGTCCTCGAACGCGTAGAAGCGGTCTTTGCCGACATTTCCAGCCACCTGCCGGATTCCGTCATTACCTTCTGCACGCCAGATAGCCGCTCCCCGGATCCGGAACTGCTCCAGTGACGAGATATCATAGCTGACTCTGACAGCCTCATATAATTTATCATATTCTCCGCCAGCCGAGAGGTTCGAGGGCCGGACATAATTGATGAAGAACAACAGCAGCATATCCTTCATGCGAATGTCCCGCTCCAGGTTCTGAATCTTAGCATAAGGATCGGCAAAATGCTGCTTTTCCTGAATATGCCGCGTGATCTTCCCACAAGCCACACTAACCGCGGCCGTATAATTGTTATCATCACGCAGTTCATAGTAGAGCAACGTAAGTCCCAGCAGATCGGAAGGCAGACGGAAGCCCTCGATCCCTTGCCCCTCTACTTCTTGGGGAACTGATCGCGGTAATATGAAAAAGACCCGTTCACGCTTCAATTTGCCCCAGAACATCCCCAGCTCAAAAATCGTGTTATCCCGTGGTGCCAGATACACTTTTCCGCGCAGAGAAACAAGGTCATCCGGGGCTAGCACAAAAACAGCAAAGCTGCTCTGGGTAAGCTGCTCATCCAGATCCTCCATCGTGAAACGGTTTTCATTAAAAACGCCAGCGGTCCACGGCGTCACCGTAGCCACATAGCTTAAATTTTCGTTGATGGCATCCACATAATGCTTCGCCTCAAGGGATGATCCTATAAATACTTTGGGTTTGTTCACGACAATGACCCTCTCTTTGTTATTTAATAGGATGACTAAGCTGAACAGTTCACTCTACATAACAAAAGATTGCTGGCCTTTGGTGCTTGAAAATCATCTTATTATGGCAAATAACTAGAATTATATCACGCTTATATTTACATATATATACTTTTAATAAAAGAAGATTCCATATGCTCATATTATTTTTAAGCATTATCAATAAATGTGGTTATAAATGTGGTTATAAATGTAATTAGAACAGTTGTTTATTCCATTCCTCAATTGCTTCATTGGGCCATTCGAAGAACCCTTGATGAACGATATCCTAGCATCAGTGGATTCTAAGACTAAAGAGTTATTTAACAGGAAAATATACCGTTAATCATGACTTTTACCGCCTCATCTCCAGAATAAAGGGAATTTCTCCCGTTAATTCTTCCAGATCATACACAAGCAGAGGTAATCAGCCAAATTAACAGGAGTTTTTCCAGTTATTTTAGAGCGAACCTGCAATTCCGCCTAATTAACGCCCAATTTTCCAGTTATTCAACTGGTGCGATTACAACTATGTTCACACCTACAACCGTACGTACAACTACAGCTTGAATTTGCATATATACCTACTCTGACACTCACATCTACTTTTACATCTACAACTATCCTTATATTCACACCTAACTTTTACATCTACGACTACTCTTACATTCACAGCTACACATGCATCCACACTTAACTTGCATTTACACCCATACTTTGCATCTAAATCTATACCCTCAAACTCCCTCACTACACACCAGCTCTGGGATACTTCCCTTCCCTACCCCTGCAGCGCCTTCCGCACACTAAGAATATACTTCGCCTGATCCAGCGGGTTCACACCCCGGCGGGTGCGCTCGGCGGTAACGTCGGGCGGGCATTCTTCGTATCCGGCAAAAAAAGAAGTGAATGTGCTCCGCCCCTTCGTGAAGGAGCTTAGCGTGACCGGATAATCGAGCGACGTCGCCAGCGGCAGACGGCCTTCGATGATCATCCGGTCGCCCAGCAGCACCGGCGGCTCGAAGGTGCCGCGCATCTGCACAAGATCGTTCATGACGCGCCCTCCATTCTCCTCGGGCACTACAATCCGCACCTGAAGCACCGGCTCCAGCAGCTTGGTGCCAACACGGGCGAGCCCGTCCATAATACCCATTGGCGTCGCCACGGCAAAATCCAGCGGATGGGTATGCCACACATGGTGCTGCCCCTCAATTAGCGTCACCTTCAGGTCGGTGACCTCCCAGCCGTTCAGTCCCTGCTGCAAGGCCTCCGGCACTCGCCGGGCCGTCTCATTCTGGTACTGCGGCAGCAGGTCGGAGCTGCGCACGACCGAATCGTAAACCAGGCCGCTGCCCGGCGGCCCCGGTTCAATCTGGAACCGCAAGATCGCCCAGCATGGCTTAGGCATTGTATAGGCGATGAAGCCTTCGCCCGCACGGGCTGGCGTCTCTTTATAGATCACTGACGGCTGGCCGAAGGTGACGGCAAGACCGTACCGGCTATCCAGCACGCTGCCGAGTATTTCGAGCTGAATCGGCCCCATCACCTTGATGTGCAGCTCCCGCTCTTCTGGGAGCCACTGCGCATCAAGCAGCGGGTCTTCATCCGCCAGCTCCTGCATGGCGGCAATCACTTTATGATCGTCCGCCGCTTCGTCCCAATGCACCCGCACCGTTAGCAGTGGCACGGCGAGCTTGGCCTCCTGCGGAATCGCATCCGGCCGGCCCAACACATCGCCGATTCGCACGCCGGATAGGCCGTACACCACACCGATATCTCCGGCTTCAAGTTCCCCTACATCTTCAGTACGGCCACCCTCAACCTTGCGGATTTGGGTAATCTTGCCCTGGATATTCTGCGAGTAGTTCTGCACAGCGTCACGGTTGCGAATCGTCCCTTCGTACAATCGCACAAAGGCCATCCGGCCCATACTCTTGTCCCGCTGAATGTTGTATACAATACCGGAGACGGGAAGCTCTGCATCGCCGCCCGCCCTTGGGAAATACTGAATCATAGCGTCCAGCAGCGCAGGAATGCCCATACCCTTGGCAGCAGCGCCATAGACCAGCGGGAACAGCTCTGCGGCAGCCGCACGATCTGCAAGATGGTTCTGCCATACTGCAAGGTCAAGTGGACCGCCTGCCATATAGGTCTCCAGCAAAGCCTCATCCCGCTCGGCCAAAGCTTCCAACAGCTCAGTCTGAGCAGCGGAATCAGCGCCATTTTCCCATAGATCCGCAGTACCGGCATAATCCTGCTCCCTGCCAAGAGGTTGCTGAATCGGGATAATATCCCCGGATAGATAAGTATGAGCCTGAGCCAGCACCGCTTCCGGGTTAGCTCCGGTCCGATCCATTTTATTCATAAAGATCAGGGTAGGAATCCTCAGCTTGCGCAGTGCGCTCCAGATCATCTCACTTTGCGCCTGCACGCCCTCCACTGCGGAGAGAATCAGCACCGCGCAGTCCATCACGCGAAGCGAGCGCTCTACCTCTGAGAGAAAATCAACGTGACCGGGGGTATCTACCAGATTTACCTGTACCCCTTTCCAATCGAAGGAAGCCAGCGCCGCCCGTACCGAAATCCCCCGCTGACGTTCCACGTCTAGCGAATCGGTCAGCGCCGTGCCGGTATCGACGCTGCCCAGCGAACGAATGCGACCACTCTCATATAAAATATGCTCCGTTGTTGTCGTCTTTCCGGCATCAACATGGGCAAAAATTCCGACATTAATCCGTTCCATTCTCTGCTGCCCCATATCTATAGGTCTCCTGTCACTCAGTTAAAATTTATAAGTTTATTATAAGTTCCTGCAACATTTTGAGACAATCCCCCATCTAAGAGGATAAGAGGTGAGGCACAATGAAGAAAATGACATTCATCCATAGCGCTAAAAAAATAACCATAGCGTGCAGTATTCTGGCAGCAAGTGTATCCTTTGGGGCATCGGCATTTGCCTTCTCTGATCTGAAGGGAGATCCGGGAGAGAGCAAAATCAACGCTCTGCACAACGCCGGCATCATCAATGGAGTGACCAGTGACAAGTTCGCGCCCAAGAGCAGTGTAAGCTTCGCTCAAGGCATTCAGTTTATCGTCAGCGGGTTAAAGCTGTCTCCTAAGCCATCCAGCGGTGTGAGCAGTGACTTTTTCACCAATGTGAACAACAAGGCCTGGTATGCATCGGCCTTTCTGACCGCCAAGCAGAATGGATTGCCGATCGACAAAAATGTGAACCCGAATGCAGCGATGAGCCGGGCACAGTTTGCTCATCTGCTAGCGGAAGCGCTCAAGACAAAAGGCAACTTCCCTGTAACGTTGATGTATTTTGACATCAAGGACGGCAGCAAACTCCCAAGTGAAGTTGTGAATAACCTGCAAATGCTGCTCAACACCCGTCTGATTGCACTGGACAAAAATAACAACTTCCATCCTAATCAGGCTATAACCCGCTCGGAAGCTGCAATATGGCTCCATGATACTGCCGAATTCGCCAAAGGCATCGAGCCACCTGACAAGGGCACTACAGCTCCGGAGTACACTTACGAGACCGACCTTCAGGTGAGCAAAGCCGGTGAGGGCGTCAACAAAGTTACGCTGACCGTGAACAATCTGCCTAATCCGGGCTACGGTCTTGTGATTGAGAAGATTGAATTCGGCAAAGACAAGAAAGCAACGATCTACTTCAATGTAACAACACCGGACCCAAGCGGTTTCTATCCGCAAGTAATTTCCAAAGGCTCGGCTGTGACCTACCTTCCGGATGGTTACACACCTGTAGCAAAAGCTGTATCTGGCGCAAGTGTATCGGGTTCTTCCAATAAATAATACTTCACACGATCCTAATCCGAAGAAAGGGTTGTCTCATCCGTGGATTTTCCACGACAGGGACAGCCCTTTTTCTCTCTTGTGAACAAGTCCCCGTACCAGAAGGTCAAGCGCTTGGGAAATAGATGCAAATCTGCACCTTAATATGTATAAATATATTGAAAAACAGCAATTAAGTGCAAAAATGCACCTTAATTCCCCCACTTAGCCTGAAAAGTAGCTTCACCCGTGGATTTAGAGTGCATTTTCGCACTTATTTACCTTATATATTAATTATTTCTTTAATTAAGGTGCAAAATTGCCATTATTTACAGCGACGAGCGACAAACTACGGGCATGAGCGATGATCCACGAACTGCCAGCCATAAATTACGATCCACGAACTACGAGCCACGAAATACGAGCCACGAAATACGAGCCACGAAATACGAGCCACGAACTGCGAGCCATAAACTACAATCCGCGAACTGCCAGCCATAAACTACGATCCGCGAACTACGTGCCATAACCACCAGCAACTTGACATCAACCGGACAACACCTTACCATTTCCTTGAATAAGGCGA
Source organism: Paenibacillus sp. GCM10012306 (assembly GCF_042649265.1). Taxonomy (NCBI): domain Bacteria; kingdom Bacillati; phylum Bacillota; class Bacilli; order Caryophanales; family Paenibacillaceae; genus Paenibacillus; species Paenibacillus sp. GCM10012306. The sequence goes on along the minus strand of NZ_JBHRYW010000009.1, from coordinate 275,685 downwards.
AGCATGTAATCACAGTACCGGAGGGCTACAGGATATGAATGAGAATAACATTGTGCAATACTGTTCTAAGAAAAAAGGAGCCACCCAGGAATATCCCTTCGGCCCCGAACCCTTGGTGATGAAGGTCGCAGATAAAATGTTTGCTCTTTTTTCCGATAAAGGGGATTACTTCGAGATTAGTCTGAAGTGTGATCCGGTGATTGCCGAGAACTTGAGAGAGCAGCATGAGAATGTCCGGCCAGGGTACCACATGAACAAGAAGCATTGGAATACCGTTACCATCGATGGTTCAATGCTGGAATCGGATATCTTTGACATGATTGATCATTCCTATGACTTAGTGTTCAAAAAACTGCCCAAGAGCGTAAGAGAAGAGTTATCGGAGATGAAGTAGATAGGCCAAGCCACCAACAGTTGCCGCTAGTATGATTTAAGATTTTGCTAACGAGGAACCGTTCAACACTATGTATGTCTCTACATTCCGTTCTTCGTTAGCCGAATACTTTCGCTAAAATAATCTTCAAACCGTCTCTCTAAATCACACCATATCGTCTTAATGCATAACCGATTCCGTCCTCACCCGAAGCCTTGGTTACAAAATCCGCAGCCTGCTTCAGCCTGTCTCCCCCATTGCCCATGGCAATTCCCAGACCAACCAGTTCCAGCATATCAATATCATTCTCGCCATCCCCGAAGGCAATCGCCTCTGCTGCATCCAGACCGAAGTATTCCAGTACTTTCAGGATTGCTGCCGATTTACAGACCTCATCCTGCAATACGTTCAGCACATAAGGATGCCATCTTCTGAAGGTTAAGTGTGGAAACTTATCTTGGTAGCCCTCCAGCATACTGTCATTAGCAAACAGGCACATCAAGTAGACCTCCTGCTCACAAATCAGGGGATTGAATACTGGATACTCCTCCATGAAAAATGTTTCTTGCAGCGCCTGCATGATGGTCGTGTCCTGAATCCCGTTCATACAGAACTCCTCGGTATAAAAGGACATGCCATGCTGCTGGCTGACGGCGTAATCATACACCTCGCGGAGATTCTTCGGTTCCACCGGTACCTTATGTATCACTTGCTCCCCATGCTTCACATGCCCGCCATTAGCCGTAATAAAGGTATCTATACCCAGTTCTCTTACAACCCCACACATCGATAATGGCCTGCCGGTTGCAGCAACTACTTTCAGCCCCTTGTGTTGCAACGCTTGTATAGCCAATTTGGTACTCTCCGGGATCTTCCCATCCTTATGGCTGGTAAGCGTTCCATCCACATCGAAAAAGACAATTTTATAATCCATCCTGATCACCTACCCTGAAGCATTATGATCTACCAATGATAATTGTAACAAAATCCCAACATTCTACAATAAACGATTACGCAATAAAATTCATTGATAATGATCGGCATTAAAAAAACTGCTGATGCAATAAACATCAACAGTCTTCGGTAGAGCATTGGTTCAACGATCGTTTCTATTACGAAACGATGATTAACTTAAGCGAAGCTCCATTCGCATGTCAGACTCCAGATACTTATTATCAACAATAGGGACATCTACAAAGTCGTATTTTCTGTACAGGGCAATTGCCGAGACAAGTTTGTGGTTGGTGTACAAAATTATTTTCGCTGACTGTTCCTGTCTCGCAACCTTTAAGCAATGATCCATCAAACGTCTTGCGATCCCCAGCCCCTGGTATTGTTCGGTTACTGCGAACTTGGCTAGCTCAAATACAATCTCATCTACCTTGATCAAGGATACAGTTCCTACCACTTCACCTCTGTACACGGCCAGAAAAATATAACCACCCTTATCCAAAATAATCTCTTGCGGATTCGCTAAAATCCTCTCATCCTCTGGCTCCACCGAGACGTACTTCTCCAGCCATTCATAAGACAGTCGTCTAAAATCTTCATGGTACTGTTTCTCATAATTAATGATTTCTATCGCAATCATATCGCATGTCTCTCCTTATCGGTGTATCACCTTCAATCAAGTGTAGTCGCGTTTACCGCCTTTTTTAACCAATTCCCAATCCGTCTCTATGTTAGTTCGAATCCTATGCAGCAGCTCTAAGGCAGCTTCCAGTTCTGCTTCGGAAAAGCCCTGCAGGGCTACAGCATTGGAGTACTCCTCTTCTCTTTTTAAAAATTGATAGATTCTCTTTCCTTCTTCTGTTGGATACAGCTTCAATATCTTCTTGTTATCTGGATCATTTTGCTTCTCGATCAGTCCACCCGAGACAAGATTTTTAATGGAACGCGAAGCCGTTGTCCGATCCACCTTCAGCATATCTGCAACCCGCTCCTGAATAATGCCAGGATTCTCGCAGATCCGTACAAGATATAAATATTGCCCCTTCGCAAGGTGAAGTTCTTTAAATTCGATATTGCTTATAGATTCAAAACATCTGGCAATCATTCCGACTTCTCTCAGTATTTCTGTCATAGTGGTAGCTCCTAGCAGGTAATGGCAGTTATTATTTTTGTTGCATTTACAACATTATCTTACTTTAAAATTGTTGCAAACGCAATAAAAAATCCGACATTACCGTCCCACCGCTTGAAAATAACGATAAATCTTATTCAGCTTCTCCTTATGCCGTCCACGTGGACTCTCCATGCTGCCGAACTCGAAGAACTTCACCTTCTTGATACCGACATAATTGAGTAATCCTTTGCGCATTAAAGCCTTGTGCGCGTTGTTTAGGAACAAAAGCGGGTAGTTGGCAGGCCCTTGCATGACCGAGATACAGACGGCCGATTTTCCCTTTAGCAGCCCCTCCGGCAGCAGCTTGCCTGTATCCTTATAAGCAAATCCCGAGGCGAACATTTGGTCAATATAGCCCATCAGCATCGCCGGCGGCCGTCCCCACCAGATCGGATATATGAATACAATCTTGTCGGCCCATAGAAGCTGTTCCCGGTACTTGGCAAGCGCGGGTTCTTTGTGCATATCCCGTCTGCGTTTGTGCTCATTGAACACCAGGACGGGATCAAAGCCTTCTTCGTAAAGATCCAGCACCTTTATTTCACTGATGCTGCTATTCTCCTGGCTGCCTCTAAGAACCTCCTCAAGAAAGGCATGACTTAAGCTTTGATGATTAGGATGCGTATAGATAACGAGCATGTTCATAATGTGAACCCCTTTACTTATCATTTGATAACAAAATGGTATCATGACCGCAAAATAGTTGTCAATTGATAATATTCATTTGATAATTGTTTTTTGATAATTAATTTGCTATGTTGTCAAAGGAGGGGATTCTGTGGATACAGTTTTTCAAAAATTTCTGGCTTTTACAGCCGCTGTGCATCAAATCTCGAATGATTTGACCAAAGACGTCAGACCGGGTGATATTACCGCCGTTCAATATAAGATCCTGGAATACATTGCTGTCAGTCAGCCATCAACACTCAGTAATATCAGTGAGTGCATGCATATGTCCATGCCGAATACGAGCCGGGAAATCAAGAAGCTCAGCGAAAAGCAGTTCTGTGAGAAGGTTACTGATCGGGAGGACCGTCGCAAACAATACATTCGTTTGTCGGCCAAAGGCGAGGCGCTGATGAATGAGGTGTTCAGCCGGATTGAAGCCCAGTTCAACGACCGCATACAGCACATTTCTGAAGACGAGCTGAGGGAGTTAGAGAAGGCAATTGATCTGCTGCATACGAAAGTGTTTTATTGATTCATTAACAGCTAACCCGATTTTTCAGCAGTCTGCACAGGTAAGCATGAACAACATAGCTGTCGAAATTCTAAATAGTTTGTTCAAAATAAAAATGACCCTCTTCGGGGTCATTTTTGCTATCTATTCTTCGTAATGGCTGATGTCCCCGTGCAACACAATTTCCGGATCGCCATCAGTAATATCAATACGGCAAAGGCTTGTCGGATGGATCTCGGGTAAACCCCAAAGCTCCGTCATTGCTTTTCCTTCGAAGTAAGCCATCAGAAGCTTAATCGTAATAGTATGCGTGACAATAAGTACTGACTGTCCCTCATGCTTCTCCAGGATTTCCTGCAGTTTATGAAGTGCTCTTGTCCGTACCTGTCCATAGGTCTCACTTCCCTCAAGCTCGAACTTCTCAGGGTCCTTCCAGAAGTTGTGCCATTGCTCAGGGTAGCGAGGCGCTACCTCAGAATGCAGGGAACCTTCCCATAGGCCGAAGCCCATCTCCATGAACGCTGCTGACGTCTCCAGCGGAATGCTGCGCTCGCCGCGTACAAGCTCCGCGGTCCGCACCGCCCGGGGACTAGGGCTTGCGTAGATGGCATCCAGCGGTACGGAGTGCATTCCCTTTCTAAGCCATTCCGCCTGTTGCAGACCTCGCGGAGTTAGGGGCGAATCCTCTGATCCCTGCATCCGATGTACCAGATTCCATTCTGTCTCTCCATGCCGTGTCAAATATAATATTGCACTTTATCCAGTGGGCGTCCAAATTCGTAGAATCTTACACAGCCGGCTTCCATGGTAACAACCACTCCAATTTTTTCATTTATCCAGAAATAAATACTCCGGTGCACTTAGGCGCTGCTGAGACCTCAGCCTCTCTCCTTCCTGGTCTGCCTCACTGTCTGGCTTGCGGCGGGCAGGCCCGGAGAACATTGTATACAGAATATAACCTGCTAACCCGCCGAGTGTATTCAGGAGCAGATCATCCACGTCGAAGGTTCCGATTGTCAGCAGAAGCTGGATAGACTCGAAACTCAGGCTGAGCAGCAACGAACACACCAACACCTTGGTTACCGACCATGTAATGTTCCGAAAGACGTTCGGTAAGAGAACACCAAACGGGATGAACGCCAGCACGTTGCCAGTCAGATTAATATTCAGAAAAGGGTTCGATAACGACAGGTGATGCAGGTCTCTCTTGATCTCCTTAAAGGGTACCAGATTGTAGGAGCGATGAAAAATCCTCCCCGGGTCCTGTAACGTAAGCTGGAATTGCTGCAGCAGAATATGTATGTCTACATGCCCGCCTTTGAACAGAATAACCTTGACCAATAGATACAAATATGCGGTGAATGATATGAGCGTTAGCATACCGGGTGATTTGGAATCCTTCATGTTGTCCTCGCCTCTCTCATCTCAGGTTGTTGTCACTTCTCGGTCGTCACGATGATACCGTCCACGTTATTGCCCGATATTTCGTAACGCTGATTCACTGGGATTCGGATCATCACATTCTCCGTGACCGGGTAATAGGATATCTCGTAAGACCGACCTTCGGCTTCAGCAGTAAAGCTTTTTTGCTCCCGAAGATAATCCAGATACTGCTCCAGCACCATATCCTTCTCCTGCATAATTGCACTGTGCGGCAAGCCCACATAACGAAAATGCCAGGGCTCGTACTGAATTCCGGTAATCGCCGTCTTGTCCTCCGGGTAGCGAAGCACAAAACCGTACTTCCAGGCATTTTTCTTCAGCCATTTCCCCTCCGGCGCCCTTTTCATCTCCGCTTGGGAAGATCCGATGTCCAGCGACAAGCCCAGATTATGTTCACTTCGGCCTGGCGGGAGCGCAATCTGCGATCCTTTTTCCCGGTATAGCGCCTCCTGTTCTGTAAAGTCATGGTAGCCACTACTGATCAGAAAACGATTGACCCCGTCCTGCGCCGCAGCCTGAACCATCTCCACAAAGGCCTGAGCTACCGACCTCGACAGACGGAGCTTCGTGTCCATCAATACATATCCTTGCGTAAGATCTGGGTGCTCGGATAGCCTAACAATATCGGATTTGACGCTTGTCTCATGCAGCGGATTATCCTTATTGACGAGCAGCAGCTCCCCCTGATAAATCTGGGATACCGCAACCATTTGGAACGCATTACTACCCGGCTGGGTATCCTTGGACTCCCCCTCTTCGGTAAGGCCTTTCGAAACATATTTAATGGCTATCCCGCCCAGCATAAGTACAACAACTACAAAAAAGCCCCACTTTTTCATGTACAATAACCTCCCTGATTGCTCTTACCTTCAGAATAGAGACCACTGTTTAAAAAAAAGCGGGGCAAAATATAAAGTTTTCCTTAAATTAGAAAGGTTGAACTTCTCATTTCTTCAGAGTTCGTTAAGCCTGATCCTTCTCCTGCGGCAATCTCACTTCAAAGCAGGTACGGACCACGTTGCTCTCTACGGTGATGGTGCCCTGATGCTGCTCGACGATATTTTTGGCAATAAACAGACCCAGACCTGTTCCACCTTCGTGTTGACTGCGTGACTGATCGCTGGTGTAATACATCTCGAAGATATGCGGCAATTTGTCGGGTGTGATATATCCGCCGTAATTCAACACCTGAATGACGATCTCGCCGCTTTCCGGGAAGCTGTTGATATCAACGAACTGTCCATCTTTTCCATACCGGGCTGCATTGCTGAGCAGATTCTCAAAAACACGGGCCAGTAGCTCTCCATCACCCTGAATCTCCAGCTTAGGCACGATGTTCAGTCTGGCACTGAGATGGTTCTTTTCGAAGACCGGATACATTTCCTCGCTTAGCTGCATCAACAGACCACTGAGATCCAGTTGATTCTTCTGCAGGGGCAGCATCCCATAGTTCATTCGGGTAATCTCGAACAGCTCATCAATAAGCTTCTCCAGCCGCTGGGATTTGGTATAAGCAATCTCGGTAAAATGTCTGATCTGCTCTTCCGTCAGTTCGTTTCCCTTCAGAATCCAGTCCAGGTAACCCAGAACCGATGTAAGCGGTGTGCGCAGATCATGGGCCAAATTCACGATGAGCTGATCCTTGCTGCTCTCCGCAAAATCCCCCCGTTCCACTGCCTTCTGCAGCTTCTCACTGGCCAGATTCAGTTCCCTGGCAATCTCCCGAAACTCATCCCTGGAGGAGATATTGACCCGATGCTCGAAATGGCCGCTCGCCAGATGGTGAATGCCTTTGGTGATTTCATTAAAGTAGGAAGCATACGGCTTCGTGAAGAGGTAGAAGAAGAAGATCGCGAGCGGAATAAAGATCAGCAGGAAAAAGTAAATATCCCCAATGCTAGACATGATATGGCGGTAATGGGCCAAGGTATCTTCACGTTTCACTCCGGAATAATACATCTGAAGAAGCCTGTAAATGACATAAGTAATGCTGCCGGACAGAAGCATGCTGAGTCCCAGGAACATGATCATTCTCGTCCGAAAACTGCGTAGCCCTCTATCCATTGAACGTGTACCCCACGCCCCAGATCGTCTTAATAAATTTGCTCTTGTTCATGTCCTCGCCGAGCTTCTTGCGCAGCGTACGGATATGAACCATCACCGTATTGGCGCCTTCGTAATACGCTTCCCCCCATACCTGCTGAAAAATATTTTCCGAGCTGAACACTTGCTTCGGATGGCTGGCCAGCAAATACAGGATATCGAACTCCTTCGGCGTGAGATCGATGGCTTGTCCGTACAGCATCACCGTATGCTGGTCGGCATTAATGCTAAGTCCTCCCGCTTCCAGAATCGTGCTGGCCGCAGCTGCCGGCTGGCTGAACTGCATGGACCGGCGCAGCTGTGAATTCACACGGGCCACCAGTTCCATCGGATTGAACGGTTTTGTCATATAATCATCTGCCCCGATAACCAGTCCTGTAATTTTATCGAGATCAGAGGTCTTGGCACTCAGAAAAATAATCGGCATATGGTGCTTCTCTCGGATCTGCCGGGTGACCTCATAGCCATCCATCTCCGGCATCATAATATCCAGAATCGCCAGGTCCACCGTCTGGGTCTGAACAGCCTGCACCGCCTCCCTGCCATTAAAAGCTTTGATAATATGGTATCCCTCTTTGGTCAGGTGCAGTTCGACCAGATCGGCGATTTCTGCTTCATCATCCGCGATCAGTATCGTAATTCGTTTCACTGTATTCACTCCCACTCGTGTTCACTGCTCCTAGCTGTTGTTGCTGTCAAGAACCGTCTCTGATTGTATACCTCATTATACAAAAAAAAGCTACCTGCAAGTTGTAACCATGCAGATAGCTTTACTGTATTCATTATGTCATGCCTAGTTTTCTGTACGCGGGGGGCGCATCGTCAGGCTAACCCGGCCTTTCTTAAGGTCCACACCCATGACCCAGACCGTCACGTTATCCCCGACGGACACTACGTCCATAGGATGCTTCACGAAGCTGCCGCTGAGCTGGGAAATATGGACCAGCCCGTCGTTCTTGATCCCGATGTCGACGAAAGCGCCGAAATCGATAACGTTGCGGACGGTGCCCTGCATTTCCATGCCGGGCGCCAGGTCCTCGATCTTCAGCACATCGGTGCGGAAGATCGGCAGTGGCAGCTCCTCGCGCGGGTCACGACCCGGACGCTGGAGACTCTCCAGGATGTCACGTAGGGTCGGCACGCCGACATCAAGCTTGACAGCCAGCTCCTCCGGCTGCTGGGCCGCCAGCTCAGCAGCCACTTCCTTGCTGCCGAGACTTGCTACATCCAGTCCGAGCGTCTTGAACAATCGATCCACCACTGCGTAGGACTCGGGGTGGATCGGTGTCCGGTCAAGGGTGTTGTCCCCGCCCGGAATCCGCAGGAATCCGATGCACTGCTCATAGGATTTCGCGCCGAGGCGCGGCACCTTCTGCAGCTGCTTCCGCGCAGTGAACTTGCCGTTCTCCTCGCGGTACTTGACGATGTTCTTCGCAATCGTCGCATTGACGCCGGAGACGTAGGACAATAGCGACGGCGACGCTGTATTCACGTCAACGCCGACATGGTTAACGGCCGATTCCACGACGGCCTTGAGGCTCTCTTCCAGATGCTTCTGCGAGACATCATGCTGGTATTGCCCGACCCCGATCGCCTTGGGGTCGATCTTGACCAGCTCCGCGAGCGGGTCCTGCACGCGGCGGGCAATCGATGCGGCGCTGCGCTCCGCCACATCAAGGTCCGGGAACTCCTCCTGCGCCAGCTTGGAGGCGGAGTAGACACTGGCTCCCGCTTCATTGACGATCAGGTAGGCCAGGTCGGGATTGCCGATCTCGGCAATGACCTCGGCCGTGAACTGCTCCGTCTCGCGGGAGCCGGTCCCGTTGCCGATCACGATGAGCTGGATGCCATACTTGGCGATTAGCTCCTTGAACTTGGCAGCGGCTTCGCGCTTTTTGTTGTTCGGCGGTGTCGGATAGGTCACCGCCACTTCCAGCAGCTTGCCGGTGTCGTCCACGACGGCCAGCTTGCAGCCAGTGCGGTAGGCGGGGTCCACGCCGAGAACACAGCGGCCCTTGACCGGCGGCTGTAGCAGCAGGCTCCGCAGATTGCCAGAGAAGATCGAGATCGCCTGATTCTCCCCCTTCTCGGTCATTTCCCCGCGCACCTCACGCTCTACAGATGGAGCAATCAGACGCTTATAAGCATCTTCGATAACCGTCTCCAGCAGTTCCTTGACCGGAGAGGGTCCCTTGATGACCTTGCGTCCGATGAAGGTATGGATCTTGTCTGCCACAACCTCAATGCCCACCTTGAGCACACTCTCCCGCTCCCCGCGGTTGATGGCGAGAATACGGTGCGGCGGCATCTTATGTACCGGCTCACGATAGCTGTAGTAGTTCTCATACACAGATTCCTGCTCGGCATCCTTGGCTTCCGAGACCAGAATTCCCTGGCTGGCCGTATACTGGCGCACCCAGGAGCGAATAGCCGGATCATCGGCGATATTCTCGGCGATGATATCCATCGCGCCCTGCAGCGCTGCCTCAGCCGTCTCTACGCCCTTCTCGGCATCGATGTAGCGGGCTGCTTCTGCCTCAGGGCTGCCTTGTCTCGGCTGCCCGAAGATCCATTCTGCCAGCGGCTCCAGTCCCTTCTCCTTGGCCACGCTGGCCCGGGTCTTCCGCTTCTGGCGGAAGGGGCGGTACAGATCCTCCACCTCCTGAAGCTTAACCGCCTTAGCGATTTGCTCCCGCAGCTCCGGGGTTAGCTTTCCTTGCTCATCAATGCTACGGAGCACATCTTTCTTCCGATCGCTCAAGTTACGCAAATAACCGAGACGCTCCTCGATGTCGCGCAGCGCGTTCTCGTCCAGCTCTCCCGTCATTTCCTTCCGGTATCTTGCAATAAAGGGAATCGTGTTGCCCTCATCCAATAATCCTACTGTGGTCCGCACTTGCTTGGGCGCAATGCTCAGTTCCTTGGCAATCGCCAGAATAATCGTTTCCTGCTCGCGCTGGGCAGCCGCTTCATCTGCTACGGCTTCAGCATTCATGTTCTCTGCAGTCAATACAATCCCTCTTTCCGCCTCGCAATTCTGTACAACCTTCTTGTTAAAATAGTATCACAGATTCGTCCTGGTACCCAAATGCCCACGCCGGACACGGCTCCGAGATACATGGAGCGGTGCCAGCGTGGGCATCATGACAAGAAAATTATATTACGTCTGCTGACGTCCGATGCCCCGTTTACTGGAGCCAACGGACAGGATAAAGGATACGGCGAGCACAAGTGCTGCCACAGCGTATGGAAAGTTAATGTTAATATCAAACAGATAACCGGCTACGATCGGTCCGGCGATATTTCCGAGACTGGTATATGCCGAGTTCATACCGGCGACAAACCCTTGTGAATCCCCGGCCATCTTGGACAATTGCGTGCTGACCGCAGGTCGCAGGATATCCATGGCCAAGAATACGATAAAGGTAACTGTAATAATCGCCCAGTAGCTGTTCACAAATACCGTCAACAGTATAAATACGGCCGAGGCCAAAAGACAAATAGCGATAACTCTGTTCTCTCCGAAGCGATTCAGAATCCAGCCAAAGGCCGATACCTGAACCACTGCACCGGCAATGGAACCAAAAGTAATGACAAAAGCAATATCCTTTGGCGTAAATCCGAACTTATGATCCACGAACAGTCCGAATACAGTCTCATAATTGGCGAGGCCGAAAGCGAGTACGAATACAATAACCAGACTGAAGAAATAAGGCTGGCGATAAGACTGCACAAGCTGGATGAACAGGTTTTCCTGGTTTGCTCCAGAAGCTTTAGCTTCTTTGCGTTGCTCCACCGAAAGGGATTCCGGCAGCACTGCGAACGTCACCACAGCAATAAGTCCTGCCGCGATGGCAGCCACGAAGAACGGCGCGCGGATGCCGAACTCGGCAAGATAACCGCCAATCCCCGGTCCAATAATAAAACCAGTGGAGATAGCTGCATTGATCAGGCCCATTCCTCTGGCCCGTTCCTCTAAGGAAGTTGTATCTGCAACATAAGCCATAACTGCAGGCATGATCAGGGCCGCTCCCGCTCCGCCCAGCATTCTGGAGATGAACAGCATCCAGGACATATTTGCCAGACCAAACACTAGCTCTGACACGGCAAAGACGATCAGCCCGACCACGATTATATTCTTCCGGCCCATTGTATCGGAGAGCCTTCCTGCGATCGGAGATAGCAGTAGTTGGCTAAGTGAGAACGCCGCTACCAGTAGTCCAACTGTACTTCCGCTAATATTGAGTTCATTCATAAAAGTAGGCATAATAGGGACGACAAGACCGATTCCGGTAAAAGTCAGAAAAATCGTCAACATAACCAGCAGTATAGCTCCCCGGTTTCTAAGCAGTAATGACATGGTTTACCTCCGTGTGCTCCCTGCACAGTTTCGAATAATATGACTAGGCTTTCATTGAAGCCTAATTTTCTCTGTTCTAAATATCTGCTGGTACGGGCAATCCCATACCATAAAAATAAACGACCGACTAATAGAGACCGACCACCCGGTCTAATTCAAGACATGAGAAAGCTTACGCTTCTCACTAGATACGTATTCCCTGAAGCAACAGTCTGAGCGATTTTCGATAATATTCTTTAATTTCCTCCAGCCCCATCGGCAAGCGCGAAATGTCCGACACCTTTCCGACACCTTCCAGCAGGCCACTGAGAATAACGACAATATCCTCAGGATTATCTGCCTTGAGGTAATGCGTATCTATCCCTTCCTTCACCAGTTCACGGCAAGCCCGCAATGAATAGTCATACATATGCCACAGCCGTTTCTCGATTTCAGCAGTATGATCTTTGATTCTTGCATATTCCTCCAGTGCCCGGATCAGCGGGTTCTGGAAGTCATTGGCACAATGCTCGGCATAGGCATAGAAGCGTTCTTCAAGATCTGCGATCCCGGCCCGCTTGATATCCCAATTCTGGAGCCATAACTCGGTATCCTCTTCCACCACGTACAGGAATAATTCATCCTTGCTGGGAAAATGATGATACAGGCTGCCCTTGCTGACGCCTGCCGCCACACATACCTCATTCATGGTTACCGCGCCGTAGCCCTTCTGGACAAACAACTTGGCCGCGTTCTGTACAATCCGTTTCTTCGTTTCTTCTCCATCTGAACGTCCTTTGATTACCAATCCCTCCTAAACCGACTGTCCGGTCCAATTATAACAGATTTAAAATTTAAAGAGAACCCCGCTGCCGCAAGTTCCATTTTCCCCTGCCGGAGAAAGTCCCATTCCCCCCTTGCCGCCAAGACTAAAAAGGCGCCCGGGAGTTATCCCGTGCGCCTTTGTTCTCAAATACAGTTAATATCCCTTACTCTGCTTAGAAATCAATCAGGCCAAGGCTGATTTGCAGCGAATCATCCACCTTTTTCATCGTATCATCATCCAGGTGGGTGATCTTATCCGTTAAGCGTTGTTTGTCAATCGTCCGAACCTGCTCTAGCAGAATGACCGAATCGCGGTCAAAGCCATGAGCAGACGCATCAATCTCCACATGCGTCGGCAATTTCGCTTTCTGAATTTGTGCTGTAATCGCCGCCACAATTACTGTGGGGCTGAAGCGATTGCCAATATCGTTCTGAATGATCAAAACCGGCCGAACTCCGCCCTGTTCGGAACCTACTACAGGCGAAAGATCGGCAAAAAAAACGTCGCCGCGTTTCACGATCAATGTCTACACCCCGCTTACTAAGCGGCCAAGAGTGCTGTCTGCATCTTCCTCCGCGAGGAACGCCTCGCATGCCATGGTCAAGTTAATCTTGGCCATTTCCATGTAGCCACGCTGCATGGACTCCCGGATGGCACGTTTTCTCCGTTCACTCAGGTACAGTTTCATGGCCTGCCTGATCAATTCACTCCGGTTGGAATTCTCAAGTTGAGCGATTCCATCCACTTCCTGCAAGAGATGATCGGGCAAGCTGATCATGATTCTTTTGGTGTTCTGCAAATTGGCCACCTTCTCTTCCACCCCCACAAACCTTCTGCCCTTGTCTTTCAGTTTAGCAATATACAAGGAATTTTATACAAGGAATATATGCTGTCAGTATATCAAGTATGCTGCATCCCATTATAAACTAGAAATGGTGGTTCGTATAGACTATACAAGACATAGTTGTTTACGATTTAATCCATTTCCATCATTTTCCTTTATATTGTCACCTTTTAGGGCATTATGGCTGCAGCAAAGCATTCACCAGGTATGGAGTGCTACCTTCGCGTATATACACGCGTGGTACACGGTGTGCCAGCATGCAAACAACTTCATAGTGAATGGTTCCCAGGTGGAGCGCCAGCTCGTCTGCCGTGATCGACACGCCAGCCTGCCGGCCGATGAGGACAACTTCCTCGCCTGCTTTGATTTGTTCCGCTTCTTCAGCGAAAGATTTCAGTGATACCATACACTGGTCCATGCAGATTGTTCCGACGACTGGGACCCGACGGCCGCGTATTAGCACCTCCGCTTTGCCGGTAAGCATGCGGGAATATCCATCTGCGTACCCCACAGGCAGTGTTGCGATGACCTCTTCGCTGTCTGTGACGTAACGGGTGCCGTAGCTGATGCCCCAGTAGGGCGGCAGGCTTTTTACATAAACTACCTGCGTCTTCAGCGTCATAATCGGGTGCAGATCGATCAGCTGCCGGTTCACCTCGGTTGATGGATAGAAGCCGTACAAACTGATGCCTACACGCACCATGCTCGTGGATAAATAAGGTGTATCAATGGCCGTAGCACTGTTGCCCGTATGTATGATCGGGATATCAATTTCTTGTTCCCGAAGCGTTTCCGCCACGTCCGTGAATCGTCGGTACTGCTCCATTGTATAGCTTTTGTCTTCTTCATCCGCTTTGGCAAAATGGGTAAACATGCCTTCCAGCTCCGCTTGCGCCACAAGCTGCACTTCTGCGATAAAAGCAGGTACATCAGGCGGCAGTAACCCTAGCCTGCCCATCCCGCTATCCATCTTGATGTGTACTTTCAGCCGATGTTCCGGATCTACAGGAAGCTGTCCTATAGCCTCCAGTACCTCTTTCGTGAACAGCGTCACGGTTATGTTATTCTCCCAGGCAGCAGCGATTCCATCCGGAGGCGTATAGCCAAGCACCAGAATAGGAAGCTTTATCCCTGCTTGACGCAACTGAAGCGCCTCGTCTAAAAAGGCTACACTGACATAATCCGCACCCAGTGTCTCCAGCTCCCGAGTGATTTCCACTGCTCCATGGCCGTACGCATTGGCTTTGACACAGCCCATAAACTTGGTCTCCGGCGGCAAAGCCGTACGGAAAGCTTCGTAATTGGCGCGCAAAGCGTCCAGATTGATCTCGGCTGCTGTTGGTCGATAGCTTGCTTGCACTTCAAAGTCACCTTCTTACGTTGTAGTAAAACGTTATCTGTTAAGTAATGTCTTACTGGTAATGGTAATGCTAACGGAAGGTGACTGTCAATGTAACACAAGCGAGCTTGGCGGCTTAAAAATAATATACCCAAATTAACCAGCGAATAAAGAAAAAACGGATACTGCGCTGTAGAGGAATGGTTCCCACAATACGCAATATCCGCCTACTCCTATTACTTACCCGATTGTTCCTGCATAGAAGCGGCAACTTTAACCATTTCATCAACAGGCAGATTTGCGCTTGTAATCCGGTACTCGATTCCGTCATTCATCCAGGTTAGCGTCTGCAAATCGTCACCACTCAGGACACCAAATGTGAAGCCCATATCCCATAATCTACCGGGGGTGAGGGCTACCGCACGATCCAGCGGACGAGCCTCCATAATCGTATATTGATAAATGCCGTCGTAGCGGAGCAGTACCGACTGATCCTTGCTGCCTTCGATTTTATTGGAATCCTTCAGGCTCACACCCTCAGGAACGTAGTCCGGCTGCACAATACCGAAGCTGCCAAGCTCTGCAGCCACCGGTGTCTGGGTATCCTCTCCATTTTCCGGTGCCGATACCGGATTACCGTTCTCATCCACCTCCGCCACCGTACTCTTGGCTGGCGTTCCGCTGGACATATTCTTTTGCATATCGAAAGAATCCTTCGTGAAGTCCGTATTAAAGGTAAAGCTGTCGAACTTCACATCCACAACAACCTTGGCTTCCGAGTCAGACACTTGCACCTGCTTCGGTGCATATGACTTCTTATCCAGCCAGATCTTCTGGCGCACCAGTGCGCTGCTTTGATAATTCGCCGCCACCTCAAACACGAAGTTATCTCCATCGGCTACGAATTGACGGTTGTTATCGGAGACAATGCCCCGCACCAGCGTTTGGTACAGGTAGACCTGCCCCTGATTATCCGGCCAGTCGCTTTGGAAGCGGAAGCTCTTGTTCAGGCTTGGCGTCAATACGAATACGCCCTCATCATTGCGCAGCACAATCTGTGTGATATCCTTCTGGACATTGGACAAGCTGATCCGGTAATAGGACGGATTCTTGTACCAGACCTCCACCTTGTATTCCTGCGGCTGCTCGCCGGTATACAGCGTCATCGTGCCCGAGCCTTGATAGGTTCCCTGCTTACTCTCCAACTTATCAGCTACATCGTTCAAATCCTTGACTACGGACGCAGCATCCTTCTTCCCGCACCCTGTGAGCACCAGGGCCACGCTCATAATGATTGCGAGTACCCATGTTAACCGGCGCATGACATCATCCCCTTAACCTGTTTTGAATGCATTGATTAGTACATGTCTATGAGGGACTTGACCACAATATGCAGACGGGCATGACAAGCGTGGGTTTAGGAAGGTGATGCTATATAGAGCGAATAAAAGATTCAAACATAAGATTCGGTATCACCTCAGCGTGATTGGGGCTTCTTGCCCTGTGGTCCCAAATTTCTTAAAGATGATAAATGGCGGACTATTCCCAATTAAGAGCATTTTTGCACCTTATATTTTTCTTTTTGAGGATAAAAAGGGAATTAAGATCATTATTGCACCTTATTTCTTGTGAAAAGTAGTGATGGACATGGAAACTGAAGATTTAACATACAAAATTGCCCTTAATCTACGTCATTCCTCAGTTTTATCCGATTTAACGTACAAAATTGCCCTTATTTACATTGGAGTTTTGTCTGAATCAAACTATCAAAGTAGACACGGTAAATCCAACCCAAGATAATAGAATAAACTCTAGAAAAGGTGGTAACCGTGACAGAACGGAAACCCAAGCATTCCACAGTGAAATGACAGATCCATGCGGTTGGATCTTAAGTTCGTCTTATCTATTACATCCCTAAAAGGGATTCTTATCTCCACTTCTTGATTCTATCTAATCCACTTAGTCGAAATAGTTATGTTTCTATGTTATGCCAATTAATATGGATAGATCGATATATCTATTAAGCTTTACAATTCCTCACTACTTATAACCCCCAACGAAAAAAAGACCTCCACATGGGAGATCTTCTCATTCGTACTATTAGCACATGGTCAACGAATAGAATCAGCGATTTTCAGCACCTCAGCCCGGTCTAGCCCCTTGGTTGAGAGGCTATATAATACCCCATCTGCTTCCCAGTCAAGACTTCTATCGTCCCACATCACGGCGTCAACACCGCTTACGCTGACCTTCTCCAGCTTGGCTGTGCTTGATCGTTCGTATGCCGTCTCCTCATCGGAGAAACGCTGCTGCATCCAGATCCTCTGTCCCTTCTTCTCACTGGTAAAGATCAAATCAAGGTATTTCCCGTTAACACCATGTTCATCCTTGGAAAATTCTCCATGGTCAAAAGCGAAGCCTTCCGGCAAATATTTCGGGAGCTTTACTGTGAAAAGCGCGTATTGATTCAGTTCAGCCGGGTCCTTCACCACCACTAATCTGGCCGCTTGTTCCTTATCCCGCTGTTCCTGCTGACTCTTCGTAATCAGCTCATCACCATCAAAGCCTACGATAAGCTCACCCTCAGCGGTATAGACCTCGTCCAACTTCTCTGTATACGATTCTATCTTATTTCCATCCTTGTCAAAAAGCTTACCCTTCAGCTTCTCTGGAAATGGCGGCTCCTGAGCCGGATCATATTGACTGGCAACAATGTTGCCAAGATTGATCTTTTGCAGAACTCTGTCCAGCAGCTCCTGGGCAAAGGATGGCTTAACAAAGCTTACGCTAAGGGCACCTGCAACCAGAATGGAAGCCATGATTATCGCTGGGCGTCTGATGCTATTTTTCACCTTCATCTTTCGATCTGCCTCCTTCATCTTAATTCGGTTCTGTACCATGTCAAAAACATCTGACTTATCGGAAGTTTCACTGAAATCCTGTCCAGCCAGCGCCTTGCTTAAGTCCAGCAGCTCAAGATACTCCGGAGAACCGTTCCACTCAGCGGATTCTTTATGATGCAGACCCTCATCGATGTCTCTGGAGAACCTCTGTACCGTATCCTTGGTATTCACAGCTGTTCCACGCTCCCTATCTCCGATTTCAATTTCCGCATACTGCGGTACAGGATCACGCCGATATTGCTCTCGGACATTCCTGTGATGCTGGCAATTTCCTTATTCTTCAGATTCGCTCCGAATTTAAGGGCTACGATATTCCGCTCCTTGGCCGCCAGCGTATCCAGCGCACGGTTCAGTCCGCTGCTGCGTTCTCCTTCCAGCATGCGCTCATCCGGGGCTTGTCTGGTTGATACCAGTTCACGGATGGCATCGAGTGAGAAGAAGCGGTTCCGCTTTTGACTTCTGTAGTAATCGTTTACTACGTTTCTGGCAATGGCAAACAGCCATACTTCGAACGGTGCTTTTTCCCCGGAGTAGCTATGCAGCTTGGACAATGTCTTCTCGAAGATTTGACTGGTCAAATCCTCGGCCGTATACCGGCAGTTGACGCGATAAGCAGTATAGTTGAATATCCTGGAATAGTAGGTTTCAAAAATCGTTGTGAATAACCTGTCTTTATCTATAGCTGTATCGTTTTCTTGCTTAATTTGACTAAAAGATTGTAGCAATGCGCGCTCTTGCATCCCTCTGCTCTCTCCTTTCCAGCAGTATTCACCCGGCCAAGTGATTTACAGAAGCTAATACGCTGGCAATCTCAATCCATTACATGAATTAGGAAAATTTAACGGATACTACAATGAGAACTCCTCTTAACTTCTTCAGTATCGTGGCTGGTTCCTGTGCTGTATGCGGAATATGTCGCAGCCCTTCTGTCTGAGGGTAGTAATGGAATAGCAAAAAGCCCGCGTTAACCGCAGGCTCTGGATGTGATTTATTCTTTTTGCAGAACGTCTACCAATTCCAATTGAACAGGGACAAGTCACGGATCAACAATCCGCTTTGCTCTAGTCTCACCAGTTCTTCTTCCACATCAGTATCTATAAAACTTTGCTCTTCATGCGCAGTATTCGTTAGCCACGGCTTCCCATCTCTCAGAAAACAAAGGTCATCAGGCAACTTAGGCTGAACCCAAGAGTATAGACCAGTGGTATAAGAAAGAAGAATCTCTGTAGCTTCATCACAACACTGAAAATAATAAATATCCGCATAATGACCAAATAGCCGCGTACCTGGCCAATGATCGTCTCTTCTTTGCTCTTTGAAAAAAGGCTTTAACCGCTCCAGAAGTTCAATCCCGCTTGGATCAAGTGACATCTGATCGCGCTTCACCAGGATGAACTCATCGCACACTTCCATGGAAATTTGTAGGACAGCTTCATAAGCTTTACCGGTTGGCTCTTGCAAAATAGTATAGATAAGTAGGCCTCCCTATGTTCTTAAATGTTCGAATATATTTCCAATTATAGCATGTAAAACGAACCACAAAACAAAAACAGCCCACATCTGTAAAGATGTGAGCTGTTCTTTATGATCCCAATGAGATTATTTGCTCAGGTAAGCATCCGCTTCCTCAACGGTTTCGAAGTACTCTACGAAGTCACCGAAGATACGTCTCATTTGCATTTTGTAAATGGAAGAACCTGTTACATAAGCCCATTTCCGGTCAGTAGCTACGCCTTTTTGAGTTGCCAGATCACTGGTAGGTGCCAGTTCTTTAGCTACTTCTTGAGACAATACTTTAGCGCCAGTCAGGATTGTAACACCAGTGAAGCCTGGTTTTACTTTTTTAAGAATCTCGGTGAACTCATCAATGTATTGCTGTGCATTGTCCAATGTAACCTCTTGAGCGGTAACGACAACTCTGTTTTTTGCTGCATTATATTCGATTGTGAACATTTGTGCATTCCTCCATCATGTATGATCATCTGATGTAATAAATTAAGAAAAGATGCATTACATATTATTTCCTATTCCATTACACATAACTGAATCTTAAATAAAATTTTGTAAATAGTAAAGGTATTAAATAAGAAAATTGTATTTATTTGTCGAATTACGCGGTTTTTTAATAAGAAATATTACCTACATGTTACCAATGGACGCAAAAAAGACCAACATCTTCTTTATAAGAGTTGGTCCTCTATCTCAATCATCGCCTTTGGGTGCAAAGACTCATTGGGATAACTGAACGTAGAAATGGATATCAGGACTGCTCTATTCTTCCGCATTCAACAAATTAATCAACTCTACCAAATCGCCCGCTGAAGCCGCAGAAAAACTATGCTCCGTCGTATTAGCCGTCAATTCCTGCAAAATATCCTTGATCGCTATCAGCTTCACGCCCTCACCGCTGATTTGCTCCAGTTCATTCTGATCCTTCACTCTTCCGTGTACGAACCAATATTGCCATTTGTCGGTATCCATCACGGAGCTGCGCAGCTTCTTCTTTTTGTCAGAGGTATACTTGATCTCTACCCAGGCTTTTACGCTATCCTTTAGACTTTCAGAATTGCGCAGTTTGGCACTTGTCTTCGACTTTACGCCTAGCTTCTCCATCTGCTGCTTGGTCAGCTTGCTGATATAGGCCACAGGTCGCATACTAACCTGAACTTCACAATGGACATACTCCCACTCGCCTTCGTCACTTCTCCGTACCGCGAGGAAATCAATCTCATTCAGCTTCTCCTTGATGCCTCTTATCGTAAAATACCCGTTCTTGTTCAGCCATTCTTCCACAAGAGCTTCTGCCTGAAGAGCCATAATGATATCCTCCTTAGCTAATCATTCATATATCCCTTATATATTCGAGGGTTTATTACAGAATCCTCCATATTCGCTTCTTTAATTTTCATTCCCCTCACCATTTATACAAAAACAACGGATGGCTCCTATTGAGTCCATCCGTTGCTAATAAAGCTTTTATGCGATTATCCGTATTATTTATTGGCCTGAAGTACAGGTTTGTATGTCGAAGGAATGTAAGTTACAGCTTTAATTTCGGTGATGACTTGGGCACTCATGCTGCCCGGGTCCGGCTTCACCAGTTTGTATTTGATCAATGCCTGATCTTTCGTGAATTGAATG
This sequence comes from Paenibacillus sp. GCM10012306, assembly GCF_042649265.1. NCBI lineage: Bacteria > Bacillati > Bacillota > Bacilli > Caryophanales > Paenibacillaceae > Paenibacillus > Paenibacillus sp. GCM10012306. The sequence continues at coordinate 255,069 of NZ_JBHRYW010000009.1, read as the reverse complement.
CTCGTGATTTCAAGTCCATAACCGCCTGTTGGCGCCGTAGCGGAAAGTGTAACCTTAGTGACAGCATCCGTCTCTTTGCCCGTGGTTAATGTAACATCGATTGGAGCAGGTGTAGGCACTGGTTTGTTGTTGTTAATGAATTTCACCGTTTTGCTGATCATATTGGTTGCTTCGTCACGGCTAATGCTGTTCTTCGGATAAAATTTTTGTTTGCTGTCGAGCGTAACGATCTTGGCGATCAGCAGTTTCTGAATGCTATTCATGTATTCTTTTTTGATTTGATTTCCGTCTGCTACCTTTTGGAATGTTTGAATCCAGACAAACTCACCTTTATGGCTCAGAGCCTGGTACAAAAGCTCAGCAAAGTACTCCTTGGAGATTTTGGCGGAAGGATTGATGTCCTTAGGAAGCTGCACGCCATTGTAATAAGCATTGATGAAATCCTTGGCATATGGAGCGTTATCCTTAACCTTTGTATAGTGGTCGCTTGCCACAGGCATTTTGATAAAATCGATGGCATTCAGGTTCAGGTCTAGTCCTTTTACGATCATACTTACTGCAGTTGCAATATCTATGCCGTTCTGAGGGGGATTCTTGGACCCGCCACTCTTGGCAAAGGCCGCACCCGTAACGTTTAAACTAAAAATTGCGATCATCATCATTAAAAGCAGTGGTTTAAAAAGTCGTTTCTTCATCTTCATTCCTCCGTGAATTGTGTTGGGTTGCTGGTTGTGTTGTCATGATTTATTTCCCAATTGGTACACTCTAGACGGCGATTCTCGAAAAAGGTTGCGGGGTTCGGAAAAATTTATATACTAAAAACAGCCCGGCTTCCCACCAGGCTGTCTTAGTCATTTTCACATATTAATCTTCCCGAGCAATCGAAGCAACTGCTCCTTCTCTTCCGGGGCAAAATCCTCATACACAGCAGCCAGTAATGAATCGGATACCGCTTCAAAAATCGGCTTCAGCGCTCTTCCCTTATCTGTAACGGATAAGCGGAAAACACGACCGTCCTGCGTATCCTGTTCCTTCTTCACATATTCCAGACGCACTAACTTCTCGATCAATGCTGTAGTCGTAGACTTGTCCTTGTCGATCAGGCAGGATAGCTGGTTCATTGTAATGGACTCCTGTCCATACAGATGAAACAGAATGTCCCCATGTGATGGAGCAATGCCGTGAATATTATGCTTCTTCAATTCTTTTTCGATAAATCTATTACTTCTGCGATGGATTCGGCCTATAACGGCTACGATAGCTTTTTCATTCATATCTGTATGTTAATTTTATGCAAAAACTCTGTCAAGAACCATTTGAAAGCGGTAACGATCCCTCGCTTATATCCCCTTCGACACATTTCAAAACAAAATAGTCACAATTTTAGTTTGATATCAAATTTTCTTCGAACTTTGTGATATTTATCACACATATTGTGAAATAAATCACTTATTATAAAGCTATCGAAGATGATCATCCGATACAGACAAGAAAGCACACACTAAAAGGAGTGAAGACATATGTTTAACAACTGGTTCAGAACGAATAAAGCTGCAATGCTGCTGCTCACTATAGTACGGGTATATTTGGGATATGAATGGCTTACTGCCGGATGGCACAAGCTTACCGGGGGATTCGATGCTTCGGGATTTATCAAGGGGGCTATTGCCAAGAGTGCCGGCGAGGGCGCAACCGTCCAAGCTTGGTGGGGAAGTTTCCTCCAGCATGCTGCTCTACCTGGCGTGAACTTCTTTAACTTCCTGGTACCAGCTGGTGAATTCTTGGTTGGTTTGGGACTGATTCTGGGAACATTCACTACATTCGCTGCTCTCATGGGTCTGGTTATGAACGCTGCTTACCTGCTCTCGGGCACCGTCAGCACGAATGTGCAATTGCTGCTCATGGAAGTGATCATTATCGTATCGGCCGCCAATGCTGGTAAAATCGGCCTTGATTACTTCGTCCTTCCGTTCCTGCGCAAGCTGTTCCATAGAAAAGATACTAACACGAACGTCATCCGGCCTGCCGCTACGCCACTGAAACGTACTGTATAACATGAATGCATACTATAACCCGTAAGGAACGGACAGAACCACTCTCGTTCCTTACGGGTTATTTGTATCTAGAACGATATCACTTTTATTAAATCGCCTTTTCGGCAGAAGCTAAGCTTCGATCTCCATCCGTCTTTAAAATCAATGAAACCAGATCGAATTTTTCAGCCAAATAACGATTGATGTCAGCAGCCAGATTGGCAGAGGAACCCGTCTTATTCACATTCAGATCAGGGAATACCTCCAGCACCTTACTAGCGTCCTTACGAACCGCATCTGTCTTGATAGCCGCACCAAGCAGATATGACAAGAGTGATTGGTAGGCATTCAATGCTTTAAGAGCCTTTCTTGCAGCCCCAAAACTAAATTCGACATGATCCTCCTGGTTAGCCTTGGTAGAGATCGAATCAGCGCTAGCAGGGAGGCTTAAGGATTGAATAAGTCTGACTCGTGCTGAAGCAGCTTCGCGGGTTGCACTCAGCCTTCCGCCTTCTTCCAAGTCCAGCCTGTTTATGAATTCCAAAATATAGTTCGCTTTATCGGCAATGAGAAAATTAAGCAGATCCATCACATATCCTACTTGTGTGTTACTGCAATTGCATCCCATTACAGCTTCGTAGCCATCCTCTACTTCGAATAGAAGCGGATTGTCACAGGTAATGTTATTCTCGAAGTTTACAGTGTTCAGAATAATGTCGAAGGCTTGCTCAACAGCCCTATCCACCCGTTCTTTCGAATCGATAATGATACGCCTGTCGTGATTCAGAATAGCTTCGATCTTTGTTTCAACCTCTAGCAATTGCTGCATATTGTGACAGGCAAAGATAGCGATCGCTTGTGTCATGGTCGAACCATTCATTTGCGATAGCACTTCTTTACATTCCAAAGGGAACACGTCCGCCATGTCCAGTTCTTGAAAACAAGCCTGAGCAGCCATGTGTCTGCCTTTATAGAACACCTCTGCTTCTTCCAATCCGCCAACGACCATAGCATTGTGAGCTAACGGGCCAAGATCACTTAAGCCTGTAGAGCCTAGCTCGCGAATCGCTGGAGCAATTCCATGGTTAAAGATCTCCAGCATTCTCTCAATCAATTGGGGTCTTACTCCAGAGTAACCCCTGCTCAGCACATTGGCACGAATGAGCATAGATGCTCTAGTTATGACGGGATTCAGATACTCCCCAACACCTACAGCGTGTGGATAGGGGATCGTTTTATTCCAATCCAGATGCTCTTCCGGCGACAATGCCGTATCCTTCAGATTGCCGAGTCCCGTATTCACACCATAAACAACAGGAGCATCCGATCCAAGCCAGCGAGATACTTGCGCCCTGCTGCTCTCACATCTTACCTTTGCTTCTGCCTTAAGGCGTACACTTTCCCATTCTCCACGCACAGCTTGAATAATATGCTCTACAGTTAAGCTATAACCATCGATATATAAGTTTGCATCCTTCATAGGCTCACACCTTACTTTAAATTTCCGACTATATCTTCTACTGCCTGAAGCACGATGCCATCTGTGACGACTTTCTCCGCAGCAACCATATCCGGAGAAGCAAAACGGTTCACTTTTACCGTCTGCACAAAGTTTCTGAATACATGAAGCGCTTCTTTCGATCCCACTCCGAACTCGAAGTCCACCAGCTTACCCTTAGCAAGATCCATCCCTTGAGCAGACATGTACATCTCGATCCCCAAAATCTTGTTCAGCAGCGATATTGCATCGAGCATCTTCAGCGAAGATTCCAGCGTCGTACATACATATTTTTTGGTGCTGTGATCGATCTTTGAAAAAGCAGTATTCGGCAGGGCCAGCAATTTCATTTCAGCCAATATAGCTGTAGCCGCAGCCTGGATGACCGGGAATCCATGATTGAAACCTGGGTTTTCTCCAACAAGATTCATCGGCAGCCCATATGACATTTTGCTGTCCAAAAGTCTGAAGCTTCTTCTTTCACTAATATTGCCGAGATCTATTAAGCCGACGATGATCAGATCCAGCAAGTACCCTAACAATGGATTCGACTGCTCCGCGATATCATTGATATCCTTGTCAAGCTGCCCCTTCAGCCACTTAACCGTATCTCTGACTCCCCCATGCGTTTGCGGCACAGCCCGGATACTGATGGCATCTTGACAGCGTGGGCCATTGTCCCCACCATATGCTTCACGGCCTCGTTCAGTGGTAAATTCACTATCTGCAATAATTCTTCGTACGTTCTCTGCGACTTCGATCTGGCTAATATACGGTCTGCCAAGTTCATGCAAGCGCCGATCAAAGGCTCCAGTCTCCCCGCGTATGGCTTCAAGGTGCATGGCAACATTAATATCTGCCGTTTTCGTCAACCTGGAGGCCTCAGCTACGGCGTAAATAGACATCGCTGTAGACACACAGCACAGGTTGCTAATCAACTCTATCTCTTCCTGCGTTAATTGAAGCTTGGACAGCTTCATCTCCCGGAATAGTGACCCCACCGCTTTGAATTGTCCCTGATGATAACAGACCAATTCCTCTTCCCCATTAAGGATCAGGATCAGCTCACTCATCACAGAGAATTCAGTTCTGTTTTCTTTATGTAAGCAAGGCTCAATCCGCTGATTCACGAAAAACAGAACTCTTTCCAGCAATCCATCACTTAGCACATCACTATGCTTAACTGAATGATTCAATAGAAGATATAAACTCAAGAGACCTACTTCTTTTGGCAATAACTCGCCGTCGGATTGTACCCAGTCCCTTAATGAATCTAAGAAACTCTCTTCCTGTTCTCTATACGACTCTGTTGGGATATCTGACTGCAGGAATGAGCGCTCTGAGGTTTGACGGTCTTGTTTAACTATGTTCACTTCGAAAATCTTCCCCGCCAATACTGCAGCTATATCCTCCATCTTCAAGTTTGATCCGTTTAATTGTAATGAGGCACTCATGTTCATACTCCTCACAAAGTATTTGTTGAAGTTCATTATTACAAAATGATAACAATTTATTAAATAGATAGTAAGTGGCATCGTTTTGATTGTCAATAAATATTCAGTATTCTTATAGGGATTAATCAGCAGTGTTATGCAGCTTAAAATTCACGATAAAAAATCCAATCCCAAGTAAACGAATGTGATTGACTTGATTTGTAAGTAGTGTTATTATTGGCCCTATAGAGTAATAATACATTATTACTAAATGATAATAATCAATAAAGCCTAATAATGATTGCAGGGGGAATTGAGATGAAAAAGAAATCAAGTTTGTTGCTGCTCACACTAATCATTGCTTTAACGAGTATTGTTGCCGGTTGCGGGGACGGGTCCTCCAAGAAGAAGGTTGTGGTGGGTTCCAAGAACTTTACCGAATCGCTCATACTGGGCGAAATGTATGCATTAGTACTTGAGAATGCCGGCATCAAAGTGGATCGCAAGCTTAACCTTGGCGGGACGTTGATCGCGCATGAAGCACTCAAAAAAGGCGATATCGATGTATATCCAGAGTACACAGGCACAGCCCTGCAGAACATCTTGAATGAAAAGCCGCTCACAGATCCTAAGCAGGTGTTCGATCTTGTCTCAGACTATTATAAGAAGGAATTTAACCTGGTCTGGTTAGCGCCATCCCAAGCCAATAACACTCAGGCAATAGCCATATCTCGCTCCGCCTCCGAGAAATACGGAATCACAACTCTCTCAGAACTGCAAGCCAAAGCAGGCGAGATTAACTTCGCCGGTGTACCTGAGTTCGAGGAACGTGAGGATGGATTGCTTGGAATGAATCGTGTATATGGTGATTTCAAATTCAAGAGCCTTAAGCTTTTCGATTATGGTGTCAAATATCGTGTAGTATTGAATGATGAAGCTCAAGCTACTATGGCCTTTGGAACAGACGGCGAACTGCTTAACCCGGATTTGGTGGTTCTAAAGGATGATAAACATTTATGGCCTCCATATAATGTTGCCCCGGTTATCCGTCAAGAAACTTTAGATCAGGATAAAGAAATTAGCACGTTGCTGGATGCAATATCCGCGAAGCTGGATGATAAAACCATGCAGAAATTGAATGGCGAAGTAGATATTAATAAGCAGGAATACAAAGATGTAGCCAAGCAGTTCCTTAAAGATTCTGGGCTGATTAAATAAAACAAAAAACAGCAGCTTTCCCCGGAGTGCAAGTAGCGGGATGAGCTGCTGTTTTTTAGTTATATATGCCAGTCACATAAGCAAGTTATATATGCCAGTTATATATGCCGAACAAAAGAAATTAACAAAAAGCTAGGATGAGCGAACGGGAAGTTTGGAACTGTAGGCGCAAAGCGCTCGCCTGAAAACTTTCTATAGGAAATATAAGTTGGAAGCCTTCTTTACTTCCATGTGGATTTCTTTGGACGGCAATCTTTGATGTTTGGCGGCAATCTTTGATGTTTGGCGGCAATCTTTGATGATTTCAACGAAAAAAGCTAGCAACGGAACATAGACTGTCAACAGATTCCAACCTATGGCGGTATATCCCCCTTCACCAGTTGTCTTAACAGTGAAAAAGAGCGGCCACCTCCTCAACTAAGTGCAATTTTGCACCTTATTTTTCTTAAATATCGTTAAATGATACAAATAAGTGCAATTCTGCACCTTATTTTTCGAAAAATCTCGCTTAAACGGGTATTCTGGAAGATTTAAGGTACAATATTGCACTTAATCTCCATTAATCCTTAGCTGCAGAGAATTTAAGGTGCAAAAATGCCCTTAATTACACTTCGAGACTTCTTATATAAACAAGCTTTCTTTTTTCTTGGCTACGTTTGTTATTTAATGCGTTCTATAAAGCTTGTTTGTTAGCCCGTTGGTTAGTTTGTTAGTTTGTTAGTTTGTTGCTCGTTGCTCGTTGCTCGTTGCTCGTTGCTCGTTGCTCGTTGCTCGTTGCTCGTTGCTTGTTGCTCGTTACTTGTTACTTGTTGCTTGTTGCTTGTTGCTTGTTGCTTATTGCGTGTTGCTTATTGCTCGTTGCTCGTTGCTCGTTGCTCGTTGCTTGTTGCTTGTTGCTTATTGCTTGTTGCTTATTGCTTGTTACTTGTTGCTTGTGAGTTTAAGCGACTTCGTTTAGCTCTTTACCACACCGAGGATAAATCCATCATATCCCTTGCTGCCTACGGTCTGTAGTGCAGTCGCATCGATTCGTGGTTCGGCGGACAATAAATCTACGAATTGGCGAATCCCTTGCACACGATCATCCACGCTGTCTCCGTTCACAACTTCACCCTCACGAACCACATTATCGGCAATGATAACCGCGCCCGGGCTTGCCAACTGCAACGCCCACTGCAAGTAATGGGGATTGTTTGGCTTGTCAGCATCTATGAAAATAAAATCAAATGGCTCTACGCCTTGAGCCTCCAATGCAGCCAAGGATTCCAGTGCAGGTCCTTCGATAACCTGTACCTTGTCAGCCAATCCTGCCGCCCGCAGGTTATCCTCAGCGACTTGCACATGCAGATGTTCAAACTCCAGTGACACCAGCTTTCCCTCAGCAGGTAACGCCCGAGCCAGCCAGATGGTGCTGTAACCGCCCAACGTTCCGATCTCCAAAATGCGTTTAGCCCCCTTCATGCGGGCCAGTAGATGCAGCAGTTTCCCCTGATTCGGCGCCACATCAATGGCCGGTAGACCGGCTCCTGAGTTGGCAGACAGCACGGCATCAAGCACGTGATCTGCAGCCAGCAGCTTGCTGTTGAAATACTCATCCACTTCGCTCCATCTCTGTGTTCTTCCCATTGTTTTATTCCTCCTCATAATTATTGAATCACGTATTTGTCTTGTTTCTGATTACAGTTTATGATGAATGAAATCATAATTCTAATATATGTTTTTAACCCATTCATAATTTCTAGTTATATAAGGAGTGGCAGACAGGATGAATATACATGCGCTCAGGCTGTTCTACTATGTCGCAGAGACTGGCAGTGTGACAAAGGCAGCGGCCAAACTCAGAATCAGCCAACCTGCGGTTACAAGCCAGATCAAGAAGTTCGAGAAGGATCTCGGACTTCCCCTGTTCACGCCGAGCGGGCGAGGCGTATCCTTGACTCCCTTTGGCATGGAGCTGGCGAAGCAGGCCGGGAATTTTTTTACGTATGAGGAACAGATTGATAAATTTATTGAGGATTACAGGCAGGGGCGAATCGGCAAAATCCGTATTGCGGCTACGTATCTTCCGGCAAACTTCCTGATTCCCGGCTGGGCCGCCCGCTTCAAAGCCCGTTATAACCAGATTGAGGTCGTCATCACAACCACGAACTCGCGGCAAGCTTTTGAACAGTTGAACCGGCACGAGGCAGATGTAGCCATTTATGGGGGCGGCTTGGAGGGCAGGCCGGAGAATATGGACTGGGTGGAGCTTTTTGAAGATGAGCTATGGTTTGTCGTGTCTCCTTCCCATCCCTTTGCCAATCGTTCGGTGACCCTGGCTGAGATGATGAAGGAACCGTTTATCATGCGTGAAGAAGGAAGTTCAACGCGGGAGCGGTTATTTTCCCTGTGCAGGACCTATGATCTGAAGCCACCGCAGGTGGCGCTGCAATTCAACGGTCTCAACGAGGCGATCCGATCGGTGATGGCGGGTTACGGGGCGAACTTTGTCTCCTCATTGGTCGTTCGTGAGTACGTCGAGCGCGGGCTACTGGCCAGGGTATGGGTGGAAGACATTCATCTCACTAACAATCTCGCGATCTGTACCCGCAGTAATGAGCAACAACCGGCGATTGTTCAGCAGTTCATAGAAATCTGCAAGCAGTATCCTACGGAAGTTTAGATTTACAATGGCTTGACAACAAAGTTATAGCTTCTATATATTTTAGTAACTATAAGAATATGGCCGAATTGGAGTGGGCTTATGAGTGCTAAAACAAACAAGGACCAAGCCATCCATGCTGTTATGGATACCATGGCTAGCGTGCAGCGGAGTTCCCAGGCTTTTATTGAAAAAATAACCTCACCAGAATCGCTGACACAAAATCAAATCATGCTGCTATTTCAGCTTCAACTGACCGGGAGCCTGAATATTACGGATATAGCAGAACGCTTCATTATCACACCCGGAGCGGCTTCCTTCATGTGCAATAAGCTAGAAGATGATGGCCTGATTGAAAGAGTTCGTACCAAGGAAGACCGCAGAGTGGTCCATATTGTGATTACGACTCAGGGAGAGCAGCGAGTCCGGCAACTTTTTGACAGGTTCGATAAGGAAGAACTAGATCGAATCGCCTTAACGCTGCAGAAGGTCCATGAGCTGATGAAAGGCATTGTAGATTAGTTCTCTAACCTTGCTCAGATTCCTCCGGTTGCTATTCTGCTCGGGATAAGCAGCCCGGAGGTTTTCTTTTTTAGAGAATGATCATAGAAGATGTCAAGATATTAGGTACAGCAAAAGCACTGCACTGTGTGGATTTAAGGCACGCGGCAGTGCTTTTTTTGGCATGCCTATGATCAAAATAACATTATATTGAATATATATTATAATTGTTATATATTTTAATAATTAAAATAAATTATCGCATAGGTGGTGAAGCATAAGATGCACGATGACATACCGTCTGAACCTGCATTTAGTCAGCCCCCACTAAAGGTGAAGGGATCACTCCTGCAAAGAGACGATATTGTGGCTGCCTCGGTGGAAGTGCTGGGAGCCCTGACTGCCCGAGGGAGCATTACAACAGCAAGGTTGAAGGTCTCTGGCGAATGCTCCGTTGCGAATGCCTGCGTTGCACATCAAGTCAAGAACCTTGGAAGTTTACGGGTGCGCAGTCTTCAATCTGAGGAGATTAGTTCATCCGGTTATTTGTCCGTAACACAGGAGACGACAACGGGATCTCTTTATGCCGAAGGTGCAGTGCGGATGAAGTCGTTAACAGCCAGATATTCCATAGAAATCCGTCTGGGGAATACATGTTCAATTGATACGATGAGCGCAGACGGAGAAATATCGATCCTTCTATCATCCACCCCATTCAGCTTCCTGATGGGACCATTGCGTAAAATGAACTGCGGCACCATTACAGGAACCACGATCAGGTTGGAGCGAACCACGGCTGATCTGGTCTTTGGCGAGGACGTCTCTATTGGGCCGGGCTGCGTTATTCAGGAACTTCATTACAGCAAGAGGCTGACGGTAGATTCTAAATCAGAAGTTAAAAAGGTAGTATTCCTACCTGACAGGGAGGCGACGTGATGAGCAGCAGTACCTATTCCAAAGCTAGCCTGTTAAAACTTACGATCAAAAGTTTCTTGGTCCTCTTCTGTGTTCCCATTCTCAGTGTTTGGACGGTGGGGAGCCTACTATGTGCAGCAATCGCCATGGTCGCTGCCCTGCTGGGGCTTTTTGGCTGGAACGGTATCGCGATGAACATCTACCCCGGGTATGCCTTGCCTGGAATTCTTGGCTTTCCAGTCGGCCTGCTACTCGCTTTCCTGCTGATTTTGTCTTTCTACTACACTCGACGATTCTTGAAAAGGTCCATACAGTTTATTAAATCCTGAGCATCGGATCTCTCAGCGGCCTTAAAAAAGGCCAACCAGCAAAATCGCTGATTGGCCTTCTTCTGTAAAGATACTTAGTGTTGTGGAACACCATACACTGCAAATTCCCATAATGAATATCCGTAAGGCAGAGCACGCTTCGTACCTACCAAGCGTACATGCCGAGCCTGAACGTCTTGAAGTGGAAGTTTCTCCACACCGCCAGGTCCATTGTCTGTAGAATATACGGTTTGCCAGTCTCCATCCCCTGGCTGTGCCGCAGTGGAGACTTCAATACGGTAACCTTTGGCGTATGCTCCTTCCCAGTTCAGTTCAATCCCGCTCAGGAGATAGATTGCCTCCAGGTCCACGGCGATCCAGTGATCGTCAGAATGTTCCGATTCCCAGCGCGTACCCGTGTTACCGTCAAAAGCTAAAGCTGCAGGAGTAAGTGCTGCAGATGAACTCGCCGTTTTGTGAAGCGCTACGTTCACGGCAGTTGAAGGTTGTGCCTTGAGCGTCTGAACGACACTTGCATCTGTATAACCCGCCGCTGATACTGTGATCGTATAATCCTTGGCTTGGGTAAATACAGTAGGCTCAAATGAAAGAGTACCTGCTGCAACCGTATACCCTTGTGTCAAAGCGACTCCGTCTATTTTCACCGATGATATGGCTCCCCGCCAAGCAACATTATCTGCAAAACTCACCGTAATGTGCTGACCGACAATATTGTCAGAGGCATTCGCCGTCAGAACCGGAGCCGTCTTCACTTCCGGCTGACCGGGGCCTTCCGGTCCTTCAGGTTCTCCGCCTCCCTCTCGGGTGCCATACACCTCAAATTCCCATAAAGAATATCCGTACGGTGTCCCGCGTGTAGTTCCAAACAGTCTGACATGACGCGCTTCCACACCGTTCAATGTGATTTCTTCCTGACCTCCGATACCGTTCTCCTTGGTGTATACATCTTTCCAGTCCCCTTCACCGGGAACCGCCACCGTAGAAGTTTGAATCCGGTAAGCCTTGCCGAATGCGCCTTCCCAGCTCAGTACAATACTCTCCAGTTTGGAGACAGCACCAAGATCAACGGCGATCCATTGCGGGTCCGTAGCATCGGACTCCCAGCGGGACTGAGCATTGCCGTCAAAAGCGTTACCTGCCGGCTGCTTCGCACTGGAGGCTGTGGCTTGTTTATGGAGTGCCAAATTCTCCGCGTTGGTCTTGATTTTCTGTATCACAGTGGCATCAGCATAGCTTGTAGCCGAGACTGAAATTGTATAGCTGCCCGCGCTAGGGAACAGTCCAGCATTTAGCACTATTGCCCCCGCACTAACAGTGTACTGATCCTTGGCAACAACAACATTATTGATCTTCACCTGCCGGATGGCCTCCCGCCATACCGCGTTGTCCGCAAAACGGAGTGTAATCGGAGTGCCAACCTTGTTATCTGTTGTATTTTCCGCGATTACCGGCGAAGCCTTCACTTCCCTGATCGCCACATCGTCGATAAAAATACTATGCTCCTTACCGTTTGTCGTGCCATCCACATTACCAAGCAGATAAATCAGCTTCAGCGTCGTTGCGCTACCCGGATTAATCGCAGCCTTATACACGGCTTCACGATCTCCGTTGATCTTGTAAGTGAGCTTATTGTTACCTGCATAGCCGTTCAGTTCAACAACGATTGGACGATCTAGCGTAGACCACGCTTTGAAGCTAAGTTCATATGCCTTTCCGCCTTCCAGCTTGATGCCTTCCTGTATCAGCTGGGTTGACCAGCTAAAAGGAACTTTCCATTCGTTGTCGTTGCCGCCGTCATAATGGATATCAATCTTGGAGACTCCGTCTACAACGTTCCAGTCAGACCAATCGGCAGCACCCTTCCAGACATCCCAATGTTCTTTCCCATTAGACATGGAACCATTGTAGACGAGGTTGCCATCACCGCTGAATAAGGCCTGTTTAACAGTAGCTGGAGCGTAGCCATCCGCTTCTACCGTAATCGTGTAATTGCCGTCTGTCTCAAAAAGCTCCGCTGCCAGCGTCAAACGATCGCCAGAGGCCGTATACTTACTTGCCGGAACGACTCTCTCTCCAATCTTCACAGCTTGGATAGCCTGGCTCCAGGCTTCCGCTCCCGTATAAGCAATTACCACCGGTGCGCCCACAACATTGCCCGTCCGGCTCGGTACCAGTGTCGGTGGACGTTTGACTGGCGCGTCCTTGATCTCGAACACAACGTTACTAATCACAATATCGTGAATAGCAGATGGGCTGGACGTGGTCTTGCCCAGAATGAACTTCAACGCAACCAGATCATCTGATCCAGCTCTGAAGGTATATGCAAAATGCTTCGTTTCCGGAGTCAGATCAATCAGTCCGGTCTCAAAGCGCCGGGTGTAGCTTCCATTCTCCAGCGACGCTTCGATATTTCGGGCAACCGAGGAACTGGCGTCAAAGGACAGCACATATTCGAGGCCCTTCGACAGCGGCAAGCCGGATTGGTTCAACATCACATTCCAGGCTTCGCCTCCGGGATTGGATACTGTGATCTTGGCCTTTCCACCTTCACCAGAGAACGTCGCTGCACCGCCTTGAACGAATGGTTCCCAGCCTTCCAGACCTAGCGCGAAGTCACCGTTAACCAGCGGGAACAGCTTCACGCCCGAGTAGTCCACATTATTATTGGTCGTACGGATGAGGCGGACATTGTCGAGTGTGACATTTTCCAGCTCCCCGCCAAGGCCGAAAGCCAGCATCGCTTCTATATCTGTTGTTCCAGCAGGCATCGTGAATTCAAGCGTATAGGTCTTGATATCCGGTGTCAGATCATAGCTTTGCTCCGCATAGACCTTACCGCCGTCCTTACTAAGCAATGAAGTCTTCAAGCTTCTGTCCGCTACTGCTTTGGCATCGAATGTCAGCTTATAGCTATCCCGCTGCAACAGATTGATCCCCTTCTGTGTAAGCTGGATATCGTCTGGCTTCGAACCCGGACTGCTTATCGAGACTTCCAGTTCTTTGGCTACAGGGTCTACCGACGCCTGAGCGGACGCGCCATTCTTCGCTGCAAAATCCCAGAAAATCATCCGGTCCATCTTTCCAAGCTCAAATCCGCCATTGTATACATGATCACCGTTATCCAGCGGCGTCTTGGGCGCATTCAGGTCAACCAGCATTTCTGTCTCTTCCACCTTGACGTTGCCAATCCATACTGGAAGCGTGCTTTGGCCCATATTGAATTCCAGTCGCGCCCCAAGATCAGTATTCTCCGTCATTTGGAAAATAAAGCTGTAATTCTCCGGCTGTTCCTTCAGTGCCGCAGAGAACACATCAGAGTATGCCGCCCATGCTCTGTCAGCTCCGCCGGACAGCTTGACGTTCAGGTTCCGGGCTGCGCCCGCCTTCGCATCAAAGCTCACTTTGTAATAGTGGCCGGAGACCAGAGAGACCTTCTGGATCATCTGCACCGAGTAATCGTTATTGCCTCCGGCGGTGATGTTCATCTTGGCATAAGGTGTCCCATTGATAGACTCGACACTCGCTGTTGCCGCCCCTCCTGTTCCAGTTACTGCGTTCCAATATAAAGGATCAAGAGTACCGTCAGGGGTAATCGCATTGAACCCCTTCGTGTAGGCAGTATCGTATACATAGTTTCCATCAATTGCTTTCTTGGCATTGTCCGGAATAGGCTCCTTGATCAGTTCAGGCTCCACTGGAGTCTTGTAATCCCGACCTGTCAGCTCATAGACACGAACATAGTCCACTAGCATTTGTGCAGGCAGCTTTGAGGAAGGCGGTTCCACACCACCATCATAGTTGCCGCCAACAGCCAAATTGAGAATCATGTAAAACGGCTCGTCGAACGGTGCCGGATAAGCATTTTTCTCCGGTTGTCCTGAGCTCCAGCTGTACCAGTTACTTTCCTTGAAGAAAAGAACACCATCTACATACCAGCGGATTTCTCCCGGCTCCCATTCAACCGCATAGGTGTGGAAATCCGTGAAGGATTCCCCCGCCGGGAAAGTATAATGTCCCCCGCTAGCCTTGTTGTTGGGACTGCTCTTTCCATAGTGAATTGTGCCGTCCACGACATTCGGAACCCGGCCGCGCGCTTCCATAATATCGATCTCGCCGGAAGACGCCCAAGTGCCGTACGCCTGATCCTTTGGCATCATCCAGAAGGCCGGCCACAGTCCCTGGCCTTCCGGAAGTTTGATCCGGGCCTCGAATTTTCCATAAGCCTTCGCAAAGGTAGGATTGGTCCACAACCGGCCCGAGGTATAAGGCTTACCGCCAACATTCTGCTCCTTCGCCTCGATGATCAAATGACCATCCTTCACCTTAATGTTGTCCTTTTGATAATACTGCTTCTCATTGTTACCCCAGCCGTCGAGACCGAACTCTTGGCCAGTTCCGTTCTGATAAGCCCATTTGCTCAAATCCACGCCGTTAGTGTCCAGCTGCGTACCGGTGCCGGAGAATTCATCATTCCAGACCAGGGTCCACTCGCTTTCTCCCACAATACTCTGAGTCACGGACACAGGCTCAAAGCCTGCTGCCTTGACTGTCACTGTATATTCTCCTGTATGCTCGAAAACAGTCGCATTCAGTGTCAGCACTCCTGCTGCCAACGTGTATGCGGAATCCGGCAGACGGACATTGTTCACCAATACCTCGGTGACAGCCGTTCTCCAGGCAGCGAGATCAGCAAAAGTAAGCTGAATTGGCACTCCTGGTTGATTGGCTGATGCATCCGGGGACAGCACAGGTCCTTTAGGCAAGGAAATATCATTACCTTCTTGCGCTTTCTCTCCCGTTGCAGCCTTCGCCCCTTTCACCTCAAGGCGAACCGTATCCAAATAAACTTTATGCGCTGCAAGTTCTTCTCCGTTAACCTTTCCAAGAAGGAACTTGAGGGCTCCTATACTGTTGCCCTTCATTGTGAACTCCAGGCTATAATGCTGAGTGGATGCATCCAGTGCCACCTTCTCATTGAGGAAACGGACATTGTCTGCACTCTCGACTACTGCTTCAATACTCCGCGGCAGCGTCGATCTCGCGAAGAAGGACAACACATAGGTTTTGCCTTTCTCCAGAGGTTTGTCACCCTGCATCAGCATAATGTCCCATGGATTGGCCCCCGTCTTGTCAACGGTGATTGTGGCTGCATGCCCGCTGCCGTCAAAGTCGGCTACGGAAGTGCCAGGTTCATACTTGCCCTGCCAGTGGGTATCCCATCCGTTCAATCCATCGGTGAATTCGCCGTTGTTCAGCAGGAAGGCCTTGGCCCGTGCTCCCTTAAGCTCCACCCGAACATTGTCAACGAAGACATCATGCTCGCCAGACGCAGCCAGACCCTCTACCTTCCCTAACAGCATTTTGAAAGAAGCTATCAGATCCGTGGTAACCGGAAGCTCATAAGTAAAGGTCTGCTTTTCCGGAGTCAACCGCACCTTCTGGCTAATATAACGTTCATTGGACGCGTCAACTACGATTTCAACATCCCGGCTCTTAGTCGATCTTGCATCTACCGAGACCGTATAGGTGTTGCCTTTACGCAGCGGGAAATCATTCTGCATCAGCATGACATCCCAAGGGTTATTGCCTTGGCCTGCGATATGGAATTTCAATTCTCCACCTTCCACGGAGAACTTCGTGACCTTATCCCAACCGTCATAACGTCCTTGCACATGCTCGCTCCAGCTTACTGTACCATTGGAGAAATCGCCGTTCTTAAGCGGGAACTGTTCTTCCAAAGGCAGCTCGCCCATGTTGTTATTGGTCAGGCGAAGCATAGAGATATCATCCAGCACAATCGTACCGCTATTGCCGCCGAGCAAGAAAATCAGCTGTCCTTCAAGATCAGTGATGTCCGGCATGTCGAAGGTTACTGTCTTCTCTGCCATCGTTTCCGTCAGAGAGACCGTCCCGGCTTCCAAATAATTTCTCAATCCATCCTTACTGCGAACAGCCACCTTGATCTCACGCGGCACATCCGCTCTTCCTTTAAATGTGATCTGGTATTTGTTATCTGCAATGAGATTCATACCCGACTGGCTTAGCGTTACCGCTTCCGGTTGAACGCCTCCGCCCTTAATGGCTACAGCCAACTCACGGGCCACAGTATCTACTGATGCCGTAGCTACGTTCTTGTCAGCATTAAAGTGCCAGTAAGTCATACGATCCATACGTCCCAGATCAAAGGAACCGTTGTACACATGATTGCCATCGGCCAGCGGCTCTTTGGCCTGATCAGGATAGGCTTCAGGTGCTTCTGTCTCCACCAGCTTCACGTTACCGATCCAGACTGTGGACGGGCTGAGACCCATATTCAATTCCAGACGTGCCAACGGATCTGAATCCTTATCCATCTGGAAAGTCATCTCATAAGACTGTACATCTGTGCCTAATTGAGCCTCTAATACTCTGGAGTAACTACTCCAGCCTCTGTCTGCCCCACCGCTAAGCTTGGCGCTCAAAGTACGGCTGGAAGCAGCTTTGGCATCAAAACTCAGCTTATACCATCTGCCTTTGCCCAGCGTGACATTCTGAATGAGCTGAACTGCATGCACGGCATTACCAGGCTTAGAAATCTCGATTTTGCCAAACTTGCTGCCATTTACAGTATCGGCGCTTATGACACCGTCACCGGCAAAGGTATCCATATGAACGAAATTCCAATACCGGGTATCCAGCTCTACCGAAGAATCCGGCACATTCGTAAACCCTTGCTCATAGCCGGGGTCATACACGTAGCTACCATTGATGGCAGGCTTCGTACCTTCCGGCAGCGCTTCCAAGGAAATGCTCGGTTCAACAGGAGTCTTATACGGTCTTCCGGTCATATCGTACGCACGAACATAATCGACTACCATTTCCGCAGGAAGCTGAGAAGCATCCGGCTCCCGATTACCATCATACGTTCCGCCTACCGCCAGATTCATAATCATATAGAAATCCTGATCAAACGGGGCTGGGAAGGCGTACTTGGCTGGCATATTCTTGCCCCAACTGTCCCAATTGTTGAGAATCTGGTAGACCTCTCCGTCTACATACCAGCGGATCTCACCCGGCTCCCATTCCACGGAATACGTGTGGAAATCCGAAATGTCGGTTCCTTCTGGAAAATGATAGGCTGTTCCTGTGGCCCGGTTGTTCGGCCAACCCTCACCAAAGTGAATTGTACCGTCAACCTCACCTGGTAGACGTCCTCTCACTTCCATGATGTCGAGCTCACCGGAGGAAGCCCACGTGCCATATTTGCTCTCGGTCGGTACCATCCAGAATGCCGGCCATAGTCCCTGGCCTTTGGGAAGCTTGATTCTCGCTTCAAATTTACCATAAGTCTTATTAAAGGTAGGCTCGGTATACAGTCTAGCTGAAGTATACGGCTTGCCTTCGAAGTTTTCCTTCCGAGCTTGAATCACCAGTTTGCCATCTGCTACTTTGACGTTCTCTTTACGGTAATATTGCTGCTCGTTATTGCCCCAATCCGTTAACCCGTATTGAGAACCTGTACCAGTCTGGTATGCCCATTTATCCAAATTCACTCCATTGGTATCCAGATTGGTGCCCTTGCTGTCAAATTCATCACTCCAGGCCAGCGTCCAATCCGTCTTCTCAGATGGATTCTTCAACACTTCCTGCACAACGCTGCTGTCTCTGTATCCGGCAGCTGACACAATAATTTGGTTCTCACCAATACTAAAGGTATCGCCCTTGAATGCGATGCTACCTGCAGCTACTTTGTAGCGTCCGGCATCGAGGGACACGCCATTGACAGTTATTCCGCTGATCGCACTGCGCCATGCGGCTGAATCTACAAAGTTCAGTTCAATGGTCTGGCTAACAAAATTAAACGTCGTATCCGGTGCCAGTACAGGTGGTGCCGTTGTCGGCTGACTTGTTGGCGCTGATGTCGGCGTCGGCTGACTCGATGGCGCTGTCGTCGGTTGACTCGATGGCGCTGCCGTCGGTTGACTTGTCGGCGCCGTCGTCGGCTGACTTGTTGGCGCTGGTGTCGGCGTCGGCTCACTTGTTGGCGCTGTCGTCGGTTGACTCGATGGCGCTGCCGTCGGTTGACTTGTCGGCGCCGTCGTCGGCTGACTTGTTGGTGCTGCCGTCGGCTGACTTGTTGGTGCTGCCGTCGGCTGACTTGTTGGCGCTGTCGTCGGCTGATTTGTTGGTGCTGCCGTCGGCTGATTTGTTGGTGCTGCCGTCGGCTGACTTGTTGGCGCTGTCGTCGGCTGATTTGTTGGTGCTGCCGTCGGCTGACTTGTTGGCGCTGCCGTCGGCTCACTTGTTGGCGCTGTCGTCGGCTGATTTGTTGGTGCTGCCGTCGGCTGACTTGTTGGCGCTGCCGTCGGCTCACTCGTTGGAGCTGCCGTCGGCTGACTGCTTGGCGTTGCGGTCGGTTGACTCGTCGGGGCCGTGGTCGGCTGACTTACCGGCCCCGAAGTCGACTGGCTTGTCGGTGCCGTACTCGGTACGACATTGCCGCGAATGACCGGAGGCTGCGAAGGAGCGCTGCTGCTCTGGGCTGCCTCGCCTAACACACCTTGATCTACTTTTACTCCGCTCTCAATGGGTAACGCTGTATTATTGAGGGTAACAGCTGGAGCCGCGTTACTGATCTCCAGGATCGTACCTTGTGCGTCTATCTCGGTGTTAGCCGCAGAAGAAGTAATGTTTAGTGACTCAATGACAGCATCTTGCCCGACTTCAAGTAGATTTCCAGGCGTAAGAATGTCTATGTCTCCTACCCGGCTGCCATCAGAGATGACAACGCGTACAGGACTCTTTTTCTCAATGAATACTTTCCCTAGCTTAGAATTCTTCAAATAGACACTGAACTGTCCACCACCATTAATATGCACACTGCCCTTTACGGTGGAATGATCCAGGATCAGATCGCCTTCCCCTACACCAGGGGCCACATACAGATCCCCGGCAATATCGGCTCCGGTCAGAGTCACGCCCGGCACATTTACTACAACATTTCCGGTGCTCTTGATTCCAGATACCTTCGTATCCTGTTTGTTCACGATCTGACCCGCCAAGCGGTCCAGCAGTGTCACTGCCTCTGCACGGGTAATTACACTCTGGGGCCGCAGCGTATGATCACCGTATCCGCTTACATAACCGCCAGCCAATAGTCCATCCATGGCTTCACGTGCGTAAGCGCTGACTGCTGCGCCATCCCCAAATCCGGCCAGTGCAGACTCGCCGCTGTGTGGAAGCTGAAATACCCCAGCTAGCATCCGGGCAAATTGCTCCCGGTTCACCTTCTGCTCCGGCTTGAAGCTTCCGTCCGGATAGCCTGAGATATAACCTGCCGCTTTGGCTGCAGATACCGTATTTGCATACCAGGCGTTCTCTTTCACATCACTGAAGCTCCCGGCCGAAGGCACCGTAATGCCAAACAGCTTGTTAACGAGCGACGCAGCCTCTGCCCGAGTTAAAGCTTCATCCGGTCGCAAGGTGCCGTCTGGGTATCCGTGGATCAACCCTTTTTCTACCCATGAGGCCAGCGTTCCCTCGGCCCAATGAGCTACGGAAGCGGTTTCGTTTTTGGCCGCAAAAGCAGCCGGAAGATTGCTGAACAACATCAGAAAACATAACACCAGTGAGATTCCTTTTTTACTCAATTCCTGTAAACCTCCTTTTGTCTTAACATGATACCGCTTTCAATGTCTGCTAAACCAGACTGCACAGATTCTTTCCTCCGCGCTCTCGTCTCGCACTGCTGCGCCCGATCCAAGCGGCTGAATAACTCTATGCTAGCGTATACAGCACCAGACTTCCATTACACAAAATAACGAAAGCTATACAATATTAACGGTTTTAGATATTATCATCCGCAAAAAAACCTGCAGTCCCCTATTATAAGAGAAGGCAGGTTAGTATCCTACTTATGATCCCCTTGCAGTTTGTGGAATTCCCCACTTCTTCGGAACGCCTTGGGCGTCAGGCCAGTGTACTTCCGGAACAGCTGGGTATAATAGCTTTGGCTACAGAATTTGAACATGAATGAAATCTCGGAAATTGACTGATTACTATGGGCCAAAATGGACTTGGACTCTTCGATTTTACGACGATTGATAAATTCTGTGATCCCCATCCCGGTCTCCCGCTTGAAGCGGTCCGACAAGTAACTTGGATGCACACCCACATGACGAGCGATCATCCCCAGTGTCAGGTCTTGGAAGAGATGCTCACGGATAAAGTACACGGACAGATTCACAATATGAGAATAATGAAGGGTTTCTTTTTCCCTTTTCATAACGGCAATGAACTGTAAGACCATCTCGTATTCAAAACGCAGCAACCACTCAATCTCTGTTGCCATCTCAATGTCGCGGATCAGCGTATCACTTAGTTGAAAAGCAGTCTCCGGGTCCACATTCCCACGAATAATTGCTCTCGTGAACAAAGTACATGAAGCGATCATGGCATTCTTCTTCGAACGCAGCGGATAGCGGGCCAGCTTGGCCGCTTCCAGCGCATTAATCTTTCGCAGCGCCTCCAGCGCCCCGTTCTCATTCCCGACGCGGATGGCTTCCAGCAGCTCATGCTCATAATCCAGCGGAGGATGAACAAAACCTTGGTTAAGGTTCTCAGAACGGGTGGACAAATAGGACGGCAAAGGGATTGCTTTATCCTGTTGGGTCATACTTCTGCCCCCACCTTAAAATTTTGATAAAAAGTTAAATATATTAGTATAATCTTAGACTTTCCCGCCTTAAAATTCAATCCATAACCACCAAGGGAGGACTTAAAAAGCATGAGCTGGAGCATTTCCAATAAGGGATTAACGACAGAGACACTGCTAAATTTAGAAAGTATTTTCGCGCTGGGTAACGGGTATCTTGGAGTCCGCGGGAATTTTGAGGAAGGGTATGCCGACACTGGAATTCAGAGCATTCGTGGCACATACCTGAACGCCTTCCATGATGTTATTGATATTCCATATGGCGAGAAGTTGTACGCTTTTCCGGGCACGCAGCAGAAGCTAGTGAACATTATAGATGCACAGGGCATCAACATATATATCGGTGACGAGGAAGAACCTTTCGCACTGACTGAAGGCAGCATCGTAAGTTATGAACGCAGCCTGCATATGGACAAAGGCTATTCAGAGCGCAAAGTCCACTTCAGAACACCTTCTGGCAAAGAACTGAAGCTTCATTTCCGCAGACTGGTCTCCTTCACACACAAGGAACTATTCGCGATCAACCTCACGCTGGAACCAGTGAACTTCACAGGAGCAATCAAGATTGTATCCCGAGTGAACGGGGATGTCAGTAACTACAGTAACCCTAACGATCCACGGGTCGCTGCCGGACACAGCAAACGTTTGTCTGTAGTCGGCTGCGGTATTCAGGATGAGTATGTGCATGTCGAGAATGCCACTATGACTTCCGGTCTGCGGACCGCTTGCGTCACCCGGCACGAATGGGACGGAGCATGGACTGTTGAAGCACAGGCCAACGATCTGGCAGGCGAAGTAACAGCCACTGCTCAGCTCACAGGTCCACTGCAACTGACCAAATGGAATGTATATACCGATACCCTTCGTCATTCGGACGCTCTTGTTGAGACTGGAATTGCGCTGCAAGAAGGCCTCAAAGCCCTTACGTTTGCGAATCTGCTGGAACAGCAGGGTCAATATTTGCAAGACTTCTGGAAAACTTCTGATATTGTGATTGAGAACGACGCCCAGCTTCAGGAAGGTATTCGCTTCAACTTGTATCAGCTTCTGCAATCGGCGGGACGCGATCCGCACAGTAATATTTCTGCCAAAGGTCTATCCGGTGAAGGATACGAGGGCCACTATTTCTGGGATACAGAAATCTACATGCTGCCTGTCTTCCTGATGACTTCTCCTGACCTGGCTCGTCAACTGCTGCTGTACCGTTATTCCAAGCTGGAGCAAGCTCGGGAACGGGCGAAGGAAATGGGGCACTCCAAGGGTGCATTGTTCCCATGGCGGACGATTTCCGGTACAGAATGCTCGTCGTTCTTCCCGTCCGGCACCGCTCAGTATCATATCAGCGCCGACGTTGCCTACAGCTACATCCAGTATTATCTGGCTGAACAGGATAACGCCTTCCTGTTGGAATACGGAGCCGAAGTATTGTTCGAAACCGCCCGCTTGTGGATGGAAATTGGCCACTACCATGAAGGCAAATTCCACCTCGACGAAGTTACTGGACCGGATGAATACACCTGTCTTGTGAACAATAACTATTACACTAACGTGATGGCTAAGCATAACTTGAAATGGGCGGCTACCAGCTTCGAGACTTTAAAATCATACGATGAGCAAGGCTTCCGCGCGCTGACTGAGCGTCTTGGCGTGACAGCTGAAGAAGTTGCGGAATGGAGCCAAGCTGCGGAAGCTATGTTGCTGCCGTTCGATGAGAAGCTGGGGATCAACCCGCAGGACGACACGTTCTTGCGCAAGGCCGTTTGGGATTTCGAAAATACACCAAAAGAGAAGCATCCGCTGCTGCTGCACTACCATCCGCTCACGCTGTATCGCTATCAGGTGTGTAAGCAGGCCGATACTGTTCTGGCCCACTTCTTGCTGGAGGATGAGCAAAGCGAAGAAACGATCCGTCGTTCTTATGATTACTACGAGAAAATCACAACCCATGATTCCTCGTTGTCATCCTGTATTTTCAGCATCATGGCCTCCAAAATCGGCTATCATGACAAGGCTTATGAATACTTCATCGAGACTGCGCGACTTGATCTTGATAATACGCACGGCAATACCAAAGACGGTCTGCATCTCGCCAACATGGGCGGCACCTGGATGGCGATTGTCTATGGCTTTGCTGGCACTCGCTTAAAAGAAAGCGGCTTGTCGCTCGCACCTTCCATCCCGTCCGGATGGGAAAAATATGCGTTCCGCTTGACCTTCCGTGGACGTCTGATTGCAGTAACCATCACTACCGGAAATGTGGAGTTGGAGCTGCTTGAGGGCGAAGCGCTGACGTTGAGCCTGTACGGACAGCCAGTAGAGCTGGACAGCTCGAAGCCGGTGGTACAAGCGCTTAAGGGGTAATCATGCTATATTCTCCTCTGTAGCGATGTAGGCACCACTGCATTGCCTAAGAGGCTGACCCAAAATAAGGCATGATCCTCGATAAGGCTCCACCTATATAAAAATCATGCAAAAACCACGAAATGGCGGTGTTCAGGAGGATTCCTGAACCCGCCATTTCTTATTTTTCTCCTATGACCGCCTTCTTGAACAAATAATGAGCAAGCAATAGACGCCCAGCCATCAGGCGTGTGGTCGTAATTGAACAACTGGAAAACTCAGACTGTCGAGAAACACCATTCTCTACAATTGTTCATGGGCAATAGCCCTGCAAATCAGGCTCAACTCCCTCATCAATGCTTGCTAAAACCAGGGCTTCAGAAGGTTGAAACTCCTGCCTGGCGGCTAACGGACCCTATCGACGTTATTCGTACATCAAGCTGCTTCTGGAGCATGTAACGGACTCAGATGCCGCTATTCCTTCCAAACCGTAGATTTCGCACAGAAATTCTACTCATAACGTCTCTGGAGTCCGCTATTTTTTGAAACGGGTGGTAGTTAGAAAATAACGGCACTGGGGTCCGTTAGCAGCATATAGGGCAGAATTAACGGTCAATTGGAGCCGCTAAAGCATGCATTTTTATGATGTTCGTCCCTGTGTTATTCAGTGAAAAACCAACCGCTCATTTAATGTGTATCAGATACCTCTTCTTCCACTCCTGCATGAACCTCCTTCGCCCGCTCCTCGTATAGGTCTCCCCATTCTTTCATCAGCAGGATCATCGGCTCTAACGTCCGCCCGAACTCTGTTAACGAATACTCCACCTTGGGTGGTACCTGGTTATAGACCTTTCTGGATATGATGCCTTCCCGCTCCAGCTCCCTTAATTGCAAGGTTAGCGTATGGTGAGTCACTTGCGGGTATATTTTGCGCAGCTCGTTGAACCGCTTGGTTCCGCTAAGCAGATAATAAATGATGACACCCTTCCATTTACCGCCGATGACGCCCAGGGTGGTCTCCACTGGACACCGTTTAGTTGTGGAATCTATCACTGCACTCATCCCTTCTAAGTATCTTTTTGGATACTGAGTATGATAATTTTGCGTACTTTTTGTATATAACTTATTTAACTATACTAAGGTTGCAAAGCGCAATTCATAAGAAAAGGAAGGAATGATCACCATGCAAAAACCAGAATCCATGCGAGCCGTTGGATATTATAAATATTTACCCATCACACATTCAGAAAGTCTGCTAGACCTCGAACTTCCAGTCCCTACTCCGCAAAGCCGAGATTTGCTTGTCCGAATCGAAGCCATCTCGGCTAATCCAGCCGATCCTATCGTACGTAAATATGAACAAGCCGGTGACGGTCCATATATCCTAGGATGGGATGCAGCAGGCGTGGTTGTAGAAGTTGGTCCTGAGTGCACATTCTTCAAGCCGGGCGATGAAGTCTTCTATGCCGGCAGTCTGGTCAGACCCGGTACCAATAGCGAGTTTCATTTGGTAGACGAACGGATCGTGGGTCGGAAGCCACAGACGCTGAACTTTGCGGATGCTGCATCACTGCCATTAACGACGATTACCGCGTGGGAGAGTTTATTTGATCGTTTAGGCATCCCTCATGCTCCCGAAATTAACCGCAACAAGTCCATTCTCATCATCGGGGCTGCTGGAGGTGTTGGATCCATCGCAGTACAGCTGGCCAGACTAGCAGGACTCACTGTGATCGGCACGGCATCGCGTCCGGAATCAGCAGCGTGGGTTCAAGAGCTTGGAGCGAAATATGTAATCAATCATTACGAGGACTTTGTGCCCCAATTGCAGCAGCACGGATTTGCTTCCGTCGACTATATCTTTTGCTTGAACAATACAGATCAACACTGGAACAAGATGACTCAGGCGATCGCTCCACAAGGTAAGATCTGTCTGATCGTAGAAAATGAAGAGCCTGTTGCGCTGAATCTGTTAAAAAGCAAAAGTGTTACCGTGGTTTGGGAGACCATGTTCACCCGATCCACGTTTCAAACAGAAGATATTATCGCACAGCATCATCTGTTGAATCGGATGGCTGAGTTGGTGGATGAGGGGAAAATTCGAACTGTAGTCACGGAGCGACTGTCCCCGATCAATGCTGCGAACCTCAAGATCGCGCATGCCAAAATGGAATCAGGGGCCGCCATTGGCAAGCTTGTGTTAGAGCACTTCAGCTAACAAAATAACATGAAATAAGTCGACCGACTTCTTGCTCGTCAGGTCGACTTTTTTTATTTTCGTTAAAAAAGACGAATTGTATCAAAGACGTTCTACATCTCGCCAAACTGCTTAACTTAATGCAATTCACTCTCTTCTTCCACTGCTTCATTATTCGCCTTCACCCGCTCTTCGTACAGGTATCCCCATTCTTTCATCATAAGGAGCATTGGCTCTAGCGTCCGCCCGAACTCCGTTAACGAATATTCCACCTTGGGTGGAACTTCATTGTAGACCTTTCTGGATATGAGACCTTCCCGCTCCAGCTCCCTTAATTGCAAAGTAAGCGTATGGTGAGTTACTTGCGGATAAATCTTGCGGATCTCATTGAACCTCTTGGTCCCGCCGAGCAGAGAATATATAATGACGCCTTTCCATTTACCACCAATTACGCCTAGGGTGGTTTCAACCGGACAGCGTGTACTTGAGGAGCTTATCACAGTATTTCATCCCTTCTATAGTATCTAACTGGATACTCAGTATGCTATTTTTGCGTACTTTTTGTATATAACTTATTAAACTATACTAAGATAGTAAAGCGCAATTCCACAAGAAAAGAAAGGATTGATCCCATATGCAAAACTCAAAATCCATGCGAGCCGTAGGATATTATGAGTATTTACCAATTACACATCCAGATAGTCTGTTAGACCTCGAAATTCCTGTCCCTACACCGCAAGGACATGATTTGCTTGTCCGAATCGAAGCCATCGCTGTCAATCCTGCCGATACAGTCGTACGTCAGTACAATCCATCTACTGAAGGTGCGCCTTATATTCTCGGATGGGATGCGTCAGGCGTCGTTGTTGAAGTCGGTCCTGAATGTACACTCTTCAAGCCAGGAGATGAAGTCTACTATGCGGGCAGTGTGATTAGACCTGGAAACAACAGCGAATTTCATTTGGTGGATGAACGGATCGTAGGCAAAAAGCCAAAAACGCTCGACTTCGCAGAAGCTGCATCACTGCCGTTAACTACGCTTACCGCTTGGGAGAGTTTGTTTGATCGTTTGGGGATTCCACATAATCCCGAAATCAACCGCAACAAATCCATTCTTATCATCGGAGCTGCCGGAGGCGTGGGCTCTATCGCAGTCCAACTTGCCAAACTGGCAGGGCTCACTGTGATTGGCACAGCATCACGTCCAGAATCAGCAGCGTGGGTTAAAGAGCTTGGAGCAGAGATTGTAATTAATCATTACGAGGACTTCCTGCCCCAATTGCAGCAGCATGGATTGGATTCCGTGGACTATATCTTCAGCCTGAACAAAGTAGACTGGAACCGTTTGACTCAGGTCATCGTTCCACAAGGGAAAATCTGCTTTATCATTGATAATGATCCGCCTGTTGAACTGGGTCAATTTTTAGGCAAAAGCGTTACACTGGTTTGGGAGAATATGTTTACACGTTCCACTTTTCAAACGAAAGACATCATCGAACAGCATCATTTATTAAATCAAATGTCTCAACTTGTCGACGAGGGAAAAATCCGGACCGCAGTCACCGAGCGGCTGTCCCCGATTAATGCCGCGAACCTCAAACTTGCGCATACCAAAATGGAAGCAAGAGGAGCTATCGGCAAGATTGTGCTGGAGCACTTCAATTAACACAGCAGCATGAGAAAGTCGACCGTCGACTTGCTTCGGCAGATCGGCTTTTTCACTTTCATTTTTTAAGAATAAAAGTCCTACAGCAAATTGACTTTAACACCCCTCCCCCATCTGGATAACTTTTCTTTCCACAGGACAAGCTAGTCCATAACCACTCCCACAGTTCGACAAAATCCGTATTTTATTCTTGACAGAAATCTAAAATTTAAATATAGTAAGCCCATCGGAATTAACCAACTGACTAATCAGTCAGGTCAAGAGGAGCGATGGAAGCTGCCCGCTATAGAGGAACAAGATCAGGATCGTCGCCAGCAGCTAATGGCCGCGGCGCTCGACTTATTTGCCCGTAAGGGATATCACGGCACCAAAATTTCCGATGTGGTCAAGGCCACCGGAGTGTCGCAAGGCACGTTTTACTGGCATTTTCAAAGTAAGGAACAGCTCACGCTGGAGCTGATTGAAGACGGCAAAGAAAAGCTGATTCTAGTCATCCAGCAAGGTTACCGCAAACACGCCGGTACGGTAGATGATATGGTAGGATCATCTGCGCGCCTGCTTACAGATTTGTTCACTTTTGCACACCAGAATCGGAATTTGATGGCTCTGCTGCTCATGAAAGGTCAGGGTGCTGATCAGCCGATCCGTGAAGCTGTCTCACAGACCTGGATTGCCTTTGAAGAAGCGTTCAAAAGCAATATAGAGCGAGCCGTAGAACTCGGAATGCTGCCCAAAACAAACAGCATGGCGCTGCGAGCCAACATTTTGGTCAGCTTGATTACAGGTGTTCTGTCCAAGTGGCTGTTCGGGCCAATGCATGACGTTGATTACCAATCGCCCTACTCCCCTGCTGCCATAGCTGAAGAAACCGCCAAATTCGAATTCCGGGGTTTGCTCGGATAACTTATAACCAGATCGTGTATAACAACATCAAAGAGAGCCAAGGAGGCCATCGTAATGACAACCAAACTAAACAAGTTTTTAAAATCCGCTTCACTGCTGAGCGTGCTCGTAATCGCACTCGCAGGCTGCGGAACGAACAACACAGCGGCACCAGCTGCTACGGATAACAATGCTGGTAATAAACCAGCCGAAACAGCCGCCGCGGACAACTCACTTGAGGTGATCAAGAAAGCTGGCAAAATCAGAATCGGGCTTATGGGCACCTATGCTCCATACAACTTCCTCAACGACAAGCATGAGATCGACGGCTTCGATGCCGACGTTGCCAAGGCCGTAGCTAAACGCATCGGCGTTGAAGCTGAATTCATCACAGGTGAATTTTCCGGGCTGATTGAAGGATTGCAAAAGGACAAATACGATGCACTCGTCAGCCAAGTCACCATTACCGATGACCGTAAGAAGACGATGGACTTCTCTACGCCTTACATCAAGAATGCTGTCAACGTAATCGTCAAAGGTGACAACACAACCATCAAAAGTCTTGAGGACTTCAAAGGTAAGAAGATCGGTGTCGGACTAGGCACGAACGATGAGAAATATTTGCGCGATGAAGCCATGCCGAAAGTCGGCAAGTTTGAAATTGCTACGTATAACGATGTGATCACCTCGCTCAAGGATCTGAACGTTGGCCGCATCGATGCCACGATCAATAACACTTTTGCCATCCAGCCACTGGTTGAGAAAAATCACTTCAATGTCAAGGCGGTCGGCGAGCCGATTAAAGAGGACTTTGCGGGTATCGCGATTCGCAAGAACAATCCGGAGCTGCTGGATGCCATCAATAAAGCACTGGATGAAATGAAGACGGACGGGACGTTCAAAGAGATTTTCCAAAAATGGTTTAAAGTTGACCCTAACATCTAATTAGTGTGAACGTGGAGGATGCACGGCATGGAACTGGTGTTACAGAACTTCCAATTTCTATTGACAGGCGCTTATTATACGCTGTTGATCACAATCGTCTCAATGTTCTTCGGCTTGATCATTGGGCTGCTTCTCGCCCTTGCCCGTCTCAAAGGAAATTGGCTGCTTAGCGGTCTGGCCAAAGGTTACGTGTCCATCGTTCGCGGCACCCCGATTTTGGTTCAGATTTTCATTATCTATTTCGGACTCCCCGATTACGGGATCACACTGGGGCCGCTCACTGCGGCCTTTATTTCGCTCAGCATCAACATTGGTGCTTACTTGTCCGAGACCTTCCGCGGTGCGATTCTATCCGTACCTAAAGGACAGACGGAAGCCGCACAGTCACTTGGCCTAACCTCTTGGCAGACCATGCGTAGAGTAGTTCTCCCGCAGGCAGCCAGAGTAGCCATTCCGCCGATGGGCAATACATTTATCGGAATGCTGAAAGAAACATCGCTTGTGTCTGTTGTAACAGTGACCGAGCTGCTGCGCTCCGCCCAACTGCTGATTGCACAGTATTACGTGGCTATGCCGTTTTATATCGCTATTGCTATTATGTATTGGGTGATGAGTGTGTTCTTTTCATTCATTTTGAACCGTATCGAAAACCGTTTATCAAAAGCTTATTAAGGGCGTGTGATGTTCATGATCGAGGTCAAACAACTCGGCAAAAGCTTCGGCGATCTTGTCGTATTTCGCGATATTCATCTGCAAATCCATCCCCGTGAAATTGTCGTTCTGGTCGGCCCCAGCGGCTCCGGCAAAAGCACACTGTTACGCTGTCTGAACGGCCTGGAAGAACCGGACGCGGGATCGATTGTGATTGGAGATGCGTCATGGGACGTCTCGATGAATGCTAACAGCAAGAAAGCGGCAATTCGGAACATTCGCACTTCAACAGGTATGGTGTTCCAGTCGTTCAATCTGTTTCCCCACATGACGGTTCTGGAGAATGTCATTATGGCTCCTACGATTGTCAAAAAGATGAGCCGCAGCCAAGCCGTCGAAATCGGAGAGTCACTATTGTCCAAGGTCGGTCTGCTTAGCAAAAAGGATGAATATCCTTCCCGCCTGTCCGGCGGACAGCAGCAGCGGGTTGCAATTGCCCGTGCGCTCGCCATGCAGCCGGAGATCATGCTGTTCGACGAGCCAACGTCGGCGCTGGACCCGGAACTGACAGGTGAAGTGCTGGCCGTCATGAAACAGCTGGCTAAGGAAGGCATGACGATGATCGTCGTGACCCATGAGATGAAGTTCGCACGGGAAGTGGCGAACCGGGTGATTTTTATGAGTGATGGAGTTATTCAGGAAGAAAATACGCCGGAGCAATTTTTCAAACAGCCGAAGACTGATCGTGCGCGGAAATTCTTACGGCAAATCGAAGGCGTACCAGACATAGAGTATCAAGTTTGATTCAAAGGAGTGGACAATGGGATGCCCAGCAAAACAGAGCATTTGAAGAACGTCGCGGAACGAGCGCGGGCAATCATGGAGAAGGAGAATGTGGATGCGCTCGTGGCGTCAAGCTGTGAGAATTTCTACTACCTGTCCGGCCATCCCAGCACGTTCATGTATACGCTGCGTATGAGCGAAGTTGCGCTGGCCGTCATGTTCCGTGATCCGAACCGGCCTACGGTCATCATTATGAATGAATTCGAAGCCGCCGGTGTTCCGGCGGACCTGCCACAGTGCGAGCTTCGTACATACCCGACCTGGGTCGACGTGGACGATCCGCTTGGGTTACGTGGTGCCAAGTATGAAGGACGCCGGCCCGTGAACCATCAGGTGCAGGAGATGTTCGGACTATTGGGACAGGTGCTGGCCGAATATGGCATAGAAAGTGGTAGAGTTGCTGTAGAGCTAGGCGCCATGCGTTATCCTGCTGTTACTGCGTTGCGTGAAGCCATTCCCGGCCTTCAGCTGGCAGAAGCAGGACCGATTCTTACCGAGCTGCGGTCGATCAAGACAGCTTGGGAGATCGCGCAATTGCGCAAGAGCTGCGATTACGCGGAGATCGGCATCGCTGAGACGATCAAGGGCATTCGAGCTGGTCATTCGGCAAAAGAAATTGCTGATGCGTTCCGGCTCGCTTTGCTAACTCATGCGGACGGCTTCGAATCCCGTTTTCATATGATATCGGTTGGCGATCATTTTGCACCCGCGCATGTTTTTGATACCCGGCCGAGCAAGCCAGGCGACCTCATCAAATTCGATGTCGGTGTCGATGTAGCCGGCTATGGCTCGGATATTGCACGGACCTTTGTGCTTGGTTCTCCATCGGATACGGTCACGCGCATTTATGGCGCGCTGCGAGCCGGACACGACCGGCTGCTGGAGATCATCGAACCGGGCTTGCCGATGAAGAATGCTTTTGACGAAGTGATGCCGCTGATTCGTAAGTCCGGAATCCCGAATTACAATCGCGGCCACCTGGGGCACAGCGCAGGATTGAGCCTTGCTGCCGAGGAAGCACCCTTCCTCAGCCCATCGGAAGAAACCCTTTTTCGCCCTGGCATGGTCATTTGTCTGGAGACACCTTACTACGGCTACGGTATCGGTTCGATCATGATCGAGGATATGGTGCTGGTGACAGACAACGGCTGTGAGCGACTGAATAAGCTATCGCGTGATTTGATATCGCTGTAACTGGATTTACTGTAATGAACAAAAGGACAAAAGGACAAAAGGACAAAAGGACAAAAGACGCGTTTACGCGGTCTTTTGTCCTTTTCTGTTGCCTAAACATATACGAATCTCGTCGACCGCACGGATGAATCAACCGACTGGTCGTGACACACTTTGGGCGCTTTTACGTCGCTTTTCACGGCGAAGGATGGTGGCAACCGTGATAACCCCAGCAATCGCCAACAAAGGAGATGCCATACCAGCGAGCGGAAGCGACGATGTACCATGTCCCGCGAAGATGCTCACATCCCAGAGTCCGTGCACGAACATGGAGGCTATGAGCGATCCGGTCGACCGCCGGGAGAGGTAGAAGATCGAACCGAGGCCGCAAGCCATCAATACCTGGAACAATGCACCCGCCCCGAGGCCCAGGAATATGTCCGGCAGGTGGAAGACTGCGAACATCGCTGATGAGAGTAACCAGACCCCGGTTTCACCGAAGCGGCTGCGCAGTGCGACTATCAATTGACCTCGGTGGATAGTCTCCTCATTGAAACCAACCAGGATGCTGCCGACGAAGAGATATAGCCACATGAGGGGCGTAACACGGGTGAAATCAGCGATCAGCATGTTCACAATCGCGATGACCGCCATGATGATCGGGAGAGTCATCGTCCACCCTGAAAGACTCCGCCTTTCAACCAGGCTGGGGCGCCACCAACCGTAGATCGTGACTATTGTGAAGGCCAGCACGGCACCGCCGGCCATTGGTATTACGTACCAGAGAAGAAGGGTCTCCTCACTCTCACCTATTCGCCTGTAGTTGACGCCGTTGGACACGAAGAGCGCGTAGAAGACTGCGATGTAGAGGAAATATCCGAGAACACCCCATTTCACGCGGGGACGAACTCGAAGGCTGGGATTCGAATCTTGCAGCATGTCCCTATTATTTGACATCATAATCACTCCTACTATAAATAAATATTTTCTTTCATTAACTCAAGTCCGCGGAAGTCGATCCCCCGTGCGACATGTGTTTCTTTTGCTATGTCTACTCCGGTTCATTTTATTCACTTGGCTTAAGCAGGCCATTGCGATCGTGGAAGCGCAGCGTCCTTCCTGTCGTCGCGGTCAGCTTGGCGAATGAGCCAATTGAATATGTCTTTTTTATCATTCTCAGCCCCTTTCTAGCGCCAGTATATCCCTTGACGCAACGTCAAGGGCAAGCATTTCTTTGATCTTATTAATGAGGAAAAATCAGCAAAATCCTCCCCCGATTATCAAGCATTTTTTTAACTTCAATCAAAAAAAGAAAGCCATAGCTAAAACTCCCGTATTGAATGGATCTGCCAACACATTCAATGGAAAGTTCAGTATGACTTCAATAACCGATTCACTTGCCACAACCTTAGACTTTAATTGTAAGCATCGCCTTCTTTGGCATCAATTGTGGAGTAGAAATCGTCAGTGTTAGCAACACCTGCATTTACCCCGACTTTATTGGGCGCATGTGCATGGATGGTTAGCAGCAATTGTTTCAGCTCAATATAAAATTGCACTTAATTAGGAAATACTCTTAGCTGCAACCATTTTAAGGTACAAAAATGCCGTTATTTACTCTTTTGAAGGCAATAGAAGAATCTCTTCTCTCCTCAGAGATGGTTTTTAATACGAACTATCAAGTTAACTCTTCAACTCAGCTAAATGTGAGGTATCGTTAAAGATATGCAGTTCATGTTGCTGATAGCCATTGGTCTGTAAAAGAGAGATACTGCCGACCGAAGCCTTAAAGTGCGATTTTTCTAACATATCAATGTTAAACCCCATCCACCAAGCAATGATATAGCCTAATGTTCCGCCATGCGTCGCTATAATTAAATTTTTCTGTTCCGTATGAATGATCCGTTCCATACAATCACAGACGCGCAAATAAAATTCCTTCCATGTCTCCCCGCCCTGAAACTCCTGATAATCTATATGAAAGCCGCGTTCTCCCATAGGGTTCCTATTCGCCTTTGCCCATTCTTTTGTTTTTCCAATTGCAGCTCCAGTATTGATTTCCCGCAGGCCTGCCTCTTCGATCACATTTAGTTCTAGATGCTTTCCAATAATATCTGCCGTTTGCTTAGCCCGCATTAAATCTGAAGCGTACAGCACGTACTCTTCTTTAGCTAGTTCACTCTTTAATTTTAGGCCAACCCGCTCGGCCTGCTTCATCCCTAGATCAGTCAGAGGCGTATCAGTCCAACCGCCCGACATATTGTTGATGTGATGCTCTGACTGGCAATGTTGAATAATATAAATTTTTCTCATCTCTAGTCCCCTCCCCATGGGTTTGTTCAACATTTTTAACATATATTATTAAAATTTTCAATAGAACAACCTACGAAAAGTGAGTGGATCCAACATGTCTCGGGTACTCGTTTTGTTGTGAATGATTGTCGTAAACAACGACTTGACATTCCATTTATATACATATAACATACGTTATATAACGATAGTTATTTATGAATCAATCTACTGTGGAGATGATACAATGCCCCCAAAAGCAGAAATAACCAAAGAAAAAGTTTTAGAGGCAGCATTTGAAATGGTTCGAGAGCAAGGACTTGATGTTCTGACAGCCAGAAGTATTTCGCAAAAACTAAAGTGCTCGACCCAGCCTATTTACAGCGTGTATGGAAACATGGAAGAGTTAAAAGATGATGTCTTTAATCAAGTTGCAACTTTTGCACTGACCAGCATGAAACAATACGACAATAACAGCAACGCACCTGCTATGAATTTTGCGATCGGGTGCCTGCTCTTCGCTCAAAATGAGAAACATCTATTCAGAGTTCTGTTCCTTTCTGATTATGGTGGTGACTATTTCAAACGGAATAAAGATAGACTCCAAGAGGAGATGTATACCGCCTTTCTACAAATCGATAACCGCTTAAGTATGCTGGAAAAGAGTAAGATCGAGAAAATCTTTTATAAGCTTTCCTTGTATTGGCTTGGAATTGGAACGATGATCAACACCAATATGTCCGAGCTCGATATTCACGAGGCTACAGAAATGCTCGAAGAAATGTACACAACGTTAACAATAAAAGAAGGCTTACACAATTAACCCTCACTTATAAAAATCCTAAAAAGGAGCGCGCGGCATGATCAGTAAACTGGGCAAAAAAATAGGAGAAGGCGGATGTTCGGAAGTATTCGAATGGGACGGCGCAGGAAAGATTGTCAAACTGGCAAAGCCTAACACCAGTCTCGCTGCCTTGCAAGCAGAATTGCATCATTCCCGAATCGCCAGGGAATGCGGGTTGCCTGTTCCTCAGCCATATGAACTGGTACATATAGGAGGCCGATCCGGTATCGTGTTTGAAAGGATTTATGGAGAGTCAATCATGGAACGTTTTATCAACGGCATACTACAGCCCTCCAGCCCGCAGCAACCACTTACTGTATACGATGATTATAATGACGTTCTAGCTACAGCTCAGCTCTTGTATCAAATCCACACGCATTCCATGTCCAATATGCCGAGTCAAAGAGACAATCTCAAGTATGATATTCGCCGTGCTCATTATTTGTCCGAGACTGATAAAACAGCAGTAATCAACCAATTAAATCAGTTACCGTTAAAGCATCAGCTGTGTCATGGCGATCCAAACCCAAACAATATATTGTTCCGGAATAATGAAGCAGTGATTATTGATTGGAACAATGCTTCGATCGGAAATCCGGAAGCGGACTTGGCCGAATATATCATTATGATTGGATATGCGATATTGCCCGATCATCTCCCATCAGAAGCAAGTACCGCTCTAAACGCCACGCGAGAAAATATCATTACCATATTTATGGACGAATACGAGCGGCTCTCCGGCATCAGTTATGCGGATATCGAGCCTTGGATTATACCTGTAGCAGCACGCAAACTTTCCGCTGATGGAATATCGGAAAAGGAGAAAAATTTGCTCGTAAACGAGATTAAAAAAGGGCTCCGTTGCACCTCCTTATAGTGGGTTTTATTGTACCAACATTAATTATGTTTAATCTTTACCCGCTTCAACTTAAACTTATCTTCTACAATTGTACTAATGGTTAGAATGCGGGGAGGCTGTACAGGTGCAAGTGATTTTAGACAGAATACGAGCATTATTTGTAGAAGAGCTAGGTGACAACAATTTAGTTGGAGTCTATCTGCACGGTTCTTTGGCTATGGATTGTTTTAATCCTGCAAAGAGTGATATTGATGTATTGATTGTGGTAAAAGAAACATTATCCGTCTTAGCTACACAACAGATCTCACAAAGACTTCTGTTACTCCATGACGATATCGAGAATAGCATTGAATGCAGCATCATCCTGGAGAAATTTTTAACTGAGTTTGTGTATCCAACACCCTGTGAGTATCATTTCTCGGATTTTCATCGGGAGCAGTATCGGACTAACGAGCATTACTTGTGCGGAGGGTATGAGGATAAAGACTTAGCCTCTCAAATAGCCGTAGCCTACCACAGGGGTAGGGCTTTATATGGCAGTCCACTTGCAGAGTGTTATCCACCGATTGAAAGGCAATACTATCTTGCCTCCATCCTGTACGACATCGAATGTGCATCCGATGAGATTTTGGATAAACCAATGTATGTAACGTTAAATCTATGTAGAGTGCTTTACTTTATTAGAAAGGGTGCAATCTCCTCCAAAAAAGAAGGGGGAATTTGGGGAACTGAGAATTTGCCAAGTAAATACCATGACCTGGTTCAATGCTATTTAGAGGAGTATACAAGGGGAAGCGTAAATATAAATATAGCTCCAGCCCGGCTTTCGGAATTTGCCGAATATATGCTGCTTGAAATACAGCAGGAACTCACGGGTGAGAGAAAATACAAATGCCCCCGAGTTTGAAATGACGTACGATCGTGGAAACAACATGTATGAAATGGAAATTTGGATTCCAGTCGTTAAGAGACCTGTTTCTTAGAAAAAAAAGAGCAACACGAGTGTCCCACTTCGTGTCGCTCTTTTTTATTTACAAAATATCAATACCGTCCCATAGTGCTTCATAAATCGTTTATAATCAGCATTCCCGCTTAACACAATGATGGCAGGATGAGCATTTACTTTGCGCTGCTTTAATATCGCCAACAACTCGTTTGATGTAAGGCAATAAAATTTACCGGCTTCATACCGAATTAGCAAAGGGGGGTGAGCGGCTATATCATCGATGGTTTGGTCCTCTCCCCCACGCACTGATCCTTCCTCCTGAATAAGCCGCAGCGGAAACTTCACAACACCGTAATACAAACGCTCTTCCTTCATGATATCATCCAGACTTAGAGCTACTTTTTGGGTGAGCAGCAGATAACAGTGAATCCATTCTTCCAGCATCCCGACATTCGTATATTGTACTGCTGATTCCAATGTGGGAGCGTATGTGATATGCCCATCATTTTTCTTAGAATAGATGATTTTCTTGATAGAATCCAAGGATAAAAAGTATTCATCCGCAAGCTCAGACACTGTCACTCCATGACCATACTTATTGCGAATCATGCGATTGCGCTTCTGCAAGGTCCCCCGGTAACCTGACGTTTCGCCCCATGCTCTTTTTTCCTCTCCGGAGGGAATATATAGCAGCTTGCCTGCCGCATATTTCTGCAATTCTTTGAGTAGTTCCGCTGGCAGGATATCACCGGCATTCTCATATTTCATCTCATCACCATCTATATAGATATAGCATCCATTCGGTCTTTCAATTCACTGATCGACTTCACAATTGAGCTGCAGGATCCCGTGTCATCAATAGATGCATGCCAGCGCAAGACATCGATTCCTTTATAATACGCCATACACAGGAATCTTTCCTTGTAATTCGGGATAACGATTCCTCTTTTCTTACTATACTCGGCCAACAATTCTGGAATTCTTAAGTATGGCTTATTCAAATCCATAATGGCAAAATCCAAAAGGAAATCGCAAATGCCGGAGTAGCTCCAGTCAGGAAATCCCACCGTGGTCTGCCCATCTGTAATCATATTTTCAAAAAACGTATTATTATTGACCAAAAACCGCTGGCCTTCACAATAAGAAATCCGCTTCTCCATTTCTTTGAAGTACTTGTCAAAAAATTCTCGTTCTAACACAGTCGTTTCGAACAACTCTTTCCAATTCAGCCAATACCCCTCACGGTCATCTGCAAAGTTATCGATCAGGAAATCTCTGCAGGTTCCGTAGGCCACTTTGCATTCCTCGTCGAATTCCCCATAGCCCTCTACGCTTGAAATATCGGATGAGCTAATATCGAAAATCTTGTCAAAAAACAACTCATAATGTTCTGCGAACTGCTCCGGACTTAATTGATCGGCAATGAACCCGGCTGGTGTCATGCTTACTTTTTCCGAAAGTATCGACTTAATAATATTATCTTTACTCATCTTATAATTTCCCCTCTCGTACTCTATTTATTAGGCCATCAGCTGCGCATCTGATAATGAAATCATAGCATTGGAAATGCCTGGGATATAGGTCGTGAACATCTTAAATAAACTTTACATACACGCCAGAAATACATTAGTGCTACATATTTTGCTTGTTATGAAGTGCCTGAAGGTAATGATATTCCAGAAGACATGGTGAGCTTTAAACTTCCTGGTCATACTTATGCAAAGGTTACTTGTACCAATAAAACAATCCAAGATGGGTACGGTTATGTATTTGATTGGATGCAAAAGAGTGGGCATAAGCAGCTAAGCGAAGCTTGTTCTATTGAGATTTTTTATATCGAAGAAACAGATGAGGAGAAGGTCGAGCTTTTAATACCTGTCGAATAACAAATGCATTCGATACCTCAATATTTCGCCTGTTACGAAGGCGGTTTTCTTTTTACATGTTAGCGATGTTCCGTTACAATTGGCTCAGCCGAATGGAACAATAGCCATTGTCTCATGGGGTGAATTCCCTCGCCAGATGATCGCGCATGCGAAAAGGAAATGGAGTGAAATGGATGAACGTTGTAATTGCGGCGGGTCGCCGTCATTCCGTTGGACTTAGGTCGGACGGTACGGCGATTGCTGTCGGTGATAATAAATATGGTCAATGCAATGTGAGCGGCTGGCGCGATATTGTGGCGGTTGCGGCGGGTAATGTCCATATGGCGACGAACACGGGTAATGCTCATACAATCGGTCTTATTGCACACGGCACAGTGGTTGCTGTGGGTTGGAATAAGCATGACCAATGCAATGTAAGTGACTGGCACGATATTGTAGCGGTTGCAGCAGGTTGGCGTCGTTCCGTCGGACTTAAATCGGATGGCACGGTGGTCGCTGTAGGTCGAAATCATGAAGGTCAATGCAATGTTAGTGGCTGGTATGATATTGTTGCGGTTGCAGCGGGTGACTGGCATACTGTCGGGCTTAAATCAGACGGTACGGTGACAGCTGTCGGTAATAATCGGTATGACCAATGCAATGTAAGCGGATGGCATGACATAGTGGCGACAGCTGCGGGTTACCTTCATACCCTCGGGCTTAAATCGGACGGCACGGTGGCTGCTGTGGGATTGAACAAGCATGGCCAATGCAATGTAAGCGACTGGCATGGTATTGTGGCGATAGCGGCGGGTAGTTATCATACCATTGGGCTTAAATCAGACGGTACGGTGTCGGCTGTCGGTGCTAATCAATATGGCCAATGTGATGTAAGCAGTTGGTGCGATATTGTGGCGATTGCGGCAGGTTGCGCTCATACCCTTGGGCTTAAATCAGACGGCACGATGGTTGCTGTGGGTGATAATGAATTTGGCCAATGCGATGTAAGCGGTTGGCGTGGCATCCGCACCCATTCTTGTAACTCTACAAGCAAGCCATAGGCAGCTACATGCGTGTGGTTCACCCCATAAGGTACTATGTCCAAAAGCCACATCGGGATTTCTTCCGGCGCGGCTTTTCGTCATTTTTTCCAACATACGCTTAGATTAATGGATTGTGTGTATGTTTGCTTTACGAGCTTCATTACAGAAGAAACGAATGAGCTTGCGGTGAATGCCCGGAAAAAGAATAAAGAAAATATCGCTCATCCGCCGAAAAGGCATTGGACAGATTAAAGGCTCATTTCGTTCAAGTCCTCTTAAAGCGATACGTGCAAATTGCTCGGGACTCATCATTTTTCTTTTCTTCATTTGCTCATTCATTTTCACTTTGTCGATGTTGATTCCTTCAGCCGTTGAAAAAATGGACGTATTTACGAATGTTGGACATAATGTGCTTACCTTTACACCGAACGTTTCCGCCTCATAGTGGAGAGATGTCGTCAAGCCTACGATAGCATGCTTGGTTGTCGCATAAGCCGCAGCCGTTGGCGAAGGTCCTAGTCCTGCCACAGAGGCGGTATTGGCGATGTGATCGAAGCCTTGCTTTTTCATTAGGGAATACGCTGCTTGAGTGCCATGGATCACGCTCCAGAGATTAACGTTTACGATTCTCTCCCAATGCTCTCGTGACATATCGTACAGTTCCCCATACATTGCGATCCCCGCATTATTAAACATATAATCCAGTCTCCCATGTTCCCCATATACACTGTGCACCATCGCCTCAATCTGATTGGCATCCGTAACATCCAATTTTAAAAATTGTGCATGACCACCCTCTTGTTCAATCCCACTAACCACCTGTTTACCGCCCTGCTCATCAATATCAGCAATGACGACGAATACATGGTTACTCGCTAATTGATTAGCAATCGCCTTCCCAATACCCGAAGCACCACCCGTTACAATCGCTACTTGGTTCAAAGCGTTCACGACCATCACACTCCTAATGAATGTAGTTAAAAACATTAGTACAATCGTTCTATTCTTAACAGAGAGAATTCTTATGATTTCAGAATCCCCTTTAGAAAGATGGTGACGCTTTGTTGAAACATCCCCCGCAACATGTCATAGTCCATCGTATAGATATGCTGGCATAATGCGCCTAACCAATTCCCGAACAGAAATGTTGCAGTCTGTACATCCTCGATAACAAATTCATTGCTTTCGACTCCATATTGGAAAATAGCCTCGTACGCGCGCATAGGTGTTGATACCAGATCGTATAGTTGCTTGGCCATTTCCGGCGATGAAGCCGGATTCCCCATTAATTCCTGATGGACCTTGAGCAGCGGGGTTTTGTAATTATCTAGCACAAAGATGGCTACTGCATACAATTTTTCTGTTGCCGTCGGATAGTTTGGCGAGAGAGCGTCCCATTTGTCACCCCACACCCGCATAGCATCTTGAGCTATAGTAATGAACAGCTTTTCCTTATTCTCAAAATGGTAATATACATGCCCTTTGCTAAAACCCGATTCCTTGGAAATATCCGAAATTG
Organism: Paenibacillus sp. GCM10012306; assembly: GCF_042649265.1. NCBI lineage: Bacteria > Bacillati > Bacillota > Bacilli > Caryophanales > Paenibacillaceae > Paenibacillus > Paenibacillus sp. GCM10012306. Next base: position 213,746 of record NZ_JBHRYW010000009.1, on the reverse strand, counting down.
ATGTTCCTGCAAAGCCCTTTTGCGAAAAAAGTTGCGCCGCTTTCTCCGCAATGATCTTCCTTGTCTGATCACTATCATAATGCCGCTTCATTGTTCTCATCCCTTTTGAACGATCGTTCTATTGATAGCATAACGGATTGACGGCTCATTTACAAGAAGTGGAAGAGAGATTTATTCACTCCTTTGGATGATAGAATTAAATCCCCGTTCATACCCACAAAAAAGAGGAACAAATGGCTACCATTAAATCGGCAGCCACTCTGTTCCCTTAACCTTTTTAGCTTTCGAATTCGCCCTTCGTTAAGCCAAAGACATATTCATCGAAGTGTTGTCCTTTGGAATAAATCATATTCCGTAGTCTGCCCTCTTGTACGAATCCAAGACGCTCCTGGAGGGCAATCGAACCTTCGTTAAAAGCATAGACATGTGCGGTCACTTTCTGATAACGTAACTCCTCGAAATAATAGCGTAACAGGATCGTAACTGCTTCAGAAGCATAACCCTTACGCCAGTGTTCTCGAAAAACGGCTACACCATACTTAAAAGTCCCATGCCGCGTATCACAGCCATGCGTATTAATACTGCCTACAAGATTGCCGTCGAGCGTTTCAATCGCTAGCATGATGCTATCACCCTCTGGCCCTTTTGACGCTTGATGCTCAGCCCAACTCTTCGTACCTTCTTCTGATCTTGGAAAATAGATCATATCGCAAAGTCTGGCACTTTCAGAATCGAAATCATTATTGTGGAACTTGTCCCAGTCGGTAGGTACAATCGCTCGTAATCTAACTTTATCGCCAGTCCAAATGTTGCTAATCATATAAACCCTCCTAAAGTAAATTGAAAATCTCCCGTTCCTCGCAAAAAGAGGTGGAGATCTTGCACGAGGATCTATATTTCTGATTATGAACTACATTGTTCTCACTCCTTTCGTGTAACGGGCCTTAAAAAGGTGTTGCCGCCAGCAGCGTCTTGTACATTTTAACAGCAGTCAAATGCTGGCCTTCATGGTATAGATTGAGGCTGAGGAATTCCTCTACTGATCCTAGCTTCATTCCGCCCGACGTAGTATACGGCGGCACGATAGGTTCTTCAAGGCGATCTGCCAAACTACGCTGAATGCGCTGCGGCTGCTCCCGCAGAAGGATCTTCAGTTCTTCGAGACTCGGAAGCACTAGAGAAGCAGGAGCGGTAAGCGGCGATGTGCCGTTCTCGAACAGCTCTGGAAATCCTTCAGGTAAATGCAGTGGTAGCCCGATACTTTTGAAAGCAAAGCGCTCGTTCAAAGTGTATACATGTCCCAAATGCCAGTGAATGTGATTGCGGAACCCCTGCGGAATACGTAACGCCGTTTTCTCGTCCAGTCCTTCCACGCTCTTTAATAGTTGTGCTCGTATATAAGCTGATTGGCTGAATAAGTAATGTTCCATTGATCTTACCCCTTAGCAATATTGATCTCTATTTATTCCATGAACGTGCTAGAAAATCCTTTTATACCAATCGGACGAAGGTTCAATGACGACAATAACTAGCAGGGATAATCCCCACTTGAATCGTACAATGAAGGGCTTTTATAAAAAAAGAGAGCGTCCACGTACCGGACCCTCTCCTTTACTTGTTTAGGTGGAAAATGAGGTTGTTGCACCTTTCCCCGGCAGCGGAGCGCTGGCTGGTTCAAGCCTGTCGGCTTCGGCCTTCCGCAGCACTTTCTGACCGCGCCAGCGCAGCAGGACGCACAGTCCTCTAACTAATTCATCAGCAATCATGCAGCAGTAAATTCCAATTAACCCCCATCCGGCCCAAATCCCGAAGACGTAGGAGCAACCAACGCCGATCAGCGACATAGAAGCAATGGACGTATACATCATATACCGGGTATCACCGATGGCACTTAGGGCGTTGCCCATGCCCATGTTGAGCATTTTGGACGGCTGCAGAATCAGATTAATGGCCAGCAGCGACACACCAAGTGCGAGGATTCCCGGATCTGTGGTAAACAGCCCCAGTATCTTCCGTCCGAACAAGAAGAGCAGCAGCATGTTCCCCATCACAACTGCAAGCCCGATGAACAGAGTGCGATAAGCCAGTTTGTAGGCTTCCCGCGTCTTCCCTCCTCCGTATAAATGGGCAATTTGAATCTGTCCGGCCAAGGCGACAGCGTACCCCAAGGTGAAGCAGTAAGATTCCAGTGTGTTCAGGTAGGTGCGCGCAGCCAAAGCTTCTGAGCCAAGCACAGCCAGGAACGAGTAGACGATCAGCTGTGAGAAGACCCAGCAAGATGAATTGACACCAAGCGGCCAACCGATCTTCAGAATTTCTCTGAACAGCCGCCGGTCAAAAATGAGGAAATCCTTCAGCTTAATTCTAATTTCAAATGCGCGTCTAAACATCATGGACAGCATAAGCAGCCCGATTGCCCGGCTTATGATCGTGGAGATCGCCACTCCCGCAAGTCCTAGCTTCGGCATGCCCATCACACCGAAAATAAACAGATAATTCAGAATAATATGAACAACATTGACCATAATCCCGGTATACATCGGTCCCCGTGTATTACCAGTATTGCGGATCGCCGTTCCGAGTGAAGCGATCAGGCCAACCATGAACAAACCGCCGCCGACATGCGCAATATAAACATTAGAGAGCGGACGAAGATTATCCGAAATATTCAATATCCCGCCAATCGGAGCAGCGAAGAAGAATAGCAGGATGCTAACGACTATACCGATAACCAAGCTCGCTGATACGCCCATAATCGCCAGCGTACGCGCCTCTTTGATCTTTTTCGAACCCATCCGCTGGGCGATCAGAATACCCGCGCCTCCGGCAAATGTCGTAAATAATGTAGTTAATGCGTTGAATAATTGGTTCGAGATCCCGACAACCGCGACCGCATCATCCGAGATCCGGCTGACCATCAGCGTATCCACCGTCCCCAGCAAAGTCTGGAGAAAAATCTCCAGGAATATAGGCCAGGCTAGCATCCACAGCCCAAATCCTCCAGTATCCTTTTTCACAAAACAAACCCTCCTTGCAAGTATACCAACCCTGATGTTCTGTCTACATTGACATGATTTATCTCCGTGACTAGTATATGATTATAGAGGAAAACGAACAGATTAAAGTACAAATAATCAACCAAAACTTTCAATATTCCAACTTGAACGAAAGGAGTTGTCCGGGTGGCTATACTACATTTCACCGTCCCTCCGATGCTGCATTATATTGTAAGCGGGCTGCATTATTTCGAAGCGGGCCACCGCCATATCGGGCGCCACCACATTGGTGCATTCGATCTATTAGTCGTGAAAAGCGGCTGTCTGTACATGGGGGAAGAGGAGTTGCGCTTTGAGGTTAAGGCGGGGGAGATGTTGATTCTTCGACCGGGCAACCATCATTTCGGCACAATGGATTGTACAGAACGGACTACGTATTATTGGCTACACTTTCATACGGCAGGATGCTGGAGTGTATCAGATGAGTACTCACCTCTGCCGGGTGGTAGCCCCATGGGCAGTGAGCTCCAGAATTCACAGCTATTCGAGGTCCGTCCGTTCACGCTTAGCCTGCCCCAGTACGCTGCGCTGCGGCAACCGCAGACCGTTCAAAGCCTGCTGGACCAGCTCATTCAGCTCGGCCCCAGTGCTCATCTGAGCGCTACACCGCTACGGCAGCAGCTTTTGTTCCAGGAGGTCATTCAGCATCTGACAGATTCCCTGAATAATGAGCGAAGCACGCCCTCCAGATCATGCGCCGAACAGACTGCCTCCTATCTGCGCACCCATTACCGTGAGGACATTACCGCGAAGCGGCTCGGAGAGCATCTGAATTTCCATCCCGTCTACATCGCACGCTGCATGGGTAAGGAATACGGCTGCTCGCCGATGGAATACTTGCTACATTACCGGATTCAACAGAGTAAGCTGCTCCTGATGCAGACCGATTATCCGGTGGCCCGCATCGCCGAAGAGGTTGGCTTCAATCATGTTCCGTATTTCAGCTCCAGCTTTGCCAAAATCGAAGGAATGTCGCCTCGGAAATACCGCCAGCAGTTCTCGTGAATCATCAGAAGCATATTTGCTCGGTGGACGATATATTATGCTTGTGAAGGGGCTTATAACCGATGCTCAATATCTTTTGGGAGGAGTGTGTCTTCTAAATGAAACATCAGTTGAGCCATAATATCCTTTGTATGATTGTTATAAGTCTAATTGCTAACATGAGCGGAAGTATGATACTTCCGCTCTTCGCAATTTATGTAGAGCAGTATGGAATTACGGCTTTTAGTGTGAGTGTGTTGTTCTCGCTTTTTTATGTAGGAAGATTTCTTGGTGGAGGCATTACGGGAAAGCTCTATAGTCAAATTGGAGCTAAACGTATAGGGATAGGGTTACTGTGTGCAGAAATCATATGTATGGTTATCTTCCCATTAGCTACGAGTTTCTGGCTCCTTGCCGTGCTGCGACTTATCCAAGGTTTGGTAGCCATTGGGCTTAGTGTATTCGTGAGAATTACCATAAACAATCTAAGTACTAGTGAAAACCGCGGGATCTTGAATGGCTACATGAGCAGTAGTGAAGGGGCAGGAATGATCCTAGGCCCTGTTATGAGTGGTGTCATTGTTTTGTATTTCTCGCTCTCGGTTCCATTCTATGTAGTGGCATTCCTCGCTTTCATTTCTCTAATCGCTGTATCTAGAATCGTTTTCCCTAAAGACTACACTCACCTACACAACGAAGGTACAGAAGGAGAAGAGCCAGCGAAAAAATTAACCGGACAGCTCTTTTTATATTCGAGTGTTCATTTCATTGAGATGAGTGCATACGCGATTTTTTTAACCTATTTCTCCGTATACGCAAAGTATAAGTTGGGTTGGGACACCTTTGACATTAGTCTTGCCTTTGCCATCGTCGGAATAGCTACGTTCTTATCTGCTCCCCTCATCGGTAAGCTATCCGACATTCTTAAAGACAGATTACTGCTATGTATTATAGGACTATTGTTAATCATCGTAGAAATTATCTTCTTTTTATTCTTTAACGAAAAATGGGTCGTTTATTTAGGAATGCTTATCGGCGGAGTGGGTGGAGCGAGTTATCTCGATTCATTTTTTTCACATATTGGAGACGTTATTCCAGAAAGACAACGAAGCGTATTTATGGGGAATTTGGCTTCTTTATCAGAATTGGGGGCCATTATCTCGCCACTTATCGCTGGTGTACTTATTGAAAAAATCAATATTACAGCTCCGTTCTATTACAATATTATTCTTGTCATCATTGCCATGTTCATTCAGGTAATTGTGCGATCAAAGCTTAAAAAGAAATAAGAACCTTCAGTATGCCTGATTCTCCGCATATAGCTTACCAATCACTTGATTGATTTCTTTAGCGGAGTCGGTAATTACTTTCAATGAATCCTGATTCGTCTCCGCAAAACTATTCATCTCATAAATACGAATTTCCTTAATTGCATCCGTTGAACAACCACTAACTGTCGAAATTAGAAATATGGCTATCAGCCCCGCTGGACTTTCATCTGTGCATCATCAGGACCTGAGATCTCGTTCTGCTCCTTTACGTTCTTGCTATGTTCGATATGATAAAATCCCCAATCACACATATCATTGAGCACCGAATGAAGTGTTTTTCCGTGCTCAGAAATGGTGTATTCCACTTTGGGCGGGATTTCCTGATACACCCGGCGGACAATGAGTCCGTCCTGCTCCAGCTCACAAAGCTGGTTGGACAGCATGCCTTGCGTGATGCTAATGGTTATACCTGTTTTCCAAGGCTATTCTCCATCGGTCCACCTGTCGTTCAAACCACCATTCTTTATAATCAGGATTAGGTCGCTCTTTCCACCAAGCATTGATTTCGGGGATGTGATAAGCCCCGTGTCTAGTAGCCAATTTAGAAGAGGTACTTGTTTTTCCTTCAGCACAAGTTTTAGGGCTATCCTTTGCGAGATAGCTCTTCTTCGAAACCCAATAAAGCGGAAAAAGGTTCTTACGTCTGAAAGAACGCCAAGAACCTTTCTTGTTCTAGTCGAGCATCATATACATGGCAATCGTGCTCTTCTTCGGATCCTCCGGCAAATTGATGTGCCCCTGATCTAGAGCATGCCGTAGGCTCATCATGCGCATGTTGAAAAGGAATTCGCCAGATACGAACTTCAGTTGCTCGTTCAGTCTGGCTGGCACGTCGTGTCCGATTACGGCGTAAACGGACTTGTAGAAGACATCCATGGCCACTTGCAACTGTGTGTAAAGTGGTAAGCTGACAAGGTGACTGAACTGTGTGAATTGTTCTTGCTTGAACACGGGAAAGTTCGGCACAAAAACTTCTTCTTGAAGATCTACAAAGCAACGAATTTCAAGTTTGCGCATAACTTCCTGTTCGACCGAGCCAAGTTCAGACAACTTCCGGTTAGCCCGAATCACGGATGCCAGGACACTGAACTCATAGGAAGACATCTCACCTGCCCGATCCCACAGGTCATGCATGCCAATCTTATAGAAACACATTGAGTCTCGTTCGTTCCCCGTACCGTTTTGTCCTTGCCTAATACTGTACGGGTAGTCATAAACTTCACACCCAACGATATCCCACTGGCCGTCGTGCGGGCGCTTCGTATACTCGTTGGGAACGGCGTTCCCCCTCAGTACATCCCGCGCCAAAAAGTCTACCGCCATAGGGATGAGTGTCCACATAATAAAGCTGCGCTCCCAACGCTTTCCTAGTACCTTCTCCAACTCCGGTAGCGCAGCATCCAGCAGTTCAATCAACAGTGGCGCGAATCTCACTGATGTCTCTTCCATCCTAAGGAAAATATCACGCTGCATCTCCCTATCCACAATAATAAAATCCGTTTCGAAATGATCCTTCTTGACTTCCTTTAGCAGCGTGCCGTCCACGAGTAGTTTGACCTCTTCCTCCATGTATGGCATTGAGATCCCGAGCTCGAGGCAGAGTTCCTCCAAGTTCAGCGGATTCCGGTAAGACGCTAGCAGAATGTTCTTCGGAATGAGCCGCTGAATTAGTTGCCAAGGTAAACCGTCCTTACCGTCCAAACCGCTCTTGCTAAAGCTTATGTCCTCTGCCTTAAAGCTTCGTAAACCGACTTCCCTTGCCATTTCGATTCCCTCCCGCATGTTCTTTCGGCATTCGTGAAGCTTGCGTTTAACCGTCCCTTCAGGTAGGCTTAGCCTCTTGGCAATGTCTGCGAGACGTACACCTTCGAAGTAATAGGCCACAACCATTTCGCGGTAGCCGGATGCCAGAAGTGATAACTCACGGCGCAATAAGGCAAGATTCTCTCGGAGCAACAGCTGATCTTCCGCTGTCGCTTGCCCGTCAGGCAAAATGGCAATCTGCACTTCGCTTAAGACCGTACCGCTTCGCCGTTTCTTATCTTTAGCCCAATGCGCATAGCGATTTCGCGCAATCGTCCAAATCCACCGGCTTAGGTCGTCTGGACAACTTCCATTCGCGAGGCTAAGTAGCGCCTGTGATGCAATGTCCTGTGCCAAATCTTCCGCTTCGTGTTTGCTTCCTGTCTTCTTCAGCGCGAAATAGTAGAGTTTCTCCAAGTAATCACGTTGAATGGACGTGGCGTTCATATCTAGCATCGCGCTTCACCTGCCTTTCATCTCAATAGTGTCGATTATGGCGGGATGGTTCGGAAAATGGTAAGTTATTTTTTAAAAGCGTTTAAATCATTCTTCCTCCTGCGAAGAATATAGCGTTGGATCATCTCCTGCAACCTTAAACACGTATTTCTTAGTAGACATGAATATCCATAAACTCTGCATTTCTAGGAAATACAGGCTCCAATAAAGGCACTTTTGCCTTTAATTCATTGAGACTTTTAAGCAATTGTACAACTTCATAATTTGTTTACTGAGTGATCTTCTTCTCATTAGCTATATATATCCCCTTACCCATGCCAGGTTTTAATGACCGAATAACGTTATCAACATCATGCTCCTCCTGAAAGGAGTCGATATTTATGATTGCCAGCACATCTCCTTTTTCACTTTTCATTTCCATGTTCTACGCTCTCCTATGAAACCGTTAGTTGCTTCTCTTCACGCCGTAATGTATCATCTTGCTGTTCTCATGCTTTTAGTATGATATACATAATCGATACGTTCACCAACACCATCTGCAATGGTTTGATTCTTCCTTTTTTGATATATCGTAAACCCAACACTCTCATACATTCTTTGCGCAGGGATCAGGTCATCATTTGTGGATACAATGATTTTCCTCACCTCATTTTGAGTGATTCTATCGACCGCTTCTTGAAGCTGTATTTTGCCATACCCCTTGCTTTTGTATTTTGAAGAAATGCAGTTATGGCCAATTTCCGCATACTCAGGCATGTTTCTTGGATCCAAAAAAACAAATCCGATGGCCTCATCGTTTAATGTTGTGATAAACCCATACTTATCTGCAATTTCCAAATTGTCAAAGAAAAAGTTTTCAAAATCTCGCCAATCAGAATTAGAACTCTGTTTATATCTGCCATCAAAAGAATACGCATCTGTCAATAATTCAAAGAGTATTCCTCGATTAAAATCACTAACTTTCTTGAATTCAATACTCATATTTTGACTCCCCCATTTCATTACTTGTACCTCACCCAAGCAATTTACAATATTTATTAATTCGTGGCAATCAATTCTTTAACACTACAGTTTCAGTTCATGCGCAAAAATATCATGCCCAGCAGATTTGGATAATCCTAAGAGCACGAGAGCAGAGTAACTCTGTAAAAGGAGGTATAACATGCTACAGAAAAGATGGGTAACTGTTCTTCTCGTTTTCTTCCTTACTGCATTCATTCCGACAGACGTGCTTGCATCAGGATCAATAAATAGACCTCAAGAAAGTGCTCAGTTGCCTTGCGATGTTGTGAAGGACGCGTTCGTCTCTACTTTATTCAAACCAATCGGCGCCGTCCTTGCCCAATACAACGATGAAAGACAGTTCGTGGTTGATCAAGTGGTTGAGGTTAAAAGATTAGAGCAAGGCCAGTATTACTGGGAAGCAACTTTAAAAGTTACGACCTTTGAGGGAGCGCATAACCCGCCCTACCACTCCTATATCATCACCTTCACTAACTTGTACTCAGATCAACCAAAAGTAGTAAGTGTTCAGCGGGAACCCTAACCTAATCAATCCAATTATGATATGGCGTCGCGTGGGTTATAGATAGTATTCAATATTCTTTTGGTGCTACAATTAACACCACGGGCTGATTCTACCGAATGTTAAAGAGAAGCTTGTAGAACTACAATCATTAATTAAAATCCATGTATTAACTGCTGATAGTAATGGTAGCGCGGCTAGAGAATGCGAAGATTTACCTGTAGAACTGCAAGTTATAGGTAAAGATAATCAGCGGGAAGAAAAGCGAAAGTTTATTAGCCAGCTCGATCAAGGTGTTGCTGTTATGGGCAACGGTGTGAATGATGAGCTAATGTTTCGAGAAGCAGATCTCTCCATTGCAGTCATTGGAAAAGAAGGCTGCGCAACGGTAACGTTAATGTCTAGCGATATAACCGTGACAGATATAATCGACGGATTAAACTTGTTAATCAATCACCATCGCCTAATTCCTACCCTTAGAAATTAAACGGTGAACCCATATAAACAGGCTAAGATAATGATCATCACTGATCTATCTTAGCCTATTTATGTTTTATTTCATTCGAAAAGGTGACATCAACTTACTTGTCATTAACCAAATGAACGCTTAGTTAAGAGTGATTCCATAAATTAATGTTAGATTATATAACATATACTCTATTAATCCATCAATAAAATGAGATTTTATTGCCTGAAAGCTAAATAATACGAAAAATACCCCGTAAATTCATTTAACAAGGGTTTTTTAGCTATAAAAAACAAAGAAAAACCTTTGAATATGCGATTAATAGCGTTATTTTATATAACTTAACATGACATTATACTTGACTTAATATTTTACACGATGCTAGAATTCCACTAGATTACATAAGGGAGTTGAGACATATTGATTAAATCCAAGAACAAACAGAGAGAGACAAGAAATCAAGCACACAGAGACCACATCAAAGCCTCCCCAACAGCAAGCCACCGTTTAAGTAAGAAATCTATTTTTGCAGCTTCACTTTCACTATCCATCGCTATCACCGGCCTGCTACCTATTAATAGCGCGCATGCACTAACGAGACTTACAGCGGATAACGGCACAAAATGGGATTTCCACGATTCCTTCGCACCAAACCTTGATACAGGTAGTGTTCGCAGTGCGACTTCTACACCGATGCAAGGCTTCGGTAATATTTTCGTACAAGTATCAACCCAGCCAGAACCTCGCATGAATGGCCAAATGATGCGTGACTTTGGACTTGTATACGATGGCACAGATACATTTGTTAGCACTCGCTCCGTTAATCTCGGCGATGTACACGTTACACGAGATGTCTACTTTGATAGCACAAATAACAGAACTCGTTTCTTCGATACGTTCACCAACACAACCTCTTCGCCGGTGACAGTTGATGTATCATTTGGTGGATCACTAGGCTATGGAACAGGTCCATACCACGCCTCCATTCAACAGACGTCCAGTGGTGACACCATCATCAACAATGAAGACTCATGGGTGCTAGTAGATAACGCCAGACCTGCAGACCGACCGATTGGTATTGTTCTTGGTACCCCAGGTCCCTTCGAAGGTGCTCTTAAGGGGACTGGTAACCAACAAAAAAATCCATTCACAACGCCAATGGCCGCTTCGGGCAATGATTCCAACTTTTACGGCTTCATTCATAGCCTATCCCTCAAGCCTAATCAAACCAAGTCACTTGCTAGATATGTAGTAGTAGGCGATACGGACGCTAATAAGTTGACCACAGCTGCCGATTCGATGAATCAATTAGTGCTTGAACCCGATTTCACCCACCTAACAGCAGAACAGGTGTGCACAATAAGCAACTGGGATCTAACTAAACTACCAGGCTATGACCCTAGTGCTTGCTCCACAGTTACCACCTTACCTATTCCACCAGCTCCAGCAGTACCACCAATGGTTACAACCTCCAAATATGATGTAGTGAACAAGACCATTGCAGAAATGCAAGCTGATATGGAGAATGGTATTACTACCTCAGCAGCTATCACACAAGCCTATCTAGATCGTATTAATGCCTATGACTTGGGTCAGCTTGGCTTCCACTCTTTCCTGCATGTTGGAGAAACAGCCCTCGAGCAGGCTAAGGCAGCAGATGCAGCTCGAGCGAATGGTCAGACAGGACCATTGCTAGGTATTCCAATTGCAGTCAAGGATATCTATGACACGAAGGACATGCCAACGACAGGCGGGTCCAAAGCGCTTGAAGGCTGGCAGCCTGGATCAGACGCTTATCAAATACAGAAGCTAAGAGAAGCAGGCGCTATCATCATTGGTAAGACAAATACATCGGAATTTGCCAATAGCGGCAGCATGAGCGAAAGCGGTTGGATGCAGACATGGAATGCAATTAACCCGTCCAAAACATCGTTTGGTTCAAGTGGCGGTTCAGCAGTATCTATAGCAGCAGACTTCGCCGCAGCAGCTATGGGTACACAAACAGGCGTTTCTCTGTACGCCCCTTCCGTAGGCGCAAGCTTAACTACCTTCCGCGGTACAGACGGCATGTCCAGCACACGCGGCGTTATGCCACTGACATGGGGTCAGGATTATGCAGGCCCAATTGCTCGCACCGTGACCGACCTAGCTATATTGCTTAATGCTACAACAGGAACTGATCCAGAAGATATCCTAACCAAGGATGCGGATCGATTAAAACCGGAGGATTGGACTAAGGCGCTGAATGCTAATTCCCTACAAGGCAAGCGTATCGGCTATATCCCTTCGTCATTTGTTTCTTCGTACGCAGATGATGGTACAGGCGAGGCGGTTAAAGCGCATTTTGCTGATCTGATTGCAGCAGGCGCCACAATGGTCGAAATGAGTTCTCCACCTAGCGGCGGATCAAATCCAGGGGGCAACGTGGGTAGCGAAGGTTGGGCACGTTACATCGAGCTGCACAAGGATTTCCCTTATGAGACCGGTGATCATCTACTCGCTTCACCACTTGTACTGCTGTACAACCAAAGAAACCTACAAGTTCGCCCACGTATGACTGAAGCTCAAGTACAAGCCTATATTAATTACAGAACCAATTATAAGAGTATAATTGCAAATTGGATGGATCAAAGCGGTGTTGACAGCGTGGTGTATCCTGGATTCATCAGTGACGTATACAACAATGACAGTGCAGCTAGTCAGCTGAGCTCAGATAGAGCCACTGGTGTCTTGACATCCAACGTTGGTCTACCAACCGTTGTGGTACCTGTAGGCACTAGTCCAAATGGTTACTCATTGTCTATGCAACTGGTGGGCAAGGCTTGGGATGATGCCAACATTCTCGGCATGGGCTACGCGCTAGAGCAACAGACAAAAGCTCGCGTTCTCACAAGCTTTGCACCTAAGCTAACTTACCTGTCGAACGAGACAACTGATCCTCAGGGTGGATCGGGCGAACCAGAAACCAAACCTACTGAACCAGCCAAACCTACTGAACCAGCTGAACCTGGGCCTACTGAGCCTACTAGTCCTACTGGCCCTACTGGCCCTACTGGCCCTGGACCTAACGGACCTACCGGACCCACTGGACCCACTCCTACTCCTGGCCCTACTGGAACAACCGGACCTGCTGGACCAACTGAGCCTCCAAAAGGCTCCACTGGAAAAGATGGCGCACAGACAGAAAAACCACCAGTAACCATTTCATTCACTGATACAAATGGACATTGGGCAAAAGAAAGCATTGACTTCCTGATTCAAAAAGGACTGATCAACGGCTATCCAGATGGCAGCTTCAGACCTAATCTGGGCATCACCCGTGCAGAAGCCGTGAAGGTACTGACTACCGAACTCGGATTGACACCGCAGGCGAACAGTTTTACAGATGTTACCTCCAGCCACTGGGCTGCTGGATTCATCGGAGCCGCACAACATGCTGGCCTTATGACTGGATACACGAACGGTACGTTTAAAGCAGATGCTCCGATAAGCCGTGAAGAAATGGCCGCTTTGCTGGTAAGAGCATTCAAACTGAGTGACGGCACTACCGTTTCGTTCCCAGACATTCCAGCAAACTCCTGGTCATACAACTATATTGCAGCACTAACAGCTAACCAGATCATCACGGGTTATACAGACGGCACATTCAGACCTGCCAATGACATCACTAGAGCAGAATTCTCCACAATGGTGACCAAGGTATTGAAGCTAATCAAGTAGTAATTACATCTATCAGTTCTAATTATTCAGCTATCATTTAAGGAATCATACAAGAAGAAGCTATCCCAAAAGTAGCTTTTCTACGACTGATGCTCCCCATACAGCAACAGGTATTATTAATTCACCTGTCTACTGTATGGGGAGCATTTTTATGCTACAAAAGAAATCCTGAATTTGTTGATTTCCCTGTAGACGGAAGACCTTCCAAGAGGATTAATTTAGTTTGTTTCATAGAGTAGCCTCCAGACACGCCAAAATCAATCGGATTTTCCACCCCATCTACGTGGCCTATCATATATTCTCTTGCTTTAATGCATCCATAATGTTTTCCTTTTTTACTTTTGCGCTGGAATATAGCATGGCCGAACCGACAATGACAAATACGGCGACAACGACAGACACAATGCTTATCCACGGTATGGTGAACCCGTAGCTAAATCTATTCGCAAATGCCCTATAGATCACATACATCACGACGAAACTGACGGGTAGCCCGAAGAGCAGCGACTTGACCCCATAAAATATACTTTCATAGTTCATCATTTTCGCAAAGCTTTTTGGCGTCATGCCAACGGATTTAAGCATCGCAAACTCTCGTTTTCTAAGGAATATACCCGTGGAGATCGTATTAAAAATATTCGCAATGGAAATCGCTGAGATCAATACGATAAAACCATAAGAAAAGACGGACAGCAAAAGAATCTGTTGCTCTTCACTTTTTCTGGATTGATATAAATTACTGACATTCAGATTAGTCTCATGCATCTCTTCGATTTCCTGTTGCGTCTTCATCGGTTCCGTACTTTTCAAATGGAGGGAGGTGTGAACGTTAATTAGGTCCTCGTCGACTGTCAATGTATTCAAGATCCGTTCCGAAACGATAATATCTACCCCGCCTATACCTATTGCGTTCATCCCCATAGGAGCTTGATCCGTCAATGCGGCAATGATCACTTTGTTTAGCTTCGTTTCTCTCACATTTTCTTCATAGATATTCGTTAATTCGATGACTTGACCGACCTTCGCATATACGGCCTTCGTCTGCACGTATTTTCCTGTGTCCATATCATTGTAATGGATCGTATCCCTCACGATCGCGGCAGGATGCTCCGGGTCTATGAGCCGTTCATAATCTACGCCGACCGCTTTGGCATAGGCTTGCAGACTGAAATCATTCAAGGCATGGATCTTAATATCGTAAGGATATTTTCCCTCTTGCAGCAAACTCTTATCTTTCTTAACCTTCTCTTGCAGTTCATCGGCGATGAATGCTTCATCAATCCAAGCGTTCTTATACAAATCATGCATCACGTTGTATTCTGTTACTCCATTCAGGGATGCAATTGCTTGTACCAATGAATCGTCGATTCTTTGTCCATTGCTATACGATACTCCAATATCGAAATTGACACCTTCTTGCGACATATTCAGAGATTGTTTCACCCCGGCAGTAAAAAAGGATACTGTCAGAAACAAAACAATGCTGATCACGAGCGAAAATACGATAGCATGATATCTTCGTTTGTTCCGTTTTAGATTTTTCAATCCGATTTCCGCCTCGATGCCGAAGAGCTTGCGAATGAATTTCGATGTTTTCACGGCTTTGACCGTGAGCTTTAAATCACTCGTTTGGCGAATGGCGTCCATGGCGGATACTTTAGATGCTCTGACCGCCGGGAAATACGTCGAAATGAAAATCGTCAGCATCGAGACAACACAGATGATCAAAAGCGTTAACGGTGTGACGATGAGCGTCAGCTTTTCAGTGGTCCATAACGCGCCTTGAATCATGGCATTCAGGAACCAAAAGATAATTCCCATCCCGGCAAGACCACATAAAATTCCAAGGGGAATGCTGATCGCACCAATGACGCCCCCTTCAAAAAGTACAGCGTTTCTCTTCTGCCTTTTCGTAGCCCCCACGCTCGCGAGCATCCCTAAATGGCGGGAACGTTCCGAAACGGATATCGCGAAAGCATTATAGATGAGTGAAACCGAGCCGATCATAATAACGGCTATCAAGATCACCGATAAGGAGTATATGGTGCTGTATGAGGCTTTATTTTTGGACAAGCCATAATAATGAAGTAAATCGTTATTAAATTCGACCCTCTTGATGTGGTTTCTTTCAACCAAGTTCTCCGCATGCGTGAACAAGTTGGGATTAATACTCTGAAGGACTACGGCCGCATTGACTCCATCATTTGCCCCGATAAGCTTATCATCGAGATAAGTAATAGCCGTATATCCTGGAGCCCAATTCGTTTCCCATACGGGACGCTTGATGAACCCCACCACCGTATAATCCTTTGTCTTCATATGCTGTAGCGTTTCAATCAAAATGTCGTTTACCCTACGGAGCGGATCTCTTTCATTTAGGGGATGATCGCCCCCTTGCTGAAATCGTTCGCCAACGCGAAGGGTTAAGTGATCGCCAATTTCGTATTTCACTTTAGCATTCGTTGCAACAGCTTCGGAAATAACGACTTCCTTATCACTTTGCGGAAGCCGCCCCTTGCTTAATCCAATTGGAAGTTGCGTGAAAGCTTGTGCATCATATTCCTTGATGATCAAATACGGCTTATTGGGATCCTGCCCGGTTTCTAATAAGGCATACCCAAGATCTTTTGTGACCGCAACCGTTTTGGTTGCATCATCGGCGCGTATCGCCGCGAGTTGTTCTTTGTTTACATTCTGATATTGAACATGCCACTCCCCTCTATCCGCAATGGTCTGCCTGATCATTAAATCGGAAAAAGAAAAAACAAATGTAGCAACAGCGGTCACCA
This sequence comes from Paenibacillus sp. GCM10012306, assembly GCF_042649265.1. Classification (NCBI taxonomy): domain Bacteria; kingdom Bacillati; phylum Bacillota; class Bacilli; order Caryophanales; family Paenibacillaceae; genus Paenibacillus; species Paenibacillus sp. GCM10012306. The sequence continues at coordinate 197,616 of NZ_JBHRYW010000009.1, read as the reverse complement.
TAGCAACCGAAATGATTACACCGATGATGGTTACGAGTGTCCGCCGTTTGTTTTGTTTCAAATGCCGGATGGTGAGTGTATTGACAATATTCATCGCCGGATCACCTCGTCTTTGGCAATCCTTCCGTCTTCAATCGAAATGATCCGATCGGCCTGCAAGGCGATTTGTTCGTCATGCGTAATAACGATCAGCGTTTGATGATAGGTTTTATTCAGCATTTTCAAAAGTTCGACGATCTCGCTGCTATTCTTGCTATCCAAATTGCCCGTCGGCTCGTCTGCCAGCATGATCGCAGGATTGCCAATAATTGCTCTGCCAATCGAGACCCGTTGCTGCTGTCCACCAGATAATTGATTCGGCAGATGGTTAAGCCGATGCTGCAAATTCAGCGTACTGACAAGACTATCCAGATGCTTTTTATCTACCTTCTGCTTATCCAGCAGGAGCGGCAGCGTAATATTCTCCTCCACCGTCAGGACAGGAATCAGGTTGAAGAACTGGTAGATCAAGCCGATTTGCCTGCGCCGAAAGATGGCCAGCTGTGTTTCATTCAAGGCATACAGGTCCGTATCCTCGACAAAAACTTTACCGCTAGTCGGCCGATCCACACCGCCCAGCATATGGAGAAGCGTCGATTTCCCCGAGCCGGACGGGCCGATGATCGCGACGAATTCGCCTTTTTGAACAGAGAAAGAAACATCGTCAAGCGCCTTTACCACAGATTCACCTGTGCCGTACATTTTAGAGAGATGCTCTATTCTTAAAATCTCCAAAGGTATCCCTCCTTTCCTCGATACTCATTCCCAGAAATACTTCATCTTGCTATATCCAACATCCCATAGCGTTCCTTCTCCCTCAATGGTGATCCTAAGCTCATTTGCCTGCGGGAGATACATTTCAGACTCACCTATCTCATGGCCTTGATCTCCTGCAGATATGCTAAGGTACTCATTCCCATCGACGGAAACACTGATACTTCCATAATTACCCTTTTGGTCAGATATGCCATAATTTATGAAGAGATACATCTCCTCCTCAATGCCTAACGTGTACGTATACGTTTCCTTCATTTTTCCTGCGGTGCTATACACATTATAATGGGGTTTCACAGTATGACCGCCAATGATGAGACTGGATTGTTTCGTTCCCGTTGATAGATTGCCAGCGCTGTCTTTCAATTCATCTATAGCTATAAAAGGACCCATTTCTTTGGTGAACACTTTATCAACCACTACAAAGCACCCCCAGATCCCGCTCATAAGGACAACTATGGAAATACCTGTAGCCGCTATATTTCTCCAGACGTTTGTTGTACGAAATCCAAGCTTATACGCCCCGAATCCAACGGCTGCGCCTATTGCGTTCTGAATGACATCGTTCGTATCGAAGCTGCCAAGCATCGTTATTCCCTGAATGGTCTCCAGTACGAATATGGACAAGATGAACAATGTAATAAATCGAACAAAGCTAGTCCGGTATAACAACGGAATGAAGATTCCAAAAGGGGCGAAGGCTATGAAGTTTCCAATACCCACAAAATCCATCAACGTTGGGTGCAGAAAATCAGGTAGACTTGGCATCTTGAAAAAACTGTCTGGTAAAAAAATAAAGGTGTGCTCAGTAGCGTACCCTGCCTTACCTGCTCTACCGAAAGCGAAAAACAAAAAATAAAGAATTACAATAGAGTAGGATATGGTCAGGAACAAAAGAATCTTACGTTGTTGTTTCAATTGCATTGTGGTACCTCCATCGCTTATCTGATGGATATTATTCTATCTGTCTAACATGACTTTCCGGTGACGATAAAGGTGACAATTCAGTCACTTACCGAGTGTCCTAAATGACTTGCTTATAAAATTTAATCCGAAACTGCGTGCCTTGCCCGCTATCGCTCGTCACATCGATCACTCCGTTCTGGCTGGCAATAATGCTGTGAGCCATCGCAAGCCCTATACCGATACTACCTTCGCTGGCATTTTTCCCTTTGTAAAAACGTTTGAATATATAAGGCAAATCTTCTTTTGCAATGCCTTTTCCATTGTCGGCAATAATGATTTCCGTAAATAAAGCATTCTCGGAAAATACGATCGAAATGGCTCCGCCTTCCTGCGTGTGCTCTACACCGTTTTTCAAAATATTGATGACTGCTTCGACAGTCCAATTGAAATCGCCGATAAAAGTGACTTCGTCATCTCCCGTAATGGAAAGATTTTGTCCCTTAATATCCATCGGAATCATCACCGGCTCTAATGCCTTTTGAATAAGCTTGTTCATGGGAATTACATCTTTTTTGAATGGGATGGTTTTCGCGTCCATTTTCGATAATTTTAATAAAGAGGAAACAAGCCAATCGATGCGTTCAAGCTGAATGCGGATATGGTGGGTGAACTCTGTTCTTTTGGCGGGAGGTAAGTCAGGGGCGCTTAACAAATCGGCCATGACCGTCATGGAAGTGAGCGGCGTCTTGAGCTGATGTGAAATATCAGATATGGCATCCGTCAGCTGAAGCTTGTCCCGTTGCAGAAGCGACCGATGCTCCGACAACATGAGTGTCACTTTGTAAATATCATTTTTTAAAATGCTAAGCTCGCCTTCCTGATTATCCCGAACGTCAAGCGTATCGTTACCGTTGCTAATCTCCCGTAAATAGATGGACAGCTTCTCTAGCTCGCGGTATCTCCATCTCGTGAATAACAAACTGCTGGCAATAAGCAGAATGGATAGAATACAAACAAACGCTGCTGTGACAAACGAAATGAACGCAGCCACAATGATTGCCGTTACGCTAATGGAGCCCATGATGAACAATAACAATTGAATTTCCCTATTACGCAGCATCTAATCACCAACCTTATAGCCTAAACCACGTACGGTTTTGATCAAAGCCGGTTGCCCTGGATCATCCTCCAGTTTTTCCCTCAGCCTTTTAATATAAACCGTTAAGGTATTGTCGTTCACGAACTCGCCAGCCATGTCCCAGATTTGCTCTAAGAGCTGATTTCTTGTAAGAACCTGTCCAAGGTGGTTGCCGAAGATCAGCAATAAGCGATATTCCAAGGCGGTCAGCGAAACCTCGGCGCCGTTTTTATACACTTTTCCTTCCAGCGTATGGATACGGACATTATCGATATCTACGATCGCTCCCGTGTGGGACGACTTCTGGTATCTTCGCAAGACAGTCTTGATACGGGAGAGAAGCTCACGAACCCGAAACGGTTTGGTGATATAATCGTCAGCTCCCATATCAAGCCCCATCACAACATTGACCTCATCGTCGATCACCGTTAAGAAGATAACCGGAATATCCCGCCGCTCCTTCACCATCCTGCACAATTCATAGCCGCTTCCGTCCGGAAGCTGTAAATCGAACAGGCACAAAGCGAACTGATCGATATCTTCTTCGAGTACCTTTTTGGCTGAGGCGACATCATGGCATAGAACCGTTGAGTAATGATCTTGCTGCAGCGAATATTCCAGACCTGAGGCGATCGTCTTATCATCTTCGACTAATAAAATTTTCATGTGGGGATCATCCTTACATTTGCGTTAATTATTCTAATTTTTTCAGGCTTAATTGATCTATCGACTAAAAATGTGAAATATATTCAAGGGCGGTTGTTCCATATACGCTTTTAAAGTGTTTATTTAAGTGGGTTAAATCAAAGAAACCGCATGCAGCTACCGCTGAATAGATATCTCTATTTTTCTCAATCAACTGCTTTGCCCGTTCTACTTTGCAATTAAGGAAGTACTGGTAGGGTGAAATTCCAGTGTGAGCCTTAAATATACGGATAAATTGATATTTCGATAAATTAAGCTCTGTACAGATCTCATCAAGCTTGAGGACATGCTCCAGGTTTCCATAAATCATATCCTTTGCTTTTCTTATGATCGAGCTATCCTTCTTGTCGTCCAAAGAAAGCTTGGTCTGCACAAGACTATCTGTCAGAGATAGAAATAACTCACTGCATAACGCTTCATCTTTTTCGCTTAGTATTGCTTGAGACAGGCTTACAACTCGTTGTCCAAGTCTATCATCGTACACAATAGGCGTTGAAAAGCGCACAATATCCTTTTTTCCAATACCCTCTAGAAACATTTGCGTCGTATCAATATATAACATCACATAATCTAGACCTGACTCATCATGTGCCATACCGTCATGTACTTGTTCTGGATTGAAGAACATCACGCCATTTTGATGAGATAATTGCAAGCTGCCATCTATGTGATAATGTTGAATCCCGCGTAAGGTTACACCGATTGCATACTCCTTGTGAGCATGCTTTTTATACTTGAATTCGGTCATACTTGCCGACAATGCAGTAATACCTGCCGATTTTTTATAGAGAAATTTCTCCATTATAGCACCTCTATATGAACTTATCTAAATCCAGATCATGATACCAGCGTAAACTAAAAAAATGGCCATCATAACACTAACAATCTTATCGTGCTTCTGTAAGAACTCTTTAAAGATCGTGCCAAAGAGAACCCATGTAATAAACGCTAAAAAACCGACCAATGTTATCTCCATAACACTTAGCATTATAGCAGGGGCTCCACTGTAATAGGGCAGAACAAATGTTGGAATTACAGTCAATGTGAAAAGAACGGATTTAGGATTTAATAACTGCATCATAAAGCCAGACCAAAACGTGGCCGCTTGGTTTTCGGTTTTATCTGACGAACTCTTTTTACATATCAGATACGCCAGATAGAGCATATAAAGGCTCCCGATGACCTGCATGATCATTAATACTTTCGGTAGAATGGTTAGTAGTAAATTATTCAAGACGGCGGAAACAACAAGTAATAAGCCAAAACCAACCGTGGCTCCATACGAATATTTCATTGCTTTTTTTGCCCCAAAATGATTAACAGTGGACAAGATGACAATATTCGTAGGCCCCGGTGTAAATGTAGCGATCACGCAGTAAATCAAAAAAGATGTAGTGTCCATGAGAAGGTTCCTTTCAAGCGGTTCTCACATCCTACATCTTATAATGAGTGACATATAGTACATTATTGCTGATCATAAGCTCCATCCGGAGGTGTACAAATTTGCTCAGTCAATCAGTCTCGACCCGCCTCGTACAGCTTCTGCGCTACATAGGCCGGCTTTACGAATGCATCCGTCATATGGTCTCCGTCACCGACGATCAGGCGGAACATCCCAAGCCGCGATGCCATATGCGGATACCAGCCAAGGCCCTCTGCTCCTGTAAAAACGTTGTCCTGGTAAAAAAACAAATAGCTGCTAGGCGTGGTGAGTGTATAGAATTTTTTGAGATCCAACTTCTCAAAGAGTGGTTTTGCCGGTTCCGGAGTGACGCCTGCGTATATCCACTTGGCCTGCTCCAAAGTCGCTGTATTAACGAAAAGGGCCCGAAACAGCGGAAACGGAAGCATAATTGTATCGTCATTCGAAGCGGCTCTGAGCTGTGCGAACCCTTGCGCCGTTTGAGACGGTAACTCGTCAACTATAGCCTCGTCGTCTTTTAATACAAACGCATCCCAAAAGACGAGCCGCCTAATGCGATCCGGTATCTGTTCCGCAACCTTCTGGATGACCGAGCCACCGAAGCTATGCCCGACGAGAACGATGTCTTGCAGGTTCATTCTTGTTACATAGTCGACGACAGACTTCGTAATCATCTCATGCGTAACTGCTTTGTTCGGGTCTTTACCGTGCCCAGCATATTCTGGCGTATAAACGACATGCCCTCTCTTGCGCAGCTCCGCTGCTATGCCGTCCCAGAAGTGGGCATCGGCCCAAGAGCCATGTACAAGTACAAAGGTCAGTTTTTGCTCCGGAGGCAACCGGTGACTTTCAAATGTTTCACGGGCATCATATTGCCCAAACCATCCGCTTGCAGGATAGGGGGAGTAATAGAAGCCTGAAGGCATTAAACGGTAATTGGGATAGGAAAATTGAGGAACCTGCGGGTAATAAGGATACATGCTAAAACATCCTCTCAACATCGATATAACTCAGCTTATGCCTAATGCTTTTGAGAGGTTCCTCAGCTTCAACTACTACTTTCAATTTTTCCGATATACCTTAATTCATTCCCCATTCAATTAGGTTAAGTGCAGCTTATATTTTTCATACCATTCATAAATCGGCAACGCTTTGTTAAGTATTGAATCAGGGTCATGAGTTTTTTCTAATTTAGGAAATTCTGAAAACCTATTTAAATATCCATTAACGCACCAACGGACAGTCCAATTTAAATCTGTAGCCCAGGGGAGCCAGAAATCTATCTCATTTTTCGTTGCATCTTGTAATAAGCCATACGTATACCAACCACGCACCCCACCTTCTTTCTCTTGCTTTAAATTCCGCCAATAGATGTCACGCTCATCAGCATCTTTCGGTTTTTGCAAAGCCCAGATAGCGATTTTTCTTACCACAGGTGAATCATCACACGCAAATCTCCATAACTCATCTCGACTGCATTGTTCTTGTCTAACCAAGATCGAGAAAGCTAATCCTTTCTCTATGGGATCACTCGAAACAATTGAAATGAATGGATTTGTAATAGCAATTGGGGACGGACGGTTCGGAACACCGCTTTTTGAGTAACCATCGTTAAGTGCTTTAATGACATTCGAAACATTAATCCTCGGTGCCAGGTTATCATAGCCGACTAAAGGAATTCCAAAATCAACTAACGCATTTCGTAATGTATCTATCTGGAGATTCGGGTATTTAGAAAGTAAATATGCGCATACCCCTGTCACAAGTGTAGATGCCCCAGAAGTCCCTAAAAAATACGATATTTCATTAGGTTTCTCTAGTGCCTCGCAATAAGGAATTGGCAAGTACAGTCTTGGCGCTAAAACATCTGGTCTACTATGTCCGTCGCCATTTCTTCCCCAAGGCTCATCTGGATAAACTGAATGAACATCTATGTTTGCAGAGCCATGATCATTATAGCCGCCAACTGCTAAATATTCTGTGGGGGGCATTATATTATCTAACCTTGTATTACCGTTAGCACAAATTACAAGGATTCCACTCTTAACAGCTGAAGCCAGTGCCTGAACTGTAGAGTTCTCACTTGTGTTTTTTAACAAAACTGAATTATCCAATGCGTGCCAACCCATACTTAGAATTATTTTTATGTTCCACTCTTGACTTCGTTCGAGAATATAATCTATACCACGTTTTAACCGTTCACCTTCACCCTCTTTAAAAGCTAGATGATCGAGAACTATAAAATTTGAAGCAGGTGATAAACTTGTATATTTTATTCCTTTAAATTCAAAAGGCTCATGAGACAGTGCTAGTACAGCCATTAGTCCATGCTCACCTTTATCACCATCGGAATCGTTAGGCTCTTCAAAGGCAATTTCTCGACACTCTACGGATAAATCGTTATGAACTGAAACATATTTAATTCGTGAACCCAAATGACGAATTGTATGATGAGGTCTTATCGTATCAATTATTACAATACCAATATCTTTACCTGCATCCTCTTCAGGTGGGGAAGTAAAGCCAAGTCGTGACCATGTCGGCTCATATAATTTCTGATGCAATGAATCCTCATCCTCTCTATATATCAATGACGGAACCGGAGAGTGTGTTGGACAACTGAAGAACAACCGGGGTTTCCTGCGGTTTCTGCTTCGCGGCATAGAGAAAGTAACGCCCCCGGTTGGATGACTTTCGCTTACCCATAACGTGTTGAAGCAAGCGCAGTAGACCAAAAACGCAGAGCAACGATTCTCCAATAACGAGAAAATCGCTGTTCTGCGTTCTTTTTTTGTCGTTAGAATGAAAAAAGCTGTCTCCTGTCGTTAAAAAAACTACTTTTGGGACAGCCCCTTTTCGCTATTACAAGTATTGTCTGTGCTCAGGCCATTCCTTAAACAGCTATATCTTTTTTACTGGTCGCAACACTGCATAACCATATCCCTCTGGGAAATGCCGTTGGTAGTCCTGTTTGGTTTCTTCATCCCATTCGTATCCCATACCTTTGGGGTCGAAGTTCCAAGCTACTTCTTCCACTGTGTTCATAACAGCGCCATTATCCTTAAGGTAATCGAAAATCGGGTGGAAAAAGACCAAATATTCAGATTCCGGGATCTCCTTGCATTCCATCCCTTCCGGAATAGGACCATCATACCCCAGAGAAACGGGGATTCCATACAAGTACCCCTTTTGCCCATTCCGGTAAAACCATCCTGCCGTCTGACCAAGTTGTCCAGGAAGGGCATGATTAGACATACTCTCCAACGTACCACTAATCTCATCACAAGAGTGTCCGTTTCCCCAGAAGTCCCCATAGTTTGTTACAGAAATGTCCCAGATCCCGATAAATTTGTGCGCTGGTATGAACTCGACTTTGATCTCCGCTGGTTGCAAATGTACTTTACTCATCTTATCCCGCTCCTTGATCAAATAATGATAAGGTGAGAATACCTCCTGACGAATAGCCAATGGAATAGGCCGGGGAGCTTTTTGGTATGCTGCAGGGGTGAGCCGAAAAGCCTTGTTGAATGCTCGTGTAAACGCTTCTTGTGATGAGAATCCATACTTTACGGCAACATCTAGAACCCGCTGATCACTATCGCGGAGCTCCAGGGCGGCGCGGCTGATCCTTCGAGTCCAGATGTAATCCCGTAAGGTCATCCCGGTTAATTGATTGAACTGTCTAGAACAATAATAGGGTGAATAGCCTAGCTGTTCTGACATCTGAATAAGCGATGTGCTCTCCGTAATATTGCTCTCCACCCAGTCTACCATTAGCTGGACCATTTCATTCCATTCGTACATGGAAGTCCTCCCTCCTTTCGTTATGATCATAACACCGGTAATTTTTGCATACTTGATTCGAGTTGTACATCAAAGCGTCCCCTATTTTTTACAACTCCTCAAGATGTAACAACCTTCACGCGCTTCGAACGCATCCACCAGCCGCCAACCAAGACAGTAACCACGTAAACTACGCCACAGGTTAAGAACAAAGGCTTCAAGTTACTCTCAACATAGAGGAGTGAGCCAATCATCGGGCCAAGCGCACTGCCGATATACCGGACTAAGTTATACACGCCGATAACCGTAGCGCGTTCCTCTGGAAATTGCTCCGCCAGAATCGTCGTTGGCATGGACGTAGTTAATCCCATCGTAAAGCCGAATAGACACACATCCACAATCAAGATCGGCAACGATAGATGGGCGGTTAGCGCAAACAGAACGACACTAAATGCTTGAAAGAGAAAGGCATATAGTAAGCCTCTGCCGCTTCCCATTACATTACGCATCCAACTTCCCATTCTAATACTCACAATCGTACAGACGGACATCAGGAGGAGAACAGTACCGACTTTTCCCGAAGACATGCTGTAAAACGTACTTAGAATTTGGGGCACGAACACAATGTATACCAAATAAATTACAAACTGGATGGATCCATACAATACGACGACAGCGCCAAGATGATTGCGAAAAATAATCGTGAGCGATTTTAGACTAAAGCCCTGCGTAGATACTGTCTGTGACTTGGTCTCAGGTAAGAACTTCATGTTAGCGAGCAGAAGCAGCAGTATGATGAGTGTTAAAAAGATAAACACACCTTGGTAACCGAACTTCTCTCCAATCACTCCACCCAGAAGTGGACCTAAAGCAGGTGCTAGTAAAAGCATAAGCTGATAAGTGGCCATTCCCTTTGCCAGCTCTTTTCCACGGAACAAATCTCCGATTACGGCTGCCCCTATAACAGGAACGGCTGCTGAACCTATACCCTGCAAGACACGAAACACCAGGAACAAACCAATGGAATGAGAGAATGCGCAACCTAAAGATGCTACACAATATAAAACAAGCGCAGGTATAAGCACTTTTCGTCTTCCTTTGGTATCTGCCAGTGGTCCGAACACGATTTGCATAACAGCTAAAGCAACCAAAAATAATGAGACCGTCAAGCTCATTAAATAACTTGTTGTATTCAGTTCATTTTGCATGTCGGACAACAAAGGTGTATATAAGTTTTGTCCTAGAGATCCTGTAAAGGCACTGAAGCCAACGAGATATAAAATAAGGCGTAAATTCATAACAACTTTCTCCTTTTCGCATTAACTGACTATTGGTCAGTTTCTTGATGTCCAGTTCATTATATTGACTAACTGACTACAAGTCAATAAAATTAAAATTGCAAAGGGGGCACGAATACCATGAAGAGAGTAAACAAAAAACCAGAGATTCGACGTAATGAAATCATAGAGACCTCAATGGAACTATTCAGAGCGAAGGGTTACGATCAAACTGCTGTAAGCGATATCGTCAAAAAACTAAGCATCGCTCAAGGTACGTTTTTTTATCATTTCAAAACTAAAAAAGATATTATGATCGCCATTGTGGAGCGCTTGGTCGATGAAAAAATCACCAAGATCAAAGCGCTAGCTGAAACCGAAGAAATGAGTGCGGAGGCCAAACTCTATGCCATCTTGTGGAGACAATCCTACGATGATGAGAGCATTATAGAATTTCTTCACCACGAATATAATGCATCGATTCACCAGAAAGTCCTCGTACAAATCGTCCAGGAAAGCGTCCCTTATGTGATACAAATTCTGGAGCAAGGAATAGCTGAGGGAACCTTTCAAATTCAAGACCTGCAGGAAACCGCTGAGTTCATACTCGTTGGGGTTAACATTATGTTCGATACAGGGATATTCTTGTGGCAGGAAAATTCATTGGACCAAAAGAAATTGGCATTCAATCGAATCGTCGAGCGTATGCTCGGGAATTCTTTTACCTTTTCTAACCCGAATTCAATATCTCAGCTGCCAATAAACTGAATTTAAGCCCGTAGTAGACAGTTCTTCGCTGCGGTTTATGTAGGCCTCAAAATAGAAACAGACCGCATTCCTTCAACAGGATGCGGTCTGTTTCTTGTCTAAGCACACAAGCCAATCGCTTTTTTAGCGGGCTAAGTGGACTTATTTCATTAGAAAGGCTGGATGCCAAAACGTCCGATAACTACAAACAAACTAATCAAAAGCAGTACTAGACAGGTTACAGCCCCTGATGTTTCCTTGCGTCTCAAATGATATATTATTGCAAGTAACATGATAATTCCGGTTCCAATCGCAGCAACACCTGTAAGATATGGTGCGATGTTAAGTGCACCTGGCAAAATCAAACCGATAGCACCAAGTACCTCCGCAATACCAATAAATTTCACTAGCCCCACGGACAAGTTTTGCTCCGGCTTCGGTTTTGTAAACAGCTTCATTAAGCCAGGCAGTAAAAACATGACTGCAAGTAAGCCTTGTGCGATCCATAATGCAATATTCATTATAAACAACCTCCCATATAACTATTATTCATTAACTTTATTTATGTAACTTAGTGTAATTTCATAAGAACATTTTGTCAAGAAATTATTTACCGTTATCATTCGATCAGTCTCGCCGGCCTTGTATAGCTTCTGCGCCACCATAGCCGACCTTGTGAACGCATCGAATAGGATATTGAATCGAGAATAGCCATATATAAAATAACAAAACCACTCCCGCTAATATGGGAGTGGTTTCGTTATTTTCGAATAGTATTAAGGTTTCTTAATCCTTAACATACTGTTGGCACCCTTTTGAAACTCATAACCAACTTTGATTTCTTCCGTAATATAACCTTGGCTTTGTATAAAATCAATTAACTTATCTAGATGTTCATATCGATTGCAGGATAGGTCAACCAAAGGGAAAATGCGTATTTCTTCCTTGGTAACACGCATTAACTCCTGTATAGCTTGCAAGTGGAAGTCATAGTCCAACCGATCAGAATACATAAATAAGAAATGGGCAGATAATGTTAAATCAAATTCCTTATCTACAAATGGCAACACCGGTAAAACGGCAGGGACATAACGATCAGGTGACTTTTTCATATCATTGGCACAATCAGTTAACGCTTGTAGCCTGTGGGCTCTTAAGCCTTCTACAGACTTAAAATAATCCCAGCTGTAATTGGACTGTGCTTTTTCCATATTAAGCATAGCATGCGCAATATCTTCGGCACCTTTTGCAGCAAGCTGTTCAAAAGGATGATCATAAGCAATATCAGTGGCAGTAACGTCTGCCCCTAGTTGGTTGGCAATTGTAGTGAAAGAACATGCCCCCGCCGGACAATCAAGGATTTTTCGTTCTTGTAACTCCTCTTCAGATAGACCAAACATCAACATGTACTCATCAAATGTTCTTCCAATAAAAACAATCCGACTCAAATCTAATTTAACCTCTGCTCTACTCATCTCGGCTCACCTTTCCTCTTCTCAACTGTTCTCATCAAACCGGAGTGTTCAGGAGGAATTATACCAATAAATGTTATAAAAATCCATATTAATTATTAGCCATAATTACAAATTCCGTACTGTTCAACAATCTCATGTTCACCATAAATATTCGCAACTTGGAAGACCATATTAGACGCAAAGCATATTGAGAAATCGGGGTGAATATTGTCTTTTTCGCGTTAACAGTATTTGTTGCTATGAGTCATTTTTTAAATCAATATAAAAAGCGAAAGCACTCCTACTAATCGAAGTGCTTTCGCTTTTTAGAATTTCTTCACTAATTCCATCACTTAGGTCATTACGGTTCAACGTCGAATTACTTGCTTCTCATCATTAAGACAGACCAAGATTCTTCAGACCCAAGTTGTCCTCACTCATCCCCTCTTACCGCACTACCTCAACCAATGCCGAATCCACCGCCTGAACGAACGATGTCCAATCTTCAGTCGTATATAGCAACAGCCGGTGCATTGCACGAGTACATGCCGTGTAAAAATGCTTCCGTTCGCTCTCTCGCTGATACGTTTGCGGGGATGCATCATAGATCAGTACGGCGTCGAACTCAACGCCTTTTGCCAAATATACAGGAAGCACCGATGCCCCCTTCTCAAAGCGCTGAGTCTCCTTGGTGATGAGCCGCAATTCAGTCGCCCCCTGCGCCGTCAATGCTTCATAAGCCTCCCGGCTCTCGGCAGCAGTCTTGGTAATGATTGCGATGGAGTCAAAGCCTTCCGCTTGAAGCGCAGCAAGATCCTGCAGAATGCGGATTGCGCGATCTTCCACAGTATCTGCAACAACTAGCGACGGCTTCTCGCCATTTCTATTAAAAGGTACGATCTCTTCACCAGGAAGCAGCGACTTCGTAAACTCCACGATCTGCCGAGTAGAACGATAGCTCCGAACAAGCCGGATCAGACTCGTTTCCTCCGGGCCGTACAGACCGATCAATGATGAATTCGCCTCATCTAGTTGTGTTGACTGGGGAAAAATCGCTTGCCCAAAGTCACCAAGCACGGTCATGCGGGCGCGGGGAAACAAACGTTTGAGAAACACATATTGAAACGGGGAGTAATCCTGGCCTTCGTCAACGAAAATGTGCCGCACCACGGTGTTCGTCCGCGTGCCTTCGAGCAGTTCTTTTAAATATAGAAACGGTGTTGCATCCTCGTAGAAAAGTTCGTGCCTACTCAGTTTCTCCTTCGTTTGTATGCAAATTTCCGCCCACTGCTGAGGCACTTTGGCCTCACCCGTCATATGCAGATACGATGCTTCCTCGCCGAACAGCTGGCTGTACAGTCCAATCACATCGATGAACCGGAGTCGCTTCACCTCCCGCCGCAGCGGCTTGAAGTGTGCCTTCACAATTATCCGGCACAGTATCTCTTCTTGCTGCAGGGCAGAATCGAAGATTTCCTCTTCACCCTGCTCCTTCTCCGGACGATCGCCATAGAGATCCACATATTGCTGCGTAAAATCAAACACGGCCTGTTCCCGCTCGTACTTCTTACGGAGCATGCTATAGGCTTCCGTATAGTGATCCGAATCGAGGTAATCCAGTTCATCCTGAACCCACTCCGCTTCCAGCTCCTGCCCCGCAAGCGACGCCAGCTCTTTCAGCAGCCATTCTTGCAGCAGTAACACACGATTCATCAATCGGATGGAACTGTCGTAGCTGTAGAATTGAGCTTTCATTTGTTCAGCGGTAATCAACTCACGATCCTGGAAATAAATACTATGGAACAGCATGCCTTCCTTTCCTAGCCAAAGCGCATAGTTCTGGAGAGCGTGCAGAAAAGCTTCGGAAGCTTTATACTTCATACCAATCAGCCGCGCTTCTGCTTCCTCTGAGCCCGCCGCTGTCAGCACATATTCAATCTGCTCGAACGGATCTTCCAAGGTCATCGTGCCGCCAAGCCAATACGCGAGGTATTCCTGAAACGTCGTTTGCTGCATATTCTCTTCGCCAAGCTCAGGCAGAACGGTCGATACATAACTGTTGAACATCGGATTCGGCGAAAAAAGCACGATCTGGTCCGCGCTGAGCCGCTCCCGGTGCTTATACAATAGGTAAGCTACCCGCTGCAATGCTGCGGATGTTTTGCCGCTGCCCGCCGCCCCTTGCACAATTAGCATATGGCTCTTATCATCGCGGATGATAACATTCTGTTCCCTCTGAATCGTCGCCACGATGCTCTTCATTTGATTATCTGCGCCCTTACCGAGCACCTGCTGAAGCAATTCATCCCCGATCGTTACGCTCGTGTCGAACACATTCTGCAGCTTACCGTCCCGAATCTGATATTGCCGCTTTAAGGTCATATTCCCCGTGATTTGTCCGCCCGGTGTGTCATACTCAGCAGCTCCTGGCGAGTGATCGTAATACATACTTGCAATAGGTGTCCGCCAGTCATAGACCAGAAAGTTTAACCCATCTTCATCTACAAAAGAGGACACACCAATATACACTTTCTCGCTAAATTTCAAGCCGTCCTCATGAAAATCAATCCGCCCGAAGTACGGTGACGGCAGCAGACGTTTCATACTTTTATAACGCTGCAGCCGTAATTTGTGACTACGTTCGCGCTCGTTCAACAACGCCTCTTGCTGCTTGATGCTGTAGAAGGTCTCTTCGAAATCTTCGTCCGTACTCGTATTGACCGTAACTTCCTCCCAAAACTGCTTGCGAATGCCGACCACCTGATCACGAAGTCCGCTCACTTCCGGCTCCACTTCAGCGATTCTCAACTGTAATTCTTCCGTAACGGCATCCAGCCGTTCCTGTTCTTCCTGCCAATCCTTACCGTTAATCATCTTCTGAACACACTCCTTGTCATACGCGTTTGAAGGATGAAAAAAGACATTTGACAAACCCTGAATCCCCATGATAAGATTAAGATATAAATAAGATGCAATATTTATAACATTTTACATAAAAATGAGTAATGATTTAACTATATCATAATGCTTAAATGGACGCAATCCATTTATTCAGCGGAAGAACCAGGCGAATTACGCCCGGTTCTTTTTTTGTTCTCGTGAGAAGATCTATACGATGCTAATCGACGCAGGCATCCACCAGAATGTACCGAAGCGGTTTCGCTAGAATGGTATTGGTGGTCTCCGCAGTGAATGTGGCGCCAGGTTTAGTTTGAGCTTGATTGTAAATGTCAAAATGACTAAAGTTCGAATCCTGAACATAAAAACGCAAATAATGATTATCGCCTACTGTCGACTCTCCTGTATTTTGCGAAGTCAGCTGCATTTTGATCAGAGGAACTTCACCTTTCTTGTCTATCGTTTGAATGACAGATTGTATGGGTCGAACAAAAGAATCAGAATGCTGTCCCAGAACATGCTCCTCATCACTTACGACACCAGAAGGAAGATACCCAGGATCTTCGTAAAGACGGGTGATTTTGTGACTCGAATCCCACTTTGTATCCAAATGAAAGGCTTTGGCAACTACGCTGAGCGGAATGTACATACTTCCTTGAATCAAGACCGGTATCGTATCCATTCGGGATGCTACACCATTAATTTCAATGTCTTTTACCCCAACGTTCATCTTTAAACTATAGTTTTTCTCTGTTTCATTTAGGTAGTTTTTTCTGGAGATCACAGCACTTTTATTCACTGCATCATAAGTTACTTCCGCAGCTAATAAATCGGATAGACTTCGCAAAGGAACCATCAGACGATTGTTCTGATCGAGGTAGGGGGATTGTGGTGCAGTGTAGGTCACGTAATATTGATTGATTTGTAAAAGGACTGGGGAATGGACTGTTGCGATTCTAGCGGACGCCCTATCTGCCAACGACATCGAGAAACTAAGGATTAGCGCTAACGTGAGGAACATCATTATTCTTTTCATAGTCAAAAGGAGCCACCTTTCTGTCTCTATCGATTTCTTCTCTTCACCACAAATCTTTCTTTTAGTTCTGTATAGACTCCTAGATTTCCATTATTTATATTATAATTCAATTCAGTGATCGGAGTTACTAATTATTTGATAAAGCGAGTGAACATATGAAAGTCTCAATTGAAGAAATAAGCCGTGATCAGGAAGAGGAAATTCTCATCCGGTGCCATGAGGTAGATGACGAAATAAATGAAATCGTAAATAAACTACAGACAGACAACCTCACTTTGCTGGGACATCATAATGACAAGGTCCACCGCATCAAACTTAGTGATGTCTATTATTTCGAAGCCGTGGATGGGAAGGTGTTTCTTTACAGCAAAGATGACGTTTTTGAGGTAAAGCAAAAGCTTTATGAATTGGAGGAATTGTGCAAAGAAAAGAACTGTTTTCGGTCCTCGAAATCAACGATTTTGAACATAGCTAAGATTTCAGTTATTCATCCGACCCTTAGCGGCCGATTCCAAGCGGTGCTTGATAACGGGGAACGCGTGGTGATATCAAGGCAGTATGTGCCTGTGCTTAAAAATATGCTGGGATTGTAAGAGGGAGGGATACCTATGAAGCTTTCCGAATTTGCAAAAAATATTATACAAAGTTTCTTGATGATCTTCGCATTAATCATCCTCATCATTACGGTATTGCGAACCATTTTTTATCCCGATCTTGCCTTTGACTTGAAATCTATTTATATCATAATGGCCTTTTCACTTTTGGCGTCATTAATGAACATTATTTTGTATTCTTCACATGATTTAAGTGAGCAGCAGATGCGTGCAAGAATTATAGTCCATTTTGGGGCTTTGGAGTTGATCTTGCTTTCCCTTGCTGCTGTCCTTGGGATTGTAAATAACGTCTTGCAGGTATTCATTATGGCATTAGAAATTGCGGTAATCTACGTTATAATTCGTCTACTATCATGGCAAAATGATAAAAAAGAAGCCCAAAAAATCAACGAAAAATTAAAAATGATGCGGTGAGCGGATAGCTTATCGCTCTTTTTTTGCAACTTATTCCCCCGTAGCTACAGCTTATTGTTTTTCTATATACTTCCTTCTAGCCGTTTTTTATGATGATCTCATAAAAAATGAATACGAACACGAAGGGAGTAACAGCGATGGGAATGTTGGTTCTAAGTATTGCTCTGATTATAGAGATGGTCTTGGCAATATATTGCTTGATAACGAAGCACAACCATCAGAAATTAAGAAATTGGGTTAGAATGGCTATCTTTGCTGTCTTTATCACACTTACCTTGACCTCAATCATCATGTGGAGCTTCCGCTGGGTGTTGCTTGCTATACTGCTGTTCCTACCCGCGGTAATTGGTGCGGTTTCTCTTCTCCGCAACAAAACAACTACCCAAGCCTACAAAGGCACGCGTATTGTCAGAAAAGCAATTGTGATGATATTCACGTTAATGCTGGCCCTTGCACCTGCACTTGTTTTCCCCCAATATAAACCACTGAAAGTAACAGGCGAATATAAAGTCGCAACCGCTACTTACACCTACGTTGACAACAACCGGATTGAGGAATTTAATGACACGGGGAAAAACAGATTTGTTAATGTGGAATTTTGGTATCCCGTGCATGGGAATGGCTCCTTCCCACTTTTGGTATTCTCGCATGGCGCATACGGAATTAAGTCAAGCAATGCCTCTACCTTTACTGAACTCGCAAGCCATGGTTATATCGTAGTTTCGATTGATCATCCGTATCATTCCTTCTATACGACTTCAAAGGATGGGACGACTGTTACGATCAATAAAGAATATTATCAGGAAGTCAGTAATGCCAACAAAGATGGTATTTACACGATAGAGCAAGTCTATGGACTCATTCAAAAATGGATGAAGCTGCGAACAGACGACATGAATTTTGTAATCGATATGATCCTGCAAAAATCAAAGAGTGATCCTAACCCGCTTTATAAACAAATTAATACGGATAAAATAGGTGTGTTCGGACACTCCATGGGCGGTGCTGCAAGTATTGGGCTTGGCAGAGAGCGTGATGATGTGCATGCCGTTGTCAATATTGATGCCCCCATGTTCAGTGAGTTGAATTATGATAAAAAGACTGATGATCTCGTCGCCAGTGGCAAACCCTACACAACACCCGTTCTTAATATTTATTCTGACGATGTCTGGAAACAGCTCGATAACCAGCCATCTGTCTATGCTGCAAATAAAGTAGCTGATAGAAACTTCTCAGAGATGTATACCGTTCATTTTCAAGGTGCAAAACATTTAAGCCTGACGGACTTACCGTTGTTTTCTCCTCTACTCGCCAATATGCTACAGGGTGGAAAAGCAGATATTGATTCGCATTACTGTATTGAAACAGAAAACCAAATTATTCTTAATTTCTTTGACCATGTATTAAAGGGAACAGGCCCGTTCACACCTAAGGCTACCTATGGGTTAAAATAGAAATAGAGCTGCAACAGTTCTTATCACATTAACTGCACACTTGGGAGGACAACCAGAATGATTGATGCTCATATTCATCTTGAACAATATGAACCGGAATTTATCGCCAGCACACTGCGTGAGTTGCATGGTCTGGACGTTCAAGCGCTCCTGGCTGTCTCCATGAATTATGAATCCTGCCTTCGCACCGAAAAGCTGGCCGCCCAGTATCCCGGTCTCGTCCGGCCGGCTTACGGCTTCCACCCGGAGCAGCCGGCGCCTTCGCCGGAGGAGATCGCCAGGCTGCTGGAATGGATTGAAGCCCGGGCAGACAGACTGACCGCCATAGGCGAGATTGGGCTGCCCTATTATACGCGGGCGGAAGCGCTGGAGCGCGGCGAGTCTTTCGAGATGGCGCCGTACATTGCGCTGCTCGATAAGTTCTTGGGGCTGGCGGCGCGCCTTCGCAAGCCGGTCGTGCTGCATGCCGTGTACGAGGACGCGATGATCGCTTGCGATCTGCTGGACAAGCACGGCATTACCCGGGCCCATTTCCACTGGTTCAAGGGCCCGGAAGAGGCCATCGCGCGAATGATCCAGCGCGGCGATTATATCTCTTTCACGCCGGATCTCCTGTATGAACAGGAGATCCAGGATCTGGCCCGCCGCTACCCTCAGGAGCTGGTGATGGCGGAGACGGACGGCCCGTGGCCCTTTGAAGGGCCATTCGCAGGCCGGACCACCCACCCGGCCATGATCCATGATGTGGCCGCCGCATGGGGAGCATTGCACGGCCATTCAGAGAGCCGGGCGAAGGAAATTTTAACCGCCAACACCGTGCGGTTCTATGGATTGTAACGCGAGGCCGTGTGGCTCCGGACCAGTAGAAACGACTTTGTCGTCCTCTAAAGGGACGGTATCCGTTTCAGCAGGAAATATAAGAATGATTCATAGCGTAAAACATATAAATTCTTATATTTAAAAAGGGCGTTGACCGCTTGGCGGCAACGCCCTTCTTTTTTTCTCATAGCACACATTATCGCAGGGGATGAATATGGATTGTCCCAGCATCTCACCATCGGTTCTAGGCAAGCTTTTGATAACTTTCAATATTCGTCAATTTCGTTCTGCCTTCATCATGCTCTTCCTCCGGGTAACGTACCGGGTTCAACGCATGCAGCGTTCTAGCGATATTAATACACTCCTGGAGTTCCCCGTCTTGCTCATATTTCCTGAACAAAATCTGCAGCAAACGGCGGGTTGTGTCCTCTTCGGCAAGACCAATCTTCATTAACATGTCCAGAACGCTGAAGCGGATCAGGGAATCTGCAACAACGGTTGTGCCATCAGGCATTGGGCGATAGCCAGACAACATTTCGAAGAGAGTAACAAGCCAGTCAGTGGCCGGAGCACCGAGAAGTCGGATTTCATCCTCCATATTGTATTGATTGAGGTACATTCCCTTCAGCTTGGATGCTTCATCCGTATCTTTGTCGAGAGCGAGGTCCAGATAACTATTGGTCCAATACTCAACCTGCGCAGTTATGGGCAGTTGTTTTATTCTCTCCTTATGCACAGCAAATCTTTTCATTTCAGGAAATGCCCTGTAATAGGCCTCTTGACTCACCGTACGATCAAGGTATTGATAATAACCTCCACCATGATCCACCACAAAAGCCATGAAATCATCCGTCTTGTTCAAGAGCTGCATCACATCCTGAAGCTCATCTACCATCTCAATCAGCATTTCTATGAATTTTGCACGCAGATCATTGGCTTCCTGGATTTCGGGTGCATTCGCGTCCTCATCCTCCTTGTCATACAATTCGGTCAGCCTGCACTCCAGCAGGTATGCGAACTCATCCATTGCTTCCGGCTGAGCCGGATCTTCATAGGAAAAATCACCCGAATTAAACTTCAAGCCGCTGCGTCCGTTCACCCGATCTGGAGTGTAAGAACTGTAGTACGACTCTACCGTTTTTTGCAAGGCTGCTAGAGTATTCCACCGCAACAGTACCCGTCCGTAAGTGGACTCTGCATCCAAAACAACAGCATATACATCTTGATTTCCCTCGGTTTTGGAAAAGTCCTCTAGCGTCTTTCTGCAATGCTCCATAAACACTTCTTGAAATAAACTGAAATCAGGGTCTGCCATTACTACACCTCATGTTGGTATTTATTCCGGTTCTTTATCGGACTTTGCATTTTCGTACAGCTCATGTCCAATTACCTTCCATATCAGGGATTATCCCCCTTTAAAGTATGGCATAGCAATCTAATGGCCGAAAAGAGTATAAAGACTTATGTTAATCTCAACTATTCCCCGGCAAGCTGCTCCACATGAGATCTGGCATTTCCCTCTTTTTCAACATGCCACAGCACCCGCTGCAGCAGAAAACCTAGCAGTCCTATTGCCGCAAGGACACTACCGAAAATTATAAAAATGACGCCAGGGCCAGCACGTTCTACCAAGACTCCCCCCAGCATTGGGGCTACAATCATAACGGCACTGAGAATTGTACTTTGGATGCCGAATATCCGCCCTGTCATGTGCGATGGCGTCTCTTTTTGCAGGCAATAATTGAAGGTGATCATCGCCATTCCGTTCCCAAGTCCCAATAAAATCCCCAGTAGCAGCACCAGGATCACGGAGGCTCCCGGCGGCAGCAATCCCAAACCGGAGAACGACATGCCGATCAGCGCATATCCACAGCCAATCTTCCAGCCGTATCCAGCACTAGCGTTCATCTTGTTCATCACCATAATCATTAGCACAGCTCCCACACCCGAAGCTGCCACCATCCAGCCCAGCATCGCCTCCTGCTCTGGCGCAATGGCCCGGAATAAGCTCGTAAACTGAAAATCTATCATCTGGATCGCCAGTGATCCAATGAGACCAAATATCAGGGTGCTCAACAGCAAGCGACTGCGGAGAATAAAGCTCCAGCCTTCGCTCCACATCTGACGTAACGGAATCTGTTCCTCTGAAGTCTCCGAATGCGTCTTCTCTGCAACAACCCCGTCATTTTTGACTGTAAGCAACAGCAAATAAGAGCCGGCTCGCAAGCAAGCATTGAGTAAAATACACCATTGAGGCGAGAGTACCGACAACGCCAACCCGCCAAGCAGCGGACCGGCAATCTTGGAGCTTTGATTCACAATCCCATTCAGAGAGGTCGCCTGTAAAAGCTGGTCCTCCCGGACAATGCTACGTGTCAGGGATTGCTGGGCAGGAACATTTAATGTTGAGAGTCCCGCGCGCAGCATCAGCAAGGGGAGCAGCCACCACATGTTCGGAGCGAGCAGCACCAGAACGGTCAGGATGGCGGTAAGCAGATCACAGATGCGCATCAGCTTGAGCTGGTTCAGACGGTCAGCAGCCACGCCTGCCACAGAGCCCAGCACAATGCCGGGCAGCGCGAGCGAGACCGGGATCAGCGCCAGCATTAGCGGACTGGCCTGCCAGCGATAGCCCACAAGCACCTGAATCGCGAGTGCATCGAACCAGTCACCGAAGGTCGAAGTCGCGTAGGCGGTGTAGACGCGCATGTAGACTTTATTGCGTAATAGGCTTGGTGCTGATTGAGCAGTAACTTGCATAAGACATTCCTCCAGTGGCTTGAATGGATCAAGTTGATCCTGATGTCAAAGTAACAGAGGAATGTCAGAGAAAGATCAGAGGGGATGGATTGCCCCACGAATAACGGCCTCAAGCGGCTTTAACCATTGGTCCAGTCCCCGAGCCGCTTGCTCCGCTTCGAACATTTTTTTGTATTTAGCCTGTAAAGCCTGGGGAAATGAAAAAATCGCTCCACAGTACACGATTCGATGTAGTGCCTGCATTAGTAAGGGAACAAACCCTGAAGTCTCCAGAATCTGCAGCCCCTCATCCAGAAGCGCTTCACCGTCACGCCAATTCTTTTGCCGCAGCTTCCATAATCCCTTGGTGATATTGTAACTACCGCTCTCACGCAGAAAAGGTCTTGCGCTCAGACGCTCTTCTATGTCTCCTAGCATCGCTGCCACTTGTACGTCAGGCGTTCCGGCCGCCAGGTGAACAAACATCTCGCTTATGGCTACTGGTAGTTCAAAATTTTCGTACTCCGGTTCCTGGATGACTGTATAGGTGAGTTTTAAGCGTTCCAGTGCTATGTCCGTCTTCCCAGCCACTGCATAAAGGTCAAGTATATTCAGGATTTTCAGTTCCTGATGCTGAAACTGCGGCAAAATCTCTCGTTCAAGTAATAACTCACAGCTAGCCAATCGATCTGCAGGGTCGCCAGTGAACATGAAGAACAGCATCAAGGAGTACAGCCGATCCCTCAGCGGGGCTTCCGTTGTGTGCAGCAACCATTCCAGATCACCTTGCACAAAATGAACATAGACAGCATAAAAAGGATCTAATTCATAACCGAGCACATCCTGCTGCCGCGCCAGGGTCTGCATGGATCTCCCCTGTCCATATTGATGATATTTCACGAAAACCTCGCGCATGGTCTCATGCAGCGCGGTATCTTGGATAGATGGAGGGGTGAGTGTGCTGGCGGTATCTTGTACCGCCAGACTGTAGCCGAGACCACGTACCGTTCGAATCGTCAGCCCGTGAAAGCCCCCTAGCTTTTTACGCAATCGGTAAATATGATCATCCACCGTCCGTTCCACCGGATATTCCAGCGGCCATACCTTATCTAGCAGTTGTTCCCGGCTGAAGGTGCGTCCCTTGTTCAGATAAAGAAACCGCAGAAGTGCGAATTCTTTAGGCAGCAGCTCCACTGTAAGTCCTTCGGCAGTCACTTTATATTCATTGTCATTCAATTCAAGCCGCATCCAGGAACCTTCCTTCTCACGTTCACTTTAATGGCCTCATTATATCAGGCTGACCTCGCCTCACTCCAGAGAAAATAGGCATGTGGCTTCCTTATCCCCTCTCTTCATGCAAAAAAAGCCTCTACATCTGCTGCAATCAGCAAATATAGAGGCGTAAGGCCTGCTTCATTCTTTTTTTAGATCAAATCTGATTTCTGCAAAAGTCGCTCGATAATCACAGCTACCTCTGCACGGGTGATACTTGCTTTTGGAGCTAACTCTGTGCTGCTTCTACCGGAGACAATACCTGCTTGCAGGCTGTCTGCAATGGCATCTTTCGCCCAATCTGATGCTTGCACAGCATCTGTAAAGCTGCTCGTCTGAGCTGCTGCCGCTTGCGTTGCCAGCTTGTCTTTCAGACCGGTAATTTTCATAGCCTTGGCAATGATGTTCATCGCCTGTTCGCGCGTGATCTTGTCTGTCGGACGGAAGGTACCGTCTTCGAAACCGTTGATCAGGTTGTAAGAGACAGCGGTTTGCACCGCACTGCTATACCAAGCCGAATCCTGTACATCCGTGAACGCAGTTCCGCCGTTCTCCAGTTTCAAGCCCAAGCCTCTAACCACAATCGCCGCAAACTCAGCGCGGGTAATGTCTTGTCCCGGGTTGAACAAGCCGTTACCGACACCGTCAATAACCATCCGGGAGCCCATGTTGTTCACTGCATTTTTAGACCAATGATTCGCAACATCTTTGAACTCTTTCGGATGCCATACAATAGAATAAGTGCTGTTGGTCAGACTGTTCACCTTGGCAAAATACCTACCATTAATCTCAACAATTTTGGTTGGCACATGACGGACAGTACCATCCGGATCGACAACGATTCCGGTAGTGATTTTGTTAGGGTCTACACCATCTGGGATGGCAATCGTACGTTCTACATAGGCGTTGAACTTGGAGATTTCGATCGTTTTGTCGCCATGAATAGCTACAACCTTAAATTCAAGCGGGGGTGCAACTAAAGTAAACTGCCCTTTCGCCGCTGAATTCTCCACAATTTTTAACGTTTCTGGCGTAGATTTATCGACTTCAATTTGAACCTTAATATCCTGGAGAGATACCGCTGATCCGAATTGACTCGAGATGGAGTTGATATTAATTTGCTGTGCTGGCAGTGTGTACGTCGCTTGCCCAGTTTTAAGCTCCAGCACCGCCTGTTTTTGTTCCATGTCCTTGATCATTTGACCTGTCAATTGACCAATGGCCACATCCGTATTTGTGACCACAGGGATCGTAATCACAACCCCTTGTCGCTCACCAGCCAATTTCTCTTCCAGCTTGGGCTGATCAACTGAAATTGTGGTAACCGTCTGGTTGTTCACTTGCGTGGTTTCAGCCGTACCAATCTTCTCAACCTTACCGTTAACAATAATATCCACACCTGTGCTGCCCGGATTAGGGGTGCTCGGAGTGCTTGGTGTGCCCGGGGTTGGTGTTGGTGTTGGCGTTGGTGTAGGAGTTGGATTGTCTCCCCCGCCAGTCGCAGGTGCGCTTGGCGTTACGGTGTTAGAGCTTGCCGAAGCTACGCTGCTACCCTCGCTGTTGACCGCTTTTACTGTGAAGCTGTACGTTGTTCCGTTGCTCAGACCTGTAATTGTGATCGGGCTGGCAGTTCCAGTGCCAACGATTTTACCCGCTGCATCCAGAACGTCATACCTCGTAATCTCACTTCCCCCATTGTCGACTGGAGAATTAAAGAACACTGTTACTTGACCGTCCCCTGCGCTTGCAGTTACATTCGTTGGTGCTCCCGGTGCACCTTTCGGCGTTGCACTAAGTTCATTGGATAATGAGCCTTCTCCATCCAGAAGACTGGACCGTACTGCAAAATAATAAGTTGCGCCATTAATCAGACCTTTTACATCATAGCTGTATACGGAGCTGCTGACAGTCGCCGCCTCAGTTCCGAAATTGCCTGAAACGAGACTATAGTAGATTTTATAACCGTTAGCGCCTTTTACAGGCGTCCATATGAGGTTAACCTCCGCATTGCCTGCAATCGCGGATTGCAGCACCGGTGGACCCTCTACGATTGGCGTGGAATCAGTAATTGTAACCGCCAATACTTGTGGCGAGCCTGCGCTGAATTGGAATGCCAAGTTGGTTGTACCGACTGGCTGAATGGCCAGGTACTCTTTTTTAATCGAAACTGTGCTGCCACTCAAAGTGTAATCCGTACCTTCAGTCAGTACGTTGTCACCGTTCTTAATGCCTGTGAACGTGTTGCCGTTCAGCGTCAAGGTGACCGTTATATCGCCTTGCGCTGAAGTCTTCTTATCAAAGTTCGCGCTTGTCGGGCCGATGCCACTATTGTTTGGTGTGCTGTCGGTGACGGTAATCGTTAGTGTCTGCGTTGCACCTGCACTAAACTCAAAGGTTAACGTTGTCGTGCCTACCGCTTGCCCAGCTAAGTACGATTTCTTAATCGCTACTGTGTTGCCTGTAACTGTGTAATCCGTTCCAGCCACTAGTGTTGCTGTTCCGTTCTTAATACTGGACAACGTGTTGCCATCCAACGTCAGAATGGTTGTTACATCCGCTTGCGCTGAAACTTTTTTATCAAAGTTCCCGGTCGTCGGTGTGATCACGCTGTTCTTCGGCGTGCTGTCGCTCACTGTAATGGCCAGCGTCTGCGGGTTTCCTCCGCTGAACGTGAACTCCAGACTCGTTACTCCCACTGGCTGAAGCGCCAGGTATGATTTCTTGATCGCTACTGTCGCTCCTGTAACTGTATAATCCGTTCCAGCTACCAGTGTTGCTGTTCCGTTCTTAATGCTGGACAACGTGTTGCCATCCAACGTCAGAACTGTTGTTACATCTCCTTGCGCTGAAACTTTTTTATCAAAGCTTCCGGTTGTCGGTGTAATTACGCTGTTCTTCGGCGTGCTGTCGCTCACGGTGATGACCAGTGTTTGCGGGTTTCCTGCGCTAAACTCGAAGGTTAGCGTTGTCGTACCTACCGCTTGCCCAGCTAAGTACGATTTCTTAATCGCTACCGTGGTGCCTGTAACCGTGTAATCCGTTCCAGCCACCAGTGTTACTGCACCGTCCTTAATGCTAGACAACGTGTTACCGTCCAACGTCAGTACGGTTGTTACATCCGCTTGCGCTGAAGTCTTCTTATCGAAGCTTCCGGTTGTCGGTGTAATTACGCTGTTCTTCGGCGTGCTGTCGCTCACGGTGATGACCAGTGTTTGCGGGTTTCCTGCGCTGAACGTGAACTCCAGGCTCGTTACTCCTACTGGCTGAAGCGCCAGGTACGATTTCTTGATCGTCACTATGGTTCCATTCACATCGTAATCCGTTCCAGCCACCAATGTTGCCGCGCCGTTCTTAATGCTGGACAGCGTGTTGCCATCCAACGTCAGAACTGTTGTTACGTCCGCTTGCGCTGAAGTCTTCTTATCGAAGCTTCCGGTTGTCGGCGTAATCACGCTGTTCTTCGGCGTGCTGTCGCTCACTGTAATTGTCAGGGTCTGTGGGTTACCTCCGCTAAACGTAAATTCCAGGTTAGTTACTCCCACTGGCTGAAGCGCCAAGTACGATTTCTTAATCGCTACTGTGGTACCTGTAACCGTGTAATCCGTTCCAGCTACCAGCGTTGCTGTTCCGTTCTTGATGCTGGACAACGTGTTTCCATCCAACGCCAGAACAGTTGTTACATCCGCTTGCGCTGAAGTCTTCTTATCGAAGCTTCCGGTTGTCGGCGTAATTACGCTGTTCTTCGGTGTGCTGTCGCTCACTGTGATAGTCAGCGTCTGCGGGTTTCCTGCGCTGAACTCAAAGGTTAGCGTTGTCGTGCCTACCGCTTGCCCAGCTAAGTACGATTTCTGAATTGCTACCGTGTTGCCTGTAACTGTGTAATCCGTTCCAGCCACCAATGTTGCTGCGCCGTTCTTAATACTGGACAACGTGTTGCCATCCAACGTCAGAACAGTTGTTACATCTGCTTGTGCTGATGCTTTCTTATCGAAGCTTCCGGTTGTCGGCGTAATCACGCTGTTCTTCGGCGTGCTGTCGTTCACTGTGATTGCCAGTGTCTGCGGGTTTCCTGCGCTAAACGTGAACTCCAGGTTCGTTACCCCTACCGCTTGCGCCGCCAGATACGATTTCTTGATCGCTACTGTGGTTCCATTCACATCGTAATCTGTTCCAGCCACCAATGTTGCCGCGCCATTCTTAATGCTGGACAGCGTGTTGCCATCCAACGTCAGAACTGTCGTTACATCCGCTTGCGCTGAAGTCTTCTTATCGAAGCTTCCAGTTGTCGGTGTAATCACGCTGTTCTTCGGCGTGCTGTCGCTCACTGTGATAGTCAGCGTCTGTGGGTTTCCTGCGCTAAACTCGAAGGTTAGCGTTGTCGTGCCTACCGCTTGTCCAGCTAAGTACAATTTCTTAATCGCTACCGTGGTGCCTGTTACCGTGTAATCCGTGCCTGCCACCAGTGTTGCTGCACCGTTCTTAATACTGGATAACGTGTTGCCATCCAACGTCAGAACTGTCGTCACATCCGCTTGCGCGGAAACTTTCTTATCAAAGCTTCCGGTTGTCGGCGTAATCACGCTGTTCTTCGGCGTGCTATCGCTCACCGTGATTGCCAGTGTCTGCGGGTTCCCTGCGCTGAATGTAAACTCCAAGCTGGTTATCCCTACTGGCTGATTTGCCAAATATGATTTTTTAATCGTCACAGTGTTGCCTGTAACCGTATAGTCCGTTCCATCCACTAATGCTGCTGCGCCGTTCTTGATGCTAGTCAACGTGTTACCATTCAACGTCAGCGCAGTTGTTACATCCGCTTGTACCGCAACGTTCTTATCAAAGCTGGCAGTGTCCGGGCTGATTGTTGATGATACAGGTGAGGTCGTGGTCATCACGAGCTGTGAATTACCTGAGATGATCACCTGACCATTCACAGACATCAAAGAATACGCTTGTGCATCTGTTAAATCAACGTTGGCATTCTGCCAAGTCGTACCCTGATCATTGGAATAATAGACTACCGGTGTATAGGTACCGGAAACTGCACCAAGTGCATAGATATTATTCCCTTTTGCCCCCAATACCGGTGTCAAACCGAATAATGAATCATTCCCTATTACCGTTGGCGCAGACCAGGTGGCCAGATCCGTGCTGGTACGAGAGAACATTTTATATGAGGGATCATAGCCTAACAGAATATATTTAGTGCCATCATAGAGAATATCACTGATTGCATCCGTCTGGTTCGGATAGCCACTGGAGCGATTGGCCCAGTTGATGCCGTCCGGGGATGTCCAAATGCTCAATCCATTCACATTAGCGGAGTTATCGTAGGAGTAACCCAGCGCAATAAATTGTTGATTGGTAAAGGTCACAGAGAACAACGCCTGAATGTTCTGATTTGGCAGAACAGGATCACTCCATGTGACACCGTCTGCTGACGTTTTAAGAGAAGGACTAGAATACCCCTTCGTGCCTACCGCTACGAACTTGCCATTTCCAAAAGCGATATCTGAAAAAAGAGTAGAGTCCGTAACACTCGTCTGTACTGTCCAGGCGGAACCGTTCGCAGAAGTTGCAACAGTGGTTTTATCCTGGTTCCAGTCGCCTACAGCAACGTATTTACCATTACCGTAAGCTACGGCATTAAAACTGTTAGCTCTTGCCGACACGCTTGCCGGGTTCCAGGAAGTCAGATCATTAGAGGTCCATATGCCCCCGTCGCTTCCTTGTTTACCCACTGCGATATACTTCGAGCCGTCATGAATGATTTCATTATAGGTTCCGCCCCACTTGTAGCTCCAATCGGAGCCATTGGAAGAAACCATAAGTCCTTCGTTACCAAGACGGAAATACTTCCCGTTAAGGAAGGCTGAGCTTTGTGTCACGAAAAAATTGCTATAGGGCTGCATAGTCCAAGAGGTACCGTTTGTAGACGTGTAAACCGCCCCATATCCATAAGGGGCCTGAAAGCCAAACAAATAGTATTTACTGCCATCGTAGAATCCATTGAACATTTGATTATTTACTTGTGAGGAGTTTTGTTTAAACGGAGCACCCGCCAGTGTAAATGTAGACAAATCTGTAGACGTCCACACATAGGCCCAAGGGTCAGAGATGTAATACCGGTCTTTCATCCAAACCAGCATATTGGTACCGATAGAGGGGTTGCCCTCTGGATTCAGCGGACGTGCTGACGTCCATGTCGTACCATTCGTTGTAGAATAAATGAATCCTGAAGTATCACCAACTGCAAGGCGTGTACCATTATTGCCCACGGTGATTTGTGTTAGCGCTGTCGTAGCATTCAAACCAGTTGGCACAACTGCGGTCCATGTGATCCCATCAGCGGACTTCAGCAGCTTGCCTTCCGTTAGTGCATAAAATGCAGAGACTCCATTATGATCCAGATACTTCACATTCGTGATTGTTTTGGTCACACCTGAAGTCTGTTGTGTCCAGTTCGTACCATCCGTTGAGGTCAGTATCACACCATCATTTCCGGTAACAACGAATTTACCACTTCCGTAAGCTGCTCCATAAAAGACAAAAGAGCTGGGATTGCCCACGCCGGTGTAATTAACATCCGCCTGCGTTTTTACGTTACTCCAATTTTCGGCGTCCGTCGATTTGATAATTGCACCATAGTAGCCAACTGCAATATACAGATTATTGCCGTAAGCAATATTGGTCATCGCGGAACTAGGTAAATCTGATTTGCTCTTGGTAATAAAGGTGTCTGGCGCAGCACCTGCTGCGAATGAACCGGAGGGATGAATGCTGAAAAGAATGAATATGCTGAATAACAACAGGCCTATTTTCGCCAACCTTGATGCCGTGAAGCCTTCTCCCATAAGGTAACCCCCAATATTTTTTTCAATAAAATATAATTAGTAAAGAAGCCGTTTACTCCTTCCTCTCTTGAATGAAAATCAAAACAAACTAGACTTTGTTAAATCAATCCTATATTTCGACAAAAAAACTGGAATTCCTTCACGAATTCGACCTATAAACGCGAATATTTATGATTATTTTCATAGCAAAAGCAAGTTGACCTAATCAAAAGCAAATAACCCGTAAGAAGGTCACTTTTGTTCAAAGCGATCACTCCTTACAGGTTACTGTTCCAAATAGGCTTATCCCGTTCGATTCTTGACTCCCTCTAGTGTGTATGGGTACCATAGGATTAATATTGCTTATATATGGATTAAGCTTTTTAGATAACAGCAGCTGGAGCAAAAAACAATGGAATCCTATAAGATTTTGCGAATTCATAACCAGCTTAGACATAGGAGAGTGAGAATTTGAGTAGTTTGCAGCATTCATTCCAAGAGGTCTTTACCATTATGGAGGCTTCATTTCCCATCTCAGAATTCAGAACGCGTGAAGCACAGGAGGCGCTACTGAATCATCCACGTTACCGCCTCATTACAGACAAGAACGACGAGGGGAACGTTATAGCCTTTATGGCTGTGTGGGAATTTCCCGAATTCCGCTTTGTGGAGCATATTGCCGTCGATCCGGCTGCTCGGGGCAAAGGTGCAGGGGACAAGCTCATGCGCGCCTACATCGCAGAGTCGGAAACACCAGTTCTGCTGGAGGTAGAACCACCTGCAGATGAATGGTCCCGTAGAAGAATCGGTTTTTATGAACGTTTGGGCTTTTGTCTAAATACGTATGACTATATGCAGCCACCACTCCGAGAGGGTCAGGATGACCTACCTTTGAAGATTATGAGTCATGGCCGTCCTATAGATGAAGATGAATTTAATCACTTCAAGGACACCGTGTATAAACATGTATATAAGGTCCTGCCAATTGTGTAATATGCGTCAAAGAAGCCAAAAAAAGCCGGCAAGTCCTCGTGTAAACGAAGGCTCCCGGCTTTTTGTTTTATAAAACGTATGGTCAGTACTTTACAGGCTCAAATGGAGAATCGGGAACGGTTTACCGGAAGGATCCAGCTCTGAACGTCCCTGCTGCACAAATCCGAATTTAATGTAAAAGGCACAGGCACCGGGATTCTGCTCATTAACGTCTACCTCAAGCTTGTCACCCTTCAGGCTGATCGCCTGATTTAACAATCCCTTGCCAATCCCCTGACCATGAACCTTAGGGTCCACGAACAGCATCTCCACCTTGGCTCCATCCAGACCGATAAAGCCTGTCGGTTGCCCCGCCTCGTCTACTGCCATCCACACTTCCACGCTAGTTAACGCTTCATCACGCACCATCCCATGGAAGAACTGAATGTCCTCCTCTGTCAAAAAATGGTGTGTGGCGCGGACGGCCTGCAGCCAAATTTCCACCAGTTGTTCATGTGCTTGTGCTTCATAAGGAATAATCTTCATCGTCAATTGATCCTGCTTTCAAAGTAGTAAATTTATAATAAAAAATGAGTTCGTTATTATTTCAATAGCGTTACCGACTGCTGTTGCGGGTTCCATTTCACATCTATCCCAAACAGTGCAGGCACGCTACTTAATGGAATCAACAGACGGTCATTCACATTCCGGGAGGGAAGTATGGTAACAGTCGTACCATTAACTACAGCCCTATCAGACAATGGTTTATGAGTTACCGAGCGGTTCCCGATCGCTATAGTCAGCTCACCCGTTCCGGCGTTACGATTCATAGTCCCTCCGCTCAGAGTCACCAATTCTTTTAACGGAACGTAGACCCGGGATTGTTCAACAACAAACGGTTCTTGCAATTTCGTGGAAACCCCGCCCACGATGAATGTTCCGGGAACAATGCTTTTCCCCACAGCGTATCCATGATTGACCGCAATGCTCTCCATATCGGCAGAAGTTGAAATAATAACAACCGTCGTATTCTTGGAGATCCGTGGATACAACCAGCGAATATCTTCATTATGCATGCGGATGCATCCGGCGCTTACGTATTTTCCGATAGATGATTCGTTATTATTGCCATGAATCGCATAAGTAGTGCCTTTCGTCCCGTTCACTTCCAGCCCTAGCCAGCGATCACCCAGCGGATTTGAAGGATCTCCTCCAGGAATCTTATCTTTATAATAGGGTCTGTTCTGGATTTTGACAACAATCTTGAAGCTGCCTTCCGGGGTTAAAGCTTTGGTCTTGCCTGTAGCTACCGGGAAAGTCTTCTCCAGCTTCCCACCGCTGAAATACGCCAGCTTGTTGGTTTTCTTGTTCACAATCAGCAGATCCGAGCTGGCAGATGCTTCCGCCACGCCCCCTATGCAGGCTGTGAACAGCAGCCCGAGCACAAGCATAAGCCCAAGGGTCCGCTGCAAGGAAAGCCGCAACCGGCCTTCCGTCAAACAAAAATTCATGTACGCACCTCCGACAAGTCTTTGAGTGTTCCCTGGTGAAACACTTTTATTTACATACGAAAATCAGCCGCAATTGTTGCACCCCTACCTGTACCTATTTCGTTATCCCTGTCCACGACTTGGATCTACTGTTTCTTTCTCGAACCAAATACGATAACATGACCACCCAGCACTCCATCACCATGCCACTGGTAAATAATAGGACTACAGAATAATCCAAATTCCTGCAAGTCATAATAAAAGCGCATTATAAACCGAAACCGCCAAGGAGGCTACCCATTTGAATTCAAATCTTTCCAGCCAAATCAACCAATGTGAGCAAATTATTCAGCAACTTGTGAACCAAACGCAACAAGCGAGCCAAAACTATCAGCAGTTGCTTCAGCAGGAGCAACAAAATGCAGTGAGACTCGAAGAAATTGCCCAGCGTGAACATAAAGCTGCACAAATGATTCAAAGTACACTGCAAGGCCATCAAACAGCCATCCAGCAAATGCAACAGATCTCCCAGATCTGTAGACAGCTCGAGAACAGTGCACAGACTAGCAATTACAACACTTCAATGCCAAACTTCAATCCAGCCTTCAACCCGTCCTACAATCCGTCGTTTAACCAGCAGCAACCTATGCATTCAGCACAGCATTCCCCGATGCATTCAAGCAGCAGCATGGGGAACAACTCAGGTTATTCGAGTCTTCCCGGGTACAACGCAGGTTCCGGCATGAACCATTCCATGCAGAGTAATTCCATGCAGAACCATTCCATGCAGAACAACAACAGAAGCTATCAATAAACAGCATACGTTGTAAAAAAGGGCGAACGGGTCTCCGTCCGCCTTTTTTCAGCTGCTGACCAAACGATCTTTATCTCGCCTTCTACTATACAACCAGTCGACCTCTCTTCTCGGCCAGACTAATCGTTGCCTCCACGCCCGAGTTGAACTCCAGAAAGTCACTCTCTACACCGTCACTGAAGATTACTCCGTTCTCTGGCATCTGCGAAGTAATGCGTAGCGACTCCTCCTCGGCAATTTGTCCAAAGACCAGCTCAGCAGAAGTAGCTCTGCTGGGAAAAGGCTCTCTTACTGTGAAGTACAGCTTGGCATGATCCCAGGGCAGCCGGACCTCCGGCAGCTTCTGAGTTCCTGAGGCTGAAGTTACTCTACTGCTATCCGTTTCTTCCGACCAAGGCATTCCCTTCAGCTGTGCGGCCTTCTTCGTTATACCGGCAGCTCCGGCCAGTACGCTTTTGAGCCAGCCAGTCGAGCCAAGTCCAGTCGAAACGATGATTCCGCTGGAAGATTGCTGCTCTGTTCTTCCGTTAACCTGCAATTGGTAACGGGCGGACACGTGTGTATTCCGGCCAATGAACAGATCGTTGACGCCATAGAGACTTTGCCCATCGTTAAGCTGCACCTTGGCTAGGGTTATCTCTGTCAGTTGGCGCTTACCACGAAATACGTCGGGAATGATCAATCTCAGATCTTTGACCGTAAAAGGCAGGAGCACCCCGTCCCAGCGGCCCGGGTCGGGATTGACCCCGATCAGTGGCTGGCCGTTCAAATATTTAAGAATATTGGCGACTAGTCCATCCTGCCCGACGGCCACCACTGTATCCGCTTCGCCAAAGATAAAATTCGGGACATGCTGGCGATCCAGCACCTGCACCCGCCCCAGTGCACCAAGCTCCATTACAGCTTGTTCTACGGCTGCCCGATAATTGAAATCTTCTGACACATAGTCGCTGAAGTCTGCCCCCAGCCGCTCGATATAGAACTGGGCTTGCTGAATCGTATTATAGCGGACGACCAATTCCTCCAGTCGGGTCTTGCGCTTAACCAGAACAATCTTGTTCTCCGCTCTGGCTCCACTCATCGGCCGCCCGCCCCTCTGCCCGCCGCCGCAGCGACGCGATCAGGCTTCGCGATCAGTCCTTGCAGCAAATCAGGCGTAATATTAAGCTGCCCGATCTTGGCAGCGTTGCCGGCCAGATCCTGGAACGCGACGGCGATCAGCTTCTCCGGATTCATGCCGACCTGGGTCAAGGCCTGCAGCACATTCGGCGCCACATTTTGCAGCGAGTTCATGATGGCCGACAGTTCGTAGGCACGAGCGTCTGCTTCTGCTTTTTTATTCGCGATGGCCAGTTCAATCAGTTCCTGCTTCTTCTCTTCCAGTGCTGTATCAAAGCTAAGTTGTTCTTCCTTCATCTGATTTTGTTTCTGCTTCACCGCACGTTCAGCATCCAGCTGCGTCTCCCGGATCTGCTTCTTCTTCGTTTCTACAGCGATCTCGGTGCTTAGCTCATTCTCCTTAACCCGTCGCTCCTGGTCAATCGAGGCATTGCGCCGCTCGTATAGCGCATTGTCGGCGTCACGCAGAATTTCTTCTCTGGCCTGCGCTTCCAGCGCCCGCAGTGTCTCCTTGTTCGGTACGATGGCCAGAATCGACAACCCCATCAGCTCAATACCTAACTTCTCAATCTCTTCATTTCTGGCGATTTCCTGTGTAATGCTGCGGGCCATAAGTTCACTCGACTGGATCGCTTCCTTAAGCGGAAGCTGCTCCATCTGCTTCTTCGTCAAGACCTTGGCGATGTTGATGACCCGCTGGGCTAGTTTGCCGGGGTCGTCAGAGAGGTACGTATTTTTTTTCAGATTATAGGTGTAGTTGAGTATCTGTGTAGTCTTGCTGTAGTCCACGATCCGGTAGGTTAGCTGTCCCTGAACCGTTACGGTCTGGTAATCATGCGTAATTTCCTCGAACATGAATGGAACATCTATCGACGATACCGGCACTACAATAACTGAGGTAGTTGGAGCGTAATAGTGAAAAGAAAGGCCGATTCCTTCTCGGACGACTTTGCCGTTCTTCACCTTCAACACATATTCACTGGGTTGGAATTTCACAAATTTGAATCCGAACATAGACAAAACCTCCTGTTATAAATATTTTGTTATTAATTATTTGTTATTAACATTATATTATCACGCGCTTTTGTTATTATCAATATGTTATTAACATTTTTACGTTGTTCATGTTCA
Source organism: Paenibacillus sp. GCM10012306 (assembly GCF_042649265.1). NCBI lineage: Bacteria > Bacillati > Bacillota > Bacilli > Caryophanales > Paenibacillaceae > Paenibacillus > Paenibacillus sp. GCM10012306. The sequence continues at coordinate 161,768 of NZ_JBHRYW010000009.1, read as the reverse complement.
CTGTTTTTGCACAAAATCAATTGTCCGCTTTAGGTTTGTCCATTGAGTCATGAAGCACATTCCTTTATGATGATTTTTATCGAGAATGATTATCATTATTGGTGATGGTCTTATATCTATATGGGGGGAAAAAATATAATGAAGTCAGTTAGGCAATCCATAGCCGTATTATGCATGATCGTACTAATGGGCACGCTGCTGTTGGCCTGCAGCAGTAAGAACGAACCACAAGCCAGCAATAATAAAGGAAACAGCACCAACACTACTGCAACAACACCAGCTTCATCACCGGAGGCTGCTACTGATACTGACACTAAAGCTAGCGGTACCCATTCGTATACAGATTACAGAGGGCATACGGTAGAAATTCCAGATCACCCGCAGAAAATTGTCTTCTTCGGGGAGACTTACGGCGACCTGCTGACTCTGGGTGTACAAGCCATTGGCGCGGCCAAAGTATTGTATGAGAACCAAATTTATGAGGATAAGGTTCAAGGCGTAGAGGATGTTGGCTTACCCATCAGCTTGGAGAAGACACTTGATCTGCAGCCCGACTTGATCATTTACTCCGTTACGGATGAAGCAGATTTTGAAGCGTTGTCCAAAATCGCCCCTACCGTCATCTTCGATACCTTTGCACCGCTGAAGGAACGGATGCTGGAGCTCGGAACAATCCTGGGCAAAACGAAGGAAGCCGAAGCCTGGGTCGCCCAGTACAAGGTTAAGGAAGCTGCGATGTGGGAACAGCTTAAGGCTTCCGGGATGAAGCCAGGTGAGACCGCATCGGTCTTCACATATTATCCCGGCGACCGTCTGTTCGTTATGGCTACTACAGGACTTTCACAAGTGTTGTATGAAGAGAATGGCTTTAAGCCGACTCCATTAATCCAGAAGGTGCTGGATGAGAAGAAAGGCTTCGAGGAAATATCCATGGAGCTGCTTAAGGAATACGCTGGTGATCGTATCTTCATCCTGAATCCGGTAGCGGACGAAGCCAAAAAATCCACGGAACAACTGATTAACAGCCAGCTGTGGAAGAACCTTCCTGCTGTCCAAAACGGACATGTATACTTCCAGGATATCGAGCAAACATCTGCTGACGCTTCCACCAGAGAATGGCTCCTCCAGCAGATTCCGAACCTGATTTCCGAAAAGTAAAACGGAGTTGCCGCTGCAGCAAATGATTCGAAGCCGATCAACATCTGTTGATCGGCTTCTTTGTTTTATATACAATAGTTATAATTGATAATGATTATCACTGAACCAAGGAGGATACTACCTATGCTTCACCCCACACCCCCTACCGTCCCGCTGCATTCCTTGCTGTTTCAACTGTCGGATGTTGAGCTAAGAATGCAAAATGCCGGTACATCCTCCCAGCCACCACCTGCTAAGCAGTATACTCTGCTCGTCTTTACCAGCGGTACAGGAGAGCTGCATGCAGGCGGCGAGACTGTGATGCTAAGAACAGAAGCATGCGTACTACTCTCCCCTGGGGAGTCTCTTCATATCTGCGACAACGAGACTACGCTCTATTACTACGAGGTTAGCTTCACATCCATCTATACCAGTGAAAGCAAGCCACCTATGGCCTATTCCCGCCGGATACTGACAGGTCGACGGGAACTGGTCGCCTATCCATTCTCCAAGCTGATCCGGCTTGTGGAGGAATTATACTCAGAACGTACGTATACCGATGAGATCAGTCGTATGAAGCAGAATCTTAAACTTCAGGGACTGCTACTGTTCTTGTTCGAGTACAATTTCCGTTCTGAAGACATTGAAAGCCCTACCCAATCTGTTGAACGTACGATACGTTACTTGCAGGATCGCTATATGGAGAACATTACAGTGAAGCAGCTGTCCGAGATTGCCGGCATGTCCATCTGGCAGTACACCCCTATCTTCCAGAATCTCACTGGCAGTAAGCCATTAGAATATCTCACGGATCTGCGGATTCACCATTCCAAGCACTTGCTGCTCCATTCAGGTGAACCGCTGCGAGAAATTGCCCGCCAGGTCGGCTACGCCGATGAGTATTATTTCAATCGCCGCTTCCGGCAAAGAACAGGAATCGCACCAGGTCAGTACGCTCATTCCCATCGCCCAACCCGCCGGGTAACGGACTGGACTGGACATGAAGTAGAAATTCCCGACAAACCGAGACGCATCATTTATCACGGCGAGACGATCGGCGATCTACTGGCGCTGGGCATTAAGCCTATCGGCGGAGAAGAGGCCTTCTCCTGGAACCGGGTCTACAAGCACCGGCTGAAAAAGCTGGTCAATGTTGGCTTTCCAATGGATGCCGAAGCCGCCGACTCCCTTAGTCCCGATCTGATCATTCTAGCTAATGCCAATGATCAAGAGTACAGCCGCATCTCCGCCATTGCGCCGACGCTGGCCTTCGATACATTCGCCCCATTGGAGGAGCGGCTTCATCTGCTGGGGAGCTGGCTAGGTAAAGAAAGCGAAGCCGCAGCCTGGTTGGATAGCTTCAGCACAAAAAACGCTGCCTTATGGCAGCGCCTGCATGCTGAAGAACTAGTAATGCCGGGTGAAACGGCGTCTGTTCTGATTCACGCCCATGGAAACCGCCTGTTTGCCATGGGACGCTCCGGTTTAGCCCCGGCGCTCTATGCGCTAGGGGGCTTTATGCCTGTGGATAGAATCAGAGAAGAGATTCTGGACCAGGATCTCGGCTTCGGCGAGATTGAAGCCGTCGACCTTGCTGCCTACACAGGCGACCGCATCTTCATGCTCATCCCCGAACACGAGGATTCCCGAGTGGCCATGGAGGAGCTACTGCGCAGTTCCGAGTGGGCAAGCCTGCCGGCTGTGCAAAACGGTCTCGTCTACTTGCTGGACGGGGCTAAGTGGAACGCCGGCGATGCCCTGACCCGGGAGAGGCTGCTGACATGGCTCCCCAAGCTGTTGCAAGAACCAACTCCTGCTCCAGTAGGACGATTACTTCAATGACCCGAGAATCCTGCGGATCTCAGTGACCCGCGCCGCTTCCACAGGGCGCAGCGGGTCACCGTTCTTCCGAACGGCGGAGCCAAAATGCAAGCGACGCACGCCCGTGTCGCGCACAAAATCGCTTAGGCCACTTGCAGTCAAGCCGCTGCCAGCCAGAATACGCAGTGGCTTCCCGGCGGTCAGCCGCTCCAGAACGGCCAACCGCTCTGCCCCTTCCGGGGCCGTCCGGCGGCCGCCAGATGTCAGAATATCCGTAATCTGCGGATATCTGAGCAGCACCTCCAGGGCCTCCAACTGGTCAGCCACTTCATCAAACGCCCGGTGGAAGGTAACTGGCACGCCAGGAGCTTCCTCCAGAAGCGAAACCAGCGCCCGCTCATCAATAGTACCATCCGGACATAACACCCCCAACACCAGAGACAGCCCTCCAAGCGATGATATATGACGGATATCCCTGCGCATTACTCTTAGCTCGGATTCATCATATACAAAAGAGCGGGCATGCGGACGAATCATCACCCGGACCGGGATATTCACAGCCGCCCGCACCTGCTCAATTAGGCCAAGACTTGGCGTTAATCCGCCTTCAGCGATGCCTGCAATCAATTCAATGCGGTCAGCACCATGACGCTCGGCTGTCACAGCATCCCCTAAAGTTGTCGCAATCACTTCCAATAGCATAGTCACTCTTCCCCCTAACCATGTCTTCTTGATGAAAACCTCTTATATGGCTTTATTCATTTCTCTATAAGTGACGTTAATCTACATTCATTGTACTGCGTTCCACAGGAAATTTACAATTCCCCTACAAATAAGGACTTAATTAGGTGAACAACCTTCTTAAAAGTTTATATATTACATAAATATAACATCATAAACTCTACTTTTGATTTTCATTTGTAAATATAGTTAACATAAGTATAATAACAATAGGTATACTTCATCATCGTAATATTGAAAGGATGGTCGCACATGAGCACCGAACCTGTAATTACACTAGTGGATTCATTAACTCCGGAAATGGAACTTGGGTTAAGTGAAATGCTAATCCGTGTTGTGGATGACGGAGCCTCCATCGGCTTCCTCCCGCCATTAGACAAAGCCGAAGCCTTGGACTACTGGAGGAGCGTTCCGGGTCCTGGTGTCTTGCTCTGGATTGCTTGGGAAGGAGACGCCATTACGGGCACGATTCAGTTGCAGCTAGCCAGAAAAGCCAATGCGCTCCACCGGGCGGAGATCGCTAAACTAATGGTGCATCCGGATCATCGCAGAAAAGGCATCGCCGGGCGGCTCATGGATACGGCCGAGGCTGCAGCTGCTGCAGAAGGCCGCGAGCTATTGACACTGGATACCCGTGAGGGGGATCCTTCCAATCTGCTCTATCAGTCGCGCGGTTTTATCGAGGCGGGCCGAATCCCGTATTTTGCCCGCTCCGGGGATGGACAACTGCACACCACTGTGTTGTACTACAAAAAGCAATAACGAAGCATTACTTTTTGAATAAGCGGCAAGCTCCGGGAATTGGGGCTTGCCGCTTATTCATGAAGATAAAACGGATGATCCGCAGGCCGCATAGCTGGGTCTTTGGTCATTTGACTCCCCTTTCACCAAATGATAGGGTAGTTTCGAAGTAAAACTTTTTCCGGGAGGGAACATCATGACTGAAGTGAAGCTTACGATTGGCTACGACGAATTCGAAGAGGGTAAGCGGATTGGTGAAGAGATTGAAAAGCTCAGTCAGAGCGCTGAAAGTGCAGCACTGAGCAGCCTAATTATTGGCGACTGGGGACAGACCTATGAGAACAGCTCGGAAGAGGTGGTAGAAGCCCTGGTCCAGCACAGTGCAAGCTTCCCGCTGCTTCGTAAGCTGTTCATCGGCGAGATGGACTCTGAGGAATGCGAGATTTCGTGGATTACCCAAAGTGATCTGTCTCCGCTGCTCACTGCCTTTCCGGAGCTGCAATCCTTCACTATTCAAGGCTCGAATGATCTCAGCCTGAGCCATCTGAAGCATGACAAGCTGGAGGAACTGAGAATCATCTGTGGCGGCCTAGGCAAAGATGTTCTTGCGCAAATTGCCGGCAGCAGTCTGCCGAATCTACGCAAGCTGGAGCTGTACCTCGGTGTAGATGAATACGGATTTGACGGCAGTCTGGAGGATATTCTCCCACTGATTGAACCCGGCAAATTTCCCAAACTCAACTATCTAGGGCTGAAAAATAGCGAGATTCAGGACGAGATCGCAGCAGCGATCGCAGATGCTCCAATTCTGGATCAGCTCGACACACTCGATCTCTCCCTTGGCACTTTAAGCGATACCGGTGCTGAAGCACTGCTCGCCAGTGAAGAAATCAAGAAATTAAAAGCGCTGAATCTTAGCTATCATTATATGTCTAATGAAATGGTAGCCCGCTGGCAGCAGAGCGGACTGCCTGTCGATGTCAGCGACCAGCAGCAAAGCGATGATGACGAGGACTGGCGTTATCCGTCCATCACGGAGTAACGCAGAGATGCAGCCGCTGATCGTCATCGGCCATCCTGGCGACCGGCGGACAGATGGCATCCGGCAGGCCAGGGAGAGGATTGGCCTCCCGCCTGCCATCATTCTGCCCTATGCCGGACTGCTTCAGGGCCGGCATATAGCTGAGCTGCTGGCAGAGCAGCAGCCAGGAATGGCTGACGCTGCTGCCAGGGGCAGCGTTTCCCCGCTGCTGCGGCTGGACTCGCCGGGCGGCAGCTTCGAGAGCGAGCGCGCCCTGATTGCCCTGGGCGCGCCGGACGCCCCGGATACCAGCGATGTGCTGTATCCGGGCACGGAGCGGCAGCAGCACGGCTCGCTGCCACAGAACACTGAGCAGCGACAACTCGGCTCGCTGCCGCAGAGCGATGAGCGGCGGCCGCTTGGCCCGCTGCCACAGAGCACTGAGCGGCGACTGCTTGGCCCGCTGCCGCTCAGCGTCAAAGCAGCACTCCGGCTACAGGATATGCCAGGCGTGCTGCACCATCCTTCCCAGTGGTTCCGCGGCTACTGCCGGCTGCTGGGAAGGTTGAAGCGCGAGGCGGCGGAGGCCTGGACCGGCGCGGAATGGCTTAATGATCCAGCGGAGATCGTCGCCATGACCGACAAGCGGGAGACACAGCGAATTCTCGCGGCAGCGGGAGTTCCTGTGCCGCGCCCGCTCGGTGGCGCCCAGCCCCCTGTGGACTATGCCACACTCCGTGAGAAGATGAGCGCAGAGCGAATGCACCGTGTGTTCATCAAGCTGGCCTGCGGCTCTGCGGCTTCCGGCGTAATCGCCTATCAGGTGAACCCTTCCACAGGGGCCGAGCTGGCGATAACAACCGTTGGGGTAGAGTCTTTCATCACTCGTCCTCCGATTTATTATAATTCCGGGAAGCTGCGTCGCTATACCGACCGGAAGACCATCGAAGCCATTATCAATTGGCTCTATCGGCACGGTGCCTATGCCGAACAGTGGGTGCCCAAGGCTAATCACGGCGGACGATCCTTCGATATCCGCCAGCTTGTCGTCTTCGGAGAGGCCTGCCATGCCGTGGCCCGCTGCAGCACAACGCCGATCACGAATCTGCATCTGCGCAGCCAGCGGATGACGCCAGCAGAAGCCGGACTATCTGGAGAGATGCTGGAGCAAGTACGAGAGACTGCTAGGCAGGCACTTGCTGCTTTTCCTAACTCCGGGATCGCAGGGATGGATGTGCTCGTATCAGGCAGCCCGCAGCGCACGTATATTGCAGACGTTAATCCGTTTGGCGATCTGTTGTATGATGTGGAGTACCAAGGCTACGGCACCTATGAATGGGAAATGAAGAGGCTGGCTGACAAAGGCCAGTTTCCCCTTTTCCAAACACCGCTTATAAAGGACGGATCATCATGATAGATATGAACACCATTGTTGGCACCCATGACATCCTAATGATTACACTCGACACCCTTCGTTATGATGTTGCCGTTCTGGAGGAAGAGAATTGTCCCAACCTGTGCGGAACCGGGTCATGGGAGAAGCGACATACGCCGGGAAGCTTTACTTATGCGGCTCATCACGCATTTTTCGGCGGCTTCCTGCCAACACCTGCAACAACGGACAAATCGGAACATATCCGTATGTTCCATTCCAAGAACACCGGGATGAAGACCCATCCCCACACCTGGCTGTTCGATACACCGGATATCGTCTCCGGACTGGCCGCTGAGGGGTACCGCACGGTTTGCATCGGGGGCGTTATTTTTTTCACCAAGAAGAACCCGCTCGCCCGGGTGCTTCCCGGCTATTTTCAACAAAGCTACTGGCGCATGAACTTCGGTGTGACCAACCCACGCTCCACGGAGCATCAGGTGAATCATGCCCTTAAAATTATGGACACAGTAGATCGGTCACAGCGGTTATTTCTCTTCATGAACGTATCCGCGATCCACGGGCCGAACCATTATTTCCTGCCTGGAGCCAAAAAAGACTCTGTCGACAGCCAGCGCGCTGCACTCCGCTACGTCGATGGAGAACTCGGCCGTTTGTTCCAGGGCTTCCGCGAACGCGGTAATCCGGTATTCTGCCTGGCCTTCTCCGATCATGGTACAGCCTATGGCGAAGACGGCTACCAGGGCCACCGGCTCGCGCATGAGACGGTATGGAATGTTCCATACCGCGAATTTATTTTATAATACTAAACAGATTCCGAAAGGATGGAGAACAGTCTATGGCGTCATCGTATCATCCCCGGTTGCTCCATGGCGACGTTAACTCGTCCCCCTCTTCGGAGGAGCTTCTGCAATGGAAAAGCGGCATTGCCGCAAATCCTTATCGTTCGTATCTATATTCCTATCCGCATAAAACGGCTTACCGCGATCTGGAGCCGCCACTGCCATTGAATGAATTATGGCGTGACGAACCTGCGGAATCATTCTTTCTGTACATGCATATCCCGTTCTGCGGTGCCCGCTGCGGGTTCTGCAATCTGTTCACATTACCCGACAAGCGGGCCGATGTGCACGCCCGCTATGTGGATGCTCTGGAGCGACAAGCCCGGCAGTGGGCAACGTTCACCGCCCATAAACCGTATGCCCGGTTTGCGATTGGCGGCGGCACCCCAACCTTGCTGGCCCCGGATCAGCTCCGTCGCCTGTTCGGCATTGCTACGGACGTCATGGGGCTCGCAACAGACAAGGTCTCGATCTCGGTAGAAACTTCGCCAGAGACCCTTACCGTAGAAAAACTGGAGATTCTGAAAGAAGCAACCGTAGACCGGGTCAGCATGGGCATTCAAAGCTTCGTCGCGTCAGAGTCAGCAGCGATTTACCGGCCGCAGGACCCTGATGTGGTCTATCGGGCGTTGGAACTACTGGGACAATATGATTTTCCAATTCTGAATCTCGATCTGATCTATGGACTTCCAGGTCAGACGGTAGAGACTTGGCTGTATTCGCTGAACCAAGCCCTGTCTTATAATCCAGGTGAGATCTTCATCTACCCCCTCTACACCCGCGAGCATACGATTGTGAAGCCCGGCGATCTGGAGCGGCAGGAGGATATCCGACTTCAGTGCTATAACGCCGCCCGGGAATTGCTTGAGCGTCATGGGTACCGCCAGTATTCCATGCGCCGCTTCGCCAAGGAGACAGCCGGAAGCCACAAGCCGCTCATTGACTACAGCTGCCAGGAGGAAGGGATGGTGGGACTGGGCTGCGGAGCGCGCTCCTATACCCGGGGCGTACACTATGCCTCCCGTTACGGGGTCAGCCGCAAGGCTACGGAGAGCATCATTGCCGATTATGTGGCGGCAGAGCGTTATGATACCGCCGATTACGGGATTGTGCTGGAGCCGGAGGAACAGAAGCGCCGCTTTATCCTGAAAGCCATCCTGCATAGCGAGGGATTGAAGCTGTCCCATTATGCAGAACGTTTCGGCACCCTGTTGTGGAGTGACTTTCCTGAGCTAGCCCTGCTTACCGACTCCGGCTTCGGCCTCGTAGAGAACGATGTGCTGCGCCTGACCGGTGAAGCCCTTGGCTACTCCGACTCTATCGGCGACTGGTTTATTTCATCCAGTATTCGGGAGCGTATGGAAAGGTTCGTCCTCCCATGAAGGCAGTGCTCTATTACCGCGGGACCCTCACCTCCTGTAACTATGACTGCCCTTACTGCCCCTTCGGCAAAACACGAGATAGCGCCGCTACACTCGCCAAAGACCGCGAGGGCGTCGAACGGTTCGTACAATGGGTGGGCGATCAGGGAGCGGCCGGTCACCGGCTTTCCATCTTCTTCAACCCGTACGGAGAAGGCCTGACTCACCGCTGGTATAAGGACGCCATCACAACCCTTGCGGGCATGGAACATGTCGATAAAGTGGCGATTCAGACCAACCTGTCAGCCAGACTGGATTTCACCGCCGCGCTGGATCCGGCCAAAGTTGCGTTCTGGGCGACCTACCATCCCGGACAGGTAGAGGAGGAGCGCTTTCTTGCGCAGTGCATGACCTTGTACCGAAGCGGGATTCCGTTCAGTGTGGGAAGCGTGGGCGTCCGCAGCGCCTTTGCCGCTATAGCTTCGCTTCGCACCTCACTGCCTGAGGATGTATACCTGTGGATCAATGCCTACAAAGATCGCCCGAATTATTACACGGTGGAAGACCTAGCCTATTTGCGATCGCTAGATCCACACTTCGAAATTAATGCAACAGATTATGAAAGCCTCGGTAAATTCTGCAGCGCTGGCAGCACCGTCTTCTACGTTCAGGGAGCCGGGCTGGTGAAACGCTGCTACAAAGACCGGGGTGTAATCGGCAACCTGTACCGGGACGGACTGGAAGGTCTCTCGGCCAAGCGGGCTTGCCGAATGAACGTTTGCGACTGCTATATCGGCTATATCCATATGCCCCATCTGGAGCTGCAGGAAATCTATGGCTCCGGGCTATTGGAGCGAATCCCTTACGGAGATATGAGACTATGAATGAGAATAAGAATACCGGATTTACGGTGTGGCTGACTGGCTTGTCCGGCGCTGGCAAATCAACGATTGCCTCCGGACTGACAGCAGCTTTAGCAGAACTGGGTCGACCTGTAGAATGGCTGGATGGCGATGACCTCCGGCAGCATGTCTGCAAGGGTCTGGGCTTCAGCCGCGAAGATCGATTCGAGAATATCCGCCGCGCCGCCTATCTTGCAGGACTGCTTAACCGTCATGGCGTAATCACAATCGTATCTGTGATCAGCCCTTACCGCGAGATGCGGGAATACGCCCGGCAGACCCTGTCAGGCTTCGCCGAGATCTATGTAGACTGTCCTTTACAGGTATGCGAGGAACGGGATGTCAAGGGACTATACGCCAAGGCGCGCCGTGGCGATATCCCCTTGTTCACAGGCATCACTGATCCCTATGAGGTCCCGGAACATCCGGAGCTAACCTTGCACACGGCAGAGCAATCCCCCGAAGAAAGTGTGGCTACTCTGCTGAAATGGCTGAAAAACAACAAGGGAATGTAATGCCTGCGTTAAATTTGCGATATTGGAACCCTGCCGAATTTTTCGGACAGGGTTTCTTTGCTGCATGTGGAAATAGAATGAGGATAGCCTGACTGATCAGGCACATTAAATAAACCATTGGAGGGACAGCATACCGATGACTTCAATTATCAACTTTGCCCACCGCGGCGCATCCGCCGTCTGCCCGGAGAACACCATGGCGGCCTTCCGCAAGAGTCTGGAGCTCGGAGCGACCGGAATCGAAACAGACGTTCAAATGTCCAAGGATGGCGCACTGATTCTGATTCATGATGAAACGCTGGATCGTACCACGAACGGCACCGGTGCCGTGAAGGATCATACACTGCGCGAGTTGCTCAGCCTCGATGCTGGCTCCTGGTTCGGCACAGACTTTGCAGGGGAGCCTCTGCCGCTGCTGGAAGACCTTCTGGAACTGCTCCACGAGACCGATATCATTCTCAATATTGAGCTTAAGAACGGAGAGTGCCTGTACCCTGGCTTAGAGGAGAAAGTTATAGCCGCTGTCCGTGAATGGGGCATGAGCGATCAGGTTGTCATTTCCAGCTTTAATCATTACTCTCTTGCTTATTTCCATTCCTTGGCACCGGAGATCCGCACGGGCATTCTATACATGGAGGGCCTGTACCGTCCGTGGGATTATGCCGCCAGCCTTGGTGCTACTGCTCTGCACGCCTACCACTACGCGTTACTTCCAGAATTCGTATCGGAAGCTGCGGCACGTGGTGTCGTCTACCATCCATTCACCGTTAATGATCCCGAGCGGATGAAGTACCTGATCGATGCAGGTGTAGCAGGCATTATTACAGACCATCCTGACATTCTGGCCGAGCTGCTGGCTGCCAAAGGAGTGTGACACGGTGAAAAAGGTCTGGCTGCTCGGCTTCGGCTTTTTCAGCATCAGCATTACATGGAGCTTGTATAATGCGTTTGTTCCATTTTTCCTGGAAAAGTATGTGCACAGTGTTGCCCTGATCAGCTTTATGATGACCATTGATAATTACTTTGCACTGTTCCTGCAGCCGTGGATCGGCAATCGCAGCGACCGGACAGTGACCCGTTATGGGCGCAGAATGCCTTATCTTCTGATCGGTATGCCCCTGGCCGCTGTACTGACGATGCTGATTCCGTTCCACACCGGACTATTCACCTTGCTACTCTTCATGATGCTCATGAATCTGGCGATGAGCCTGTTCCGTTCGCCCACTGTGGCGCTGATGCCCGATATTACGCCTGATAGCCAGCGGACAAGGGCGAACGGACTAATCAACTTCATGGGCGGAATCGGCTCCATCCTGGCTTTTGGCGTGGGCTCTGTTCTTTATGACTCCAGCCCTGTACTTCCCTTCATCGCTGCCGGACTTATCACACTGTTATGTCTGCTAATCGTGTCACGCTTTATTAATGAGCAACGGGACCGGGTGAATGAGCCAGCACCACTATCCGCTGAAGCTACGCCCTCCTTGCCCAACTCTGCAGCGCTCCCCTCCAAGCTCTCCAGGATCTCGTTCAAAAGTCAATTGGACCGGACCACCCTATTTCTGCTGGCTGCCATTTTCTTCTGGTTTGTCGCTTATCAGGGGGTTGAAACGTTATTTACGCTGTATGGCAAACATCATCTTGGCCTTAGTGAAAAGGCAGCGTCCTTCTCGCTCACCTTCTTCTCGCTGGCTTTTGTGCTCTTCGCCATTCCCAGCGGCTGGCTGGGCAGTGTCTTCGGCAAGAAAAAAGTCATCATAACCGGCGTATGCGGTCTGATGACTGTGTTTGCGCTTGTAGGTTTGGCAGAGAATCTGCTTATATTGCGGGGACTGCTACTGCTGGGGGGCATCTTCTGGGCCTGCATCAACATCAACTCTTATCCTTATCTCGTTGCTACAGGAACAGAGGAAAGCATCGGCACACGGACGGGAATGTATTATCTGGTATCTTCCCTTGCCGCCGTCGGATCTCCACCAATTCTCGGTCTATTAATTGATCTGCTAGGATATTCCGTTCTGTTCTACTGTGCAGCCTTGAGTATGGCGGTGGCTCTGCTCTGTCTGATGCTGATCAAAGAACGCAGGGATACATCCAGTTCCTACCAAACCCCCGGTGTCTGACCAGCTTGTAACGAGGTATCACAATAAATGATCTAATAAGATATTATCCTACTTAGCATGAGATATGTCGCTTGTCGGTTTATATACGGAGTAACGTCCGGTCCCAAGTTGCTTCGCATTATACATGGCGATGTCAGCCTCTCTAAGAAGGCGGTAGTGGTTAACCTTGCCGTGACTCATGGCAATACCTATACTGGCTGATACGAACAAATTATGCTGCTCCAGGCTATATTTTTTGGCGATCTTCTCCAGAATACGGACAGCGAGTTGCTCCGCTTCCTTCTGGCTGTAACGTTTGGCAATGATGACGAACTCATCTCCACCGATCCGAAAAATATGCCTCCGCCCCTTGCTAGAGAACTGGGCTAGCTTGCTGCCGACAGCTTCCAGCAATAAATCACCTACATGGTGACCGAGCTTATCATTAATCGACTTGAAACGGTTCAGATCCATATACAACACCGCAATCTGTTCATTTTCCTTGCAGTGGTCCCAAAAATGGTCCATACCATTCTTGTTCAGTAGTCCTGTCAACGCATCTTTATAGGCCAGCTCCTTGAGCTGGTCTCTTTCTACCATAACAAGCATAATTCTGGAGCCCAGGAACATTAGAAAAGCAATAGTTAGGACATAAACTGCTAAGGAGATGATAAGATCCTGTCCAGTCTCGTTAATATTTGGATTGCGCACCCGTCCCAGGATATGCATCCCCCATATTCCGCAGCCGTTGATAATAATGAATATGCCGGTATACATAGCCCGAACTCTCTGGGACTTGCCCGCATAACCTTGAAACAATCGCAGTGACGCATAGGCGGCCGACACAGCAATGAGGATAGAGCACACAACCAGTACAAATTGTCGGGTTTCTTCCATGTTGCCTCCACACAACCTTTTTTGCATATTGATTCTGCATGTTAAATTTCGAATAATAATATTTAAGTATAACATAATCTATCTCAACATTTTCTGAACAAGCCTTTCAAAGAGGCTACACAGGTGAACCTGAGCCATGAGAATACCACGGATAACCTTATGCAACAGTATCTGTATAAGACAAACTTAAGGATCGGTCGTCACTACGACGAATGTTGTTTGGACTCTGGTCGCTGTTGTCCTATTAAAAAATGGCAGTCCGCGATTGATATACGGACCGCCATTTTTATGATTTTACAAAGGAATTCCCCTTAATGTGTGAACAGCTACTCTAGTCACTCAGATGCTCGATACAGTTGTACAGCTCGCAACTCCAGATGCCATCGTTCTTGACCACCCGGGTAATGGAAGTGTTCTTAAGTAGTTCATGAACATCCAGACTGGGAACCAGCCCTCTGAGCGTGTTGCGCAGCAAGGCGCCGTGGCTGACTATCAGCACATTCTTGCCTGGGTGTCTCTCCGCCAGTTCTTCGATCGCCTGCCGGCCTCTTTGCTCAGCCAAATCGGGGCTTTCCAGTCCGAGATCAAGCGCTTTCCAGTCTTTGCCCCAGCGCTCCACCCGCTCCTGTTCATTCGTGCCTTCGATAAGTCCCCCGTCCATCTCGCGCATGCCCGGTACCAGACCGGCAATTTCCATGCCCAATCTTCGGCTGATGGTCTCTGCCGTCTGTCGTGCCCGAAGCAGATCGCTAGAGTAGAGATAATCCCAAGTCTCTCCACTGAGTCGTTCAGCAATCGCTTCTGCTTGCTCCAGCCCCTCCGCATCGAGTGGGTTATCTGTAATGCCCTGGACCCGGCCTTCCTTATTCCAGAACGTGCTCCCGTGCCGTATCAAGCCAATTGTGGTCGTCATTGCATTACCTGCCTTTATGCTTTATATATTCCATGATTACTTAAAGTATAAACTATGATGGCTGCGGTTGCACATGGCGGTCCCTCTAAGCGGTTCTTCAATATAAGCCTAACAAAAGAAAGTAACGAAAAGCGAAGAGGAACGAAGGGGGAAGTTTGGAACTGTAGGAGCGAAGCGCTCGTCTTTGTCGCCAGATTTCAACCGCAAGGAGCGGTTATAAAGAAGAAATCTGGGGACAACAACGACCGGAAGTCCAAACATTCCACCGTAGTGACGATAGAGCCTTACGTTCGGATCTTAGTTTCGTCTTATATAAGCTGAAAATACAGGCGTTTGCACCTGCGTTCGGGGCGGTATGAATTGACGGCTGCGAGGACCAGTTATATGATAAGAGCGCCCAAGATTATGCAAATTGGGCCATATTATCCTAATTGACGGCATGAGATGCTGCAACTGACAAAAGGAGATTCATACTGATTATGAACATGAGAAAAACATGCAGTTCACTGATTTTAACCGCCGCCCTTCTTCTTCCAGCTCTTACCTCGGTGCCTTATTCCGCCGGTGCGACCCCCGCACCCAAGACCCTGGTATATGTTGACAAGGGCAACCATTCTTACATTCCCCTCCGCTTCCTGAATGGCTTTGATGGAATTAAGGCTGGATGGAGCGCTGCCGGGGACAAAATTGAAATTACAAAGGACGACAATGTCCTCACATTAGTACCTGGACAAGTCGGAGCCTCCTTAAATGGCAATCCTACAACGACTACGGAACGCGCTTTTACAGATAACGGAACATTGTATGTCCCTCTATCTGTGGTTAGCAAATCATTGGGACTGGGGCTGAAATGGGATGCTCCATCCTCTTCCATTACAGTGACTAGCGGGGATGCAGCTTCCACCCTGCCTGTACTTAGCGGTGCGCTGATTCCTGCGGGGAGCCAGGGGGTAGTCGCGGCTGCCAAAAGCGTTAAGGTCGGAAGCCGCAGCTTCCAAATCCAGACGGTTACCGTTTCTCTACTGCATCCCAAGGTCAGATTAGATATGGTCCTGGCTGGAAATACAATCGGGAAAGTAGAAGATCTGAACAGTATTGCCAAGCGCAGTGGCGCCATTGCTGCTGTCAACGGAACTTTCTTTGATGCTTATACCAAAGGAGCATACAAGGCTCCTTATGGCTATATCGTGAGCAATGGCAAGCTACTTAAAAACAGCCCGGCCGACCGCAGAGTCGTCTTCACTTACGATAAGAACCACTTGGCCGGACTTGTGGCAGGTCTGGATTTCAAACCTCTCTTCGACACCGGACAAGTTGAGGGTGCTGTTCAGGCTGGCCCGCGTCTGCTCGTTGACGGCAAGGTATCCCTGAATGTGGCGGCTGAGGGCTTCCGCGATCCCAAGATTCTGACTGGCGGCGGGGCGCGCAGCGCACTGGGCCTGACACGCGATCATAAGCTGATTCTTGTGACCACAGGCGGCGCTACCATTCCGCAAATGGCAGAGATTATGAAGCAGGCTGGCGCCTACCAGGCCATGAATCTGGATGGCGGGGCCTCCAGCGGACTATTCTACAACGGAAAGTATTTAACCTCGCCAGGACGCCAGATCAGCAATGCCCTGATCGTCAAATATCAATAATTTGCACTGCTGCCTATACTCTGAACCAAAGGAGACTTGAATGTGGAGACAATTTTCATTGTTGAGGATGACGCCAAGCTAGCGAGCCTGCTGAGTGCCTATCTTACCAAATATGAATTCCGGACCGTTATCGTAGACGATTTCAATAGTGTTCTGGAGGATTTTAAGCAAAGCGCTGCTGATCTCGTGCTCCTGGACGTCAATCTGCCGCGATATGACGGGTTCTACTGGTGCCGCCAAATCCGCAAGTCCTCTCTCTGCCCCATTCTCTTCATCTCCGCCCGAGACAGTGGAATGGATCAGGTCATGGCGCTGGAGAACGGCGGTGACGATTATATTACGAAGCCCTTTCACTACGAGGTGGTCCTGGCCAAAATCCGCAGCCACCTGCGCAGGGCCTATGGCTCCTATGCGCAGATCCAGGAGGAGCGTACACTGCGGTCGGGAGGACTGATCCTTTATCCAGAGCGTTATGTCGTGCAGTATGCCGGGGGAACCGCCGAACTGACTCAGAAGGAAGCTGTGCTTCTAGAAGCACTCATGCTTAAGGAAGGACGTGTCGTCAGTCGGGAACGCCTGCTGGATCTCATGTGGGAGGACCAGCATTTCATTGATGACAACACCCTGAACGTATATATTACCCGGGTCCGGAAAAAGCTCAAGGAGCTGGGGCTGGAGACAATCGTGGAAACTGTGCGGGGCGCGGGCTACCGCCTCAGTCTTGTGGGCGGCAGCCTATGAAGCTGTTCTGGAAGAATCAACTCCCCTTGCTGCTGTTCTATCTGCTCCAAATGCTGCTAGTCCCTGTGCTGTACTGGATATCCGGGGAGAACAGGCCGTTCTCGATTGTGCTGTACGGGATACTGATTAGCAGTGTCATCCTCCTGCTCTATCTGTGCTACCGTTATGTCCAGCACCGCCGGCTATATGCCATACTGAGTCTGCAGCAGGAGCCTTCACCTAAGGATTATCTTGAACCGCTTGGCGACTCTCCGCTGCCGGAGGCGGTGCATGAACTGATGCAGGGAATCGATCGCCAATATCAGGAGCAGTTGAACAGTCATGTCACGCGAATGGATCAGCATATCGTATTCATGAACCGCTGGGTTCACCAGATGAAGACGCCCCTATCCGTGATCCAGCTCACGCTCCAGGACCTGGAGGACGATGCCGCTGCCAGTATCCAGGAAGAGGTGGAACGGCTCCGCAAAGGGCTGGAGATGGTCATCTACAGTTCTAGGCTGGACCGTTTCGAAGAAGATTTTCAGGTCGAAGCTCTGCTTCTGCGCCAGACGGTGAGCGCGGCGGTATCCGAGAACCGCCGGCTCTTCATTCGGCGGGGCATTCATGCCGAGATTCGGGTAGACCCGGATCTCTCGGTGTACAGCGATGCCAAATGGTTGATGTTCATGCTGAGTCAGTTACTGACCAATGCCGTTAATTACACCGCCGGCTCCGGTAAAACGGTGACGATCACGGCGGAGCGTCAGGGCCTGAATACGGTCCTGAAGATCTCGGACCAGGGTATCGGCATATCCCCGGAAGACCTGAAACGGGTATTCAATCCTTACTTCACGGGTGAACGGGGACGCCAATACCATGAATCCACTGGTATGGGTCTGTATCTCGTCCGCGAGATCTGCGCCCGGCTGGGACACCAGGTGAAGCTGGAGTCCAGACCCCAAGAAGGAACCACCGTACAGATCATTTTCAGTGGCACTGCCCAAAGACAGTAAGCCCCTAAGGGTCATTCGTAAAAGCCATTTGCGGTTTTTACGAATGACCTCTTTTTTATAACACTCGATACAAAGTTCAAGTGCCCCATATACAGACCCAAATCCAGAATAAGGAATCTGGAGCAGGGAATAATACAGCAGCACATCGAGCTCGCCCACCATAGAAGGCCCTGTTAGCGACACGAACATAACCTTAAAGGATCTGTAAGGTTATGTTAAGGTAATTCCATAGCGCACGCTCGCCCCATCCTGTACATTGATAGCAGGAAGTCATACCTTTTGCCCCTTTAAACGGCAAGGGCGACAATAACGCTTCAGACAGGAAAGGAATGAAACGTCATGAACGTATTGGAAGTTAAAGCTCTTAATAAAGTATATCCCGGCAAAGTGCTCACCCAGGCGCTGACCGATATCCATCTCAGCATCGAAAGCGGTGAATTTGTTGGTATCATGGGCCCGTCCGGCAGTGGTAAAACCACCTTGCTGAATATGGTCTCCACCATTGACCAGCCCACTTCGGGCGAAGTGAACATCAATGGCAGCAATCCTTATCGGATGAATAAGAAGGAGCTCGCCCATTTTCGCCGTAGACAGCTCGGCTTCGTCTTTCAGGACTTTAATCTGCTGGAAACGTTGACCGTAGCGGAGAATATCGTGCTGCCGCTAACCCTGGATAACCGTAAGCTCAGTGAAATGGAATCCTTGCTGCGCAAGGTGGCTGGACAGCTTAATATTACGGGTATTCTGAACAAGCGCACCTATGAAATCTCAGGCGGACAGCGACAACGGACTGCCATCGCCCGCGCCATCATCACCTCACCCGCGATTATCCTGGCCGACGAGCCAACCGGGGCGCTGGATTCCAATTCCTCCCGCATTGTGATGGAATCCCTGGAAGAGATCAACCGCAAGGACGGTGCCACCCTGATGCTCGTGACCCATGATCCGCTGGCAGCAAGCTATTGCAACCGGATCGTCTTCATTAAGGACGGGAAGCTTGCAGCCGAGATTCACCGGGGAGACAACCGGCAGGCGTTCTTCCAGAAGATCATTGACACACTTTCATTCTGGGGAGGGAATAGCCATGAACTTTCCTCAATTCGCGTTTAATAATGTCCGGCGCAACTCCAGGGCATACATCGCTTATTTTCTAAGCAGCGCCTTTATGGTCATGGTCTTTTTTGCATATACCGTCTTCATTTATCATCCCGATGTAGCCAATAATTCCATGGGACCGAGTGCAGCAATCAGTATGAAGGTGGCCGCGTCTATTGTATATGTGTTCGCCTTTTTCTTCGTCATGTACTCCATTGGAACATTCCTTAAATCGCGGAATATGGAATTCGGGCTTTTAAGTATTCTCGGTGCACGTCCGGGGCAGATCAACAAGCTGGTTTTTCTGGAAAATATGCTGATTGGCCTGCTCGCGATTGTCACGGGAATTGGAGGCGGCATGCTGCTCTCCAAGTTCTTTCTGCTGCTCAGCACCAAGATCATCGGCATTGATGGGCTTCCGTTCTACCTGCCTCTCAAGCCTATGCTGATCACAGCGGCTTCCTTTATCACTTTGTTCTTGGTGATCTCGATCTTCACTCTGCTGTTTATCCGCAAAAACAGAGTGTTGGAGCTGTTGCAAGGCAACGCGAAACCTAAGAAACCGCCTAAAGCCTCTATTCTATTGTCTCTGTTTGGCGCCGCACTGCTCACGACCGGATTTTTCGCGCTGCGCATAGAACTGAACCCTGTGACCATTATTCTTGCCGCCGTGACGGGAATCGCTGGAACGTATTTTTTCTACTCACAGCTGTCCGTACTGTTCATGCGCCTGCTCCAGCGCAGCCGGAAGTCAACCTGGCGCGGCACGCGGCTACTCTGGGTTTCAGAGATGAGCTACAAACTGCGCGATAATTCGCGGATGCTCTTCCTGATTACTGTGGTTACTGCACTCGCCAGCATGGGTGCAGGCGTCGTTCTGTCGATCAACCAGGCTGGAAGAGATATGTATTTCGGCAATCCTTTTGCCGTGACCAAGACCTTCTACGAGACTTCTTCCGCCGAACCTGACCGGAGTGAGATTCATCGTGAGCTAAAGGCCGCAGGCGTAGCTTATACAGAGACGAGAATCGATACACTATATGCCACGTTGGCCAATTCTCGCGGGGATGGAGGTAGGCCCAAAACACTTTATTTGCTGGGTTTGTCGCAATATAAGGAGCTTGTGAAGGTACTTGGATTCCCCGCAATAGATAACCTGGGGCCCAATGAGGCTGCTCTGATCGCCAGTAAGGATAACATCGCCTCAAATTATATCCGCGAGGGCGGAATCACTATGGAAGAACATCCGACAGAGACGCTTGCCGTTAAAAAGATCATTATTTCAGACCAAGCGGATTTCCTTAATAAAGGTATTCCTATCATTATTATCCCAGAATCTAGGCTAGAAACGATTCAGGCCGCAAAATCAGCCAAGACTGGAAAGACAATCAAACCCTATATAGAGTATCTCTACAAGGTACCAGCTTGGGATAAGGAGTCTCTGCCTACAGCAAACAGTCAGGATGCTATAATTGGGGCGAAGCTTTACCAGATTGAAGCCGCAAATCGGGACAATAACAGTGGAAGGTTGACTTCCTACCTAAACTCTCGTGCAGAAAGTTACTTATTACTGAAGCAAAGCACAGCTATGATCAGCTTCGTCAGCATCTTTGTCGCGCTGATCTTCTCGGTTGCATCCGCCAGTTTCCTGTACTTCAAACTGCACAGCGAGTTAGCTGCGGATATCCGCATGTACCGTGCGCTATCTAAAATTGGACTAAGTACTGGAGAGATGGCTGCAGTTGCAACCAAGCAGATCGCTATCTTGTTCTATATTCCTATCTTCATCTCAGCCATTCAAAGCCTGGTCGTGATCAGTCCCATTCTCGGGCAAATGGGGATCGTAAATGTCGTTGAGCCTGTCCTGGTCACTTTCGCCGCCTATCTCGTGCTGCAAAGTGTATTCTTCCTCATCGTGAAATCACGCTATATTCACAGTCTTAAGAAAATGATGGTTTAATCGTAAACTGGAAAACCTCCCGCTAATGCTACCTACACAGCCCCATATAGGGCCGTAAGCGCATTTTAGCAGGAGGTTTTCCTTCTATTTCTACAACTGATCGTGATATCGCTAAAATAGCAGGAGTTATTCTAGCAAAGCGCAAAAGTGCGGTTACCGCTCATTATAATTTTCGCGCCAAGGCCGTCAGCTTCTGTATGCCCTCACGCAGCAGAGGTTCACTTAAAAAGGAGTAGCAGAGCCGCAGCCATGATTTCATCTCGCCAAGCGGATCGCAAATCGATCCGGGTACAAAAGATATGGAATGCTCCAGACTTTGGCGAAGAAGAACATCTATCGGCGTCCCATCTGGCAGCTGCACCCACAGGGTCAGCCCGCCTCGGGGAGTCTTCCACTTCCAGCCGCTTTGGGACAACTCCTCCTCCATAATTTCCTTTTGCACCTGAAGCGCGATCCGCAGCTTGCCGAGATGCTGCTGCAGCCGGAGAGAGGTATAGTAGTGCAGGAATATTTTCTGGTTCAACAGCGGTGCGCCATTGTCTTCAAGCGATTTGAACATGATCAGCCGCTCCATCATCGGATATCGACAAGCGACAGCGCAGATCCTGAGTCCAGGCGCCACATATTTGCTGAAGCTACCGATATAGACGACCCACCCCTCCGTATCGTAGGCAAAAATAGGTGGTGGCGGCTCTTCCTCAAAATACATATCCCGAAATGCATCATCCTCTACCAGCAGGCAGCGGTAACGTTCCGCGAGCTCCACCAGCAGCTTGCGCTGCCGTACAGGCACTGTATAACCTGTGGGATTGTGATGCGTCGGATTCATGTAAAACATGCGAGGCTTATGCTTGGCCATCAAGGCCTCGAGCTCGTCCAGATCATACCCGTCCGGAGTAATCTCCACAGGGACCTGTCGTGCACCTGCCCGTCGAAAAATATCCATGGCTACGCTATACGTAGGTCGTTCTATCAGCACAGTATCCATTGGTCCCAGCATCATCCGGGCAATCAGGTTGAGCGCTTGCTGGGCACCGGAGGTTATCAGCAGTTCGCTCGAAGACAGCTGCAAACGTCGCTGCTTCCGAAAATGCCCGCTGAGCGTCTCCCGCAATTCCTCGTCGCCCTGTACACTGGCATAAGTCCCCATCACCTTGGGATACATGTCGAATACTCTTTTCACATAGTCAGATAAGAAAAGATTGGGCAGCAGCGCCGGATCAATGAGGGCCACGGAGAACTGGTATTTCGCCGGCACACGCTGGATGTCATACAAGGGATTGGCGCTCAGATAAGAAGAACCCCCGCTTCCTTCGCCAAAATTAAAATCGGGAACTATAATTTGACTGCTGCCCTGCGAGACATAATAACCCGACTTATCCTTGACATACACCTTGCCGTCCTCGGTCAATTGGCGGTAAGCCTTGAACACGGTCAGTCGGTGTACACCCAATTCCTCGGCCAACAATCGGATGGAAGGCAGCTTGTCATGACTTTTCCATTCCCCCCGCTCCATACGATTCAGGGCGTACTCATAGACTTGACGGAACAAGGGATGTGCCTGCTCGCTTACCTTCCCTTTTTTCATTAGGCACAAGCCTCCTTTCCATTCTTTCCTTACTCTCTATTCTTTCCGCACTTAGCATACTTCCTTATATCTTATTGTACATTATCTCGCCACCATCTGTTCTGTAATAATCAATCTGTTCTGTTCTCTTCCTTATATGATTAACGAATACTTCAAGTATGACTCTACAACATTTCCAAAGGGGAACTGAACATGATTCTTTTGGCTTATGCACTTGTTTGTCTAATCTTCGGCACGACCTTCCTGGCAATCAAAATCGGCGTGGATGCCGGAGCACCGCCGTTCTTCTCCGCAGGACTGCGTTTTTTCCTGGCCGGTGTTATTCTGTTCCTGTGGATGGTCTGGAAACGCAAAGCCAGCTTCTCCCTGCTATTACGCAAGGAAATGCTGATAACCGGAGCCGCACTGACCTTCGGAACCTTCGCTGCCCTCTACTGGGCTGAACAATATGTATCTTCAGGATTGGCTGCGGTGTTGTCAGCAACCGGCCCGATTATGATGCTACTCTTGCAAACCGTCGTTCTGCGGCAAAAGACCCCGACACTTTCCCTGTTCGGCTCTCTCATCGGATTCACCGGTGTTCTGTTGCTCGTTCTACCTAAACTTACTGTAGATGTCTCTCCCTTATGGATCATAAGCTGTGTTGCCATTCTGATCGGAGAGCTCTGCTATGCAGCAGGAGCGCTTTATTCCAAAAAAGTGACCACCAGCATGGCGGAAGTCTCGCCCATTGCCCAGAATGCCGTCCAGATGATGTATGGCGGAGCATTCATCTTTATTCTCTCGTTCTTTACAGAGGATGTACAGACGGATTGGCTGTTCTCCTTCCCTGTAGCCGGATCAGTACTGTATCTTATTGTGATTGGGTCCATGGTCGGTCAGACGCTGTTCTACTGGCTCGTCGCCAAGACCAATCCGGTTTTCCCATCGACCTGGCTGTACGTTTCACCACCTATTGCTGTAGGCGTGGGGGTCCTCTTTTACAATGAAACGATCAACTGGGTGACTCTTCTCGGCATAATAACCATTATCGTGGGAATCATTCTTATTAATGGAAAAACCCTGAAGCAGATGATTTTCAAATCCAAGGTTCTACCAGCGGTGCCAAAAAAAATATAGCTTACATTTTCAGAAAAATGACTTTTTTTTCACAGAATTTTAAGCGAGATATGATAAATTGGGGATGGTCCAGATGCCGGGAACGGCAGAGGCCATCCTTTTTTTCGCTGAATACGGTCAGAACGTTTGGACGGAATCAGAAATTTTCTACTATTTGTTTGTTGCCAAGGAGGATTCATCTATGAAATTGAGTAAAATGAAGCTTGTGACACTCACCGTAATCAGCGCCGTCCTGCTTGTCTTCTTGTACCGCATGTTTTTTCCGATACAGTACAGTGTTGAAGTAGAGGGTAAGGAAACACCGTCACCCAAATTCCAGCTTAGCCACGGCGAGTTATTCGTTCCCGCTTCCTTTCTGGAGAGTAGTTTGGGTTTGAAAATCTCATGGGACCCATTGCCGCAAGAATCAACTCCAACCGGTAAAGGGATCTATTACCGCGATAAGGTGCTTACGCTAATGTACCATGCCATTTCTCCAGAGGTGCAGCAGGGGGCCTCATCCATATCGACAGCCGAATTCAGAACCCAGCTTGAATTGTTAAAGAAAAATAATTTTCACATCATTACTATGGATCAGTATGCTGATTTCATACTCAAGGGCGACAAGGTACCGGATAACGCGGTACTGTTGACGTTTGACGACGGATACGAATCCTTTTACACATATGCCTATCCGATTCTGAAAGAATTTGGGGATACGGCGACCAACTTTGTCATCGTCGGCGCGGTTGACGGCCATGTACCAGGCATGCCAAAACTAACGTGGGATCAAATGCGGGAGATGAAAAAGTCTGGCATGAGCTTTTACAACCATACCTACGATGCGCATCATATGATTACTGTTGACAGTGAAGGCGATCAGAAGCCTGCGCTGCCGCATTTGCAATATCTGCCCAAAGAAAATCGGGTAGAAACAGTGCAGGAATACCGAAACAGAATCGATGCTGATTTACGGCACGCGGATAACCGCCTGCAGACCGAGCTCGGCAACACTCGCAACATTCTGTGCTTCCCTTACGGAAAATACAGCCTAACCGCCCTCGAAGTGGCAAAGGCACAGGGCATCAACCTGTTCTTCACGATCGGTAAAGGCATCAATACTAAATTCGACCAAATTGGCTACCGCTTGGACGCTTCCAGAGCAGGAGACACACCGGAGCGTTTGATTGCCAGAATGAAACGTGGAGGCAAAGAGTCGGAGAATGCTGAGACGAAGGGGCTACTCATGGTCAACGATATTCCGCTGCCTTTTTCCGGTTCTGTACCTAGAATGAAAGGCAACGAGTTGATGATTCCCTTACGGGAATTCAGCGCCGCAACAAAGATCAATATGACACTCAGCAACAGAGACCGCAAAGTGTCATTGAGCTTATTCTAGTTCTTAATTCAAGCAAGATATTGTGAGAGCAAACGAAGGCGATCTGTCGCGGATCAAATACCTGCATGCAGGATATTGGATCTGGTTACAGGTCGCCTTTTTATTGTTGATGCTTGAGTTAGATTGCTGTAGGGGTGAGGGCCCATGGACTACAGTCAGCCTTCGTTTTTACCGAAGTCCTCTGCCTCCCGCCGGCGCTCCTCACGGATCTGTTCGCCTACAGTGCCTTTACCTCCGTGTTCGCTCGGGAGCGTATCCATAGCATCCATCGTACCTGTTGAAAAGGCCAAGGATCTGGCGTCCTTCTGGTCGGCCGCTGCAAGTGCATCCGATTCTTCTACGGAACCAGTCATTCCTGCCCGCTTTATGTCTTGCGCTGCCCGGTCCTGTGGGAGCTTATCTGAGGAAGAACCGTTTCTAGTGTCCAACCCTGTATCATGCTTATCCTCCAGACCAGAACCATTGAAAGCGGCGTCGACAGTATGTTGTACGGAATCATCCGCAGCTTCCCGGATATCCAACGCCCGGGCTTCAGGCAATGCCTCCGCGACCTCTCTATCCGAGTAATTGGCATTCACTGCGCGATGCCGTCCGAAAATACGGTGGACTTCCTGCTCCTGCTCGCCTTCCGCATCCACCATCACCAGGATATGTCCCGAACCTACATACCGGTCATAACTCTCGGCTTCATCCTCCGGAACACCAAGTCCGATCAGCCCTCCAACCAGACCGCCAGTTCCGGCACCCACAGCTGCTCCTGCTAAAGTTGCCGCGATGGGTCCAGCTGCAATAATCGGCCCAATGCCGGGAATAGCCAGCGCCCCGATACCAACCAGTAGTCCCGTCACTCCTCCAAGCACACCTCCGGTCGCAGCACCTGAAGCCATACCTACTGACGCCCTGGTTCCTGTCCCTTCAAAAATCGTATGGGCATCCTCTGGATTACGGGCAATGACGGAGATATCATCTGTCCGAAAACCATGCTGTTTTAATTCCTCAATCGCTCCGGAAGCCTCATGTTCGACTGTAAAGACACCCACAATTCTTTTATCCATAACGATACCCTCCTGTTGTTAGTCCTCGTTAGTTTACCCTGCTTCATAGCTTAATTAACCAAACTTTCAGCAGATAAACGAATGCTGGTCCATTTCACCACGGGTATATACAGACCATCTACTCAGGAATTGGGGTATAATGAGGGTGCTGTTCTATATATTGAACTTAAGATACTAACATAAGGATCGGCGTCACTCCGGTGAAGCTTGGACTTACGGTCGCTGTTGTCTCCAGATTTCCTCTATTTAACCGCTTGTAGCGGTTGAAATCTGGAGACAAAGGCGATCGCTTTCGCTCCTTCAGTTCCAATCTTCCCCTCCACTCCTTCTCCCCTATTCGTTTTTCTTTAGTTCAACTTATATAGAATCAGAACTATTTTTTCGGAGAAACGAGGCTAAAGCAGCCATGGCTATCTATAACTATAATCCGGAGCGTCCCTTTCGGAGTAATCCCGATCTGCACCTGCACTATTGGGGGCGGGAACAATGCGTTCCCGGGCATACGGTCGGCCCCGGTGTGCGCGATCATTACAAAATTCATTTTATCCATGGAGGCACCGGTGTAGTTGAGGTTGGCGGATGTAGTCACACCCTTGGCGCCGGACAGGCCTTCCTTACGTATCCTCATATTGTTACTTACTATGCTGCTGATCAAAATGATCCCTGGTCCTATTCCTGGATCGGTTTTACCGGTGAACAGATGGATTCTATTTTGTCCAAAACTTCTTTGTCGCCAGGCTGCCCTGTATTTCCGATGGATGATCAGTTGATGCCGAATCTGTATGCGAGATTGACCTCAACAGCGGAAGCAGCAGATTGCCTGGATCTATCCTTAAAAGCGATTATGTATGAGTTCTTTTCTCTGCTGCTGCGAACCGTCCCGGCGTCTCCGATCAGCTTGCCCGTACCACGGCAGAAAAGCGCCTATGTGGAGCAATGTCTGCATTTTCTTCATTCGCATTACTGTGAGACGATTACAGTGGAGATGATGTCCTCCTCCTTGAAGCTGGATCGCAAATATTTATCGGCGCTGTTCAAGCGCACCGTTGGGCTGCCGCCGCAACAATATCTGCTTCATT
This sequence comes from Paenibacillus sp. GCM10012306, assembly GCF_042649265.1. Classification (NCBI taxonomy): domain Bacteria; kingdom Bacillati; phylum Bacillota; class Bacilli; order Caryophanales; family Paenibacillaceae; genus Paenibacillus; species Paenibacillus sp. GCM10012306. Next base: position 134,735 of record NZ_JBHRYW010000009.1, on the reverse strand, counting down.
TTCGCATCGCCAAAGCCTGTGAGCTGTTAACAGAAACACCCTGCAGCATAGGTGAAATCTCAAGGTCGGTCGGCTACCAGGATCCGCTGCTCTTCTCTCGCATGTTCAAGAAGGTGAAGGGCTGCTCCCCGAAGGATTTCCGGCTCAGTCATGCCAAAACGGACATTGTACTATAATTCCCTTCCTTTCTGACATACGTTTAGGCGTCTTCTTTCGCTACAATAAGAACGTAACACACACCCGAAAAGAGTGCAGATTCCCTGTGAAATCCTGCGTCTAATCGCACGATAACCAATGCTTTTCGGAGTCAGTTTTATTTTGAAGGATCTCAAGTGATTGAGCTTCACTAAAACATTTAGGAGGAACATTCATGTACAATGCCAGCCCTACCCGATACGACAGCATGACATATAACCGGACAGGCAATAGCGGTCTCCGCCTTCCAGCCATCTCACTCGGCCTTTGGCATAATTTTGGTGGAATTGATACCTTTGAGAACGGTAGAGCCATGGTTAGACGCGCTTTCGATCTCGGTATCACCCATTTCGATCTCGCTAACAACTACGGACCGCCTGCAGGTTCTGCGGAAGAGAGCTTCGGCCAGATACTGGCCAAAGATTTTGGTGCTTACCGTGATGAGCTGATTATTTCCACAAAAGCAGGCTATTATATGTGGCCAGGTCCTTATGGCGAATGGGGTTCCAAGAAATATCTCGTCTCCAGTCTCGATCAAAGCCTCAAACGGATGGGCCTGGATTATGTAGATATTTTCTATCATCACCGTCCAGACCCTAACACCCCGCTGGAAGAAACAATGGCCGCACTGGATCTGCTTGTCCGTCAGGGCAAGGCGCTCTACGTGGGAATCAGTAACTACGATGCGGAAGATACCCGCAAAGCTTCGCAAATTTTGCGTCAGCTGGGGACTCCATGTCTGATTCATCAGCCGAACTACTCCATGTTGTCGCGCTGGATTGAAGATGGACTGCAGGATGTGCTGTCCGAAGAAGGCATCGGCACCATCGCGTTCTCGCCACTGCAAAAGGGCATTCTGACCGATCGCTATCTGAACGGAATTGCCGCTGATTCCCGGGCAGCCGGACCAAGCGTGTTCCTCTCCGAGAATGAACTTACGGAAGAAGTCCTTGGCAAAGTACGGGAGCTGAACGAGCTGGCTGCAGCACGTGGTCAGAAGATGTCACAGCTCGCCCTGTCTTGGGTTCTTCGCGGCGGAAGAGTAACCTCTGCCCTGATTGGTGCCAGCAAGGTGAGCCAAATCGAGGATGCCGTAGCTTCCTTGAACGCACCTGAGCTTAGTGCGGAAGAGCTGGAGCAAATCGAGTCCATTTTACGCGGATAATTCCATACAAGTATCTCAAAAACGGCAACTGGAGCCGGACAGCTATACGCTGCACCGACTTTAGGTTGCCGTTTTTACTTTGAGACTTGCGTAACAAAGGGGCTGGCTGATAAGGGGCTATTATATTGCTTTGGGGACATTCTGCCTTGTTCTCTCGCTCTCTCGCTCCCTTGCTCTCTTGTTCCCTTGCTCTCATTGATCAATTGCCCCAGGTCTGGAAAGTCGGAGGTTTTGAGAAATAGAGGCAAATCTGCACCTTAATTTGTATTTATACACGATAAAAAGGGAATTAAGAGCAAAAGTGTATACTAATTCTTCGGCTTAGCCCGAAAAGAGGCTTCTCCTGTGAAAATAGAGTGCATTATTGCATCTATTTGCCAAATTCAATGGTTTTATCTTTAAATAAGGTGCAGAATTGCCACTATTTCGGAGCGACCAAACTTCGGTGCCACGAGCGGGCAGCAACAGAGCTATGGAGCACAGAGGGTATGGCGTTCGGGAGGGTAGCGGACGAGCAATTAGCGACCGAGCGTCAGCGGCTGAGCGGCCAGCGGACCAGCGGCCAGCGTTCGAGCGGCCAGCGTTCGAACCCACAAGCCACCAACCGCCATCACCCATCTTATTGGGTCAAGTCATACCAAAGAGGATGTCCTTAAAGCTATAGCTTTGGGGACATCCTCTTGAGTTATAGCATAATTCAATTCATTCTCGCCTCAGCATGAGCCATAAGCTATAGCTTAGAGATCACCATAACGGCTTCAGCGCGAGTAGCTTTCTTATTAGGATCAAGCTTATTATCACTGCTGCCTTGAACCAATTCAAGCTTATGGGCAGCGGCTGCGTATGGCTTGGCCCAGGCCGATATTTGCGCCTGATCGGCGAACGGTATTCCTTCATCGCCTACATTAAAAGGCAACATATACTTATAGGCATACGCCTTCATCACCATAACGACCATCTCCTGACGTGAGATCGGGCGCTCCGGCGCAAACACCGTTTCGGACTGTCCGCTGGCAATCCCCGTCTCCACTACCGCGGCTACGGACTCGCTATACCATTTGCTAGAAGGTACATCCGTAAAGTCAGATGTACCGTAAGCCTTTAAGTTCAACTTACGGGCAATAAAGGTAGCAAATTCCGCGCGTGTCACCTGCTGATTGGGCGAGAAGCGGGTATCACTTGTTCCTGTCGCGACATGCTGAGCTACCATCGATTTGATCGCAGGCAAAGCCCAATGTCCGGCAGACACGTCCGTGAACGACTTGTCATATTGCAGCACCGCATATTTACTGAAATGACTGACATCTACCGACAAATATCCGTCACTTAACCTTCCTCCCAAATATTGCATCCCACCCAATTCGTTCAGATTATAAATCCCCGTGAGATTAGGTTGGCTGCTTTCTACAACTTTGAGTTTTAACGTTACTGGGTAGCTGAACGAGCTTAGCTTGCTTTCCTTACCATCTTCCTTGATAAGTGACAGCGTAATATTGAAGGCTGCACCACCTGGCGTGATGACTGTATTAGCAGATTGCGAAGCTGCTCTGGCTGTATCTTCGGCAAGCTCGGTAATGCCGATCGGGGTGAACCCTACGGAAATTCTTGAATTGACCAGCTGTGCTACAGGAACCAAGCTTTTTAGCTGCTCAAGCACCTGTCCAGGGATAGCCAGCGATAGATCATCTTTTTCAATCACCAGCGTGTTGTCCTTATTTAGCAATTCTCCGGCTGCTGGCAGCAGAAGCTGCTTGATATCCTCGGCAACCGACACTTTGACCTTGCCGTTGTCGCTTCTTAACGCAACACCCAGGGTCTTGGAGGTTCCATCCTTGTCCACTAGAGTTGCTAATAGAGCTGGGCCTGCAGGAGCCAGTCCCACAGTTGCAGGACCCGTGGCAGTTACGCCGCCACCGCTACCACCACTTCCATTTCCTAGGCCTGAACCACCTGGTCCTTCCGTATTACCACTTCCATCCGGTACCTTAGGTATAGGGAAAATGAAGGCTTGCAGCGAACGGCCACCGTCCTTGTTCACAGCAGCTACGTTGACATGATACGTCTTTCCGTTGGTCAATCCATCAATGAAGAAGCTGGTCTTCTGAATCGGAGATTGCGTCAGCAGCTTGCCGTCCAGCCATACCAGATATCCATCCAGATCCGCCTCCGTATTACTGTTCCAGGTCAAGCTCAGTGTCCCGTCTCCTGAAGTAGCTTTCAGACCTGTAGGGGGATCTGGAAATGTACCGATAAACGCATCTACAAATGCTTCGAACCTATAGCTAACGGCATGTTCAGGCAGGGTTTGCAGATAAAGATCAATACCAGCGCTTCTTGTGTTCACCTTGGGTAGGGCAATCTCATCACCAGAAGCCTGTTTGGATAGTCGGAGCGTATAAGTTGCTTTGCTATCTAATGCCTGCTGGAAAGAAAGGCTAATAGTCTTATTCTTGGGCGTTAATCCTCTCACGGGGATCACCGTCCCGTCCGATTTTACCAGCTCGAAATCACTTGCCTGAATAGCATTATAGTTGAGTGTATATGGCGCGGCATTGTAGTCGTAATCAAGCGCATCCGTGAATTTCAAATCCAGATAGAATGCATCTGTAAAAGTATCTGTAAGCTGCTCCCAGCTTGGCGTGAAGGATACAATGCTATCAAGTGGCTGGAGTTTCGTTCCTGGTTTGGCCCCCGCATATTCTGCTTTTGCCTCCTTCATCAAACCTGGGGCTCTCATCATATACGGTGCCGACCTTCCCGTCTCATGGCCCAGCCAGTCCACTGCGCTTACCTGAAATTGGTGAAAGGAATGATATGAAAATACAGGAAGCCGGTCATATCGTTCTGTAATCGGAAACATAGAGTTGTCACGGGTTGAGAAAATCAGCTCGTTATTGTCATACACGTTGTAGTGGGAAAAGCCAAATATTCCTCCACGGTCTACAGGTGACCAATTTAGAAAAAGATGAGTGCCGTCATTATAGTAATCATATTGAAAATTTCGATAGATGTCGGGAGCACCAAACAGTGGGGAGAAATTGAATTCATAGGTGCTTCCCGTTACGCTGGCCGGTATCAGATTCTCATCTCCCGCTCTGACCTTAATGTTCCAGGGAGCCAGTCCCGTTCCGATCTGCCCGTTCACATTTGCCCAGAAAATATTGGATGAAGAGGAATGATACACTGCTCCCACCACGTCCGAAGAGACGGGAACCTCTTGTCCTCCGAGATCAAGACTCAGGGAAATATCCCTCTGATCGGAATAGATAATCCCCGAGATTTCTCCGGTGGACGCATCATACTTTAATTTGAGAATGCTAGCCGCATATGTCAATACCGGAGCGCTCAGGACCAGCAGCATGACAACTGCCAGGGAAACGCTGATTTTTCGTATGATCTTGTGCAGAATAATTCCTCCTAAAAATAGATATGTATGTATTGGAAATCTTTCCCCATAATAAGATGAATTCCAACAAATAACAATATATATTTGCTATAGATATATTCCTATTTCTTACTTTTCTGCACCTTTTTCAACATCTCCTGATACTTCTTGTTAGCGGGAACCTTCGAAGCAGCGATCCTAATCTCGTTAACGGCCTTTTTCATCGTATTCTCATCCCCTTGCGCTTGGGCCAAACCGGAATAAGCAGCAGCCATTTGGTAGTGTACTTCATCCGACCAAGGCAGCATTTTCTCCGCCGATTGCAGGCTTTGCAGCGCGTTGCTCCACTCTCTCGTGGCATTTGCCGCTTCTCCCTTAGAGATCAACATATACCCTGCCGTCATCCAGGCAAAAGCGCAAATAGCGATAAGACAAGGCAGTACGACGCCAGTAGGCCGTAGGCCAGTGAGCATGATCTCTTTTCCCTTGTATCCCGCTAGCTCCATTTCAGAGAGAAGCATTACAAACAAACCGAAGACCAGCGGATAAGCCAGGTCGATGTCAAAAGCAAGGTGGGCACAGAAAAATAGCACGGCCAGCATGCTGCTTAAGCCTTCCCGCCCCCGGCGCCAGCTGGCCCGAAGTGCAGCCAGGATCATGGCGATAAACGCCAAGGCCCCGACAATGCCTGTATCCAGCGCCATTTGCAAATACTGCTGATGCACATATTTTACAAAGACAGAGGGATACAACACCGCCCAGCCTCCCCCGCCGGTACCAATCAGCCAATGCGCCTTCCACAGCCGCAAGCCATCACTCCAATAGATACGACGCAGAGAGAACTCCGAGGCGTCCCAGCCAATGCTTCGAATGCTTCCAGCGCCGCCATGGAGCGCACCAACACCAACCGCGGTTAGAAGAAGCGTAAGGATGATAATTGCTCCCCATACAGCCCCCTTGCTTCTTCTATTCAAAAGCAAATAAAAGACCGTTCCGACAGCGCTAAGAATTAATACTGCTCTTGAACCTGACATCAATAGCCCGCACAGCTGAATGGCCATTAACAGCCAATATCTCTGCTGACTGGACCGCCTGTAGGCGTGCCAGCCTGCGGCCAAGCCAGCTGCCATCACGACAGCGTACACATTGGCATAGCCCAACGTGGATTCCAGTCTGCCCTCGCGGAAGAGGCCGAAGAAGAACCCCCAAAGTGTGAGTCCTGCACCACTCCAGGCCCATGCCGCCCAAAGTTGATCACGCTGATGACCGGATAAGCCAGTAAAGAGCAGCGCGACCGGTAGCAGCAGCGATACTTTGGCCGCCTCCAGCACGGCTTGTTCAGGATTAGCGGCATGTCCTACTGCCAGCCAATATAAAGTCATTATTATCAGTAGAAAGATATGCACCGGTAGCAGCGTAAACCTTTTAACCCTTACCAGATCTATCGCGGTTACAGCATAAAGGACCACAGCTAACGTCAAAAAGGAACGAGGCTCAAAAAAACCCGCTCCAAGCATTCCGACAATTATAAATAACAGCAACGTGTAAAAGGGCAACCTTTTCGTTTCATATGTGGTCATCATAATTGTTCTTGTTCGACAGACTTTACCAAAAATCCTTTATCCATCCTATTGAAAAATCTGTGTGATATACACCATGATTAGAAGCCCGATAATGAACGAATAGGTCGATGAACGCTCATAACCATGGCCGTGACTCTCCGGAATCAGTTCCTTGTAGACGATAAAGAGCATCGCCCCTGCAGCAAAAGCAAGACCATAGCCGACTACATTCTGCATCGAACTGGCTGTAAAATAACCGATCACTGCTGATACCATCTCCATGAGTCCGGTCAATGCGGCGATCCCTAATGCCTTCCACCGGCTTGTCCGGGAGTTCATCATAAATACAGCCAGAATCAGCCCTTCCGGGATGTTTTGTGCACCGATAGCCAGCGCAACCGTGGGTCCAAGGCTGGCCTGCTGGCTGGCATAGCTGAACCCGGTGCTGAGTCCTTCAGGGATGTTATGGATAAAGAGCGCAATGATGACGAGCAATGCCTTGGAATCCATATTGGTGTATCCAGGCTTGTTCTCTACATCTATATGGGGAATATGACTCTCAATCAAATCCAGTAGCAGAACCCCAGTGATCAGTCCAAGGGTCAAAGATATGATCCCCGACTCCTGGATTGCCTGCGGCATTAACCCAAAGGTGGCAGCAGATACCATGATTCCGGCGGCGAATGCAACCAGCACATCCTTCCATTTCTCCGATAGTCTCTTCACGAACAGTATAGGAATTACGCCGAGCACAGTCGCCATTGCTGATAAAAAACTGCCTAGAAGCGCATTAGCCAAGTCTTCAACTCCTTTGGGACAAGTCGGATAGACCAGCATATGCTCTAGACAGGGATATTATTACTATTATTGATATCTCATCGAATTCAAACCGTTCTCCGTTCATTTAAATCCAGGCTCATATGTTCATCGTCGTAGTAAGTATCACCGATCTTAACAGCTTTTTTCTCCTTGCCATAGCTAGTGAAACCCAGCGACTCATACAGCTTTACCGCCGCTTCATTACCAGACATCACAGCCAGGTTCAGAATCTCTACACCCTCAAGCTGCGCCGCTCTGGCGATCAGTTCCTGCATTAAAGCAAAGCCGAGACGAAGCTTGCGGGCTTCCGGGCTCACATAGACCGCTACTACGAGCCCTTTGTGCTTGACCTTCTCCCGGTTCTCCCGGATAAAAGTCACCATACCTACAAGCTCACCATTATCATTAAAAGCTCCGAGAGTGAATTTGTCCTGATCCGGCTGCAGTCTTGTTTCAACCATCCCCAGCGGCATATCCTTTTCATCTTCATAACTGCTTAGAAAGGCTTCAGGATGATCTTTCAATGCTCTTAGCCGAAGCTTCTGATAAACTTCAGCATCGTTAGCGTTTAAAATACGAATAACCAAATCTACCACTTCTCCTTCTTAAACTTACATTCTCCCCTTACCCTATTATAGTACCGCAAATACGATAATTATTGCTTCAATATAAACAAAACCCACACAGAGCTAACTTGTGTGAGTTATGTTTTGTAGCTATTTGTGTTTACACCAAACGCTTCCGAATCGTCCCTGAAATGATATCTATCACCGTAATCATCACAATAATCCCGAGCAGAATGATTCCTACACGGTCCCAATTTCGCGCTCCAAGCGCGAAGATTAGCGGCGTACCAATCCCTCCGGCACCAATGACACCAAGTATCGTAGCCGAACGGACATTGATCTCGAACCGGTAAAGTGTATAGGAGAGGAACCCGGGCAGCACCTGAGGCAACACCGCGAACCACAACACCTGCATGCGGGTAGCCCCAGAGGAAATCAGTGCTTCCAGCGGCCCACGGTCGATATTCTCGATTTCGTCTGCGAACAGTTTTCCCAGCATCCCTATCGAATGCAATCCCAGCGCCAGCACACCAGCAAAAGAACCCGGGCCTACAGCCTTGATGAACAGCAAGGCCATAACAATCTCAGGAAAGGTGCGCACAAAGCTCAAGACCAGCTTACCAGAACCCGAGATTACTTTTCCCCGGCTCATATTCACCGCTGCCCAGAAAGCAAACGGGATACAAACAAATGTAGAAATAAACGTACCTAACACTGAAATTGCCAGTGTCTCCAACAATCCGTGTAGCAAATCCTCGCCGTCCGGCAAATAGACGAATCCCCAGTCTGGGGAGAAGATTCCGCTAAAGATTGCCTTCGTAATCACCCCGGCCGTCTCTTTGAAACCGTTAAACGGAACACCTGAAAACGCCCAAATATAAATGGCGGCCAGCGCCACATAAATCAGCCAGCGGAAACGGTTCTTCCGTGGTTTGGGAACAAGCTCACTCCATGGTTTACTCATAATAATTTCTCCCGCAGCTTTGTACTTGCATAATCAATAATCAGCACCACTGCCAGCGTGAACAGAATGATGGTGCAGGTCTTGTCGTACTCCAGAAAGCCCAGCGTAACCTCATAGTAGTGACCGATACCCCCTGCTCCTACTAGACCAAGCACGGCCGCTGCACGGACATTGATCTCAAAGGCATACAGCACATACGACATGAAATGCGCTTGTACCTGTGGAATTACACCAAATACAATGCGCTGAATTTTGTTCGCCCCCACGGAAGTCATGGCTTCCAGCGGTCCCTGATCAATGGTCTCTAACGCCTCATAGGTAAGCTTGGCAATCAGCCCTAGCGAGAAGACCGTCAAGGCGAATATCCCCGGCAGTGGCCCTAACCCGAAAATCGCTACAAAGATGGACGCCAGCAGCAAATCCGGGATCGTACGAATCAAGTTTAATAAAAAGCGGACTGGATGATGCAACCAGCGGCTAACGGTGATATTGCTTGCACTAAGCAGCGCCACCGGTACAGCCAGAATAGCGCCCAGCGTAGTGCCGACCAGCGCCATCCGGATCGTCTCCAGCATTGCATCCACGATTTTGTTAAAGTAGGACCACTTCGGCGGGAACATCTCCTTCAGCAGGTCCAGCATGTTCGGCAGACCGGATATCAGTTCCCCCAAGCTGGAATTTGTCACAACAGCGCTTCTCCACAGCAGAACAATCAAGATCGCCGCCGTAAAATAATGCTTTAGCCTTCTCGGTGCTTTCGGCCGAAGTTTCTCCGTATTGGTACTCATGACACGGGCACCTCAAGCGCAGACTCACCAAGCAGTTCGTCCTTCTGGATGGGACGTCCATAGATTTCTGCGAACTTCTCATCTGTTGCTTCAGACACCGGCCCGTCAAATACGACCTCTCCGGCACGTAGCCCGATGATTCGGGTGGCATATTGTCTCGCCAAATCAATAAAATGCAGGTTCACAATCGTCGTTATGCCTAACTCTACATTGATTTTCTTCAGATCATCCATAACCTGCTTCGTGGTGAGCGGGTCCAGTGAAGCCACAGGCTCATCGGCGAGAATTACCCGTGCCTCCTGTGCCAGCACCCGGGCTATCGCCACCCGCTGCTGTTGTCCGCCCGAAAGCTGGTCTGCACGCGAATAGGCCTTCTCAGCAATATTCACCCGATCCAACGCCTGAAATGCCAGCTCGATGTCGCTTTTCGGGAAACGGCCAAGGATCGTGCGCAATGTAGAGTGATAACCGACTCTTCCGGCCAACACGTTACGCAGCACGGTGGTTCGTTTCACCAGGTTAAAGCTTTGAAAGATCATCCCGATGTCCCTGCGGATCATCCGCAGTCGGCTGCCCTTGGCCTTCGTAATGGATTGACCGCCGATGCGGATGTCACCCTCTGTAATATCATGAAGCCGGTTGATCGAACGCAGCAGCGTCGACTTCCCCGCACCGGATAGCCCCACAATCACAACAAATTCTCCATTAGCAATGGTCAGATTAATCCCGTTCAGGCCCTTGGTGCCGTTCGGGTAGGTTTTAGATACATTCTGAAGCTCTATCAATGGAATCATTCCTTTGTGTTATATCGAATAAAAGAGATAGCCAGACCGGGGCAAGCGCCCGGACCGGCTATCCTCATGTCTTATCGGTAAGATTGTTGTGAAAGACCCGACCTACTCTGTTTTAACCTTTTGGTTGTATTCGCGAACGATATCGAATTTGCTATCATCGGATTTTACATAACCTTCGTGGGAATAAATATCCTTGATGATCTCGTGACCTTCTTTGTCAGCCACAATATCGATGAAGGCGTTCTGGATTTTCTCCACCCACTCTTTGTTCATGTCAGAGCGAACCGAAATGGTGTCGTTAGGAATCTTATCCGTAAAGGCCAATACCCGTGTGTCTTCAAAGACTTTCGGATAGTCTTTCAAGACAATGTTGCGGGCATCTTGGAAAATTGCAGCAGCATCAACGTCACCGTTCAGCACGGCCAGCACGCCTTGGTCATGCCCTTTAACTGTGATCGCCTGAACATCCTTCAGTGGATCAAGGCCTGCGTCCATCAGTGTAGCAGCCGGCCATACAAAGCCTGCAGAAGAAGTTACGTTCTGGTAAGCAATCTTCTTCCCTTTCAGATCAGCAACAGTTTGGATCGGAGAATCTTTTTTAACAATGATCATCGATTTATAGAAATCCACCAGTTGGTCGGTAGGTGCGCCAGTATCATCATTCACACCGAAGCGTTGTGCTTGCAGGATAACTTCAGCAGCGCCTTTTTCCTTAGCCAATACATAAGCGGTTGGCGGCAAGAAGCCTACGTCTACTTTTTTGGAAGCCATCGCTTCGATAACGGTGTTGTAGTCAGTGGAGATGCTAACTTGGACAGGAATTCCAAGTCTGTCGCTCAGCAATTTCTCAAGCGGCTTGGCTTTGGCTTCGAGCGTATCCGCATTCTGGGACGGTACAAATTGTACAGTCAGCTTCTCGGGAACATAGCCTTCCGCTACTGGAGCCGTCGTTTCCTGTGGTGCGTTGGTAGCAGCCGATCCTTGGTCTGCGGAGTTGGCCTGGTTCGTGTTGTTAGTACCACAACCACTAAGAAATGCAAAGGACATCATTAGCGGCAAAACGAATTTACTGATTTTTTTCAACCTTAAGACCTCCAGATTTGTCTATTTTTTGTACTTCTAAACTATAAAGGGATTCTGTTAAAAGTAAGGAGGCTGATTGTCAATTCTCCGTAAAATCTTCACCCAACCTCTTAAATCCACTTTTATTTCTGTTAGAATGATAGCGAAATGATCTTGGGGAGGCCTATTACTAATGAAAAAAAACGATACTATCACCTGTGAAATTCTCGTCACGAGTGATCTGCACGGCCATATCCAGCCTGTCGATTACCGAACCCGCGAGATGAGTCATCAGGGCTTGGCCCGAATCGCCACCCTCATTCACAAGGAACGACTTCATACACCTGAACTGCTGCTGATCGACAACGGTGATCTTATTCAAGGCACACCGCTGGCATATTATTCAGCCACCCAAGGCAAAGAAGATCAACATCCGGCAATTTCTGCCCTGAATGAGCTGCGCTATGATGCAGCCGTTTTTGGTAATCATGAATTCAATTTCGGAATGGATGTGCTTGATAAAGCTGTGCAGGACTCTAGCTTTCCATGGCTCTCAGCGGGAATTACCGATAAGGATACCGGCGAACCGGCCTTCGGCAAGCCTTATATTGTCAAATGGATTGACCAGAAGATCAAAGTTGTGGTTCTTGGCGTAACTACACACTATATCCCCAATTGGGAGAACTCTCTTCATCTTCAGGGATTGGAATTCCATGACGCCCTTGAATCCGTAAAAAGATGGTGTGCGGACATTCGAACTGACGAACAGCCCGACCTCCTGGTCGTTGCGTATCATGGAGGATTCGAGCGGGATCTGCAGACCGGGGAACCTACGGAAAGACAGACCGGGGAGAACCAAGGCTATGCGATGTGTATGGAGATTGAGGGACTGGATGTGCTGATTACCGGTCACCAGCACCGTTCCATCACCAGTGAAATCAATGGAGTAACTGTGATTCAGCCTAGCTTCAATGGGCAGGCACTTGGCAAGATTACCGCTACCTTCACCGAAGAAAACGGGAAATGGAGACTTCAGGACAAGCAGGCCGAATTACTCTCTGTAGACTCCAGTATTGCTGTGGATGAGCGTATTATTGAGCTGACAAGTGCTGTTGAAGCTAAAACACAGGTCTGGCTCGATTATACCGTGGGGCAGGTTCAGGGGGACCTCTCCATCACTAGCGCTGCCGAATGCCGCTTGGCCGATCATCCGTTCATTGAATTTATGAACAAGGTGCAGATGGAAGCGGCCGGTGTGGACATTTCTACAGCACCACTGCTTCGCAACGAGTGTAGAGGTTTCGATCAGACCATAACACGCAGGGATATTCTCGCAAACTTCATCTATCCGAACACATTGACCGTACTGCGGCTGAAAGGAAGAGATATTCGACAAGCCCTGGAGCAGACCGCCAATTACTTTCAGATCGGTGAAGACGGCCAGCTTGAGATCAACCCAGCCTATATCGAGCCTAAGCCGCAGCATTACAATTACGATATGTGGGAAGGGATTGAATACATTCTCGATATCGCGCGGCCTGTCGGCGAGCGGGTGACCCTGCTGAACTATCATGGCAAACCGCTAGACAATGACGGGGATTATGATGTCGTTATGAACAACTACCGCGCAGTCGGCGGGGGCGACTATGAGATGTATCCAGGAAAACCAATCATCAAAGAGATTCTCATCGATATATCGGAGATTGTGACCCATTATATTGAGCAAAAGGGGCATATTGAGGCAACTTGTGACGGGAACTGGCGAGTAATTGTGGGAACTGATGAATAACTGTGCAAATCTATAAACACACAACATCATTCCGAAAATGAACTCGATGTCTCAATAATGAACTTCCTGTAGCCTAAAGTACAAATGACCCCTTCGTTCGCAAGAACTTCCCTCGGACAAATGACACAGCTCAAATCCACTCGATAGGGCGTGGAAAATAACAGGAATAACTCCTGTTATTTTAATCATATCTACTCTTTTTACGAAAATAGCTGGAAAAAATCCCGTTAATCACCTCGTGTCTGCCGCATTTACGGAGAAAAGAGGTTTTTAACGGGAGAAATTCCCGTTATTTTGATTAAATAAGGGGAACGGAGCGAATTAACGGTATATTTTCCTGATATCAAAATCCTGCTCAAGCTCAAACGTGGGCTAAAGCGAGCGAGTGCAGACATTTGTTCATACGTACAGCATATAATCAGAGGCTAATATAGATGAAGGTACCAATAGTAAAAAGCGCACTAATGAACGCTTCGCTTATTCAAATTAAGATCTGCGGATGAACGCTGCGATATCTTCCTCGATCAGCCCCAACGCCCCTCTCCAGAACTCTACAGAGTGAACATTGATGCCCATTTGGGCGGCCACATCAACGATGTTATGCTTGCTTGTGGCGCTTAGAAACAGACGATACTGAGCTGCAAAATCTTCTCCTCTTTTTAAATACTCCGCATAAAGCCCCTTGGAGAACAGCAAGCCGAATGAATATGGAAAGTTCAAAAATTCATTCCCGGCCATAAAATATCCCGCCTTGCTCAGCCACATATACGAATGAATCGTGTCCGGGTCAATGCTCTCCCCATAAGCTTCCGACATACATGTAAGCATTAACTCATTAAGCTCCACAACAGATAACGTTCCCGATGCCCTACGCTCATACAAGCGTGTCTCAAATAAATAGCGGGCATAAAAATCCACAAGATAATAGCCAGCGTCGGAAATACTTCTCTCCAGGATCGACACAATCTCTTTCTCTGCTGCGCCAGCGATCAATGTCTGGTTGACCAAAGTCTCACAAAAAATCGAAGCCGTCTCCGCAATTGGGATCGGATAATCTGTATTCAGCATCGTCTCTCCCACCAAACATGAGCTATGATAGGCATGACCGATCTCATGAGCAAGCACAGCAACATCCATAGAATTACCTGTAAACTGCGTCATGATTCTGCTTTCCCCAATCGGAAAAATATCAATACACATCCCATAGCCGCCTTTTCCAGCTCTCGGCTGCGCATCAATCCAACACTTCTCAAATACCTTCCGGGCAAAATCCGCCAGCTCCCCACTAAAGGTTCCGAAACTGGATACTATGGTGTTCTGTGCAACTTCATAGGAAATTTCACTCTTTTCATCACTTATTGGCGCAAAAAGATCATAGAACGGTAGCTTAGATGAATGTCCGAGCAATACCGCCTTTTTCTCATAAAAATTGTGGAAGCTTGGCAAGCTTTCTTGAAGTGCCGAGAGCATGGCGTTCAATGTCTCACGGTCCATTCTTGAAGCTGTCAGCACCTTGTCCAAAGGTGAAGCGTAGCCCCGCATTCCGTATACTGTTAGCGCCTCACCGCTAATTCCATTGATGCAGGCCGCACAAATTTGGGCAATCGATTTACAAGCTTGGGCTTCTGCCTCATAAGCTTCTTTTCTTACCATCGGACTATGATCATAGGCCATGCTTCTCAGCTCTGCCAGAGTTACTTTACGCACCTCTTCTTGACTCTCAAGTTCCGCAAGCACACTCGAAGCTGTCTCCATGTAGAGTCTCTCCCAAGCCTTGGACCCGGTGCTCTGCATTTTGGTAATAGTAGCCTCCACTTCTTCATTTAAAACAAACCTGGATTGAGACAACACTTCACTTAAATAGAAACGATGCTCCAACAGATAGGCCGAGCTTCCAACAAGCTCATCCAGATTCTCGCAATCAGCACACCAGCGTTTAAAACCAGCGATTATGCCGACAATTTCTGCATTCGCATGTTCAATATCATCCAGCAGGCTTATTGCCTCCTGACTACTGCCGTCGGCGCTGAGTACCAGCTCTGCGTAAGCCATCAGACAAACATACACACTTTTATATTGATTATGCTTTCTTAAAAAAGCCTCGGTTGCAGCAGGGGTTGGTCCCGCAGTATGCAAATTTGCCGCAGCCCATTCTTTTAAACCCTCTATATATTGATCCAGACGATTGCGATCTTCCTTCAGCTTCTCGGACTCAAAAGAAGGATACAGGCTATCCAGATCCCATGTCATATTCATTGATGAACCCCTCTCCTTAGTACAGTCATATATCTTAAGTTCAATTCCCCAATAATACCAGTAGTCTATATCATTTTTCATTATTATTTTTCACATTTTCCTATAAACTCTTTATTAGGAATTTTAAAGTATAATATGGATTAATATTAATTTTATTAGTAATTATTACTAAATGATTATTGGAGAATAATATGAGAAATTTTACGAACAGCACCGCCAAGAAAATATTGGCCAATGAAATCAGCATGGAAGTATTGTTACAGCAATATCCAGAGTATCAAGAAGAGGTCCTCCACGAAATTAGTGTACTAAGAAACGGCAGAGAGTCTAAGCTTATTACTGCCATCCTTGATAAATATACTGTAAGCGCAAAGATTGCTCATACTAAAATTCAAAAAAGCAGGTTCAATGAAACAACAATAAATGCATTTTTGCCCGATGTAATCAAGGCCCGATTTGCTATTTATCTGCTAGAGCAGCTTAACATCGCCGTTTCATCCAAAACCCCGGAGAATAATGTAAAGTTCAATTTTTGGGATGGCATTATATTGCAGAAGCTTTTATTCAGAAAGGGTCTTGAGAGGAAACCCGTCTCACTGGGACTGTTCAAGTTTTGGTGGAGGTTTGTCATTCAAAAGAAGATATTAATGCCTCTAGTCAATAAAAAAGGAATCTATTGTTTCTATTCGCGAGCGTTCATTAAAGAGCTTTCAACTCTGATCGGAAACCAATCCTGTCTTGAAATCGCTGCCGGTGATGGCACCTTGGCTAAATTTTTGCAGAATGAGCATGTAAACTGCCAAGCTACCGATGACTATAGTTGGAGCCATTACATAACCTACCCCTCCTTTGTGGAAAAAGCGGACGCCAAAACGGCCCTGCTTAAATACACTCCCCAGGTAGTGCTATGTTCTTGGCCTGTACCTAAAAACTCATATGAAAAACATGTATTCAAGGCACCCTCAGTTGACCTATATATCGTTATCGGAACAAAGAATCCCGCATTTACCGGAGATTTTGACGCCTATTATAACGCTGATAAGTTTACTATGGAGTTGGACGAGCGACTTTCTTCTCTCATTCTGCCCCCGTCGGATGAAAATGCTGTTTATCTTTTTAGGCGGAAAAAGAATCCCTCTGCATAGCCTTCCAGCCGTCCCCCTCAAGGCGGAGCTTGAGTGAATGCTTTACTTATTGCGAACTAAAAAGGGATCATGAGGGTCCCTTTTTCCTTGTAATAAATCCAATATTTTAACCTACCCAGGAAGCCTCTTCTTCCCCAATTGATCACACCTCAAAAGACAAGTAGAACAAAGCTACTCCTAAAACAATAACTCCGCCAATTATCATTTCCATACCTTTTCTGTTTCGCAGATAGCGATATCCCCCGATAGATATTAGTGCTCCAGACATCAGTACGATCATCAAGGATAGCTGTTCCCTATTCCTATCATCATGATCTTTGATTAATAACGAAAACACTATAAGAATAGTTGCCACACAGAAGTGGACACCAAGATCTTTAAAAACTTTTCTCACAACAACACTCCTTATGCAAAATGCCCCACCATTACTGGCAGGGCACATTGCTTCCGTTGCATTTATTTTACTGGACACTGGTATGATCTGTAAACTAAATCCACTAGTACATTTTTTACGGGCTTAGTAAACAAGGAAAACTCAATACACCTAAAACCGCAACATCAGTTCGTGACATAGAGGTTGATCATCAGATAATTGCGGGATTCGAAGATCTCTTAGCACTCACACATCACTGCTCGCCGAAGCAGGAGTGTCACTTGAACAACTCTTGCAGAGACTCGGACATGCAAACGACGAGATTACGCGTAAGATATACCTTCATATAACTAAAAAGAAAAGAGGCTTCTCAAAAGTTCAGCGAACTAATGAGAGCCTCTAAAAAAAACGGTTAGCTGTTAACAAATGAACCTATTAATCACCTAGACCCTTGTTCCAGCAAGGGGCTTTGGCTTTATTACATCATGCCACCCATTCCACCCATGCCGCCCATGTCAGGAACGCCAGCAGCGCCTGCTGGTTCTGGCTTGTCAGCAATAACAGCTTCGGTTGTCAGGAACATGGACGCTACGGAAGCAGCGTTTTGCAGTGCGGAACGAGTTACTTTCGCAGGGTCAACAATACCTGCGTCGAACATGTTCACCCACTCGCCAGTTGCAGCGTTGTAGCCGATGCCGATAGCTTCTTTTTTCAAGCGGTCCACGATAACGGAACCTTCTTGACCAGCGTTCGCTGCGATTGTGCGAACTGGCTCTTCCAACGCGCGAAGCACGATGTTTACACCCGTTTGCTCATCGCCGGATACAGTTACTGCGGCAACAGCGTTATATACGTTCACAAGAGCTGTACCCCCACCGGATACGATACCTTCTTCAACCGCAGCGCGGGTTGCGTTCAGGGCGTCTTCGATACGCAGTTTACGCTCTTTCAATTCAGTTTCAGTTGCAGCGCCAACTTTGACAACGGCTACGCCGCCAGCCAATTTAGCCAGACGCTCTTGCAATTTCTCTTTGTCGAACTCGGAAGTGGTTTCTTCCAGTTGAGCACGGATTTGGTTTACGCGAGCAGTGATGTCCGCTTTGTCGCCGCTTCCGTCAACGATTGTAGTGTTTTCTTTGGTTACGCGCACTTGACGTGCGTTACCCAATTGCTCGATGGAAGTGCTCTTCAGGTCCAGACCGAGCTTCTCAGTGATCACTTGGCCGCCAGTCAGGGCAGCGATATCTTGCAGCATAGCTTCACGGCGGTCGCCAAAGCCAGGAGCTTTAACAGCAACAGCGTTGAAAGTTCCGCGCAGTTTGTTCACGATCAACATAGCTTGTGCTTCGCCTTCGATATCTTCAGCGATGATGACAAGCGGTCTAGCTTGTTGAACGATTTTTTCAAGCAATGGCAAGATTTCTTGCGTGCTGCTGATTTTCTTATCTGTGATCAGGATGTACGGGTTGTCCAGAACGGCTTCCATTTTGTCCGTGTCAGTGATCATGTACGGAGAAATGTAACCACGGTCGAACTGCATACCTTCAACCACTTCAAGCTCAGTCAGGAATCCGCGGGATTCTTCAACGGTGATAACGCCGTCTTTGCCCACTTTTTCCATAGCTTCAGCAATCAGTTGGCCTACTTCGTCGTCAGCAGCAGAGATTGCCGCTACTTGAGCGATGGATTGTTGACCTTCGATTGGCTTAGCGATCTTTTGCAATTCTTCTACTGCTGCACGAACTGCTTTGTCGATCCCTTTGCGGATAACCATAGGGTTAGCGCCTGCAGTTACGTTCTTCAGACCTTCACGGATCATAGCTTGAGCCAGAACAGTTGCAGTTGTAGTACCGTCACCAGCAACATCGTTAGTTTTGGTAGCTACTTCTTTAACCAGTTGAGCACCCATGTTCTCGAATGCATCTTCGAGTTCGATTTCTTTGGCGATGGTTACACCGTCGTTAGTGATCAGCGGGCTGCCGAATTTCTTCTCCAGTACCACGTTGCGGCCTTTCGGTCCAAGTGTTACTTTTACCGCGTTTGCCAAAGCATCAACACCGCGCAGCATAGCGCGACGAGCATCTTCACTGAACTTGATTTCTTTTGCCATTGTGTAATATACCTCCTAAAAGTTTTGTTAGCATACACTACTTAGATATTCTCCGTCAAAACTGGCTTCGAAAGCATCGACTTAGTTTTGTGAATATACTTCTTCGATCTTCATCGTCAAAACTGGCTTCGAAAGCATCAACCTAGTTTTGTGAATATAATTCTTCGTGCACTATTCATAAGTAATTGAGTTCAAGCTTATAGACGACTCTTAGTCAAGAATCGCGTGAATGTCGCTTTCTTTCATAATCAAATATTCTTTGCCTTCGTATTTGATTTCAGTTCCGGCATATTTTGAGAAGATTACACGGTCGCCTTCTTTAACTTCTAGTGCCACACGCACGCCATCTTTCAATGCGCCGCTGCCTACTGCGATAACCTTGCCTTCTTGTGGCTTTTCCTTAGAAGAGTCCGGAAGCACGATTCCGAAAGAAGTAGTTTCCTCCTGCTCGCTCGGTTCTACCAATACGCGTTCACCTAAAGGTTTGATCATGAAAAATAGCCTCCTTTAAAATTATGTGATTGATCTTGAAAACAGAGATTAGGAATATCGCTACAGTCTAGAGACTGCGATATTTTGAAAAATATGAATCTGGCATAGAGAATGCTCGTCATTCCATATTTTTCAGCAGCATTAGCACTCGACACTCCGCAGTGCTAACAACAATTTTTATGATACTCAACTTGAGAGCGGATTTCAAGTCCTTTTACACAAATTCGTATTTTGTTTTCGGGAAAAAATGGTTTTATACGGTTGTCCGACACATACCCCTTTACATTCTATCCAGCCATCGGAAAAATATGCCTTCCCCCGCTCTCACCCACCCGTAACAGCATCTTGTCTGTGCTTTCGGATATAATCGAGGCTTAGTCGTATGAATTCGGCAGCCAGCGGCGGGATATCGAGGTCATTCTTGACCGCCATCACCACTTCCTGCATGAGTACAGGCGCAAAAGAAACAGCCGGTAGCTTGGCACCGAGTCTGGAAATATAGAACCGAGGCAGTATGGACAAGCCCAAGCCTTCTTGTACCATCGCCTGAATCGTATTGAAATCCTTCACTTCCATCACAACATTGAAGCCGGGATGACGAGATAGCAGCAGCTTGCGCAGATCCTCGTCCTTCGGCATAAGGAAGCATTGCTCTTTGATTTGCTCGAAATCCAGAAAGGGTTCCTGCCCTAACGGATGATTCTCCGGCAAAAGCACGACCATCTCATCACGGATCAGGGGCACACTATGCCACTGCGGGTCCGGGAACATCGTTATCCCAATATCAATAATGTCACTTGCGATCCATTCGTTGATCTCCTCGGATTCTCCCTCGAAAACCACAACCTCTGCGCCAGGAAAAGACTGCTTGAACGCCTCGGACAATTCTGGCACGAACCGGCAGGCAATATCCGGCGTAGCACCAATCCGCAGCGAACCGGCCTGCATTTGCGCGGCGAGAGCCGCTTCTTCCTTCATGACCTGGGTTGTATGCAAAATAAGACGGGCATGCTTCAACATCGCCTCCCCGTTCCCGGTCAGGACAATGCCTTGACGGCTGCGGTGAAACAGCAGAATGCCCAATTCTTTCTCAAGACTCTGAATCATCTGCGATACGGCGGATTGGGTAAAGCCAAGATCTTCGGCAGCCCGGGTGAAGCTCTTCGCTTCTGCTGCGGCCGCAAATACTTGCAACTGAAGTATGGTCATCTTCATCCCTGCCGGAAGCCGACAGAAGAATCCTCCCCTCTATAGTACATCTGAACATCATGCCCAAACCAGCCATTAGTAAAAACTAATATCAACATCATCAACCTTAATTTTACTAACAAAATAGCGGCATGTATACTCCAGTTGTGCAGATCAGGAAATGCACTAGCCGAGTGAAAGAAAGCGGGGAAACACCATATGTCAGCCAAAAAAATCAACCGATTATCATTCTTTCAGTCCTATGACGGAGCAGTTTGGCTTCAGTTCACAGGCACTATTCTCAGTTCATTAACAATGTTCATGATCCGGCCCTTTCTGGTCTTATACCTGCATGACCAAATGAACGGCTCTGTGCTGCTGCCGATCCTGATTGTCGGCCTACAGCCCGTATTTGGCATCTTCGTCGGAATCGGCGGCGGGAGCCTCAGTGACCGATACGGACGCAAGCCGGTCATGGTTGCTTCACTGCTGCTGCAGACTCTATCCTTCGCGGGCTACGCCCTGGCGGACGGAATTCTCTTGTTCGCAGCCGCCTCCATCCTGAATGGGATCGGCTCCGCCCTGTTCCAGCCAGCGGCCAGCGCCCAGATCTCCGACATTGTCCAGCCGGAAAAGCGGGCAGAGGTCTACGCGCTGCTGCACATGGCGCTAAATTTCGGCGCTGCCTTCGGTCCCGCTCTTGGACTCATGCTGTTCTCCTGGAACGTGCATATCGTCTTCTGGAGCGCCGCATTGCTGCTGGCCGCCTATTCAGGGCTACTCTGGCTTCGCCTGAAGGAATCGGCACCGTCCAGGCTGCGGGGAAGCGGACATTCGACTGGGCCAACCGTGCCTTGGCTGACAGCAGCCAAACAGCCAGAGAACCGGATGATCCTCTGGCTGACACTCTGCTATCTGCCTGTCGGCTTTCTGTATGCCCAGGTGGACTCTACATTACCTTTTCACCTGCAGACTCATTTCGATAACTATAAAGCCGTACTTGCTACGATGCTAACCTTCAACGGTGTGACGGTCATCCTGCTCCAGTTGTTGGTCGCCAAAGTGACGGCACGCTTCACCGCACGCCGTATGCTCAGCATCGCCTACCTGCTCTTCACTGCAGTCGCACTGGGCTACGGCTTCGCCCCCACACTTGTCCTGCTTCTGACCGCAGAGTTTATCTTCTCTGTCGGCGAGATGCTACATGGACCTCATGCACAGAAAGCCATCGCTGAGATGGCTCCAGCAGAACAGAGAGGTTATGCCTTCGCCATCTATGGCATGGGTCCTCAAGTCTCCAGGGCGCTTGGCCCACTGTTGGGCGGCATTATCCTGGATCTCTGGAACGGCACTGCCCTGTTCGTGCTGATTGGCCTGTTTACCCTGATCATGGGGAGGATTCAGTCAAGCTTGTTACGCGATGCTGCTGCTTCAGGGAAGAATCGCTCGACAAGCACTCCCGCTAATCCTCCTGTTGCTTAACATATCGCTCCTCCAGCTCCTTATCCGCAGCCAGTTGCTTACGGTAGACAAAGGCAGAGAGGAACACGCTGAATTCATACAGAATCAGCAGCGGAATCGCTACCAGAAAGTCAGAGATGAAATCCGGCGGAGTAATCACGATCCCGATAAAGACAAGGACGAAATACGCGTAACGCCGCAGTTTACGCAGGCGCAAAGGATTCAGAATTCTGATTTTCGTCAGGAACATCACTACCAGCGGTAGCTCAAACAGCAGTGCCATCGGTAAAACGAGGCTGAACATAAACTCGAAATATTGAGCAATACCATAGGTTTCTTCCAGTCCCATATCTCTTGTGATGGAGATCGTAAACGAAAGTGCCATTGGAAACACAATAAAATAAGCGAATAATACCCCAAGAATAAAAAGAATAAATACGTAAGGCACATAACGCAGTGCCGCTTTCCGCTCCACCTCACGCAGCCCTGGGCTGACGAATGCCCATAGCTGATAGATGATAAAAGGGACGGATATGGCCAGTGATACGGCCATGGCAATCTTCATGTACATCCCGATCCCATCCCAGAAGGAGAAGGCATGCAACACGAAGCCTTGTGCCAGATCGGAACGGATCAGATATTCGTAGATCGGCTTGCCGCAGAACAATCCGCCCACCAAACCCAGAACAAAAACAATTAGCACATAAATAATCCGTTTGCGCAATTCGGTGAGATGATCTACCAACGACATCTCATCACCCTTCACAGACATGACAGACACCACCCATGACACAAAATAACCCCACAAAGCATGGAGCTCGCTGCTCTGTCACCATACTTTGTGGGGTTTTCTGATACTAATTTACAAAAAGGGGGCGCTCTCCAAAGTCACAAGTCGACTTAAGAGAAAACCCCCGCCTTAATTGTTCTATTATTCCGGCAGACGTCTGTCCTGCGGAACATTGGTCGCTGCATTCTGCGGGGCTTCCGGCGCTTGCGCTTCGCTCTTCTTAGCCGGCTCAGAATCACCGACGATATCACGTGCACCTTCCTTGAACTCGCGGAAGGTTCGTCCAACTGCCCTACCCAGTTCGGGAAGCTTATTCGGACCAAAGAGCAACAGCGCCAGTATCACCAGCAAAATAATTCCCGGAGTACCAATTCCACTAAACATTGTTCATCCTCCTTGTCATTCTGTCCGTTCATGATATCGTTTACGTCGATTTAATAATACCATAACTTATATCACACATCCATCGATTTTCTTCGAGTGATAGGGTGATATGACAAGACAATGACCCGGAAAAACAACATTACTGGCGATACTGTCCAGTCACCATCAATAATGCCTCAGGAAGCTGGTCCATAATGGCCGCCAGATTCTCATGCACACCCTTCGGCGTACCCGGCAGATTCACAATCAGCGTACGCCCGCGTATGCCGCAAATGCCGCGGAACAGCATCACTGCGCGGTTCTTCTGCATAACCGTGCTACGCATCGCCTCCGAAAGTCCTGGTACCTCCCGCTCAATGACACGCCGTGTGGCTTCTGGCGTTACATCGCGGATGGCAAGATCCGTCCCCCCAGTGGTAAGCACCAGGTCCGCCTGAAAATAATCAGTCAATTCTATTAAAGCAGCAATAATCTCATCCTGCTCGTCAGGGACAATTCGATATTCAACAATCTCCCCTCCAAGCTCTTCCTCTACCAGCTCCCGGATCACCTGGGCGCTCGTGTCTTCCCGTTCGCCCCTGGCCCCTTTATCGCTGGCCGTCAGGATTGCTGTTTTCCACGCCATAGGTTCGCCCTCCCTCTCTTATATGCTATGTATCGTTATGCAGTGCAGCGCGCTTCTAGAGCTTCTGCACTTCTTGCTGTCAGGGGTTATCCCTTGAAAAATTCTCCACTATGGCAATCCAGCACGCCATGCTCCGTAATCAGCATGTCCATAACAGCATCATGATCATCCATCGGTACTTCTTCCACGATCTGCATGCCATAGGCTAGCCCGATCCACAACGGGGTGCTCATTCCTTTATAGAGATCGCCGGCCTCCCAGGATGAACGCAGACGGTCATAGTAACCCCGTCCATATCCGAGGCGTCCGCCCCGGGTATCAAATGCCAGTCCCGGTACGAATACTGCGGCCGGGAGTTTGCGGGAGACCATAGTCTCCGCATCTTCTCCGGCCGCTATCGGCTCCATGATACCATACGTACCGACGGACAGCTCCTCCCAGGAAGTGACCTGGTGCAGTGTCATGGTTCCGCTACTGGGAACAACCCGGGGCAACATTACCTCGCACCCTGCTTCCCAAGCGCGTGTAAGTAGCGGCCTGGTGTTCAGCTCTGAACGGAAGGATACATAGGCCATAATTGAAGACAGCGTCTCAGACTCGCCCCATGCCCAGGCATGGCGGCAGACCCTAGCGGACAGCTCACTGCGCTGCCCTGGGGACAGACTGTCCCGGGCGGTAGCCTGCTGCACCCGCAGCTCGCGCTTTCTTCGCGCGAGCTCTTCATGCAAGCCCGTCATAAGCTTCCGCCTCCCTCTTCTGTCCGTCGTTTCTCCTAGTTTGTAAGATTAGTTTACCACTCTTCTCCCCGGTTCGCCAAGATAGCCCGAAGACATGGTTTTGCGTACGGGCGTTCCCCGTGTCCCGGGCCCAGTTCGTGAAACGTTCGGGTCTTCTTTCCTTCTGACAGGCTCTCGCACCGGAAACGCTTTTCATGTAAACTAAGAGGAATACGTGATTATAGCGGCTGAGGCGACAGCGCCAAGGCGTAATATGCAAGGGTGGAGGTTTCATCATTATGCTTCTTCAAGCAACAGGAATTACGAAATTATATGGAATACAAAGCGTGCTGGACGGCATCAACCTTCAGGTTAACGAAAAAGAACGGGTGGGACTGGTCGGGGTCAACGGAGCCGGGAAGTCCACTTTTCTGCAAATTCTGGCGGGTGAACTTTCTTTTGACAGCGGGCAAATTCATAAATCCAAAGAAACGACAATTGGCTATCTGGCCCAGAATAGCGGACTGCAATCGGACAAGACCATAGAGGAAGAAATGCTGGCGGTCTTCGCTCCATTAATAGAAGCTGAATCTGAACTGCGGCGGCTGGAGGAACAGATCGCGGATCCTGCGCTCGCAGAGGACCCCAAACGGTACGAGGATCTGCTGGAACGTTATTCCCGTCTGTCCGACTGGTTCAAGGACCATGGCGGCTACGAGATGAATACCCGGATTCGCAGCGTTCTACACGGTATGGGTTTCGGCGACTTCGCACCGGATACTCGTATCTCCACCTTGAGCGGCGGGCAGAAGACTCGTCTTGCATTAGCCCGGATTCTGCTTCAGGCCCCGGACCTGCTGATGCTCGATGAGCCTACCAACCATCTGGACATCGAGACATTGACCTGGCTGGAGGATTATCTTCGTGGGTATTCGGGCGGCATTCTCGTGGTTTCCCATGACCGGTATTTCCTCGACCGGCTGGTGACCACGATTGTAGAGATTGAGCGGCACCAGTCCCGGCGGTACACGGGCAATTACAGCCGTTATGTAGATATCAAGGCCGCCGAATATGAAGCTAGGCTCAAGCAATATGAGAAACAACAAGGCGAGATCGCCAAGATGGAGGAGTTCGTACAACGCAACATCGTCCGGGCCTCCACAACCAAGCGGGCTCAGAGCCGACGCAAGGCGCTGGAGAAAATGGACCGAATCGACAAACCGCTAGGCGACCTGAAAAAGGCCAACTTCGCTTTTGAGCCAGACTTCATGTCAGGAAAAGAAGTTCTACAGGTGCGGGATGTGTCGGTTGCCTTCGGTGAAGATCAGCCGCCGCTATTCCGCAATGCCTCCTTTGAACTACGCCGGGGCGAGACCGCTGCGCTAATTGGACCGAACGGGATCGGCAAGTCGACGATGCTGCAATGCCTGATGGACACACGCGAGCCTTCGGCTGGAACGGTAAACTGGGGCACCAAAGTTAAAATCGGGTACTACGATCAGGAGCAGACACGCCTAAATCCGCGAAATACGGTACTGGAAGAGCTGTGGAGTGAATACCCGATGCTGGAGGAAGCCAGAATTCGTACAATCCTCGGCAACTTCCTATTTAGCGGTGAAGATGTCCTGAAGAAAGTCTCTGCACTGAGCGGTGGGGAAAAAGCGCGGGTAGCGCTCTCCAAGCTTATGCTGCGCGGCGCTAACATGCTCATCCTGGATGAGCCGACCAACCATCTGGATCTCGTCAGCCGGGAAGTGCTGGAGTCAGCCCTGATTGATTTTGAAGGCACACTGCTGTTCATTTCCCATGACCGTTATTTCCTCAATAAAATGGCAGAGCGTGTGCTCGAGCTGCACCCGGATGGCATTGACCCGTATCTCGGCAACTACGACGATTATATTGAGAAAAAGCGGGAGCTGGAGGATATCGCCCAGGAGGCCGCTGAACAGGCTGCGCTCAAGTCTGCCACCAAAAATATCGACAAAGAGCCACCTCCCGCCGAGAAAGGCACGGCCTCTTCCTTTGAAGCGGACAAACAGGCCAAGCGCGAGGAACGTAACCGCCAGCGGCGCATCGCTGATCTGGAAGAGAGCATCGCAACATTGGAAGAAGAGATTGCTGTCATAGAGAATGAGATGACCAAGCCGGAAGTTTACCAGGATTATATGGCACTTCAGCAGCATGAAGAAGAACTGAAGGACAAGAAGGAACGATTGAGTCAATTTTTTAGCGAATGGGAAATCCTTGCTGACGAATAATGTAAATCGACTTCAAAAATATATTTTAACAGTTCCCAATTTGTTCAAATATACTTATCCACAACTCTATCCCCAGTTTTCGTGCATAACTCTTTGTTAAAATCAGCCCTTCGGGGCTTTTTTTATGGATTAAATCGCCCTTTCTGTTGTCAAGGAAATATTATCCACTGAATTATACACATTATCCACAATTTCCACAGAATGTTCCCCCTCTTTCCAGCCTGATCAAATCCATTAAAAAAAGAGCTGGTATTGCTGATTTTACGCACTTTTTACACAATTCGGCCGGAATATGTGGATAACGTTGTCCACACCTTGACAAAGGGATTTCCCCTTAATATTTCCCGTGATTTTATGGCAAAAAAGAACCCGCTATCTCTCGATCAGACAGCGGGTCTAGTCAATATAAGACAGTTAAGTATGGGCGATACCCGCCCTTCAACCGAATCCTGAAGAACTATGGAGCTGAGAATCGCGGATAAAACGGCCCCCGGCGCGATCGTAAAGCCGATTTCTAGCGGCGATCTGCCGAACAGGTTGGCCAGCGCAAATCTTTAGCTATTCCGCTTCCACACTCCGTGCAGAGAGAAGCGCCGCGTTGCAGGCTGCAATGTAGGCCAATCCGGCGGCCATTACAATATCTTGGTGAATCGCCGTACCCCTGAATTTGACGCCGCCCCATTCCACCATCACAGCGGCCTCGGCCTGAGCATTCTCACCGCTGCCCAGCGAATGCAGCTCCAGCCCGGCAAAATCAATATCTTCCGCAATTCCCTGCCCGATTGCGGCAATAATTGCTCCGAGAGGGCCATCGCCGGTGCTGGTATGGGAGGTCTCACTGCCGCTTTGCAAGTGGCGCACGGTCACGGCGGCTACACGCCGCTCTGCGCTTCCAGCGAGCACCTGTACCTCGCCCAGTTCATAGACCTGAGCCTGCTGTCCAGTGGTGCTGCTCACCATCTGCAGAAGCTGTTCGTCGCTGACAACCTTTTGCCGGTCAGCAGTCTCTTTGAACGACTCGTACAGGGCATCCAGCTCCGCCGGTTCCAGTGTAATGCCGTATTTTGCAGCTCTGTCCTTCAGTGCATGACGTCCGGAGTGCTTGCCCAGGATAATCATACTGCGTGGAATACCAAGGCGTTCCGGGTCCATGATTTCATAGGTGCTGCGATCCTTCAGCAAGCCATCCTGGTGAATGCCTGACTCATGTTGAAATGCATTTCTACCGACGACCGGCTTATTGTAAGCAATGGGAAAATGCATTGCGCTGCTGATCAGTCGTGAAGACTCATACAGTTGATCCAGGGCAATCCCCGTCTCTGCACCCAGCACATCGCCACGGGTCTCCAGCGCCATCACCAGTTCCTCCAGTGCACAGTTGCCTGTTCGCTCACCGACACCGTTGACGGTCACCTCGATCTGTGTCGCGCCTCCCTCAATGGCCGCCAGACTGTTAGCCACAGCAAGCCCCAGATCATTATGACAGTGGGCACTGTAGATAACTTTATCTCCGCCTCTTGCCCCCAGCCGCACCCGCCGGAACATTTCGCCATATTCATGCGGCAGTGCATAGCCCACCGTATCCGGCAGGTTAATAATAGATGCGCCTTCTTCAATGACAGCCTCCACCATCTCAATCAGGTCATCAATGTTCGTTCGCGCGGCGTCCATCGCCGTGAACTCCACAACATCTGTGAATTGACGGGCGTATGCCGTCATCTCACGAGCTTTTGCCACCACCTCGGGTCTGCTCATCCGCAGCTGATGCTGCAAATGGATGTCCGAGGAGGAGATAAATAAGTGAATCCGCCGCCGCTCAGCATCACGGGTTGCTTTTACAGCGGCATCAATGTCACCTTTGACCGCACGAGCAAATCCGCAAATTTCCACGTTTCGAATCTTGCGCGAAATGGTCTCTACCGCGTTAAAATCACCAGGGCTGGACACAGGGAATCCCGGCTCCATCACATCTACACCCAGTTCGGCGAGCTTGTAAGCCAGCAGTATCTTTTGCTCTGGCGTCAGGCTTGCACCAGGCGCCTGCTCACCGTCACGCAGCGTAGTATCAAAAATCTGAATTCGTTTCTTGACTGGAATAATCATGGTAAATCCCTCCTGATTTATGTGTTTGATTCGGGTTTGTTTTGGGTTCGTTCTTGGGGTTCGTTCTTTGGTTCGTTCTTTGGTTCGTTCTTTGGTTCGTTCTTTGGCTCGTTCTTTGGTTCGTTCTTTGGTTCGTTCTTCGATTTGTTCTTTGGTTCGTTCTTTGGTTCGTTTTAGATTTGTCTTGGGTTGCTTCTTGTTCCCTCTGCTAACAGACACCAGAGACGTTATTTCCTCACCACCAAACGTTCCAGAAAATAACGGACACCAGAGACGCTATGAGCAGAAATTCTGTGTAAAATCAATGGTTTGGGAGAAAATAGCGCCCCCTGAGTCCGTTACATGTTCCAGAAGCGACTTGACGGGCAAATAACGACGATAGGGTCCGTTAGCCCCCATGCATGCGTGTCAACCTTCTGAAGCAGTGGTTTTGGCAAGCACTGATGATGATGTTGAGCCTAATTTATAAGGCTACTTCTCATCAACAATCGTAGAGAATGGCGTTTCTCAATAGCCTAAGATTATCCTGTTATTTCCACAAACTTAGCGTTTACAGCTAATTAGCAGGAGGATATCCTGTTAATTTTAGTGGTGTGGCTACGGCACTTACTCTGTACTTGCTCTGTACTTGCTCTGTACTTGCTCTGTACTTGCTCTGTACTTGCTCCACACTCTCTTTCGCCCTTCTGTACACCCTCTGCGCACTCCTCTGTATGCGCTCTTCACTTGCTCCACACTCTCTTTCGCCCTTCTGTGTACCCTCTGTGAGCTCTCTGTGTACCCACTAAACTTACTTTGCACTCGCTTCGTATCCAACTATGAAAGCCGCTTTGTGCAATGTGTATCCACTATAGTCTTACTTTGGACCTACTCTGCACTGCTGGTGTACCTACTGTTTACTCACTGTACATCCTTTGTGTGCCTTCGTTATGTTCATTGCACACAGCCGCATGTCGACTTGCGGCTATGCTATTCCCACCCACTGCTGCCGGCAGCTAGATGACAGTAGGAATTCCGCTGTTTACGCGGAACTCCTACTCTCTGTGCCCTGCGGACCTGGATGCAGCTACATGCCCCATCCGGTCCGTAGGAACGCAAAAACCCGCCGTCTCATATAAGAGACGGCGGGTTTCCCCTCCGCGGTACCACTCTTGTTGGCGCACAGTCGAACAGAATCATATCATCCGCTCGCTGAATTGCACCCAGCTCCTCTTCCCGGCAGAATGCTGATGTTCATCGTCATCCTGCGGGAAGGTCCGGTAACGGGGACGAACCGTAGCGGCCTACTGTTGTTCAGCCGCTCCGCTCCCGGGCGAGCTTCAAAGATTCTGGTGACTGCGTCGCACCTTACCGCAGCTCTCTGAACACCATCGTCTTTTACTACTCCCGTTCACAGCGTATATTTTTTAGAAAAAACCATACAAAAAAGCCTGCCATCTCATTCAAGAGACGACAGGCTGTTCACCTTCGCGGTACCACTCTTGTTGATACTCCTGATATCGGCTTATCTACACCGATACTGAAATATCCACTTAACAGCCAAACAAGCCAACTGGACATGATGTCCATCACTTTGCTTGACCACCCTCTCACGGAGGTTAACCGTAACGATGTACACAAGGACCCGGCGTGCACTGCCAGACAAGACCCATATTAGGGCATCCTTTGCTTCCACCGCTCCGCTCCCGGACGAGTTCAGGTCTCCTTCGACTGCGTTGCACCATCCCGCAGCTCTCTTAACCCGGAGTTTCCTTACTGCTTCCATTCATTGCGTTTGCGTCAATTTATAATTGAACTGATTATACCCAGACGACGAACTGAAGTCAATAGGCGGGAACGGACCATTTTTCCAGCGAAAATCCAGGGTCAGCCACCATATCGAGAGGAATGCCACCCTCATGCTTCCATTTTACATAGGCAGCCGCACCGATCATCGCCGCATTGTCAGTGCAATAAACCGGAGGAGGAACGATCAGCTCGATGCCTTCTTGCTCACAGCGGGCCGTCAGCGCTTCGCGCAAGCCCTTGTTCGCAGCCACACCGCCACAGAGCAGCAATTGTTTGGCACCGTTAGCCCGAACGGCCCGAACGGATTTTTCAACCAATACCTCTACAACCGACTCCTGAAAGCCCCGAGCAATTCCGGCCACATCCGGCGTCAGACCTTTCATCTTGCTCTGGTTGACTACATTCAGCACGGCAGATTTCAATCCGCTGAAGCTGAAATCATAAGAATCCGGCTCCAGCCACACTCTAGGCAGCGGCACGACTTCTTCGGCTTCCCGAGCCAAACGATCCACATGAGGACCTCCTGGATACGGGAACCCCAACGCACGCGCTACCTTATCATAGGCTTCACCCACCGCATCGTCGCGAGTACGGCCAATAATGTTAAAACGGCCTTCCTGCTCCATATGGACCAGCTCTGTATGTCCGCCAGAAACCACCAGTGTCATGCAGGGATACTGCAATTCAGCAACGAGGCGATTGGCATAGATATGCCCGGCGATATGATGTGTGCCGATCAACGGCTTGTTCCAGGCAAGCGCCAGACTTTTGGCAGCTACCACACCTACCAGAAGCGCCCCCACCAGACCCGGACCCTGCGTGACAGCAATGGCCGTCAAGTCCTCAGGTGTTACGTTTGCGGCCGACATCGCCTCTTCGATGACCAGCGTCATTACTTCCACATGCTTACGCGAAGCAACTTCAGGCACGACCCCGCCGAAGGCCCGGTGAGTCTCGATCTGGCTAGAGATGATGTTGGATAACACCTCACAGCCATCCTTAACGACAGCCACCGAAGTCTCGTCGCAGCTTGTCTCGATTGCTAATATAATCACAGGCTGAAGTGCACCCGTTTCAGTCTTCATTTATGGTCCACGCTTCCTTCCAAAATGCTTGGCTCCTCGTATGCCGGAAGTTCGGCCCACATAATGAGCGCATCTTCACGGTTATCGGAGTAATAACCTTTGCGGGTACCCGCCGAGCGGAAGCCTTTTTTGCGGTATAAATTTTGGGCAATTTCGTTGGTTACCCTGACCTCCAGCGTAATGGCCTGCATGCCCAAAAAAGCTGCCGTTCTCATCAGCTCGTCCAGCAGGCGCTCCCCCCATTTGCGGCCCCGGTAGGCCTCCAGCAAGGCAATGTTGGTCACATGGGCCTCATCCACGATCGCCCACATTCCAGCATAGCCGATAATATGACCAGCCAGCTCCATCACCATATATTTGGCAAAATGATTGTGTGTCAGCTCGTTCCGGAAGGCTTCCTCCGTCCACGGCATTGTGAAGGCTTCCCGTTCAATCACTAGAATATCGGGGATATCCTCCACCTTCATCAGGCGAAAAACAAGACCCTCTCCCTGCCCTCTTACTGACTCCGCTTCCGTCATCGTTTATTTATGCTCCCTTCTCTGCTTAACTGCAGATTGGCTTCCGCTTCCGAAAGCTGGGTATAGTTAGGTATAATGCTGTGCAGGTCATCACTGTCTCCTTGCTCCAGCCTTGCTTCGCCGAGCAGCCCGGCCCAGCGTCCCTCCAATTCATAAGGAACTGCTTCTAAGCGTGCAGATGCGGCCTCTTGCAGCGGCCGCAGTGAATCTTCGCTGGCATGCAGCGCCGTCTCACCGACAAACCAGAGCCTGCGCGGTTTGGTGCCTGAGGCGGCAGCTTGTTCCAGCCGCTCGCCGAGCCGCAGCACCCAGTCCGCCATCAGGCGGATGGCGTCCGGTTCCAGGCGCACCGGCGCACCGCTGTCAGCAGCTGCGAACAGCGCAGTATAGGCTTGCCCGCGGCGGGCATCCAGCAGCGGGATAATCCAGTCCGGGCCATAGGTACCGGCCCCGGACTCAGCC
Source organism: Paenibacillus sp. GCM10012306 (assembly GCF_042649265.1). Taxonomy (NCBI): domain Bacteria; kingdom Bacillati; phylum Bacillota; class Bacilli; order Caryophanales; family Paenibacillaceae; genus Paenibacillus; species Paenibacillus sp. GCM10012306. The sequence goes on along the minus strand of NZ_JBHRYW010000009.1, from coordinate 101,889 downwards.
GGAACGCCGGCAACAGCATCGCTGGCGGCGTCATCCTGCCGGTTCGCCGCAGCCTCTCCGGCGAGACCGGCCTGCCAGCCGCCCCATGCCAAGGCATGCAGGCTGGATACACCGGCCACGGGCAATTTCCAAGCCCAGGCCAGTGTCTTGGCTGCAGTCACGGCAATACGTGTTCCGGTATAAGAACCCGGCCCAACGCCGACCGATATACCGGACAGGCTGGCAAAGTCCGTTCTCGATGCCTCCATTGCCTGCTGAATGATCGGAAGCAGGTGAACGGAATGATTCCGTTCGCCAGATGCATTGATCTCATGCAGCACAGCGCCTCCTTCTGTGACGGCAACCCCCAGTGTAGCCGTCGATGTATCAAGCGCCAAAAACCGCTTGCGCGGCTCTATATTTTCATTCGTCATTCTTCTTAACCCCGTTCTGTTCCAGAGTCCGGCACCATTCATCATAAGGCTCACCGGTCCCCGTTACCGTGATGATACGTTCGTTCGGGCCAACCGTCTCCATGCATATATGCAAATGTCGCGGAGGCATCAGCTCAGTGATGATACTACTCCACTCCACCAGGCAAACCCCTTGCCCGTAGAAATATTCATCCAGACCCAGCTCGTCTGCTTCCTGAACCGATATCCGGTATACATCCATGTGGTACAGTGGCAGACGACCCGCATACTCCTTGATAATTGTAAATGTAGGGCTGTTGACGATGCCCTCTACACCCAGATGACGGGCAAAGCGTTGGGAAAAAGCTGTCTTTCCTGCTCCCAGATCGCCGTCCAGTCCGATTACGGTACCAGGTACCGATGCAGCCGCCAGAGCAGCCGCAAGCCTCTCTGTATCCTCCAGGCTGTTGGAATGGTATTTGAGCACCGATTCGACATTATTGTCCAACTTCAATACCACCTTTGAATAAGTCCGTAATCGTCAGATTACACAAGAAATCTGTCGAAGTACAATACAATTAATTATATCGGTATGATTGTTTTACCGCAACAACGGTGTCATTTTTGAGATTCGCAAGTAGAAACGGTTTTGCCGTCCTTTGAGGGACGGTATCCGTTGCAGCGAGAAATATAAGGATAATTTATAGCGTAAAACATATAAATTCATATATTTACAAAAAGGCCCCTTGCCCACAAAATGAGCAACAGGCCTGCCGCAGATGATGCTGTTAAGACAGCATTATACTATTTTTTATTATCTCGTTCTTTACTACACAGTTCGTTACTACGCAGTTCGTTACTACGCAGTTCGTTACTACGCAGTTCTTTACACGTAGCTCATTACACGCAGTTCTGTACACACAGTTCTTTACACCTAACTTTATTACACCATTCTTTTGACGCTTTTCCTTGTATAGCCCGCTTAGCGCTTCTCTTCCAGCCGTTCCACGCCTACAGTATGTGTATTGGTCGGACGTGATCCCACCTGCACGGTAGCCATGCCGTTCTCGGCATCCACGTGCTCAATCCAGACCGGCTCACCGTCCAGCAGAACCGAGATCATTTCCTTGGAAGCATAAATATCCTGTGCCCGCCTTACATCCATGTTATATCCTCCTCACTTGTGGGAAAAATTAGATCGTATTATGTTTTATTCTTTTGCTTGATAACAGCCGGAACTTCGCCAATAGTCTGCTCTGCATCCAGCTTGTCTGCTTCCACACTCTCTTCATGCTCTGGCGTGCTCGTCGTGACGGCATTCCAATCAACTACCTCTGCAGGAATGTCCTGCTCACTCAAGGCGTCGCTCCACTCGTTCCACGATTTGTCCACCATTTCCCCTCCGCCGTTCACTTCATATCACCACGCTGATTGCTGAATTCCAATATCTTGCCTGGCCTTATTTTTTCCCATCGTTCTCAAAAAATGCATCCGGCTAGAAAAACGTATCCAGCCCAATACTAAGCCAAAGCAAATCCATGCCCTTATGCGCTTATAACACTAAAAGCAACAAGATAACCGTTCAGGAGGCGATATCATGCATACCGTTTGGAAAGGAGCCATCAGCTTCGGGCTTGTACACGTTCCGGTCAAAATGTTCTCCGCTACGGAGGACAAGGACATCTCGCTGCGTTACATCCATAAAGAATGCGGCAGCCCGCTATCGTATGTGCGCAAATGCCCAGTCTGCGACAAGGAAGTCGCCTGGGAAGAGATTGGCAAGGGTTACGAGTACGAGAAAGGCAAGTTTGTCACCTTCGATAAGGAAGAGCTGGACCAACTGAACGAAGAAAGCAGCAAGAATATTACGATCCTCGATTTCGTCGATTTGACGGAGATTGACCCCATTTATTTTCAAAAAACATACTATCTCTCCCCCGATCAGGCCGGAGGTAATGCCTACCGGCTATTGATGGAGGCCATGCGCCAGACGGGCAAAATCGGCATCGCCAAAATCTCCATCCGCTCCAAGAGCAGCCTGGCAGCTATCCGGGTGCTGGAGGAATGCATTGCCATTGAAACGATTTTCTACCCGGACGAGGTGCGTCCGGCTTCCCAGGTACCCAATCTGCCAGGTGCTGGCGCCGTGAACGACAAGGAACTGGAAATGGCCAAGCTGCTGATCTCTCAGCTGTCCACGCCGTTCGACCCGTCTAAATATACAGATGATTACCGCCAGCGGATGCTGGATCTCATCTCACATAAGATCGCGGGCGAGGAGTTCCATATCGCACCTACCAAGCAGGAGAGCAATGTGATCGACCTGATGGCCGCACTGCAGGCCAGCATCGAAGCCGTCCAGCATGTGCCGACAGATCCCGGACCTTCTATGTCCGGCGCCAAGAAATCAAAGGCTGCCGGTACGGGGAAAAGAAAAACGGCAAAGACCTCTGCGGCGGAACCTGCGGTCACGCCACTTGCAGGATCTGCAACACCTGTTGTGGCTTCCCCTATGGTTACGCCTCCGGCCGGTACCGTACCATCTGTAGGAACTTCTCCTGCCGTAGCACCTGCTACTGAAGGAGCTCCCAAGGTTGGCCCCATTCCGGTCATTGCACCGACTAAGACTAAGCGCCGCAGCGCCAAGTCCAAAGAAACGATTTCTTAGGGGACCGACTGATGAAGCTGAAGCCGGTGATTCCCTTCGAGCCCATACTAGCCAAACAGCTTCCACTGGGTGACCAATGGATCGCCCAGATCAAGTGGGATGGCGTTCGCATGCTGTCCTATTACGACGGAAGCAGCACCGAACTGGTTAACAGACGTGGTAACCGCCGCACGCTCCAGTATCCCGAGCTTGCGGATGCCACTGCTTATTGCAAAGCAAGCTCCGTCATTCTGGATGGCGAAATTATCGCCCTCAGCGGCGGCAAGCCTTCTTTTCACGAAGTTATGCGGCGGGATAGTCTGAGGACAGAAGGCACGATCCAATTTGTAAAGCAGCAGGTGCCGATCATGTATATGGTCTTTGACATCCTGTACTGCAATGGCTTATGGCTGCTCGACCAGCCGCTGCATAAGAGGCAGCAGCTTCTGACTGAAATGCTGCTGCCTTATCCTCATGTGCAGAGTGTTCCAAGTTATACCGATCCGGCAGAACTGTTCAATGCCGCTCAAAAGGGCGGGCTCGAAGGCATAGTCTGTAAGGACATCAACAGTACCTACGCCCTGAGTGGCAAGGACAAGCGCTGGCAGAAGCGCAAAATCATTCAGGATCTTGTTGCGGTTGCCGGAGGAGTCACCTTCCGTGACGGAATGGTCAACGCGCTGCTACTTGGTCTGTATGACGATGAAGGCGAGCTGCATTATATTGGCCATGCAGGTGCGGGCAAGTTGACCGTGCAGGATTGGCAGGAGCTTACCCGGTACGCACATGAAGCGCCAGCTCCAAGTATGCCTTTTGCTACGCTGCCCCAGCGGAGCAAAGCAGCCTTCTGGATCATGCCGCAGCTCTGCTTTAAGATCCACTTTCTGGAGTGGAATACATCTGGAACACTCCGCCAGCCTGTCATTCAGGCCCAGGTGGATATTCCACCACAGGACTGCCTGTTAAGTCAGCGGAGTGCAGCCGCGTTGACTTAAACAGAAAAAATAAGCGTTCTTCCGGAGCTGCCGGAAGGACGCTTTTCACATGATTATGGATTGATTATGATGAACCGTGCTGAAAATATGGCGGGATGTACACAATATTGCTAACGGGAGATAAAGCCTGAGGAGGAGTCCAGCATGCCCACTGCAGTCAAAGGTTCCATCACAATAGAGGGTCAAGAAATCGCCATCACGAATCCCGATAAGCCCCTATGGCCAGAAGTCGGCATTACGAAGAAAATGTATCTGCAAAAACTTGCCGCGCTCTCACCCTATCTGCTACGTTACTGCCGGGACCGGCTGCTGACTGTCATTCGCTATCCCCATGGGGTATCCGGTATGTCTTTTTATCAGAAAAATGCGCCCGAGCCACTTCCGGACTTCGTTCACACTTATAATCAGGACAACATCTCCTATATTACTTTACAGGGTTTGCCCGAACTGATCTGGCTAGGCAATCTTGCCGCGCTCGAATTTCATCCTTCCCTGCACTACGCCGGAAGCGTGCTACCCTGTGAATGGATGATTGATCTGGACCCTTCCCGCGAGGAGGAGCCTCGCATTATGGAAGCAGCCTCAATAGTAGGTAAGGTGCTGCAATCCCTTGGTCTCACCTCAGTTCCCAAAACTTCCGGAGCAACAGGCGTTCAAATTATCGTCCCGATTACCCCGGGTGTAACCTTTGACGACCTTCGAACGGTAGGCCATTTTGTCGGACGTTTTGTGACCGAGAAGCACCCGGAGCTGTTCACCTTGGAACGGCTGAAGAAGCACCGCGGGGATAAAATTTACTTTGACTATCTTCAACATTACGGCGGCAAAACTCTTGCGGCCCCTTACACCCCCCGAGCTCGCCCGCTCGCAACCGTCTCGACACCTCTTACCTGGGAAGAAGTTGAACGAGACGTCTCGATTACCGATTATCATCTGCTTAATATCGAGGAACGGCTGCGCCAAATGGGCGACCTGATTGCCAGCGTCCCCCCACAGCCGATAGAAGCGATTGTGCAGCAGCTTTCCTAAAAAGAACAGCATCCAGTGAAGTCCTTCTTATAAGGAGGGCTTCTTTTTGTCGTGCCATTATTATTTCAGCAATAGCTCTCCTATCAGCCACTGTCCAGAATCGGTTCAGTATCAAAATGTACAATCAGTTGTGCAGATAATGTCGATGTTTTGAGAGATATGTCATATGCAATATTTCCAAGGGGGAAAGTAGTCTATGGGCAAGAAACAATCGTTAAAAAAGAAATCTGTAACTATATTATCTACCACGGTGCTGCTTGGTACTTTAGTACCTCACGCATTCGCCTCGTCATCGTATACGGACATCTCTAACTCTTACGCCAAAGATGCGATATTGGAACTAACGAACAAAGGGATTATCAATGAAACTGGGGATGGCAAATTCAATCCGACCGGGATCATCTCCAGACAAGACTTTGCGATCATTCTGGCTAAGACACTGAATCTTGATTTAACTTCTCCGCCAGCGTTAGCTACGTTTAGCGATGTCCCAAGTAATTCCTACGCCTTTAATGCCGTGGAGGCAGCTGTGAAGGCAGGACTCGTGAAAGGACTGGGCGGAGGAAACTTTGGAGCAGCGAATACGCTGACTCGTGAACAAATGGCTGTTATTTTTATGAATGCATTAGCTGTTGATATCACCGGAAAAGGCCAGAATCTAACCTTCAGCGACGCCTCCTCCATCTCAGATTGGGCCAAAGATTCTGTCGCCGCTGCCTTGGAATTGAACTTAATGAGAGGTAATTCTGACGGCTCCTTCGGACCGAAGAAAAGTGCGCTTCGTCAGGAAGTTGCTCTGGTTGCTTCTAAATTCCTCGGCGAAAAATCAAAACAAGATATAGAGAACCCAAGTCAGCCAGCCACACCGGAACCTGTACAAGGGGTCGTTATTCCACAATCCACACCAATTGCAGGGGGCTCTAACCTGACACCAACACCTGAGCCAACACCGACGCCGGTACCATCGTCGACACCAACTCCGACGCCAGAACCATCATCGACACCAACTCCGACTCCGGTACCATCATCGACACCAACTCCGACTCCGGAGCCATCTTCGACACCAATACCGACACCGGTACCAACACCGGAACCAACACCAACACCGGTTTACGAGACATCATCTGCGTTTGCACTTAGTAAAAGAATTTACAATAGTAACTTCACGGAACAGCCAAAGACATTTACCGTTAGCGACGGTGTAAATACAGCAACGATCACAGCGGATCAAAACTATGAGGACATGAGAGATTTTGTGCGCGCCTTAAATACGGCTTTGACCGAAGGTCATGTGAACGCCAAGGCAGCGGTCGTTGATTTATTTAGCTTTAAAATTGTCTCAGATGTGACGGGACCGAATGCTGTTCTTTACATTGGGGGAGAAGATGCATCCCATGCATTTAACAAAGCGGAGTATCGCGGATCAAATCTATCTGGCGTAAACGAAGCTCCAACCATTCAGGATTTACAGATTATTTCACGAGATGAGCCTACTGTGGGAGATCAACTCCTTGCTGATTTTGACTATATTGACGCAGAGAACGATGAGGTTGATTCCTTGAATTATCAATGGTATCGTTCTGAATCCCTGGAGGCTTCCGACAAGACAGCCATCTCTGGAGCCACTAATCAATATTATCGATTGACTGACGAAGATCTTGGAAGCTACATTACACTTAAGGTTACACCAATAGCCAAAACAGGAACCAAAACAGGAACCACCGCTACCAAAACACTGAATCAGATTATCAAATCAAATGTGCCAACAGTCGATATCACAAAATTTGAAGTTATTGACAATTACAATAGTGAACAGGATCAAATCAGAGGCTTGGCTGGCGCGGTTAGTGAACCGGACACTGTAGTAAAGGCTTATCGCTGGGAGGATCTTAACGAGAACGGCATCGTGGATGAAGAAGACCGCTTGGGAAGTCCGATTAATCTTGGCTTAAGTCAGTCGGACGGATCACTCCCTGCTGCCAATATCGGCGATCTGGATGCAGGGGTATATAGCTATATCCTTACCTCCACGAATGATAACGACAACGAGTCTCCGCGCGATGCGGAACATGCGTTTACGTTCACTCTGCAAAAAGGAGTTCGTCCGGCTGTACCAACATTGCCTGCAATTAATTATGGTTTCAATATTGGAACGGATTTCATACACTCCAAGTTATATCAAACCGGATCTCTTCAATCCGTAATACGCCTTGACTATTTTACGGGGGAAACTTTTTCGAATGGAATCTTGGAAGTTACAATGGAAGGACTGACGTTCACCACTAATGACTATATAGCTGTAGGCGGGTGGAGGAATATAACAGCGGAGGAAATAAGCAATGGGGGGCATACCCTGACTATTAAGAACATATCAGGCTTTAAGCAGGACGTCGCCTTCGAGCTGTATAATAAACGAATTCCGGCTGTAGGGGATTACCTTATTCGCTTTAGAGCAGATGCCGATGGCATCGGAACCCAGAAGTCCTTTTCCGAAGAACAACAAATTACATTGAAATCGGTACAACCGCTATAACAACATTTTAACAATGCAAAAAGCGCAAGCCCCAGGATGCGGTATCCTTTCAGCTTGCGCTTTTTTGTATGCCTTTAATAAAAAATGCAGAAGGTATTCTATATAAGAATACGGCACATAAAGAGGGTTCTGCCGTATTTATTGACCGATCGTTCGTAAATATACCTTCTTTCAGTGAGTTAAAGCCCGTACTCGAGCTTTGCTAGTGGATGGATTTTTTCTTGAAGCGTCCACCCTTGACATCATGGATATTACCAATCGCAACAAATGCGTCAGAATCCCAATCCTCTACAATAGCCTTCAGCTTAGCTTCTTCCAGACGAGTAATGACCACAAAGATAACCTTCTTGTTCTCGCCGGAGAATCCGCCTTCTCCATCCAGATACGTAACACCGCGCCCAAGGCGCTCTGTCAGCGCTTCTCCGATATCCCGGAATTTCTCGCTGATAATCCATACCGACTTCGACTGATCCAGACCTTCAAGTGTAATATCAATCAATTTGAATGCTATATAATAGGCAATAAGTGAGAACATTGCATTATTCCAGCCGAACACAAAGCCTGCACCCGATAGAATAAACAGGTTAAAGAACATTACAACTTCGCCTACAGAAAACGGTAGTCTCTTGGCAACCAGAATCGCCACAATTTCCGTACCATCTAGCGATCCGCCATAACGGACAACCAGCCCGACGCCAACCCCTAGAATGATACCGCCAAATACGGCAGCCAGCAGTGGATCGGAGGTAAACGGCTTAACCGGATGCAGCAACTGAGTTCCAATGGACATCAGAACTACCGCAAATAAAGTGGATAAAGCGAACGTTTTACCGATTTGCTTATAGCCGATCAACAGGAATGGAAGGTTAAGCAGCGTCAACAGAATACCGAGGGGAATATCAAAAATATGCGACAGCATGATCGAGATCCCTGTAATACCACCGTCAATCATCTGATTCGGTACAAGGAATATCTCCAGTGCAACCGACATCATCGCTGCTCCTATAGCCAGCATAACAACTCGTTGTGCAAGCTTCGCCGTTTTGATCGCTCCGGACTTTTGCGTTTTGCCTTCTTTCGTCAACAGTTCGTGACTCACATTCATAGAACTCCCCCTACAATTACAGTATAATTTTGAAACATAAGATATGAGGTTCATGGCTTACATTTCTGTTTTGTACACTTTATTATATCATAAATAAACGTTTCATAATGAATGGTTCATGTAAAAAACGTTCAAGAATTTTGTTGTTTGTCACTTTTCCTGTCATAGGAGCGGTGATAACAGCTGACAAATGCCCTCGCCCAGCTTGACAAATCTGCTTCTCTCTCTAAATTGCTCTGGATTTATAAACTCACTGTGCTTCAAATCCCGCTGAAATCCATCCGCCACCGCTGAGATAGCTTTAAGGTCTAGCAGCAATGCTGTCAGCTCAAAATTAGAGTAAAAGCTACGCATATCAAGGTTTGCGCTGCCCACGGCCGCGAGCAAATCGTCGGCCACCATGATTTTGGCATGCATGAATCCTTTGGTATAGCGGTAGAATTTCACACCTGCATCCTGCAAATTCTCCAGATAAGACAAGGATGCATAATAGACGACCCAGTTGTCTGGCTTCGCTGGGATAACTATCCTGACATCAACCCCTTTGAGCACTGCATTCTTCAACGCCCGGCAAATCGCGGGATCAGGAATGAAGTACGGCGAGGAGATCCAGATTCGACTCTTCGCAGCGCACAGGGCTCCAAAATACATCTCTTGTGACGCATCCATCTGCCCATCCGGCCCGCTTGGCACAATTTTCACCGACTCCTTTCCCACGCAAGAATGAGCAGGGAATAGACGGGGGTGACTTACCCCTTCTCCGGAGGCCAGCTTCCAGTCCTTTAGGAAGACGTATTGTATAAAATAAACGGCGTCTCCCTCCAGACGCAGTTGTGTGTCGCGCCAATAGCCTATTTTGGGATTACGGCCGAGATACTCGTCCCCCACATTCATCCCACCAGTAAAACCCACTAGTCCATCTACGATCAAAAGTTTACGGTGGTTCCGATAATTGAAGCGTCCTTCCAGCAGCGAAAGCAGTGGCGGCAAAAAGAAATGCACCTCGACACCGGCTCTACGCAGCGTCCGGATATATCTGCGGCTCAGGGCATGACTGCCCATCCCATCGCACAGCAGGCGTACCTTAACCCCTTGCCGGGCTTTACGAATCATTACATCCTGGAATCGATCCCCGATCTCATCATCACGAAAGATATAGAATTCCAGATGAATATGCTCACGGGCGCCTTCCATTGCTTCCAGCATAGAGTTGTATGCCTCCTCTGTACTGGAGAGCAGCCTGGTGGTATTACAGCCGGTAATTGGACTTTTCGACAGCCCAGCCAGCAGGGACAGCAGCTCTCTTTGCTGAGCGAACTGCGGATTTCCGCACTCCTCCAGCTTGTTGACCACACGACTTTTGCCAGAGACATGAGCGTGAATTTCAGGCTGACGGGTAATGCACTTTTGGCTCACTGAGCATTTTCTCCGGAAATCACGACCTAATGCATAATAGAAAAGCAGCCCCAGCGGGGGACAGCAGAAAGTAAGGAACATCCAGGCTACCGCCCGCTGCGGGCGCCTAAATTCAAGCAGCAGAATTACAGCCAGCTGAACAATAAAGAGAACTAGAATTATGGCAAGCACCTTCATACAGCCGACTCCCCCTCAGTAATCAGAGCGCAGCCATCGTGGCCCAAGGCTCTTCTCTTCTTTTTTTCAACAAACCATTGTCATGTTCCCGAAAGATATCGAATACATAGAGTAATAGGACAAATCGGATAGAACTGCGGAACGATCCACTGCCTGCCCGCAGCAATACAGGAGCGGCTGCCTAAAGCCGCAGGAAGGAGACGCTATGAAAAGCCAGCCAGATCGTAGCGGCATCACACTGCTCGTTGTCCGGGATGCTGGGCGTCCGGTCCGACAGCTGCAGCTATCCAGGCCGATGGCGTTGGCCCTGCCGGCTGCAGCCGCTCTATCTATCTCCAGTCTGGTCACCTCCATGCATTTTCATGCATCGAAGACCATTGCTGAACTGGAAGCAGAAGCTGCTGCGCTATCTTTGACCAATCTTCGTATGGAAATGCAGGTCGCGGACAAGGACCAGACATTGCTCCACCTGCGCAGTCAGGTCACGGATTTGTCGGAGGAGGCCGAGAATATCAGGGACCGGTTGAAGAATGTAAGTGAGCTTGAGAAGCAACTGCAATCCCTTTTGAACAAAGAGAAAACAACACCAACTGGCGCAACGCCCGCTACGACCTCGGGAAGTCGTTCCGGAACGGATAAGGAAAACTCTGCTGCTTCCACGCTGAAATCTTCCTCTACTGCGGGCCAGAAAGGTTCTGTCTCAGCTGCAATTGCTCCCACCTCCGCATCTGCATCCAAAACGACTGCCAGTACAGTCAGTACGGCAGCTACCAGTAGTCAAGAGGATTCATCCACTACTAAGGCATCCTCGGTAATTTTCGTACCGGAGCCTGCTGCATCGCCCGCTTCCCCCGCTATCCGCTTCCGGATCGGAGCCATGAGGGGCATCATTGGTGATACCGTAACTCCACAGGTAGGCGGTGAATATATCGCCGTGCATCAGAACGATCCTTTTCAGCTAATTGAGGATACTAAGGACGATTTTGAGGAAATTCACAGTATTCTGGATGAAATGCTGAGCCGGATCTCCAACACCATTCATCAAGCTAAAGAAGCTAGCACCCAAGCTGCCCAGAAGCAGGCCAAACAAGTGGAAGCCCAAAAGCAAAAACTGGATTCTGGGGTAACGTGGCCGACGCTTTCCAAAGTCATTTCCTCGAATTTCGGCTACCGCTCTGATCCGTTTAAAAGTGTGTCTGCTTTCCATGCCGGCATCGACATCGCAGCAAAAACTGGAGATCCTGTCTTTGCCGCCCTCTCCGGCGAAGTCGTCGCTGTCGACCAGCAAAGCGCCAGAGGCAAATATATTGTCGTCAAACACCCGAACGGACTGGAGACATGGTACATGCATCTTAGTGGAATGAATGTTTCTCCTGGAGAAAAAGTAATCAAAGGACAAAAAATTGGTCTGGTGGGCAGTACAGGGCGCAGCACAGGCCCCCATCTTCACTTTCAAGTGGTCAAACAGAACAACCCGGTGAATCCGCTGACATATGTAAAGCCTTAAAACTATGTACTTAGTCCATATGGAACAGGAGGAAATAAAATGTGGAAGAAACGAGGAAAAGGCACACCTTTCAAGTCCACAGATTCATTAATCGGACATGGAGGAACCCTGGAGGGAAAGGTACATTGCGACACTAATTTACGAATTGAAGGAACCTTCAGCGGGGAGATTGAGTGCAGCGGAACAGTCACCATAGGGGAACAAGGAACTGTCCGTTCCAGTATTACCGCGGAAGAGATTATCATTGCCGGAAAAGTATACGGTGATGTTACCGCGAACCGCAGGCTCATCATGACGGGCAGCGGCCAGCTGCACGGCAATATTTCAGCCGCCACGCTTAACATTATGGAGGGCAGCTTCTTGAATGGTTCGGTAGACATGAAACAGCCCGCCCCGAAGTCAGCGGGCGGGCAAGAACAGAAGGCAAAACCGGACAAGGCCGCAGCACGCGCTGCCAAAGCGCAGAATGCACGTGAAGCCGGATAATCATTGGTTCCTAGGCCGCTACATCCCGCTTGCGGAACACAATCCAAGCAATCAGCAGGAACAGCATATAATACGCAGCCAGTACGGCTACTGAGAAGCCCAGTGTGGCTCCTCCTGGACCAACATTCGATGACAGGTATACCCGCAGGTCCATATGGGTGAACAGCAGATATTTCGCCCACTGATATCTGTCCGGGTTGAAGATGATCACAATCAGATTTTTGGCAAATATAATAAACAGCGATAATCCGATAGCCAGACCGCTAGCCCGGAATACACTGGATACCATAAAGGCCAGCGTCGCGGTCAAGAACAGCTCAATATAACGGAACAGCAAATCCATAAAGGAATAGGCTCCCGGACTCCAACCGGTCAGGGAAAGCATAACGTCTCCCGTCTGAGAAGAGAACAAGTACGCAGAGCCCAGACCAAACGCAATTAACACCCCTGTACTTAGCAGGCTGAATAATATCATGGAAATATATTTGGATAGCAGTATTTTGGAACGACTCCACGGGCGAATCAATAGCAGCTTGATTGTCCCCCAGGAAAATTCGCCCGCTATGGAGTCAGAGGCCACAACAACTGTAAATATGGTATTCAGGAAAAAGGCCACACTCACTGTCATCTGGAAGGTCTCCCAAAGTCCCATGAGATGGTTCTTGTCACCGGTTGAGAAGTAGAACAACACTGGCATCAGTGCACTCATGATCGCCAAAATCAACAGCATCACCCAGGTACGCACCCTGCTATAGATTTTGATATTCTCATTATGTATGAGTCCCGAGAATTTACCCAATGCCTTCACCTCCAGTCATTTCCAAAAATTGATCCTCCAGCGAACGGGACAAGGCTCTGATCCCGTACACCTTAACCCCACCGTTGACCAACAGCTCGTTCAAGGCCGGAATTTCCTCGCGGGTCACTTCCAGTACAAGCCCCCCATCCTTCAGAATCCCCCGATCAAGCAAAGCCATAGCAGTTTCTGCATGATCCACCTCGAACAAGGTTTCCACAGCTGCTACCACTGTGTCGCCTGTGTTCTTCAGCTGTCTGACATCCACCAACCGACCGTTTTGAATAATGGCTACACTGTCACACATCAATTCCATCTCGGAGAGCAAGTGACTGGATACGAACACCGTCGTCCCCTCTTGCTGACATAACCGACGCAGATAATCCCGCAGCTCGCGAATGCCCTGAGGATCTAGTCCATTGGTCGGCTCGTCCAAAATTAGCAGCTTGGGCCGATGCAGCAGGGCCTGGGCCACACCCAACCGTTGCCGCATTCCCAAGGAATAGGTTTTCACCTTATCATGGATTCGATTATCCAATCCTACCAGCTTTATTACCTCATCAATCCGCTGCTTCGTTACGCCGCTTACCATTCTCGCGTATTGACGCAGATTCTGATATCCAGTCAGGAATTTGTACATCTCTGGATTCTCAACGATTGCACCAACATGGGCCACGGCTTCTTCAAACTGATCTTTAATACTCCGGCCGCAGATCAAAATATCGCCCCGACTGATAGAGATTAAGCCTACCATCATCCGGATTGTAGTGGTCTTACCTGCACCGTTTGGCCCCAGAAAACCGAAGATTTGGCCTGCCGGGATATCCAGTGTCAAATCGCTTACCAGCGTCTTGGAGCCGATTTTTTTAGTCACACCCTGTAGCCTGGCAACCGGTTCGGCAAGTTCCGTCGTCAGCATAGTCTCACGTCCTCTCTTGTGTTGAAACAACTATTCTTTTTATTTAACCCGTCTAGTGTACCACATAACTCATTTTTTCTAAAAAATGTAATGCGATAGAGAATTATGAAAAAAGGGATTCGGCCCCTCCTCTGCATTGCAAAGCAGGACCAAATCCCTCTATTGTTTATTCCATCATTGCAGTGACCTGCGTTCCACTTAACCGCCTACACGGGCAAGCTCACGCATGTTGGCTTCAAAAGCGGCCATCAAGGCAGCTTCCCCGGACAAGCCGGTCTGCTCCACCTTGCGAATCTGCTGCATCATCCGTTTGTAATCCTTAGGAATGACACGGACAAACTTCGGCAGACTATCATTCCACTGCTCAAGAACTCGCGTACCAATCGCACTACCTGTCAGTTCTTTATGACGGGAGATCAGACTGAACAGTTCTTCAGCTTCCTCGGCCTCTTCTACCCGTTCAAGCAGAACCATTTCCAGGTTGCAGCGCTGGATGAAGCTATTGTCTGGATCGTAGACATAGGCGATACCGCCCGACATTCCAGCCGCGAAGTTGCGTCCCGTCTCACCGAGAACAACTACGCGCCCTCCGGTCATGTATTCACAGCCATGGTCGCCTACACCTTCTACAACAACATTCGCTCCGGAGTTACGTACCGCGAAGCGTTCACCGGCGATTCCGTTGATATAGGCTTCTCCGCTAGTTGCACCGTATAATGCTGTATTCCCGATGATAATATTATCCTCGGCTGCAAAGGTAGCCTGCGGTGACGGCTTAATGATCAGCTTACCACCGGACAATCCTTTGCCGACATAGTCATTGGAGTCCCCTTCAACAGTGATCGTGATCCCCTTCGGCACGAATGCTCCCAAACTTTGACCAGCGGAACCGGTGAAGTGTAGAGAAATCGTATCGTCTGGCAGACCTGCTGCTCCGTACTTACGGGTCAGCTCACTACCCAGGATCGTACCTACCGCACGGTTAACGTTCGTAATTGGCAGGGATGCTTCTACCACGGTACCATTCTCCAGCGCTGGAGCTGCCAGTTCAAGCAGCTTGGAGACGTCGAGCGTCTCATCCAGGCCATGGTTCTGATACTGACTGCGGTAGCGGGTGCTGCCTTCCGGAAGCTCTGGCGAATGCAGCAGACTGCTCAGGTCAACGCCCTTCTTCTTCCAGTGGTACGAAGCCTTCACAGCATCGAGACAATCGGTGCGTCCGACCATCTCTTCAATGGTACGGAAGCCGAGCTCAGCCATGATTTCACGTAGATCCTGGGCCACGAAATTCATGAAGTTAACCACATGATGTGGGTCTCCTGTGAAATTCTTGCGCAGATCAGGGTTCTGGGTGGCTACACCCACCGGACAAGTGTCCATTTGGCATACACGCATCATGATACAGCCAACAGCCACCAGAGGTGCTGTCGAGAAGCCATACTCTTCTGCACCGAGCAATACCGCTACAGCAAGGTCACGTCCGCTAAGCATTTTGCCGTCCGTCTCCAGCACTACACGGTCTCGCAGATTGTTGAGAATCAGCGTTTGGTGCGTTTCCGCAAGACCCAGCTCCCATGGGAGACCGGCATGACGGATTGAGTTCATCGGCGATGCGCCTGTTCCGCCATCATAACCGCTGACCAGAATGATATCGGCACGGCCCTTGGCTACTCCGGCCGCAATCGTCCCTACGCCTACTTCGGACACCAGCTTCACGTTAATACTTGCACGTGGATTGGCATTCTTCAGATCGTAGATCAGCTCTGCCAAATCCTCAATGGAGTATATGTCATGGTGAGGCGGCGGTGAGATCAAGCCTACGCCTGCTGTGGAACCACGAACCTCAGCAACCCAAGGATATACCTTGCGTCCCGGAAGCTGTCCGCCTTCGCCCGGCTTCGCGCCTTGCGCCATCTTGATCTGAATCTCATCGGCATTCACCAGATAGTTAGAAGTAACCCCGAACCGTCCTGACGCGACCTGCTTAATCGCACTGCGGCGGGAATCGCCGTTGCTGTCAGGAATGAAACGTGCCGGGTCTTCACCGCCCTCACCGGTGTTGCTCTTACCACCAATGCGGTTCATCGCGATCGCCAAAGTCTCATGCGCTTCCTTACTGATCGAACCGAAGGACATCGCACCGGTCTTGAAGCGTTTCATGATCGATTCTACAGATTCGACCTCTTCCAGCGGAACCGGTTCATAAGGAGATTTGAATTCCAGCAGTGACCGGAGGGTCAAATGCTTCTCACTCTCGCCTTGAACAAGCGCGGCATATTTCTTGTACATGTTATAGTCGCCACTACGCACTGAGTGCTGAAGAAGGTGAATGGTCTGCGGGTTGAACAAATGCTCTTCTCCGTCACTGCGCCATTGGTAGTCGCCGCCAGAATCCAGCACTTTGTCATTGCCGTCCTTCTCGGTGAAGGCACGGTTATGATGGGCCAGCGCTTCCGCTGCCACTTCCTCAAGACCGATCCCACCAATGCGGGAAGGCGTCCAGGTGAAGTAACGATCCACGAAGTCAGAATTCAGACCGACAGCTTCAAAGATTTGTGCGCCGCGATAGGATTGAATGGTCGAAATCCCCATCTTGGATAGTATTTTAACTACGCTCTTCGTCGCAGCTTTGATATAGTTCTTCACGGCTTTGGCATGCGAGATGCCGCGTAGCAAGCCTTGGCTGATCATATCATCCAGACTCTCGAATGCCAGATAAGGGTTCACCGCACTGACGCCATAACCGAGCAGCAGTGCATAATGGTGCACTTCGCGCGGTTCGCCGGATTCCAGCAGGATGCTAACCTTGGTCCGAGTGCCTTGGCGGATCAGATGGTGGTGCAGACTGGACACGGCCAAGAGGGCCGGAATAGCCGCGTTTTCACGGTCTACGCCGCGGTCAGACAGAATAAGAATGTTATGGCCTTTGGCAATGACCCGGTCAGCTGCCTCGGACAAACGGTCCAGGGCGACACGCATCCCTTCAGCACCCAGCTCAGCCGGGAACAAGGTAGGAATGGTCATCGACTTGAAACCGGCTCGACGGACATGGCGGAGCTTGGCGAAGTCTTCATTGGACAGAATCGGCGTCTCCAAGGAGATTTGCCGACAGCTTTCCGGTTCAGGCTTCAGCAAGTTGCGCTCAGGACCGATGGTTGTCGTCGTGGAAGTGACTAATTCTTCGCGAATCGCATCAATCGGCGGATTCGTTACCTGGGCAAACATCTGCTTGAAGTAATTGTACAGACGCTGTGGACGATCGGATAACACCGCAAGCGGAGCATCGTAGCCCATAGACGTAACAGCTTCTGCGCCGGTGGACGCCATTGGCTCAAGCACCTTACGAAGATCCTCAAACGTATAACCGAACGACTGCTGCAATTGCTGTACATTGTCATGCTTCGGATTAGGCAGCTCAGGCGCATCCGGAAGCTCATCAAGGCTAATCAGATGCTCATCCAGCCATGCACGATAAGGGCGTTCGGAGACGATGGCTGCTTTCACTTCCTCATCGGAAATGATGCGGCCTTCCTTCGTATCCACGAGCAGCATGCGGCCTGGCTTCAAACGGTCCTTGTATAGCACGTTCTCTGCTGGGATATCCAGTACACCCGCTTCAGAAGACAGGATGATCTTATCGTCTTTTGTAACGTAGTAACGCGCAGGACGCAATCCATTACGGTCAAGCATGGCACCGATCTGCACACCGTCAGTGAAGCCCATTGCTGCCGGTCCGTCCCAAGGCTCCATCAGGGTGCTATGGTATTGATAGAATGCTTTCTTCTCCTCATCCATGCTGTCATGATTGCTCCAAGGCTCAGGTACCATCATCATGGCTACCTGCGGCAGGGAGCGTCCGCTCAGGTACAGGAATTCGAAGGTGTTATCGAACATCCCTGTATCGGAACCATCCGGATTGATAACCGGCTTGATCTTGTCGAGGGATTCGCCGAACACTTCACTCTTGAACAGCGATTGGCGGGCATGCATCCAGTTCACATTGCCGCGCAGCGTGTTAATCTCGCCGTTATGAATCATGAAGCGATACGGGTGAGCACGTTCCCAGCTCGGGAACGTATTGGTGCTGAAGCGGGAGTGAAGCAGCGCGATGGCCGATTCCAGCTTCTCATCCTGCAGATCAAGATAGAATTGTCCCACCTGCTCTGTAGTCAACATTCCTTTATAAACGATCTTGCGACAAGATAAGCTTGGCAGATAGAAGGATTCTCCCTCTTCTGCACCGCTGTACCGGATAGCCAGCTCGGCTCGTCTGCGGATGACATACAACTTCCGCTCGAAGGCCAGCTCATCGGATACCGCTGCGGAGCGTCCGATAAAGACCTGGCGCACATAAGGCTTAGCAGCCTTGGCCGTCTTGCCCAGCATCTCGTCAAACGTAGGTACGTCGCGATAGCCGAGCACCTCTTGTCCTTCTTCGGCAATAATCTGACTTAAGAGGGCCTCATGGCGGCTTCTGATCTCCTCGTTATGAGACAAAAAGATCATACCCACGCCATAATGGCCTTGCTCAGGTAGTTCAAAGCCAAGCTTCTTGGCTTCGCCTACAAAGAAACGATGCGGGATTTGCAGCATGATGCCGGCTCCGTCACCGGAGTTCGGCTCGCTTCCCTGGCCTCCCCGGTGCTCCATATTGATGAGCATGGTCAAGGCATTGCTTACGATTTCATGGGACGGTACGCCTTTAATATGGGCAACAAATCCCATGCCGCAAGCATCTTTTTCGAACTGGGGATCATACAGGCCCTGTTTGCGGGGCAGTTCAGTGTGTCTCATCTTACGCAACCTTTCTATAATAAATTGGGGCGGAATCTCGAGAAAATTTGTCCTATTAAAACCTTAATAATTGTTCAACGCGGATTAGGTTTTACTAGTGTATCACTGGGGTTTATGCTGGGCAAATTACAGTTTTTTATGATGTTGATTAACTATAGTTTTTGCTGTACAGCTTTACTTAACCAAAGATTTATTTGCATTTCCATGTAGAGTAATACATATTATTTGCATTATTTTTTTTGCACTAAAAATTGTTTCATTAATTTTCCTAACTTCACCTCTTTTTTAACGAAAACTGTCATTGCTAAAGACACAAGAAGCGCTCCACATGGGAGCGCTTCTTGGTGTATAGACCAAACTAAACAGCCTATCGATTAAATTGTTATTGCTTTTTCGTTCTTCAAAAGAGCCTCTTGATCACGGCCGCGCGTCATGAAGTAAGCGAGGGTAAGGACCATGAAGACCACGCCATAGATAGCAAGTCTTCCCATATCTCCCCACATTGCGCTGTAATCTCCGGTAGAGATCACTGCCTTTAATCCAGCGACACTGTAAGTCATTGGCAATAGCGGGTTAAAGAACTGCATCCAGTCTGGAATCAATTCCAGCGGGAAGGTACCAGCGCTTGTTGTCAATTGGAAGATCAGAATGACAATGACAATGAAACGGCCCGGGTTAGCCAGCCAGGTTACAATCGCCTGGATGATCATCATGTAGGCAAGACTTGTGACGAAAGTGAACAGATAGAACAGAGGTACACTCTGTACTTCCAGACCCAGACCATACAGGACAATCATAGCCGCCAGCATCGACTGAAGCAGACTCATCATCGAGAATGTCAGTGTGCGGCTGATAAAGCGGTTGAACCGGGTAGCTTCTGCAACCTCCGATTCACGTGTAGGAATAACCAGTGTGCAGATCAATGCCCCTACGAAAAGGCCCAGCGACAGGAAGTATGGTGCAAAACCTGTACCGTAGTTAGGTACTTTATTGATTGCATGATCTTCGATAACAACAGGCTCAGCAAACATTTGAACCATAGCATCTGTCTTGTTCACTGCACTTGTCTTCTCGGCAGCTTCATCGAGTTTGGTAGCCAGTTCATTGGAACCGGATTTCAGATCAGCCATCCCGTTCTTAAGTTCTCCGGCACCGTCTGCCAGCTTCTTGGAACCATCTGCTACAGCGTTGATGCCGTTACCCAGCTCGCCAACCCCGTTCAGGAGCTTCGAAGTACCTGCGCCCAGCGCTTTGCCGCCATCAGCCAGCTTGCTGCCGCCTGCTGCTGCTTCACTCAGCTTCTCGCCGAACTGCTTCATACCAGCGGTCAGCTTGTCGCCGCCTGCTGCCAGCGCAGAAGCGCCTTGCGCCAGCTTCTGCTGTCCTTGCAGCAGCTGTGTGCTACCTGCGTTCAGCTGCTGTGCACCATCATGCAGTTGGCCTACGCCGCCTGCAAGCTGCTGCGAGCCTGCGTTTAGCTGTGCCGCACCTTGGGCCAGCTGTTCTTGGCCGCTATGCAGCGCTGTCGCGCCTTGAGCAAGCTGCTGCTGGCTTTGCTGCAGCTGCTCGCTGCCGTCAGCTACCGCTTTGCTGGCAGCCAGTAGCTTTTGCACCGCTGGGCTTGCTGCCAGCTGTGGATTCGACTGGGCCAGCTGCTGCAGGCCGTCAGATACTGCTTTTGCGCCTTCAGTTACTTTGGCGCTACCTTCTGCGGAAGCCTTCAGACCGGCTTCCAACTGCGCACTGCCATCTTTAGAGGAGTTCAATCCTGCCTGCAGCTTGCTGCTGCCGTCAACCAGGGATTGTGCGCCTGCTTGCAGCTTGCTAGTACCGTCTACAGCAGCCTTTGTTCCTTCTTGCAGCTTCGCTGTACCGGTAACGGCCTGCTGAAGGCCGCCGCTGAGTTGCTTGCTACCGGACGAGCTTTGGTTCAAGCCGTCTTGCAGCTGCTTCTGTGCAGCGGACAACTGCTGCAATCCACTAGCCAATGTGCTGGTACCTGATTCCAGGGCAGCTGCACCAGTGTTCAGATCAGTAACACCTTTAGTTAGGGGCTCTACGCCATCTTTCAATTTGCCTGTGCCATCAGTCAGCACAAGCAGGTTTTCTTTTAACTTCAGCGCGCCGTCATCCAGCTTGCCTGCGCCATCAGCAATCTTGCCTGCGCCCTCTCCTGCGTCGCCAAGACCGCTGGAGATTTCAGTGATTTTATCAAATACAGATTCGGTATAGGCCTCAGTAATCTTTGCCGATATTTTCGACTTGATTTCCTTTACAGCGGTTCCCCCGATTTGTCCAGCCAGGAAGTTGTAGCCTTCGTTCGGCTCAAAAATAATTTTGGCTGGCTGTGGGTCCTTATCCAGCAAAGTTGTTGCCTTTTCGGAGAAGTCCTCAGGTACGATAATGGACATATAGTAAGTGCTGTCCTTGAGTCCGGCATCTGCCTCTTCACGACTGACAAATTTCCAATTGAAGCCATCGGTCTTTTTAAGCTCCTCGACCAGATCACTACCAGCTGTTAATTCTTTGCCCTCGTAATTAGCGCCCTTGTCTTGATTCACTACGGCGACCGGCAACTCATTCATCTTGCCGTACGGGTCCCAGAATGCCTTCAGGAACAATCCGCTATACATCACCGGAATGAAGAGGACAACTATGATGGGGATCAGCACTTTAGGATTTCTAAGCGCCGCACCAAGGTCCTTGGTAAACACGGATAATGATTTCATTCTGGTTCTCTCCTTTTGATCATATGCTCTTTTTAAGTGTGTTTTTAATTATGCTTTATAAATGCTGTACATGTGAAACATTACTGTAACACCAAGTGACTGTTTTCCCCATTCGGTCAATCAAAGCCATAAAAAAAGCACCATCTTGGTGTTCTTGCAAAAAAGCAGGAAACCTTTTTATAAATTTGTGGCCAAACTAAGGTATAAAGAAGTAAATGGTAGGGAAAGCAATTATGAGGAACGCTATCCCTATGCTGATCCTAAACATTATTGTGCCAGCCCTTCAGCGAGAAACAAACGAAAGTAGTCCTTGATTTGCTCTTTGTCCAAAGGTGTGTGCGTTTTGTTCAGTTCGGCAGTCAGCACAATGTACAGCCTGAACATTACTACCGATACGATCTTCGGGTCGCAGGGCTTGATCTCCCCCTGTCGGATCGCGAGTTCCACCTCCCGTTCAATATATTCTAGTACTACACTCTCGATCTTATCGAGTCCTTCTTGAGCCTGCGGTGTTCCGAATTCGCGATTTTCCTGGGAAAGCTTGATGAATAGCTCGTGTTCGCTTCGAAATTCCAACAAGGCATCCAGCACGCGGTGCAGGTTATCAAAGAAGGGCTTATCGCGCCTGATCTCCCGCTCAGCAATCACCTTCATCTCAGTCATCATGTCGACCAGAATCTCATCAAACAGCTGCTCCTTGTTCGTAAAAAAGGTGTAGATGGTTCCTTTGCCGACATTCGCTATCTTGGCCACCTGATCCATCGTGGTCGCTTTATAACCGAATAACGAAAATGATTTGGTCGCGGCCTGAAGCACCTGCTGCCTTCGATCTACCACAGCCACCCGTACACATCCCTTCTCAAGAAATAATGGTTACCATTGAACTTCTGACCACTTTACTAATCCGGTCAATTGGTCATTTCCTACTTTAGCACTTTGCCCATATATTTGCAATACCTTGGAGCCAAACTTTTTATTTTTTTAATTTATTGCAGTGTTTTAACTTTCTATTTACGTCTTATTTGTATAATGTGAAAAGAGTTAGGATTTGCCACGTATATAGTATAGATCGATTGCCGCAATTCTACTCATGAAGGAAAGTAGCAGGTGAATTTATGCGAAAGAAAAGAGTATTGCTGTTTTCGGAAGGCTTCGGAACGGGCCATACAGGGGCAGCCTATGCTCTGGCCGAAGGAATAAAGCTGCTGAATCCGGATGTACAATGCCGGGTAATCGAGCTGGGCAAGTTTCTCAACCCCACGGTCGCTCCTTGGATTCTTTCCGCTTATCGAAGAACCGTCAGCAGCCAGCCCAAACTGGTCGGCATGATGTATAAGACCCAATACAACAAATCACTGAACCGGTTGACCAAACTAGCGCTTCACCGGATTTTTTATACTCACGCTGCACAGGTCATTGAGCAGCTCAAGCCTGACCTGATTATCTGTACCCACCCTATTCCGGCTGCCGTCATCTCCCGCCTGAAGCGACAGGGTCTTAATGTGCCACTCTATACATTGATTACAGATTATGACGCACATGGAAGCTGGGTGAATGACGAGGTGGACCGCTATCTGGTGTCCACTGCCCGCGTTGAGGCCATTCTTACTGGACGGGGTATTCCTGCCGAGTATGTGACCGTGACCGGCATTCCGGTACACCCCAAGTTCTGGGAGAGATCGAACAAGACCCTGCTTCGCAAAGAACTAGGTCTCGCCGATATCCCCACCGTATTGATCATGGGCGGCGGCTGGGGTCTAATGTTCGGCAAAGATGTCATGGCCTCGCTCACCTCACGGATGAACGAGATTCAGCTGCTCTTCTGCATGGGGAGCAATGACAAGCTCGTGTCCAAAATGCAAGGCGATCCATTGCTGAGTCATCCCAATATCAAGATTATCGGCTACAGCAAGGAGATCAACAAATTAATGGACGCGTCTGATCTGCTGATCACCAAGCCTGGCGGCATGACCTGCACGGAAGGCCAAGCCAAAGGTATCCCTATGCTGTTCTACAAGGCAATTCCTGGTCAGGAGGAGAAGAACTGCCAATATTTCGTGGAGCTTGGATTGGCCGAGGTACTGAACGCCAAAGTCGTGGACAAATGGTTCACAAGGCTGCTTCGGGAGAGAGCCTCACTGGAAGAGCAACGGAAGCGCCGACTGGCTCCTGATCGACATCAGCCCCGCCACTGCGCAGCCACGGTCCTGGAGATGCTAGGCAAGCCGGCAACTGGTCTGTCCGAGAATCGAGGAACGCGATCACAGTCTCGAGGCGAGGAAGCTGTTCTGCTGACGCCTTGAGCGGAAGTGACATCTGTCTGCTTCACTTAGCTGACTCGCGTATTCATAGAAACAACAAGAGGGTGCTCGGCAAGCCATTGGCTGCCGGCACCCTCTTGTTGCCTGTGCAGAAGCTGAATTTATATTTCGACACTCTCCCCCGGTTTAAGCGGAAATCCTGTGATCCCTTCCTGGCGCAGTCGATTGCAGAAATCGTCGCCGTCCTGAGCAATGGCTGGGAACGTGTTGTAATGAAGCGGAATGACCTTATCCGCCCGCAGCCAGCGAGCAGCCAGCAACGCATCATCGGGACCCATAGTTAGCATGTCTCCAATGGGCAATGCAGCCAAATTGATATCATTCCGCTCCCCAATCAGGCGCATATCACCAAAGAGTGCGGTATCCCCGGAATGAAACAGCGTCTTGCCGTCAGTGGTAAGCAGGATTCCTGCCGGTTCACCACCGTATATCCATGAATCCCCCTCTGCAATTGAGGAAGAATGAAAAGCCTGTGTGTATTTGACAGTAAACCCGCCATACGTATGACTGCCGCCAATGTTCATATGCTTGACCTCTGCTCCCTTGGAACGGCAGTACTCGGCCAGTTCATATACAGCAAAAATAGGGCATTGATTACGCGCAGCAATTTCCAGCGCATCGCCGAAATGGTCTGAATGGGCATGGGTAAGCAAAACCGCATCTACCGTAATTTCATCGGGAGCGATACCAGAGTTCGGGTTCCCTGACAGAAAGGGATCAAAGATGACTTTGCAGCTTTCAGACTCTACCAGCAGGGCTGAGTGTCCATAATAGGTGATTTTCATGACAGCTGTTCTACCTCCATGTTCATAATAGGTTACTTACCCTATAATGAGCCGAGGTTCCCCAAAAAATCAAATTATTTATAAAAAGTATGATTGCCGATGGTTTTGGCATACTTCTGCGTATGATGTACCGTCAAATCCTGCGCAAGTTTTAGCGACAAAAAGAAATAGGTGTCGTCTGTAACCTCCTTGACTCCCGATAGTGCGGCGTTAACAGCCTTGATACAATCCTCATTAGGCTTCACGCGATTAAGACGACCGTTCGCCACTGGACTGAACTGTCTCTTCTGATAGATTACATTATGCATCGTGTCGGGGAAATTAGCTGACCGTAGCCGGTTCAGAACAACGTTGGCAACTGCCACTTTGCCCTTGTACGGTTCGCCTTCCGCCTCTGCCATGACGATTTTTTGCAGCAGAAGCAGGTCTTCTCCGGAAACTGCGTAGCGCCAGGTTGCTTTGTCTTTCTGTTCCTGGCTTAATAGCTCCGTCCGAGAGAAGTACAATATGATGGGGGGATGTTGCTGAGTTGCCGCGACCTTTTTGACTTCGGTCTGACTCCCCTTTGATGCTGTTGCCTTTTTGGGCAGCTTCTGTTGAACCGCTGGTGTGACTACCGGTATAGCTGCAGCCTTGGTTTTGACGGCGGCTACCTTGACCTCAGCAGTTTTAACCGTGTCTGCGGCGGCAATGGTCTGTCGGTTCAACCACTCAGCCTTCTGTTGAAGACTCCAGTCCGGCTTAGGTTGAATCACAGCACTGTTGATCACCGGATGTATCTTACTTTGTATCGGTATCCTCGTATGGCTAGAATCCGTTGTCTTTGGTGCCAGCTCCAACGCCGAGGTAACTGGGGGCGCACTCAGCTTGCCCTGGACTTTGGTTAACTTCCCTTCTGTCGTTGGTTCGGAATGCAGCAAGTTTATCGCTGAGAAACTCACCAGTATCACGCCAATAAGCAGCGCAATATAGCGATTTTGTTTATAAATAACCATAATTCTCCTCCTATATCACGGCACATTCCTATTCTATGTAACCGAAAATGGAAGATTTGAAAACTGTCCTTTGTCGAATTTTTTAGAAAAATGTCATGTTTTCAACATTTTCATACATAGGAATGGCACACATTCTGGTAGCATACAACACAAGGCCATCTACCGTCCAGTGTCGAATTGAGGACAAATGTTCTCGTTTTTGCCGTAAAACCTCCGAAAATTCGACAAATTCGGCCTTATAAGGGACGTCACCGCGATATTTCCGGGATAGCGTCAAATGTGGCTTATAAGGTCTGTCTTCTGCCACAAAACCTAAGGGCCGTGTAGCCGTAGTTATCGCACTCTGCAGAGCATAAAGTTTCTCCAGTTCACCGCCCAGACCGGCCCACAAGACACGAGGTGAGGCCGGGTGGCCAAAGGTATCAAAGCCCTCCAGAGAAAGCTCAAAGGGGGCCGTGGAGGCCGCCACTTTTTTAAGAACAGCAATCAAGGCCGGGATGTCCTCCTTCGCTGTATCCCCCAGAAATTGCAACGTAACATGATAATCTTCCGGGTGTGTCCATTTGGCAAATGACATTTCAGCAGCCAGCGACTGGCATAGGTCTCCAAGAGCTTCACGAATCGCTGGGGGCACAGGAACTGCAACGAACAGACGCTCTTTATGGTAACTTTCCTTTTCATTCTTCATGGTCATTTCACCTTTCGCAGCAGATTTGTTATCCTTAAAAATATCTATTCGCACAACCATACATAACGGGAGGGAACCAACATGTCTAAATCCATTGTATGTCTTCAGCCCCTTACACCGAGCCAGCAGGCAAAAATCAGAGAAGCCGCTCCGGGGTATGCGCTTGAATTGGGAAGTGCCAAAGAACCCGATCTTCAGCAGCTCGCGGGCGCAGAGATCATTATCGGCTGGGCCAAAGGAATCGGAGAGGCGCTGCTAGAGAGAGAATCACAGCTGCGCTGGGTACAGAGCTGGTCTGCCGGCATTGATAAAATGCCGCTGCAACGCCTGCAAGAACAGGGTATCCTTCTAACCACCGCTAGTGGTGTACATGCCGAATCTATCGCAGCCGTAATCTTCGGCTTTATATTGAGCTTCACCCGAAATCTGCACAAGGCTGTGCTTAACCAGAGCAAGCGTGAGTGGCATTCCTACGGAGATGAGACCGAAATATCCGGCAAGACGGCTGTCATCTTTGGTACCGGAGCCATCGGCGGAGAAACGGCGCGGATCGCCAAAGCTTTCCGCATGAAGACCATTGGTGTCAGCCGCACAGGCAAACAGGCAGCGGAGTTTGATGAGGTCTTCCAGACCAGCCAATGGAAGGACGCGGTTAGCCAAGGCGATTTTGTGATCAACACACTACCGCTTACAGACGATACTCATCATTTTTTCAACGCTACCGTCTTCTCAGCGTTCAAGGAGGGCTCCTATTATATCAATATCGGCCGCGGAGGCACCACACATACCGGCGATTTGATCGACGCGTTACAATCAGGTCATATCCGCGGTGCCGGATTGGATGTATTCGAGACCGAACCTCTGCCGCAGGATCATCCGTTATGGGGAATGGAGCAGGTGATCATCACACCTCATTCAGCCGGAAACACGGATCGCTATACCGACCGGCTCGTTGATATTATTACTCAGAATCTGAGATCCTATATCGCTACAGGTTCACCGTCTCTCAATTTAGTTGACTATAGTCAACAATATTAAGTCTACACCCTCAATAAGCCCCTGCACTGCTCTTTACAAATTTCGTAAAGGGTGCGGAGGCTTTTTTTATAATGCTGTATAAGCCGAACAAAAGAAAAGTAACGAAAAGCGAGGAGGATCGAAGGGGGAAGTTTGGAACTGTAGGAGCGATAGCGACCGCCTTTGTCTCCGGATTTCAACCGCAAACAGCGGTTCAATAAAAAGAAATCTGGAGACAACAGCGGCCGGAAGTCCAAACATTCCACTGTAGTGACGATCGAGCCTTACGTCCGATCTTAAGCTCGTCTTATATAATTACGCTTGAAATCTGGAGACAGACTCCTCCAATTCACTAGATAAGGATTTCAGATATTCGACACCGGCAGCGACCTCACTTGTAGCGCTTACCTGCTGCTGGGCTGAAGCCGAAGTCTCCTCCACCGCAGCGGCCGATTCCTGTGACAATGCCGAGATGTGCTGGCTGAATTCATGCATCGTCTCACTAGACTGCTTCATCCGCTTCAGATCATTGCCTACTTCCTCCATCGTTTCAACCATTACCTGAACCGAATGAGTAATGTCCGACAGCGCAGCCCCAGTCTCCACAATCTGCACATTACCTTCCTCGGTCTTCACAACCCCGTCCTGCAAATATCTCACTACTTCCTTAGAGTCATGTTGAATCCCCTTCGTAATGCCGGTAATCTCCGTTACCGTCCGCTGTACCTCCTCAGACAGCTTACGCACCTCTGTGGCTACCACGGCAAAGCCGCGTCCGCTGTCACCAGCTCTTGCTGCTTCAATGGCTGCATTTATGGCCAGTAGATGAGTCTGCTCAGCGATACCGCGGATCGAACCCACGAGCCTAAAAATCCCCTCATTTTTCTTATTGAGCTCTTCCAGGGTGGCCATGGACTGCAATACTGCTTCTGTGATCTGCTTCATATATGTAACAGAGCTTTCCATTAGAACTTTGCCGCGTTCGCCTTTATGTTGTACTTCCAGTGAATATAGTCCCAATTCATGGCTTTTCCCAGTAAAATCGTCAATTAGCTTATTCAGGTTCTCCATCGCCATGGAAGCATCCACTACGGCTTCAGACTGACTGCCGGAAGCTGTCGCGAGCTCTTCCATCGTAATAGCAATCTGCATGCCTCCCTCTTTTGTCTCGGTGATGGAACGAACCAGTGTCTCACTTTCATCACCAATGATCTGCGATACACTACGGATTCTTTTAACAATTTCAAGTAGCGCATGATTCATTTCATTCACTGTACTCGCCAGCATCCCGATTTCGTCCTCACTACTAATCAGAGTATCCTCGGCCAGCAAATCTCCGGTAGCAATCCGTTTCAGATGCACCGTTACTTTCTTCAGTGGGGCAATCATCGACCGGTTGATGACCAGATTGATGATCCCGATCACTACAAGCACAAGCAGCATGGTTATGATCGTCACGATAACGGAGACCTGGAATATATTCACTGAAACCTTGTCCTTGGCGTTACCTTCTTCTATGCTGTGGTTGACAAGAGCGTCCATATCCTTCTGCATGTTATTAAAAGCGGAAATGCCCTTTCGAGAGACTTCCAGCGCTAACTGGTCATCGTTCCCCTGACTTAGTTTCAGAACCTGATCGTTGATCATCATGTACTCCGTCCATTTATTGCGCAAGGACTCAAAGTGCTTGGTCTGCTCCTCATCTTGCAGCCTATTCTGATAGCTCTTCATAGCAGCAGATACTTTACGGATGAAAACGTCACGTTCCTCCTCTAGTTTGCTCATCTCTGTGTCGTCAGAGCTTTGAATATGCTGCAAGGTAAGCGACATAATATGCTCCGTATAATAATTGATGCTATGAATCTCATTTAATTCGGGGATCAGCCCCCTAATGATTTCACTACTGTTTGTCTGCATCCGGTTCATTTGAAAGAGAGAAAGCACCCCGCTAATCACCACCAGCAGTGCCAGAGCTACATAAGCCGAGGTGAATTTAAAGCTGATGCTTCGTTTGCCCCTGGATATGACTGTTTTGAGTTTGCCTGCGGGCAAGCGGCGCGTCGAGGTTTTAATGTTATCCTTGAAATCTGAAGCATTGTTCATACCCTTGAGCCCCCTCATCTTTTTTCAACATTTTACATTGCGTTTACAATTCTTTCTTTTCATTTCAAAAATGACGAAAAAAAACGCCCCTTCCTATATTTTCGGCAGGTGGCGCGTATTAATTTATATGATTTTGCCCTGGGGTAATACACTTTCTGCAAGCAGGCGATAAGAAGCTCGCCGCTTCTCATAGTCCTTCAGCGGTGTGAAAATCAGCAGGTCTCCAGTGTTGCACCGATGGGCTAACCGCTGTAGTTCTTCCCTTAGCTGCTGCGGTGTTCCGCATAGCAATGGCGGCCCTGGCTTGTCTTCGCCAGAGCCAGTTCCCTTGTCTCCCGGTTCCGTACGATCTGGCCAGTTGCTCTCTTCGGCCAGTAGCGCAGCTTCCTCCGCACTGCTGGCGCATATCACGGCCACCGCAACCATCGTACGCGGCTCTGGTACGAGTAGCGAAGGTTCGAAATTCCCCCGATACTGTTCCAAAATCGGCTCAGCTTCTTTCTCACTCATGTAGCTGCCAAAGACATAGCCCGTTCCAAACCGTGCAGCATATTCCGCGCTGCGCACACCTGTACCGAGCAACCACGGCACAGGAGGTACGGCCGGCAGCGGCCGGGCGCTGACGGGCTGCCCTTCATAGGCATAACCATCTTGAAGCAATTCCATGACGGCCCTGATCGTATCGGGCAGCTCAGCCACGGCTTTCAGGAAATTTCCGCTCAGCGCCATCGATGCATGCGGCGGACCACCTGGTGCCCGGCCGAGGCCAAGCTCAATTCTGCCCGGACACAACGCTGACAGCAGATGGAACGATTCCACCACCTTAAGTGGGCTATAATGTGGCAGCAGCAACGCGCCGGAGCCAAGCTGGATCCGGGAGGTCAATGCACCAATATGACCTAGCAGCACCTCGGGCGATGGGCAGGCCAACCCCTGAATATCATGATGCTCTGCTACCCAATAGCGATGATAGCCCCAGGCTTCTGCTGATCGGGCCAGCAGCAGAGTTTCTTGCAGCGCTGTTTCCGCGCTGATCCCAGATAAGCGCGGGGCCAAATCAAGCACGCCAAGCCGCAGTGGTTCCATAGCTGCCTCTCCTTTCAAATACTCGGTTTCCTCTCCCTAATCAAGATCGTAAATCGATCCGACCTTGAGACCGTACAGTTCGTTATATATTTTCTCGGCAAAGGCATCTGTCATGCCAGCGATATAATCAATAACCATATGCTCCCAGGTCCAGATCGGCTTTGCCTGCCGCTGATCCTTCTCAAAGCGCTGTAACCAATCGGAAGGGATAATAGCTTTGGAGGTGTCCGGGTCCAGAAAGGCCCCCCATAGACGGCGAAGAATCCATTCACTTCTTTTCTGAAGCCGCTGCACCCGTAAATCGCGAATCATAGTGACCCATGCGAAGCTTTTCAGGACACTGACCGTACGCAGCATATCCGTATCCTCCTGCCCCTCTTTAATGAAGGTAACCTTCTTCCAGTCTCCATCGTCGATCACGCCAAGACTGGCCACAAAGGTGCTGACCCAGTAGGCCTTCACTTCCCGGCGGGTTCTCGAATAATCATTCTCGCAGGTCGGCAGCTTCTCTTTCCAGACACGAAGGAATGCACTGAGGACCTCCTCCACTTTAGCCCGGATTTTCTCCGTTTCCCAGCCCTGCCAGAAAAAATCCTCCAGCGTAGTGATCTTCTCGACAATCAGCTTCTGGATATAGTCATCATGCATGAAGTGTTCATGTACTTCGATCTTCCCAGCCTTGATGCCATCCTCCAGATCATGTGCAGAGTAAGCTATATCGTCGCAGAGATCCATAAGCTGGGCTTCCAGCGTTTTCTTGCCGGCCGGAATTCCCCAATCACTGCGGATCTCAGAAATATATTCCCATTCATGCAAGTACAAGCCCTTCTTCAAGATTGTACCGGGAAAAGGATATTTGTTGATCCCGAGCAGTACAGCATCAGAGAGATTTAAACCGTCGATGTTCTCCCGCTTCTCGAGGAACATAATCAGGCGGAAGTTATGGGCATTTCCTTCAAAATGCTCATAACGCTGCTTCATTTCATCCTGAATAAACAGCTTCTCCGCAGGATCGGCACCAGCCAGACGGGCTGCTTCATTCGTTTTATTCTCAATCAACTGCTCCAGAATGCTGTCCAGTACCTCTTCTCCTTTATGTCCAAAGGGCGGATGGCCAAAATCATGGGCAATCGCCGCACATTCCACTACCTCGGGATCAATTACCAGACCAGGATTGTCGGCCTGTCCGGTCGCCACCTCCGGATAGGATCGCAGCAGACTTCTAGCTGCCTCGCGAGCAATCTGAGCGACCTCCAGTGAATGAGTCAGGCGTGTGCGGTAATAATCACCCGTGCCTGCGCCGAAGACTTGAGATTTACCTTGGAGTCTGCGAAATGTCGGCGAATGAATCAGGCGGGAATAATCTCGTTCATAAGCAGCACGCGACGTCTCCAGGCGTGTAATCTCCGGATACTGCCGGTGTTCTCTTTTGCCAATCAGTGTCATGTTCCCCACCCTATCCTGAAATCTTTATTTAGTAATTTATTATAGAACATATTGCCCTGAACTTTCACCTATATAGGACGAACAAAAGAAAGTAACAAGAAGCGAGAAGGAACGAAGGGGAAGGTTTGGAACTGTAGGAGCGAAGCGTTCGCCTTTGTCGCCAGATTTCAACCGCTAAAAGCGGGTTTATAAAAAAAAAAATCTGGCGACAACAGCGACCGGAAGTCCAAACATTCACCGCAGTGGCGACGGAGCCTTTACTTTCGAGTTCGTCTTATATATTGAAATTCCGGACTTCAAATTTAGGAATTAACAACTGGAAACAATTTAACAATCTAATAACTATGCGAATTGGAGATATTACTTTGCAGGGGAAAAAAACATTTTGAGGAGGAAATACTTTTATGAAGAAATTAGCTGTTGCCGCCATTTCTGCCTGCTTATTGATGTCCGCTGTATCAGCTGCTAGTGCAGCTCCGGTTGAACCGACGAAACACGAGAAGAAAGTACACACTCAAGCCAAGCACAAAGCTAAAGCACACCATAAAGCTCATGCCAAAGGGACACATGCTAAGAGCCTAAAAGCCAAAAGTCTGGAACACAAAACTTTAAAAGCCAAGAGCCTGAAAACCAAGAGCATCAAGGCCAAAGCCACTAAATTGCCGAAAACAGGCTTCGGCGGCGCGAGCGAACAAACTGAGTAAGGAGGACGAAAGGGGGAGGAATACTCCCTCTTTCTCTTATAAACATGAAAAAATGGATTCTTGCCTTAATGCTCACCAGCATCGCCTTTTATGGCTGTGGTTGCGGAGCAACAACACCGTCACCTGCACCTAAAGAGAATCTCCATTCAGAATCAAAGCCGAATACAACCGTAATTGATACTAAAGTTGAACCTACCCAGAAACCGATACCGATCCATTCCGCTCCTGTGCTGCCTGAGAAACCATTTATGCCGACCCGACTTTCCATTCCTGCGATTGGAGTCACCACAGAAATAGAACCGGTAGCTGCATTGCCAAACGGGCAAATGGGCGTACCGGAGTCAACCGAACTGGTTGGCATTTCTTATCCAGGCATCCTTCCAGGCTCAAAGGGTAATGTGGTATTGGATGGACATGTGGACAGCTATACCGGTCCTGCCGTTTTTTTCAATTTAAAAAAATTAAAACCGGGCGACAGCATTGTTGTCTCGAATAACGTACACAAGCTTACTTATACCGTTGAGTCTGTTGAAATATACCCAACCAATGAGGCTCCATTAGAACGAATATTCGGGGATACCACGGAACACAGGTTAACCCTTATAACCTGCACAGGGAAATATAGCAGAAAGAAAAAAGAACATGAGAAACGGCTGGTCGTTTTTACGAAGCAGAAAGGTGAGTGATGATCGTGCTTAAAAAAACCAGTATTCTGTCCCTCATCCTTATCCTTTTTGCATCCTTTTCGTTGCCCGCTACTACGGTGAATGCAGAAGACAACAAACGAAATCAAGAGATAGATACCGCATTAAAGCAGATCTTCGCTGATCGCGCACAGACCTTGATCGACCAGCAAACACAGCGGCTAAAGGGCTTTTACCTGACGGAACAGACGTTAAGTAAGAATGCCTTTCATAACGAGAGCAATCGAACGGCTTATGTTAATGCATGGGCTGCGAAGAGGTCTGTTAAGCTGGTCAAAGCCAACAGCGGCATTCGGATTATCCGCAGGAATATTACTCAAGACACAGCTAAGGTGTCCCTTGTGCAATCACTCAAGCTCAGCTATGTGTATTTAAATGAAGTGATTCCGCCACAGTCCTTTGGCATCGGGACACGTCATTTTATGACCCTGAAGAAAATCAATGGAAGTTGGAAAATCGCCCGCGAATGGTACTTGGACCCGCTGGACGAGAATCCGGATAAGATTGCCGACAGTCCGGACGGATTGGCCCCCTCTGTTAAACCGACAGCAACAGTATCGGGTAAAAGTCGTCGTTACAATCGTTCACGCGCCATAGCCTATGCCGATAAATATGCAGGAACCGCATGGGGAGCTGGCAATCAGCATCGGTACAACCGCAAATATCTCGACTACACAGGTAAGGGGGGCGACTGCACTAACTTTGCCTCTCAAGTGGTTGGTGATCCTGAGGAAGGTGGCGGACTGGCGATGAAGTCGGGCTGGCGATACTTCTATCAGACCGGTGGCACTCAGACCTGGGTGCAGACCGATGCCTTCCGCAATTTCCTGCTGCGCTCCGGCTATGGCACTATGGTCTCCAAGGGTACCTATAAGGAAGTAGTAGCCCCTTCCAGAAAATATGCCAATGGCGCTATCTCCCAACTGCAGGCCGGCGACCTGATCGGCTATATTCTTCACCATAATGATACGGATCATTTTTCGGTCATTACAGGCTTTGATGAATATGGGTATCCACTGGTGAACTCCCATACAGCAGACCGTTACCGTGTTCCTTTCGACCTTGGGTGGGACAAAAACACTAAATATGAGCTGATTCATATCAGAGATTAAGCTTGTCAGCATAACGCCATTTCAATGTCATACAATTAAAGATCACGACATTGAATACGTTACGCTGGAGGTAGCGCTGTGCCCCATCTATTCAAGCAATCTGCCATTCGGGCAGCCGCCATGGTTGCGGTCAAGATATTCGGGCTGGCGGGACGGATCATCCTCACCAGAATTGCCGGCGCAGAAGGAATCGGGCTGTATCAGATTGCCTACTCCTTCTACGGCTTTATATTGATGTTGGCTGGAGGACTGCCCACGGCGCTTGCTCTGGAAACCGCCAGAAAACCCGCACAGGGCTGGCAGCTTCTAAAGATTATCTCTGTGCTCCTGATGTTTGGAGGCGGAGCCGTTAGCTTGGCCGTATTCCGGTACTCGCCATTCCTTTCTACGCTACTTGGTAATCCTGGTCTGGAGCATGCACTGCACAGTCTGGCCCCTGCCCTGTTTGCTGCTCCTTTGCTGGGACTGCTGCGAGGTTATCTGCAGGGACTTGGACGCATCGGCATAATTGCTATATCAGAAGTAACGGAGCAAGCTTTCCGTGTAACCTGCATGGTGCTGATCACAGCACAACTACTGCCGCTCGGCATGGGCCAGGCCGTAGGTGGAGGATTATATGGCACCTTTCTTGGCGCATTTATCTCATTTTCGCTGCTAACCATATATCTTTCTTTGGATACCCATTCCCCGCGCCCGCAAGGCCGCTCCGAAGTATTGCCCGTTACGCTATTCTTCAAAACTTCGCTGGTTATATCGGTGACGCGCATGTTCATTCCGGCTTCGGAATTTATTGACGCTCTGCTGGTTCCGAGTCGTCTGCTCGCAGCAGGCTATAGCACTTCCGAAGCAACGGCCATGTATGGCGTTATTTACGGGATGGCGGCTATTGTCGTCTATTCCCCTTCGCTCATAACAGGTGCACTGAGTCACACATTGACGGTACGGATCGCAGCAGAATGGCAGCAGGGCACTTTGGAAAAATTCAATCGCCTGGCAAGTCTGGCCTTGAAGATTTCCTGGTTGTGGGGAATCGCCTCCGGGCTGTTCCTGTTTATTCATGCCGACAAGCTTTCCATGCTCATCTTTAATACAACAGCAGCGACTATACCAATCAAATACTTGGCATCCATCCCGCTTCTGGTAGGTTTCCGCGAACTGACCACTAGCATTCTATGGGCACAAGATGTCAAGAAGGCTCCCTTCTGGGGTCTGCTCTCAGGACTGGCCTGCTCCACTTTCGCTCAATATATGCTCGTAGGCATTCCCGGCTTTGGCTATGCTGGAGCGGCAATTGCCATTATATCCATGGAACTTGTGTCTTCACTCTGGAACCTGAAAGCTCTGCATATCCACTGGGGAAGGCTTCACCGGACCCTGCTTTTGATGCTGTGTGACATCGGCTTTTTGTTCATGACTGCTGCCGGGTTATCACGTTGTCGACCGCTTTTGCAAGGGCTATTTTCTGAACTATGGGTCTTCCTGCTGGAGAGCAGCTTATTCTTTCTCGCCTCCGGTCTATATATTTATCTGCGTTGTTTTTACAGTGGCAAGTTCAGACGTTCCTGATTCCGCACAGTTTTTCCCAGTATGCCCTCCCTCTGCATATTTCCTCCTGCCAAAGGTGCATTCTATATAACTGAACCTAAGAAAAAGGGGGGGCATCCATGAAAAGAGCGTATAGGGTCATTTCGGCTGCATTAGCCCTGCTGCTCTGCTGTACGCCATCTACACTGGCCAGCCCGATAGTCAAGAACCGCTACTATTTTGAGAAACGGGGCGACATGATCTGGGAGGTACATACCAGTCAAAAGGTGATAGCCCTCACCTTCGATGACGGTCCGGATCCGGTAGAGACCGAGCTGATTCTGGATTTGCTGAAGCAGTACAATGCCAAGTGTACTTTTTTTGTAATTGGAAAACGAATTGCCGCTTATCCCGATATCGCCCGGCGGGTGGTTGCCGAGGGTCATGAACTGGCTAACCATACTTATAATCACGTGTATTTCAAGCGGCCGATCTCCCAAAAGCAGGTACACGAGGAATTGGAGCAAACGGAACAAGAAATCATCAAGATATCGGGGAAACGGAGTAACCTGTTTCGTCCGCCTGGAGGCATGTACGACGAGACTCTGATTAATGTGTCTAACCAGATGGGGCTCAAGCCCATCCTCTGGTCCTGGCATCAGGATACCCGTGACTGGAACAGACCTGGTGTTTATGCCATCTCGTCCAAGGTGATCCGCAATGCCCATAATGGAGATATTGTGCTTTTTCACGACCATGTCCATGGAAAATCCCAGACTCGGCAGGCGCTTAAGATCATTCTTCCAGAGCTGGAAAAGCAGGGTTACCGGTTCGTCACCGTCTCCGAATTGATCAAGCTCTCTGACACACAGCAAGCAGGTAAGCAGCAGGTTGGGCGAAATCCCTGATGGATAATAAAAAACCTTCTATTATAATAGGAAGCTTAATTTGAAAAAAATTAGCCCTTTCGGCATTGAGCGCCGAAAGGGCTAGCTTCATGGTTATTTTTTCATTCTAGGGTCCAGCACATCACGTAGGCCATCACCTATCAAGTTGAAGCCCAGCACGGTCAGCATAATGGACAGACCCGGGAAGATAACCGTCCACGGCGCTTTCTGAATAAACTGCCGAGAGTCGGAAAGCATCTTCCCCCACTCCGGATCAGGCGGCTGGGCGCCAAGGCCCAGGAACCCAAGTGCAGCGGCTTCGATAATCGCATGTGCGATACCGAGTGTACCCTGCACGATAATCGGTGTTAGACTGTTCGGCAAGATGTGGATGATCAGGATGCGGCTGTCCCTCATACCTATCGCCCGGGCCGCGGTGATATACTCTTCCGATTTTAGGCTGAGCACCTTGGCTCTCACCAATCTCCCATAGGTCGGGATGTTAACGATGGCAATAGCATATAACGCATTTTGCAAAGAGGGACCCAAAATCGCCACAATAGCAATAGCGAGCAAAATACTCGGAAACGCCAGCAGAATATCAAACATACGGGAAATCAACATATCGATCCATTTGCCGTAGAACCCTGCCAGCACCCCCAGGATGGTTCCGGCAATCATGGAGCCAATGACAGAGAAAAAACCAACCCATAAGGAAATCCGTGCTCCATAAATCACCCGAGTGAACAGATCTCGTCCAAGATCGTCGGTGCCGAGCCAATGCTGGGCTGACGGTGGCTTCAGACGGTTAACCAGTTCCTGCGCCTTGTAGTCATAGGGTGCAATCCACGGCGCCAGCAGCGCAATCATTACGAAGATTAGGATGATACCCAGTCCCAGCATCGCCGTCTTGTTCTTACGAAAGGCCCGCCACGCATCGCGCCAGGGGCCAAAAGCCTCTTTAGCAGGAACATTATTATGAGACGTTGCATGGATAGTTGGCTGTGACATAGATTCACCCTCACTTGTAATTAATGCGCGGATCAATAACGGCGTATAGCAGATCCACCAACAGATTAATGATTACAAAAATAAAAGCAATCACCAGAATCCCTGTCTGGATCACAGGATAGTCACGTGAACTGATAGCTTCAAAGATGTAACGCCCTACACCCGGCCAGGCAAAAATGGTCTCGGTGAGCACCGCACCGCCTAGCAGGGCGCCTGTCTGCAAGCCGATTACGGTCAGTACAGGAATAAGCGCATTCTTCAGCGCATGCTTGTACACTACCAGAAACTGCGATAAGCCCTTCGCTTTGGCTGTGCGGATATAATCGGAATTCATGACCTCGAGCATGCTGGAACGGGTCATCCGGGCAATAATCGCCATCGGAATCGTTCCGAGTGCCATACTCGGCAGGATCAAATGCTTAATGACGGTCCATAGCTGATCCCAGCGTCCTGCCAGGATCGTATCAATCACATAGAGATTGGTGATGCTGGTCACCGGATCGCGCTGGTCCATCCGCCCAATGGAGGGAAGCCAGTGGAGCTTCAGGGCGAATATCAATTGTTCCATGAGCCCGAGCCAGAAGATCGGCATGGAGACCCCGATGAGCGCAATAATCATGGCGCTATAATCAAACCACGAGTTCTGTCGCCAGGCACTAAGAATACCCGCATTCACGCCCACGAAGGTCGCAAACAGCATACTGGCTGCCGTTAATTCCAGTGTTGCTGCAAGATAGGGCAAAATCTCCTTGGCAATCGGCATTTTAGTACGGATGGAGGTACCGAAATCCCCCTTCACCAAATCTCCCATGTAATTCAGATATTGCTGCAGCCAAGGCTTATCGAGACCGAGTTGATCGCGCAGCGCCTGCTTGGACTCTTCTGTAGCCTTTTGGCCGAGAATCGTCTCGGCCGGATCACCAGGAATGGCATGAATAATAGAGAAGACAATAATCGTCATCCCAATTAATACAGGAATCAAAACCATGATTCTTTTTAATAAGTAGGCATTCAAAGTCGGCTCACCTTCCAAAGGTGTAATGGTACCCTAAAGGCAGTCAAAACCATGCACAGTTTAATACGGCTATTCAAAGTACACTTCGCTGTAATATTCCGTACCTGTCGGACCTGGTACGAAGCCCTTCAGATTAGCTTTGCCGGCCAGAAGCGGCTTCGTGTGTACCAATGGAACCCACGGGGCATCAGCTTTAATAATTTCCTGTGCCTTCTTATATAAGTCAGAGCGCTTGCCCTGATCCGTTTCCTTCTGAGCGCTGGTTAGCAGGGTATGCAGCTCTTCATTAACATAGAAGGTCCGGTTATTACTTGGAATCGCGTCCTTATCGAGCAAAGTGTAGATAAAGTTATCCGGGTCGCCATTGTCTCCGGTCCAGCCGAGCATATAAATATCATCCTTCTCGCCCGCCTTAGTATCATCCAGATACGTAGCCCATTCCGGAGATTCAATCACAGTTTTCACACCAATTTTCTCCCAATCAGCCTGAATGGCTTCTGCCACCTTCTTACCATCAGGCATATAAGGACGAGGCACAGGCATCGCGTACAAGGTTACAGGATCAGGCAGACCATTTGGATACCCAGCTTCTGCAAGAAGCGCCTTGGCTTTGTCCAGATCAAATTCATAATCCTTCACACTGTCGTTGTAGCCCCACAGTGAAGGCGGCAACGGATTCACGGCCGGCTGGGCCTGACCAGAGAAGAATGCATCAATAATGGCTTGTTTGTTCACTGCATGATTCAGCGCTTGTCTAACTTTTACATTGTCAAACGGCTTCTTCTTGAAGTTAAAGCCTAAGTAAGAAACGTTAAACGGTGGACGCTCAATTTTTTGCAGGTTACTATTGCTCTCAAGTGTGGACAGGTCATCCGGACTGAGGTCTTCCATCAGGTCAATCTCGCCGTTCTGCAAGGCTGTGAACCGGGCCGAGTTGTCCGGGATGGAACGCACGATAACTTTGTTCAGCTTCGGCAATCCCGATTTCCAATAGGCGGCATTCTTCTCCAGTGTGATAGAATCATTGCGTTTCCATTCCTTGAAGACGAACGGCCCCGTGCCAACCGGCTCATTCTTGAAGTTTGCCTTCTTCTCCTTGATTGCTGTAGGACTAGCAATCCCAAAGGAGGTCATCGCGATGTTCTGCAGGAAAGGCGCCTGCGGCTGGTTCAGAATAATTTGCACCGTGCCTTCATCCACGGCTTTGACTTCCTTAATAACACGGCTACCGTCTGGACCGAACATAGAATCATAATAATCGAACGAGTCGCCTTCGAATTTGAATTCACTCTTCGGATCATTCCAGCGTTCGAAGTTAAACACGACAGCCTCGGCGTTAAAGTCGGTGCCGTCATGGAACTTCACCCCAGGATGCAACTTGAATGTGTAGGTCAAACCATCAGGAGTCACTTCCCAACTGTCGGCAAGGGATGCCTGCACTTCGGAAGTACCGGGCTTATATTCCAGCAAAGAGTCGAATACCTGATGGGAGATCTTCAGGGACTCGCCATCAGTGACAATCGCCGGATCAAGCGCAGCAGAATCTCCGCCCCGTCCCAGGATTAACGTATCCTGAACCTCTTTGGGCTTGTCCGTTGCTTCTATCGGAGCATTGGTTGCCGCTGCGTTGCCTCCAGTGTTACCATCCTTGCCCGCATTGTTGCTGCCTCCGCAGCCGCTTAGCGTGAATGCCAGGCTAAGCGTTAAGACCAGTACAAGATTACCCCATTTTTTCATCTCATCGAAAACTCCCTTCTGCTAGTGAAAGTATTAAAGCGTTTATATAGAGCTGTGCCAAAGCGCAGCCATAAACCGATATCTATGCTTTCTAAGCTGTCAGATTAAGCGAGCTGTGAATGGGTTGTTCTGTCATGCAAATGACAGGCGGTAAAATGGGCGGTGTCCGTCTCTAGCAGCGGTGGCCGTTCCTTGCGGCAGACCTCCATCACATGAGGACAACGGGTATGAAAAGAGCAGCCAACCGGCGCATTCGCCGGGCTTGGCACCTCGCCCTGGAGAATGATTCGCTCTTTGCGGATATCAGGATCAGGTTCGGGAACTGCAGATAACAAAGCCTGGGTGTAAGGATGCTGAGGGTGGGAGTATAACGAGTGCTTGTCCGTGATTTCAATGATTCTGCCCAGATACATTACGGCAACCCGGTCGCAGATATGCTTGACGACACTAAGGTCATGGGCGATAAAGAGGTACGTCAATCCAAATTCACGTTGTAAATCCTGCATGAGATTAATGACCTGTGACTGTATGGATACATCGAGCGCGGAGACCGGCTCATCGGCCACAATCAGCTTGGGCTGAAGGGCAAGCGCCCGAGCAATACCGATGCGCTGTCGTTGTCCGCCCGAGAACTGATGCGGATACCGCTGCAAATGGCTCTTCGTAAGTCCCACCACATCGGCAAGCCTGTCCACGGCAGCACGGCGCTCCCGGGCATTACCCGTACGATGCACAATCATGGGCTCCTCCAGAATTCGCTGTACAGTGTGACGAGGATCAAGTGAAGAGAAGGGGTCCTGGAACACCATCTGCATCTCGCGGCGTTGCTTGCGTAGTTCTTCTGCAGAGAGCTTTGTAATGTCCCGTCCTTCAAAAAGAACCTCACCCGCCGTCGGCTCCATGAGCCGCAGTAGCGACCTGCCTGCGGTCGATTTGCCGCAGCCACTCTCCCCCACGAGTCCGAATGTCTCTCCACTGCGGATCGTGAAGGAGATATCATCGACCGCCTTCACGAATCCCACTGTCGAATTAAGAAATCCTTTTTGCACCGGATAATACTTCTTCAGTCCTTTGACCTCCAGCAGATTTTCGCTCATACCGCATCCTCCTGACTTCTTTCATGCAGCCAACAGCGGCAGCTATGCTGTTCCTCCTGCAGTGTGAGCTGCGGAAGGGACTGAAAACAGATCTCCATGGCCTCCGGACATCGCGGTGCGAAGCGGCAGCCCTGCATATCTGTGCTGAGTACAGGCACATTTCCTGGAATGGAGTACAGACGCTCACGAGTCTCGTCCATTCTCGGTACGGATTGTATCAGACCACGGGTATAGGGGTGCATCGGGTGTTTAAAAATATCGTGCACGCTGCCCTCCTCCACTACCTTACCTGCATACATAACGGCCACACGATGGCACATCTCTGCGACTACACCCAAATCATGGGTGATCATCATCACAGCCGTTCCCTGCTCTTCATTCAGCCTACGGATCAAGTCCAGTATCTGGGCCTGGATCGTCACATCAAGCGCCGTAGTAGGCTCATCGGCAATCAACAGCTCCGGATTGCAGGAGATTGACATGGCGATCATGACTCTTTGGCGCATACCGCCCGACAATTGATGGGGATATTCGTCAATAATGGACTCCGGTCTCGGAATGCCGACATTACGCAGCATATCAATGGCATGATCCCGTGCTTGTTTCTTGGACATTCCCCGGTGCAGACGTACAGTCTCAATGATTTGCTGACCGACAGTAAACAGTGGATTAAGCGAGGTCATCGGTTCCTGAAAGATCATCGAAACCGCATCTCCGCGGATCTTGCGCATCTCTTTTTCCTTGAGTGTTACCAGATCCTGGCCTTTCAGAAAGATCCGGCCTTCTACAATCCTGCCAGGAGGATTGGGTACCAATCTCAGCACAGACAGCGAGGTCACGCTTTTGCCGCAGCCGGATTCCCCTACTACACCCAGCACCTCGCCAGGATTAATGTAAAGATCAACGCCGTCGACAGCCGGAATTTCACCTCGATCGGTAAAAAAGTGGGTATGCAGATTCTCAATTTTTAAAATGGGCTCAGACAAAGAATAATACCTCTCTTCTGTTTAAAAATTGAACAAAGGTCAAATGAAGGTGTGCAAAACTAAGGAGGTTGGGAAGCTAGGGTAATTGTAGTTAACACTTTGTGGAAGTATAGAGCCTTATGAGGTTATTTATTCTAATTAATGTATAACATTACTATATAAATCCAAGGTGTACAAGAAAAAATTTATGATATAAACTAACCTTATAAAATTAGTCAGAATACAACTTATGCAAAAAAAGAAAAAAGACTGCGCTATTTATACAGCGACAGCCCTTTTTCCAATTGATGCCGCATAACTTCACGGTAATACGAAGGTTCCACGATTTCCGCTTCTTCCTCAAAACTGAGAATCCAGCGGACAAACGTAAATTCCTGATCCACTGACACTTTGAAATGAAAAAAGCGATTTTCATGATCCACCTTGGCGGGCTTCAGCAACATCCCCTCTCTCTTGATCCGCTCCATGGACCATTCGGAAAACTTAATTTTAAAATCCACCTGCAAGCTATCCTTGTCCAGCGCCCATTTATGTTTCATAAAAGCCTGCAAATCAAAATCGTCTTTGGTAAATCCGTATTTGAGCGGTTTAACATTAGAGAGCCCATTGATATAAAAGGTACGCATTACGCCAAAACGATGACAATAACCAATTAAATAAAATCGATTTTCCAGCAGGATAAGATAATAGGGATCAATATCGATCCCCTTCTCTTCGAGCGAATTCTCACTATAATCGGCTTGTATACTTTTCTGCTTCAGCATGGCGACGAACAACTCAATCAAAAAAGCAGGCGAATCCGGCGACAAGCCGCCTCTTTCCATCCAGGCAGCCCCCACTTCCCTTCCAACGCTCTCCAACTTCTCTTCCTTTTCCGTTCTATGCTTATATTCAGCCGCCATTACTTTCTCATAGGCACTCTCAAAGGCCGGAGGCAATAGCGGTTTGATATCATCCATAAGGTTGCGAAGCTGGCCAAATGCCATCGCTTCATCGTCTGACCAGTCCAGGGGGTACAGCGCAAAATTCCCGATAAAGGCATATCCCTTCCCATGACCCAAGTGCGTGATCGGAATATGCATAGCACTGAGGGCATCCATATCCCGGTAAATCGTCCTTTCACT
The DNA here is from genome assembly GCF_042649265.1 of Paenibacillus sp. GCM10012306. Lineage (NCBI taxonomy): Bacteria > Bacillati > Bacillota > Bacilli > Caryophanales > Paenibacillaceae > Paenibacillus > Paenibacillus sp. GCM10012306. Next base: position 58,022 of record NZ_JBHRYW010000009.1, on the reverse strand, counting down.
GTTGCCGCATCGTTCGGCTAACTCCCGGGCCAGAATGCCCGGTTTGGCCTGAACCAGCGTAATAATACGCATCAGCCGGATTAATCGGTCTGTCATATTCAGTTCTCCTTGATTCATGGTAAAATAGACCCATTATTTTTAAATTAATTAGTCGTATATATCTAAAAACCAAGGAAGTAATTACCGAGATTAGGAAAATATAATGGAACTATTTTACTATTTTACCGCAATTATATATCACATTCCCGGTTTTCTGTTCTTGCAAACATGATAATTAAGGCTATTTATGTATAGGTTGTTTTTCGTGTATATGCATTATCTATGTCTTGTCTCGACCATTTTTTCCTTAGGCTGCAGTTCTCTGTCACTCTGTTTGTACAGTGCTTCCGCTTCCTTGAGCAGAGACAAGTCTCCGGATCTGGCGGACAACAGCAGCAAATTATCGGCATGACGGCGAAGGCGCTCTGCAGCCTCGATAAACTGCCCCTTGTCCTTTAGAAGAGTGATTTCATCAAGCACGGTCGGGAATTTCAACAATTCCAGGTGTTTCTCTACATGAAAGCAGACGGTGTCTCTGGCTACAGCTGTGTGACGACTATAATCCAGGCTTAGTTTTTGCAAAGGCAATTCACGGATTCGCCCTCCTGGCGGTTGTTTATAAAACCACTGCACCCATAGGGCATCATGTCTACCAGCCGGCATGGCGGTTGTGGAAAATTCAAGTGCCAGATACTTGTGCTGTCCGCAAAAAATATTCCCCAAGTTCAGCAGCAGTGAGCGTCCTTCTCCTGCTTCTGCCTTGCATCCATGGCATGTGCTGAGATTCAGGTAGGGTTCAAGCCATATTCGCAGTTCGATGTCACGTGCGGCTATTTTATGGCTTCGTTTTCGAAGTTGATCTATCTTTACAATACCTCTCCACTCCACCAGCAAAACAATATTATGGGTCCCGCCTGCAAAAATATGTTCTTGACTCCAAGTAAATATCGGCTGAATACTTGCTTGCATATTTCCACCTCTTTCTTTTTCTGGTTCTTCTATTAATGTACCAATAATGGCGGACAACTCCTTGTCATGGAATATATGTTCGCGTTATAAAATCGACAAAAAAAGAGCCAACTCCGTCAAAAAGACAGGTTGCCCCTTAAAGGTTAACTCTCACATGTCGATATATGTAGAAAAATATACATCCTGCCGCTATCCTCTTCTGCCTGTTCGCACCTGCTGGGCTTTAAAGAAAAATTCCAGGGCCCATTTCGCACACAACAGGGAGAACATAAAGAACAACGCCGCCCAGAAAAACGCTGGGACTCCCGTCAGCCGTGCCAAGTTGCTGGCATCACCGGCTCGGGAAGGTGACGTCACCGATGCGGTGACCAGATAGAGTGTCCCGGTTACAGATTCCTCCAGCGTAAGAAAGGCCAATAATAGATAGTAATACTTGCTGACCTTATCCCAGAAGAATAGCATAACGATGTTCAAGGCGATAAATCCACCCAGCCACAACATTCCGAAACTGCTCCGGACATACAAAAGCAGCATAATTAGCGCTACGCTAGTGGTCAGTCCCAGACCCCAGCTTATCCTTCCTTTTCCATAGAGAAAGAACAGCAGCAGCGCAAACAAAGACGCCAGCGGGTACCCCGCCAATGCTACTCCAATCGCCCGGCCTCCCGCCTGGATAGCCGAATAGGTTACTCCACTATGATCCGCATACAGCTCAATGCGCAGCACCTTACCCGATAAGAGCAGCGTGACCAGCGCATGGCCGAATTCGTGAATCATCGTGTCCAGATTACGGAACAAGGACGAGAACGGAATGAACCGTGTCAAAAAGGCCGATCCGGCCAGGAATAGCAGTGTCTTCACCCATTTATTCATCATGCACCTCCTCTTCCCGTCCACAGTATACGATAAACCCGGTCCGTTCTCAATGAAGGATACATAACCAGGAAACGGTTATCCTCACTATGCGTATTATCGTTTAGCACCTTTGCCTGCCCTTGCTACAAGCTGTCGAACACTGTAAAGCTATGGTAAAATAAAAGGAGAACTAGCCTATTTAGGTGGTGATGCAACAATGAGAAAAAAGTTAACACACTCAGGATTTAAACTGTTATGCTCAGCCCTGCTGTTGCTCGGAATATTCGCATGTCTTCCGGCTCCTTCGGCGCAGGCTAATTATTTCAGCGATCTATATAACGGATTCCAGAAGTTCTCCGAGCTTCCTGGAGAGGTCAACAAGTTGCAAGAAAGCTACCGCCAGACGGTGGAAGAGCTTGAGCGGACCAAGAGCGAACTCGACAAAGCCAAGGATCAGCTGGGTGATACCGTATCACAGAATGCTGCCCTCCAGGAGCAGAACCGCCAGCTCAGCCAGATGGTCGATGAGTTAAGAGATGACCGCCAGGCGCGCGAAAACAACTTCAACCGAATTAAGGTTACTATCATTACAGGGCTAGGCCTGATCTTGGGCTATTTCCTGCTGATCCGGTTAGTCCGCCTAGGTATGCGTAGTCGCTCCAGAAGAAGTGACCGCCTCCGGTAAAACAGGAATGGAGAGCATATAGATAATGACACAGAAAAAGGGGGCAGGCTGGATGAATATTGACGTTCAGGATGAAGGCAACAATACCAGTGGACAAGCCCTGTCCTTCTCCGTTGGTGAGAATGAAATGGTGCATGTGCTGCATCCGCAGCAGATTATCGCTTATCAAGGGCCTTCGTCAGGCCGGGCGGACCGCCTAATGGATGTAAAAGGGATCTATCGCAAGCGCAAGCTGATCCGTTCCGATATGTCCGGCCCCTGCCGCTTCGTGGCGGCACTGCCCCCAGGCTACCGGGTCAAGACACTCGAGCTTACGGGTAATAATGATCTGCTCTACGATTTCAGACATCTCTTCTACTACAGCGAAGGCATAACTATGCAGACTCGCGTGCTCAGTATGAAGAACATGTTGATTACACGCGACATTGTTAAGATCAAATTCTCCGGCAAAGGAAGCATCGGCATTCTCACGGAAGGCACGGTATGCGAAGTCGAGCTGCACCCTTACGAGCCTCTGTATGTAGACGCGGGCAGCATTATTGCTTACCCTGAGAACGCCAAGCTGGAGCTTACCGTATACGGCAATCATCTCGCCAGCCAACATATGAGCTACCACTGGAAAATGACGGGCCATGGCCCTGTTTTATTTCAGGCTGGAACCCAAAACCGGCGTTTCGAACGGGACAACAACGATGACGGAATTATTAAGCGCTTTTTACGGGAAGCCCTGCCATTCGGAGGCGTCTTTATTAAGTAGTCAGGGAGTTGGGGCAATTCATATGCAATTGTGCAGAGCGGGTCGTGATTCTTTAGACCATATGAGTCACATCACCCGCCTTGGCATCCAACTGCCGCGCAGAGGACAGAATGTTGCTAAACTCATTCATGGCAACCTCAATCTGCTGCTGACTTAAGCTCACGTAGTGCTGTACCTCCGTCGTCCCTTTGGAGATTTTTATTATTTCCCGCGCAATCCCCTCAACACTATCCCTGATCTCACTGATGGACTCGTGGGCCCTATTCGACAGTTTCCTCACTTCCTTAGCAACTACATCGAAGCCCCGGCCGTATTCTCCGGCATGTGCGGCTTCAATAGCGGCATTCAGTGACAGCAACTGTGTTTGGGAGGCAATGTCACGAATCGTCTGCGCCACCCCCTGTATGGATTGTGCTTGTGCCTGCAAACCTGCCAGTGTTGCTATATTATTGGCGGATACGCCAGCAATCACAGAGATACTGTCTAGCAGTTCCTGATTGCGTTCAATCCCCTGTTCGGCACGAGCATTCAGACTAGTGGACATCTGCTTCAGCTCCTCTACAACCGTGGAGATATGATTTTGACGGTTCGTAATATTGGTCGCAATCTTGCATACTCCCAACATGTGCTCGCCAGCATCATCATAGATTGGCATGTACGTGGCCTCCAGCCATATAGGATGACCTTTGGCATCTCTACGTTCAATCTTGTCCTGAAAGCTTGTACCACTCATGATGCTATCCCAGAATTGTTCATAAGCAAGACTTTCCGTGAATTCGGGAAAGCACAATTCCCGGTGTAGCATACCTTGCATTTCTTCTGGTGTATATCCCATCGTCTTCGCGAAAATTTCATTCACATACGTGACCCGGCGCTGCAGATCGAATCGAATCATCGCCAGATTAAGTTCCAGCGCCTTGATTACATTGGTATCCTTGATTGGATCCTTCAGATGTTCTATGCTCATCTTCAACCTCTTCCTCCATACCTCAAGACAAAATGGTTTGTTGGTCTCTGCGCTGCTCCATAAATTCAGACCCTTCACGGCGAGGAACGAAAAACTGTTGCTCCACATCGTCAGCCGACAAAGGGCGGCTGTAAAAATACCCCTGAACTTCATTGCAATTCTGTGCGGTCAGTATGTCCAATTGTGCTCTGGTCTCTATCCCCTCTGCAATTACGTCCATATTTAACTGTCTAGCCATCGTAATGATCGTGGAGACAATCGCTTTGTCATTTGAATTCACAGCCAAATCCTGAATGAAGGAACGGTCGATCTTCACCTTATGAATCGGGAACATTTTCAGATAGCTGAATGAACTGTAGCCTGTACCGAAATCATCCAGACTGATCCGAATGCCATATTCGGTCAGCTGATTAAGAATATCGAAAGATACCTTCGCATCCATCATCATACTCTCCGTAATCTCCAGTTCAAGATATTGAGGCAGAAGCCCTGTATCCAACAAAATGCGCTTGATCTGTTCTACCAGATTAGGTTGATGGAACTGCTGGGAGGACAGGTTAACCGCGATCGGCACCATCGGCCCACCAGCTTGATGCCATTCATACATTTGGCGACAAGCTTCATACAGCACCTGATTCCCCAGCTCCACAATCAAACCCGTTTCTTCAGCCAGCGAAATAAATGCATCGGGTGGCAATAACCCGCGCACCGGATGATTCCATCTTACCAATGCCTCTATGCCGATCATGTGGACATCACCTGTCCGAATCTGCGGCTGATAGTGCAGCACAAGTTCTTTGCGCTCCAGCGCTTTTCTCAGATCGGCTTCCAGTTCGATCCGTTCCTGTAGAACGGCGTACAATTCGGTTGAATAAAACTGATGGCCGTTTTTGCCGTTCTTCTTGACTTCATACATCGCTGTATCTGCATTCTTCAACAGCTGTACGACATCTTGACCATGGTCCGGGAAGATAGCAATTCCAATACTAGCCGTGACGTAAAATTCATTATCCTTCAAATAGTAAGGTTGTCCGATCTCCTGAATGATCTCATCGGCCAAATCAGCAGCATTCTCCACATCCGCATCCGGATAAAACAATACCGCGAATTCATCTCCTCCCATGCGCGCCAGCATCACCTGCCCACTATCCACGATTTGAAGAATCCGGCTGCTTACTTCCTGCAAGAAGAGATCACCGTAGATATGACCCAGTGAATCATTGATCATCTTGAACCGGTCAATGTCCATAACCATCACGGCGAAGGGTTGCTGATTCTGACTTCGGGCTTTTATCATCTCTGATAAGGTCTGATTGAACTGACGACGGTTAGGCAGACCTGTCAGTTCATCATGGAACGCGAGATGACGATGCTTCTCCTCAGCCCGCTTCTCTTCAGTAATATCGCGCAGAATAATGTAGTTGCCCACTACCTGCTCATCCACAAAGACAGGGGCCAGTACTACACTGACATGAATTCTGCCCTGACTGCCATGCCTCAGAACGGTCTCATAACGTATAGCTTCTCCATCAATCGTTCGCAGAAAGAACTCCTTCATACGCCCCTGCTCCTCTTCGACAACCAAAGGCAGGAGCGATGCTACGGGACTGCATCTGAATTCCTTTTCCCGAATGCCGGTTATCCGCGCGGCCGCAGGATTGATACCGATAATCTGCCGATGCAGGTCGATTGAAATGATGCCGTCCTGATTGTGCTCATAGAGCGACCTGTACCACTTCTCATTCTCCTGCTTCTCTAAGGCCTGTTTGGAAAAGAGTCTCGAGATGTACAACCCGATCAACGACAAGCCTAGCGTAAACAGAGTCCCGGCAGCGATGATATAGCCTAACTTTTTCTGGTCCAGGATCTGGCTTAGAGGCGCTAGCATTCGTTCCGTAGAGGTCCCTGGCTCAAAATGGGCTGCCAACATCCCGGTATAATGCATTCCAGCAATCGCCGCCCCCATGATCAAAGCACTGCCAATTTTCTTGATATAACCACTGCGTGTACCCTGCTGAACAAAATATAAGGATAGCCATAATGCAGTAATGGACGCCACAAACGCAATCAATATAGACAGAGCTACATAACCGATGTCATAAGAGATATTGACTTGCATGGCATACATGCCTATATAATGCATGGCTGAAATTCCGAATGCGAATAATGAGGCCCCCCCGAGCAATTGGCCCCTGGATAGCTTATGCCTGCTCAGAACTAACAAAGCCACAAACGATGCCACAATCCCCACTACTACTGAAAGAAGCACGACCAACAGGTCATAATACACAGGGAACGGTAGATTCATAGACATCATGCCGACAAAATGCATGGACCAAATCCCCATCCCCATCACAATGGAGCCGAAAAATTTCCACAGCCACCGCCTTCGTCCCTTAGTATTGTTTATCCGCCCAGCCAAGTCCAAGACATTGAATGAAGCGGCCACGGCAATCAGATAGGAAATGATCACCAGCATATAATCGTGCGAACTGTGAATATGATTCATCATTAGGCCTCTTTTTTCTTAATAATTACGAATATTATAAGTGATCGATTTGAAAGATTTCTGAAATTGTATCATGTCAAATAGACCCGCTTGCCCAGCAAGCGGATCTAGAGCTTGATGTATACACTATTTCGTGTCTGCACTTCCTGGACCTTCCTCTTTCCACGCCTCAAACCATCGCTGCACCTTCGGATGTGGCACCATATCCATATCTCTGCGCAGCATCCGAGCCAGCAATTCATATTGGTATTCAACCGAACGCCGCTCCCCCATTACGTTGTAGAGCTGCATCAATTCGAAGTAAATGCTCTCTTCATTCGGCAGCACCCGTTGGACTTTAAGATACAGGGCTACTGCTTCCTCATTCTGCTGTGTATCCATATAGTAACCTGCCAGCAGACGGATGTGCCGGACCCAGAGGACACGCAATCTTGTCCGCTCCATCTCAGCCCATTCAAAAGCATACTCACCGAAGTAGTCTCCCTTGTACAGCGAAGCAATCTGCAAGTGCGTAGCCAGTGTGAATTCATTCAGAGCAGGCGCCACGGCCAATTGTTTTTCCCAAGTCTCAATATCCACTACAGCGCCGTTCAGCTCAAGCATATATCCTTCCTCCAGATTGGAAATCTGGATATTGATATACTCAGCCTGCAACTGTTTGCGAATCTGATATATGGCCGTATAGAGCTGGGTTACACCGCGCTTCCACTCGACCCCCGGCCACAACCGCTCCAGCAGCACTTCCTTTCGAACAGGCTTACCTCTATTTTGAAGCAAAAAACAGAACAGCTCCTGGGCCCTGAATGTCTTCCAGCGCACAGCCGCCTTAGGCTGCCCGGCTTGTTCAAATTTCAAACAACCGAAGCAATGAATTTTAAATACCGGGTCTGTTGCAGGTACTGTACCGGTTGCGGCAGAGTTCAGCCGCGAAATCGTCTTGGCCAGTCGCTCGGTCTGGAGCGGCTTCAAGAGATAATCCAAAGAGTTCAGCTCAAAGGCTTTGACTGCATAATCATCGAAAACCGTGACAAAAACAATGTGTGTATTCGGAAGCTGCTGCAAAATATGCTCGGCCAGTTCAATTCCGCTCATCTCGGGCATCTCAATATCCAGAAAAACGACCTCAGGTTGTTCCTGGAGAATATGCTTTAATGCCTGTTTCGGGCTTCTGAACGTTCCGATAACCTCAATTTCACTTAAATGCTGCAGTTCCTCCGCCAAATGTGTCAGAGCAAGGGGTTCATCATCAATCAATATGGCTCTCATGGATACCCACCTTTTCGACCGGAAGTCGGATTTGAATTTCTGTGCCCTTATCAAGCTCGCTGTGGATGAGAAGACCGTATCCGAACAGCTGCTTGAGTCTACGATCGATGTTGCGGATGCCAATGCCTCCTTCTCTGGAGGCCGTGTCCAGTATATTCGCCACCGTTTCCGGGGTCATCCCTACCCCATCATCCTTGATGGAGATCCAAATGTACTCAGTGTCACCACTGACCACAATCCCGAGCGTCCCGCCCTCAGCCCGGCGCATGATTCCATGCCGCACTGCGTTCTCCACAAGCGGCTGAATCGTCAACGGTGGAATCCGGAATTGGGTGGAGGTGAGAAGCTCGATCTCGAAATTCAGCCAATCCTCAAAACGGACCTTTTCAATATGAAGATAGGATTGTACAAGCTTCAGCTCCCGTTCAAAAGGCGTCAGCGGCTGTGAACTGTCAAACCGGAAACTTTCCCGCAAATAATGACCCAATTCGGCCAACAACTGATTCATTTGCTCTGGTCTACGTTTACTCAGTGCAGCGATAGAATTTAGAGTATTGAACAGAAAATGCGGCTTGATCTGCGCCTGTAGGAAGCCCAGCTCCATCCGGATTCGTTCAGTCACCGAGCGTTTCATCTGCACAAGAGTGCGAACACGTACACGCAGCTCGGAAGCCTCAATCGGTTTTTTCAAAAAATCATTGGCCCCAGCCAGACCCGCTTCTATCGCTTGATCCGCATGTCCCGGGGAAGTCAGCAGGAGAATCGGCAGTTCGAACAAGGTATACTGCTCACGAATGGCGCGGCATATCCTTGCCCCCGAGGTGCCTGGCAATGTGCGGTTCACGATCACGAGATCTATCTTGGATAACTCGTGGATTCGATCCCTCAACTGCTCGGGTGTTCTGATTACGGTAATCTCATGCTGATCCTGAGCAAGGATAGCCTGAACAATTCTCAAATTCAGCACATCATCATCGATCACAAGAATGTTGCCTTCAGAGAAATCCATATCGCTATCCCGATTCTGCTTATGTACAGCCCAGGGGCTATCCATCAAAACGATGTCGTTCTTAGAATGAAGCTTAGGCAACCCTGAGACTAACGTATCAACTTCATGCCTCCCCACCGACGGAAACGTGACAATAAACGAGATTTCTCGTTCAAATTCCGTAACAACCCTTGACGTCCCCTGATGCAAATCAACGAGTCTTTTGATCAGGAACAGACCGAGTCCGTCATTGCTCTGCATGAATTTGGAATCCGCCACCTGGCTCCATATCTCCCTGACCAAGGATTGCTGTACAGTGGTGATGCCTTTGCCATACAGTTGAATGCGAATTTCAGTAAAATCCTCGTAGGAAATCCCATCAACGGTAATGGCGCCCTCCATCATAAGCTTGATTCCCTGCTGAAGAAATCCCGTCAAAATCTGATACAGCCGCTGCTCATCCGCAATCATCGGAGACATCGTCTTCTCAATACGATTGGTCATCATAATCGAATCGTTATAGATCATATAGCGGGTACGCTCAATAACCTCATCCATAACTGCGTACAAATCCACTGGACGAAGATGTAGTCTGATCTCCTGCTCCTGCAGGCGAGAGAAATCCAGCAGATCATCAACCAGCCGCCGCATCGTCCACCCTACTGATGTCACGAGCTGCAAATCTGCCCGTTGTTCTGGGGTCAGTCCCTCATCCGAATGCAATCTGGCGTCTGTGATACTAATGACCGCATTTAACGGTATCTTCATCTGTTCCGATACGCTCGCAGTGAATTCATTCTTTATCCGTTCCATCCGTTTGATCTCAGAGGTCAGCATTTTCAGCTTGTGATAAGCTACCAAAAATTGATGCATAAACATCAGTACGAAAAAGCTCGTGAACAGGAGAACCTGCAGGAAATACCAGAGGCCCATATGATTAAGTCCAACCTGCATCAGCATGTTAGAAAAACAATGCGCAGCAAATAGAAAAAACGATAAAAATTGATAAATACTATATCGGTCTCCATGCTTCATCGCGCGCAAAAGAACAATGAGCACATATCCAAACACAGCTGTCCCCTCCAAAATTAACACCGGAGTAAACCGGGTTAATATAGATAACGGAGAGCCCAGCATGAGGCCAATAAGGATGATATTAAAAACAATGATTCCACGCTTAACCCACTTACATGTCCGCATAGTCTCCTGCCTGCACACGAACATAAACATCCAAAAGGTGACGCTAAGCATAGACAGCCAATAAAGGATCACAATCAGGCGGAATGAAATTGCTGGCCAAATCGTAAATATCCATCTTGTCCCTTGGAACAAGGCAGGGAAAATCAGGCTTAGGAAAAACAGAGAAATATAGATCCAACCATTCTTCGGGGCTTGAAAGTGCATAAACCCAAAGAAAAAACTTAGAAAACCAAAGATAACAACTATGCCAAATTCCAAAGCGGCGTCACGCTGCCCCCCCTTGTACAGGGAATCCACCGTCCCGATCTGAATGGGTAGAACAATTCCCCCACTGGATGCAAAATCATAGTTAGCCACCTGTACATACAAATCAAGAATGCCACCCTTATATTCAGTACGTGATATGTATGGTTTGACTCCGGGCCTGTAGTCTTTGCTATCTGCAGATACACTGCCCTGTGAGCCAACCTCCCGTCCATCTATGAACAAACGGTGAGATGTGCGAATAAGTGGAACCCGAAAGCCAATCTCATTCGCTTCCTCTTTCAGTAGGACCTGCAGGCGATATGTTCCATATCCTAATGCGTTCTTGTGAAAAATAGGTTCGATGGCATTTCTCCAGTTGCCAGGCACCTGAATGAAACGCATTGTGGAGCCACTCGTCTCTTCCTCCGCTCCGGTTAGGAGTTGTTCAGGGTAGAACATCCACTCCCCCAGCAGAGCGGTGCTCCCACTGTTCATACTTTTTCCTGAGCGCAAATCCAGTACGCCCTGTCGGGCCTTGGGCTGACCTGTGGATTGGAGATAAGACAGGGCTGTCAGCCCAATAAACACCGCAACAACAATCACTATAAACCATATATATTTTGTACGACTCAATAGGCTAACCCCATCTAGTAAAATATGTTTATCGTATGTTTGCGTACTTATGAAGGTATCGTAACACAAATGAAGGGCCTGTTCATTAATAGGCTGAACCAAATACACTGCGACGGCTCTCAAAGCCCTGTCCAGATTAGGTTTATTACCAATAAATTAACTTCTATAACTTTATTGTAGTAGTCATCGACAATTATATTATTCACCTGGACGCAGCAAAAAGGCGCCCATGCGCATGAACCTGCGCAGGGCGCTTACTTGTTAATATAGGATTACAGCATTAGCAGGCTTAACCAAGATAAGCGTTCAGCATCCAGACATGCTTCTCTACACTGCTTCTGATGCCAATCAGCAGGTCCGCTGTAGGCTGGTCACCAAGTTCTTCCGCAGCGCTAATCGCTTCCTTGGTCTCTTCGGCGATGGAAGTAAAGTCCTTGACTAGCCCAGCTACCATATCATGAGCACTCTCGCCGCCACGTGCTTCTTTCAATCCGGAGAGGGCCAGGTATTGCTTCATCGTCGAGGCAGGTTGTCCACCAATGGACAACAAGCGTTCCGCCAATTCATCCACATATCCGCCAGCTTCATTGTAGAATTCCTCAAATTTCTCATGCAGGGTAAAAAACTGTGGTCCGCTCACATACCAATGATAATGATGCAGCTTCACTCCGAGCAATGTCCAGTTGGCGGTCTGACGGTTCAACGCAGCTTGCAGTTCCGTTTGATTCTTCAATTGTGTACTCATTAATAAAACCTCCCAAAATCATTTATTATATTTAGACTCGTTCTAAATCTATATTTAATTTAACACATCTTTAACACTTTTGCAATCTATTCTCCCAATCAGACCAAACGTAGCATAACTACCTGTCCAACGCATATTATTTGCGTCACACTAAAGAAAAATTCTTCCATTTTCAAAGTAAACTGGGAGAAAGCTACTTAGTAAGGTTGTCACTCTGGAGAAGGTTTAGACTTTCGGAAGCTATTGTCTCCAGATTTCTTTAACTTGTATCGCTTATTCACAGATAAATCCGGAGGGCTTACGCTTCCGATACGGTCCTGCCTGTGAACTGCTTTTTTGCGGTCACTATCGCTCCTTCAGTTCCAAACTTGATCTTTATTCCGTTCCCCTTATATTACAATTTTGTTCAGTCTATACCGTACGCTCCCCTGCCGCCCTTCTTGGACCACACCGGAAAAGGGCCCGCATCTCCTCCCGCTTGGCCTTCGGACTCAGCACATACACCGTATCTCCAGGTTGGATCGTCGTGCTGCCATGTGGAGTCACGATGTTCTTGTCACGGATAATCGCCGTAAACAGAATATCCTCCGGTAGCCCCATATCGGCGATCTGCTTGCCGGCAATCGGCATCAGCGGGTTGATCCCAATATGATTGAACTCGCAATCCGTTCTTCCTAAGGCCACCAGTTCCATAAGCGACGGCTGTGTGTTATCGTCCTGTCCGATCAGCTTTAACCGTGAGGCCAGCGGAGAAATCGTTGTCCCCTGGATGACCGCTGAGGTCAGCACAACGAAAAAGACGACATTGAAAAACTGACGGCCATGGTCAAGGCCAGCCAGCAGCGGATAGGTAGCGAGCACAATGGGGACAGCCCCGCGAAGACCCGCCCAGGAGATCAGCGTCTTCTCCCGCAAGGAGAACTTGGCGAACATCAGGCTAAGGAATACCCCGATGGGCCGGGCAACAAGCATCAGAATGACGGACAGCAGGAGACCCTGCCAGGCGATAGCCGACAAATCCTGCGGGAATACGAGCAACCCCAGCAGAATAAACATGGCGATCTGCATCATCCAGGCAAACCCGTGATTGAAATTCATAATGGTCCGGTGATACACCAGCTCGGAGTTGCCCAAGGTGAGACCCATGACATAAACAGCCAGCAGACCACTGCTATGCGTCAATGCCGCGACTCCATACGTAAGTACAGCGAAGCCGATGGCCAGCACCGGATAGAGCCCGGAGGAGTCCAGGTTAATCACATTGATGAGATAGATGGCCAGCCTACCGAGCAGAATCCCTAGCAGCAGACCCAGCCCCATTTCCCATATAAAAGAGAAGATCAGGCTCCACCACGCCCCACTCGGATGCTGAATCCAATCAATCAGTGTGACCGTCAGGAATACGGCCATGGGATCATTGCTGCCTGATTCTGCTTCCAGCGTAGAGGTTAGACGTTTGTCGATATTTTTGCCGCCAAGTACGGAAAAAACAGCGGCTGCATCCGTGGAACCTACAATGGCTCCGAACAGCAGGCTTTCCGGCCAGGGAACATCAAGGACAAATCTGGCAAATACGCCGACTACACCGGTAGTCACCAACACCCCAATTGTGGATAACGACAGGGCCGGCCAGATCACTGGCCGAATATCCTTCAGATTCGTCTGCATGCCGCCCTCGAACAGTATGACAACCAAGGCAAAAATACCGGCCACCTGCGTCAGTGACGCATTGTTGAAATAAATGAAATGGCTCAGGACCATTCCAGCGGCAATAAAAAGCACCAGCGCTGGCATGCCGAAGCGGGAGGAGAACTTGGTAGACAGCACCCCAACCAGCAGCAGCGCTGCCAGTAACATAATAACTTGATCCGCCAGATGACTCATCGTGATCTTCACACCCTTTCTATATCGGGGTAACGCCGCACGGCTGCGGCCGTATCCTTCCATTATTACCCGAATTCCCGTCTACCTAAGACACTTGGTAGTATGGACAAGACTGGATATTAAATCTCACTGTCCTTATACTTTAATTATTAAAATTGTTCCGACTACTTCATTTCATACCGGGGGGCAAACTATAAATGCAACTAAGATTAATCAGAAATAACGAGCTGGATCAAGCCGCTGCACTGGCAGACGACATTTTTCGAAATGAAGGTGACCTCTCCATGAAGCAGCTCTTCCCGGCGATTTTCCAGCCGGGAACCAGCCATTCTTATGGTGCTTTTACCAGTGACGGGACACTGGCGGCGTTTATGGGACTTGTCCCCTCTGTCATTCAGACCGAGGAAATCCTGCTGGAGGTCTTCTCCATCGGGGCGGTGTGCACTGCCCCGGCTTATCGGGGAGTCGGCTTGGCCGGACAGCTACTCAAGCTGTGCCAGGCCCATGCGGCCAGAGCGGGAGCGTCGTTGATCTTCGTGTCCGGCGACCGCTCGCTGTATGAACGGGCAGGCTGCGTACCCTTCGGCGCAGCCGTGCATGCCGAGTTGACCCAGAACTCGGCACAGGCCCTTGCCGCTGCGGCTGGAGACGCTTGGAGTCTGCGGCCGATGCAGCCGGGCGACCTGCTCGCGGTCAACCGGCTGCTCCTGTCCCGGCAGGCCGGACATGTCCACAGTCCGGCCGAGCTGGGTCTGCTGCTGGGGGCCGCGGCGTACGCGGGGGTGCTGGGCTTGCCCCAGCGCACCCTCGTCGCGGAACGTGACGGCAGCATTGAGGGCTTCGCCGCCGTTGCGGTGCAGCCAGCGGCGGGCGATGACGCCGGAGCCGGGCGGCCGGCGGCGGGCGATGACGCCGGGGCTGGGCAGCCAGCGGCGGGCGATGACGCCGGGGCTGGGCAGCCAGCGGCGGGCGATGGCGCCGGAGCTGGGCGGCCGGCGGCAGAGAGTGACGCGCCGAACCAGGGGACGGCGCTGGAATGGGCCGGGCGGCCGGAAGCGGTAGCTGCGCTACTGGCCAAGGCCGCCCTCTGCACCGGCACCAGCACGTTGCAGGTGCCGGTGCCATGGCAGGAGCGCAGCCTGCTGTCGCTGCTGCGCGATGCCCGCGCCGCCATGACGAGCGGCGCGAACAGCGGCACGGTCTGCATCGCTGACCGTGAGGCCTTGCTGCGGCAGACCGAGGCGTTCCGGACAAGCCGGAACATTGACCTCTCCGCCGCAACAGATGACCGTGAGCTGATCTCGCTGCTCTTCGATCCCGCCAGCCCGCTTGCCCCGGCCGGAACTCCGGAAGGGGACGCTACGCTGCCCCTGCCTTACATGGCCGGGCTGAACTTTATTTAATCCGGGACAAGGGTCGCCGACCCCATTGTCCCTTCAATCATTCCACCGTGCTAAATGCAGCACGGTGAGAAATGAATAAGCCTCCGACCCGCTTAATCTACGGGTGGAGGCTTTTTAATAATATATAAAACGCATTTAAAAACACAATGTCATTTCGGAAATAGACATCGGCATCTAAATAACACGCTCTGTTATCCTAAGATATAAAATGAGCCCTTGATTTACAAGAATTCCATTCCTTCAGGTGGCAATTACACCGACAAGACCGCTTTACTCCATAGGGCATGGGAATAGCGGGAATGATTCCTGTTATATTGATTAAATCCTCTTCTTTTTTAAGAACAACTGGAAAAACTCAGACTGTTGAGAAAGTAGTTGTTTTGAGAAAATCCATAATTAAACCCTTGATTAATGAACCTATCTCGAAATCAGGACTTGCTTCTTGTTCCATCTGGTAACGGACCCTAGAGACGCTATTTCCTAACACCTGACCATTCCAAAAAATAACGGACTCCATAGACGTTATGAGCAGAAATCCTGTGTAAAATCCACGGTTTGGAAGGAAATAGCGGCACCTGAGTCCGTTACATGTTCCAGAAGCTGCTTGATGTGCAAATAACGACGATAGGGTCCGTTAGCCCCCATGCATAAGTTTCAACCTTCTGAAGCAGTGGTTTTGGCAAGCACTGATGATGAATTTGAGCCTGATTTATAAGGCTATTTCTCGCCAACAATCGTAGAGAATGGTGTTTCTCGACAGTCTAAAAAACTCCCGTTAAATACCTTTTATCTATGCAATGACGGAGAAAAGAGGCTTTTTAACGGGAGAAATTCTCTTTGTTTATTACAAATAAGGTTAAATAAAATAATTAAAGGTATATTTCCCTGTTAATAAAGCCCCACTTATTCTCGAACGTAATCCCTCAAGTTACACCCTTGTATATCAAGAGTTTCCCCTATCCAGGATGTTAGACTTTTAAGTTCGTACTATATAGAATAATTTCACGTTGCTTTAATCTCTCGAATAAATCTGCAGCTCGTGAATCGACCAGTAATTGCCGCCGCTCCCTGTCTGCAAAATCTTCACATAGCGCGCCCGGGTCGGAGCAAAAGTAATAGTGGTTGCTTCCGTTCTGCCTTTCCCCGAAGCAATCCTGCTCCAGCCCACCCCATCTTCCGAGACATAGATTTCATAACCTCTAGGGTAATCATAGGCAGACAAGGTGTTGTCAAGATCCATCCTCTCAATCCTGTGAGCCTCGCCCAGATCCACCTGATAATACTCACCCGAGACTTGATGTTTGCCGGTGTCCCAGCGGGTTCGGCGATCGCCGTCAAAAGCGCTGCGTGGATTAGAAGTCTCGCCACTTGCGTTGGAGGAGGCCTGCCATCCACTACGATCCAGCGGCACCAATCCGGTAGCTGTGATCTGTACGGGTTCCGACATTACCGTGGAGCCGGTGGCACGTACCCTATAGGTATAGAGGGTACCCTCACGTAATTTAACATCCTTATACTGTGTGCTCTGAACACCGGAAGCGATGACCTGAAGCGCACCACCAGAGCCTTCGCCCCGCAGCACTTCATAGCTTGCACCCGGCGCTTCCAGCCAGTTCAGCTGAACGGCCGGGCCTTTGAGCGCAGCAGCCTTCAGTTTCTGTGGCGCTGACATTTTCACCTCGGCTGAGGGCTGTAAAATATATTGCACACCCTCCCCAGGCGCCAGTGTCTCCTTGAAGGACAGCACTGGAGAAGCTTGTTTCCCCGTTACATAACTACGTGCTTCTTCATAGGTATTTCCGTTGCCGAACCGCTCTCCCTCATAGACCTCCGCCTTCGGCATGGTTACATTCACGGACACCGTCTGCACCGTGTTCTCGAAATTCACCAGGTTCACCAGCACCTTGTTCGAGGTCGCTCCGCTGCCGGCAAGCGGGTCCAGTGTGGAAGTATCCACGGCACGGACATAGACAAGCTTGTCAGCCAGAGCTGCTTTATTCGTAACTTCATAGGTCAATGGAGCCCCATGGGTGGCATAGGCCAGACTCAGGCGACGCATGATGCTGACCCGGGAATCCTCATTATTTTTCGTATAATAAATCTCCGTCTTGGCGGGGTCATGCTCCTCAAGATTAAATCCGTATTTGAACAGGCTGAAATCCTTGAAAAACGCAGCATGCTGGATGAACATATCCGCATAACCGATATGCGCCCGCATAATCCGGTCGAATACGGCAGCCGTCCGCTCGGTTGCACCATACTGGTAGGCATCCACATGACTATCCGAGGTGCCAAATTCGGTGGTCAGCATTTTTTTGGCCAGACCGTCTGCAGCCCCACCAAAGGTTTTCAAATTTTCCGTAAAGCTGCCGCCGTTGCTGAAAATATAAGAATCTCCATAAGAATGTCCATTCGTCAGATCCGTTACTTGTTCCAGCTCCAGCCGCTGCTCGGGATCACGCTCCCACCCATCCGGGTCTCCGCACTCACGTACGCCCCCCTTCTGATTACCGCAGGAATTCTGCTGGTACTCCGGCCAATAGGCCCAGCCTGGGGCTACCGTCTTCAGATACGGCGCAATCTCTTTCCCCTTGGTATTCAGCCAATGGGCGACAGCCAGGTTAACAGCCTTGGAACGGTTGAACAGCCCCGGCTCGTTGTCGACTTCATAGTATTGAAAATACGGGCTATACTTGCGGAAATAATCCGTCAATTTCTTGGCCGCCTCATCAGATAGGGAACCATCGTCCTTCAGCTTGATGTCGCCGGTGTATAAATAGAGGGCAACTGCCTGCATGTTATAATCCTTGAGCACCTTGTAGTACTCTTCCATGTTGGAGCAGGACCGACCAACGTCGCTGGCGCAGCTGGCACGCATAATATTGCCGCTGTAGGCCACCCCGAGCCACTTCATAACATAAGGCAGATGCGCAACTGCACCCTCGTCAAAATAAAAATGCTTATTGTTCACCATCGTTCCGGTAAGGGTATAGCTGCCGTGAATCGGTTCTTTGATCGGCTCGTTTAGCGACTCCAGACTAAGATCATCCCAAGTCCACCAGTTGAACTTATCCTCGGCACTGGAAGAATACAGTCCTCGGGTCACCTGAAGCTTCAGCTCATTGCTCCCGACCTGCAGCTGCTCCTTCGGGATGTACAGTTCATAGGTTTTGCGAAAATTGTATTGATCTTCCGCTCCCGCGACACCGGCAATCTGGATAATACCCGATAACTCCCGATTGGAAAACACACTCATCTGCGGTACAGATTTATAGGCATCCAGGATACTGACGCGAAACAAGACCCCGTTCACCGGGATCTTGTCCAGTTGGTAGTTAATGCTAAGTTCAGGCTCTGTCGTCCCGTCCAGACCGGAAGGGATGCTTTTAAGCAACGTTGACTTCACTACGGGAGAAGCCACTTGAAACACCTTTTGGGCATCGGATGAACCGCTGACGGCAAATTCACGTGCTGAACCGTCATGCTGGCCAAATCTCCAGATTAAGGTACCGTGGGGAATAACAGGACCCGTATCATTGGCTGCGGTAAGCTTCGACATATCTACCTCCACTTCACCGCTGCGTGTACCGTCCTTTCCAAATACAGAGACAGACAATAGAAACAAGACTGTCAAGGCAGTAAATTTTAGTGTGGCAAGTAAAGGTTTGCGGGCTGATCTTATTATGCTCATTCCCTTGTCCTCGCTTTCTTAAGGTGATTTGCCCTGAAAGCTCTGCTTCCATTATGGTAAGAACAATGCATTCTGCGGTACAACGGCTTCTTTCAGGTGCGGTCCCGCCCACTTCAGAGAGATGCTGGCATCTCCGCGATTCTCATAATACTCCACCTTAATATCATATAAAGTATCTTTTCGCAGCTTCATGCTGCCGGTCCGATCCATTCCACTCCGGTTCTCCCAGCTGTCTATGATCAGCTTGCCGCCAACCCAAAGTCTGACTCCATCGTCTGCGGACACCGAGAAGGTGTAGTCTCCACTGGATGGTGGTTTGATTTTCCCTTTCCAGCGCACAGAAAAGGTATCGACGCCAATACCTGCCGCCGGAGAGCCCCCATGCCAATTAAAATCAATCAGACTGTCATGACGGATAAGCGCCGGTTTTCCCATCAACTCTGCGTTGTTAAAGTACTCTCCAGTCAGACCGTTTGTCGCAGTGATCGCCTCGGACACTGAGGCAACGCCTACCGTACGTATATAGTCACCTCTTGATACCGTATACGGACTACCCATAAAGCTTTGAATCTGCTGGGCACTGTTGTTTCCAGTCAGCATTTTGCCCCAGGTCATCATATATACCCAGCGGCTTTGGGTCTTGGCTAGAACCTCAGGGTCCGGCAGCTCGCCGCTTTCACCGATGCCGATCGGCTTGCTTCCAGCAAGCTCTAGCAGACCATCGTAGTAGGCTTGCTTATAGTCATTATTATAAATATCGGCCGCAAGCACATCGACGGTGTCGCTGCCTGGATAATACTCGCTGTAAGGGCCAGCAGTTGGACCCGGCGCGTTCGGATTCCATACCCACAATAGATTATCCAGCTTGTGGATATGGGTAAAGCGGTCGTAAACCAGATTCCATAGCGCGGCAAAATTGCTTTTGTCCCCCCACCAGAACCAGTCTCCATTCATTTCGTGATAAGGCCGCCAAAGAACGGGTACCCCGGCATCCCTCAATTTCCCCAGATACACAGCAATATCGTCTAGCTCTGCAATCAGGCTGTTGTATTGAGAAGTACCCGGGGTAACGTAGGCGTTGAACTGCTCTTGGCTTAGCTTCATGGAAACATTAGACCATATCGGGGAAGTTCCCGGCAGGTTCTGATGAAAGGTCATAGCGACAATGCCGCCCCCTTCATACCACTTGATGGCGCTGTCCACTACAGCCTGACGCTGCTTAGCAATCGTCTTCGGTGACTGATGGTTTAGAGCTCCTAATTCATAGCCATGCAGCAAAGCATATTTTCCACTGGCCGACTTCAGTTTATTATTGAATTCATCTGGGTTTTCCAGATAATCATGTTGCCCAGAGATGATTCCCTGTCCGCTAAGCTCCGTCAAATATTGCAGCAATCGGGAGGCCTCTGGCGAAGCCGAAGGATTAACCGGGTCTATTGCCGCTTTGTCCTTGGGATTATCCCAGGAGAGCAGGA
Organism: Paenibacillus sp. GCM10012306; assembly: GCF_042649265.1. Lineage (NCBI taxonomy): Bacteria > Bacillati > Bacillota > Bacilli > Caryophanales > Paenibacillaceae > Paenibacillus > Paenibacillus sp. GCM10012306. The sequence goes on along the minus strand of NZ_JBHRYW010000009.1, from coordinate 37,710 downwards.
GAGACAGTAGTAGAAGAACCGGAAACAAGGTCGTAAGCAGCCGATAATTACAGGATGGCTTCATGTGTCATCTTCCTTTCAGTAGTCAGGCTCCCGGTCCGGTAGAACCAAGCTGATCTCCGTCAAGGACAATTGTCTTCTTATCCCGGGAGCCTATAGTTCAGTAGCCCTGCCAAAGAGCAGGGCTACCGATCGGCTGAAAAGAATCTCATTGCTGTGATCCGTTAAATGCGTAAGGACTAGATAACGTAGTTCTCAGTTCCGTCCACGCTCGCGAACAATGCGCTGGTCGGAACGGCTTCCTTCACCTGACTAGGGCTTGCCCACATCAGGCGCACTCGGGCATCACCCAGATTCTCGTAATACTCCACTTTGATATCATACAGCTCCCCGGCATTCAGGGCGATGCTCCCCTGATGCTCAGTCCCGCTTTGATTATTCCAGCTGTCAATGATCGGCAGCCCGTTGATCCACACCCGAATGCCATCATCGGATTCAGTGTAGATCTGATAATTCTCGCTATACAGCGGTTTGATTTTCCCCGTCCAACGGATAGAGAAATTATCAACACCCAGCAAGGCTACATCCGGTGAACCCTGCCTCCAGTTATAATCAATCGCTGCATCATTCCGGGTAAGAACCGCCGTACCGGAAAGCTGCATATTGTTGAAGTATTCCCCCGTTAACCCATTCGCCATCGTATGCTTTCCCCCTGTTCCAGTATTCCCTGTTGGTGCAGCAGGAGGTTTCGGTGTGTTTGATGGCGTAACAGCGGGTACTGGAGGAGCCGGTGGTGGCGTAGGTGCCGGTACCGCTCCAGCCGCAAATTTGTCTCTGGTTACCGTGTAGCTGTTGTTCATAAAACCTTTAATATCATCAGTGTGGTTATTATCGTATAGCATTTTTCCCCAGGTCATCATAAAGGTCCATTTGCTCTGGGTCTCTCTCAGCTTGGCTACGTCTGGCATTTCCCCGTTCTCTCCGATACCGATCGGCTTCCCGGCCGCCAGCGCCAGCAGACTGTCGTAATGGCTTTGTTTATAATCGTTCTCATATATATCTGCAGCGAGAATGTCTACTTTATCCGCACCCGGATAGGTCAGAGCATACGGATCCGCCCAGGCATTCGGGGCATTCGGACTCCATACCCACAGCAGATTATTCAATTTATGAACGTTAACAAAACGGTCATACATAATATTCCAAAGTGCAGCGAAATTATTTTTCTTTCCCCACCAGAACCAATCTCCATTCATTTCATGGTACGGCCGCCATAATACAGGTACCCCTGCATCACGTAAGCTTTTCAAAGGTATCGCCACTTTATCCAGTTCGGCAATCAGGTTGTTGTACTGTACCGTCCCTGGTGTAACGTACTTATTGAATTCCGCTTGGCTGAGACTTCTGGAGACATTGGACCAATCATAGCTGGTTCCCGGTAGGCTCTGATGGAAGGTCATGGCGACTACTCCGCCGCTTTTGCTCCAACTGATGGCGCTGTTCACTACATTCTGACGATACCAGGCAACCTGGCTCTCATTCTGCCCGCTGATAGCGCCCATCTCGTAACCGTGCAGTGCGGCATATTTACCGCTGGTATCTTGCAGCTTGAGATTGAACTCATCGGGACTCTCCAGGTAGTCATGCTGCCCTGCAATAATTCCTTTACCGGATAAAGAGTACATGTAGTTAAGTAATTTTACAGCTTCGGGCGAGGCAGCGGGATTCACCGGAGTACCGGAGCCTGCAGCTCCTGCCATAGACGGAACGATTCCCACGCTCAGTGGAAGGGTCGTCAGAAACAGAGCAACGGACAGGAGTGCGCGCAACAAACGATACTTACGGTAAGCTTTCAACATACATCTCCCTTTCGGTAGCCAGGCTGCCATTCTTGCGAAAGGCCCTATAGCTTTGCGTCCCTATCTTTCGATAGGTTTGCCGTTTTCGTTATTGAAGGATCTATCCCTCTTACCGTAAATATCGACGCTATTTAATTATTTTTTAGTGCATTTATGAAAAAAATATCATTTTTGAGTCTTTATACCTGTTTTAAAAGCTTCGCATTTGGTTAAATAGATAGTTTGTTCTACTAAATTCCCCTACGCTCGAATCCGGTCCTAGGAAATAAACTGATGCAGCTCAATATCATCCCAATTCAGGGTGATACGGATATTATCTTCCTCTACCAGTTCAGAGCCTGTCTGCACTTCAATAAACTCCACGTCCGTTAAAGCCAGAATGGCATGCTTGGTGCCTTCCGGAATGCGAACCACATCGCCCGCCTTTACGTTATACATTTTCTCATTCAAAACAATGCTGGCTTCCCCGCTGATAATGGTCCAGACCTCACTGCGCTTGCGGTGCAACTGATAGCTGATATTCTTCCCTTGTGAGATGCAAATCCGTTTCGTCAGCACCTCATTGCCTTCTTCATATTTCACATAGTCAATGACACGATAATGACCCCAGCGACGTTCCTCGTACATTGGGCGCTGATCAAACGACTTCAGCACTTCTTTGATCCGTGGGCTTTCCGCTTTATGGGTTACGAGAATTCCGTCGGGACTGGCAGCGATAATTAGATCTTTTGCACCAATGACCGTAATCGGAATATCCAGTTCATTCACGAGGCAGGTGCCTTCGGAATCAGCCGTAACAACCCCTTTGCCGACATGATTGCTGCTCATCTCTTCCGTCAATGTATTCCACGTGCCCAGGTCCTTCCAGAATCCATCATACGGCTGCACAACAATCCGTTCTTCCTTCTCTACCACTTCGTAGTCAAAACTGATGGAGGACAGCAGTTTATACTGCTTCTGCAGTTCCTCATAGTTGAGAGGCAGCCCTTTACGCTGCAAAATATCCAGCAAATAGCCAAGACGGAAAGCAAACACACCACAGTTCCACAGCGCATTGCGACTGATCAGCTTCTCCGCCTGCACGCGATCCGGCTTCTCCTGAAAATGGCTTACCTGCATAAAGCCGCTCGCCGCAGGCTCATCGGAGGTCGGGATGATATATCCGTATTTCTCCGAAGCATGCTCAGGCACCACACCCATCAGCGCCAGATTAGCGCCGCTCTCCTCCATCGTATGTTCAAGCTGGGCTACCGTTTCAAAGAAAGCAGCCTCAACATAAGGGTCCACTGGCAAAATAGCCACCGTCTCGGCAGGCGACACGCCAGCCACGGTATATAAATAGGCTGCTGTCAGCGCAATAGCCGGGAAGGTATCGCGGCGCTCCGGCTCAACGATAATCGGCACATGGCCTCCCAATTGGCTCTGAATCATTTCTACCTGTCCACGGCCTGTAGCCAGATAAGACGAATCTGCGAGTCCAGTCTCTTCGAGCTGCCTCCACACCCGCTGCACCATCGATTCCGGCTCACCTTGCGGGCTTTCCAGTACCTTCAGAAATTGCTTCGAACGTGAATCATTGGACAATGGCCAGAGCCTCTTCCCTGAGCCGCCTGATAAAAGTACCAGTTTCATAAGTGAACCCTCCTCATTCATATGGTAAAACGTAGCCATCCCTTGCTTGCTATATATGCGATATAGAAGGCCAATTGGGCTTCTATAAAGTAATCCCGGTAAAACAGACTCCAGCACATCAATCACTTAAAGCGAGCCTGCATGATGAATCTCTCAACGCCAAGATCGGTCTAATCCTCCCTTCCTGTCACCTGTATTCCATAAGCGAATAAACAGGGGAAGTTCACAAGGAGTGTTAGGATAAACATATTGGCGGGTAAAATTAATAGATAGTGATGATTTGGACGTACTTGCTAGTGCTAATCGGATAAAGTGTCGTTTGGTCATACTTGCTAGTGCTAATTGGATAAAGTGTCATTCGGTCGTACCTACTAGCGTTATTCGGACAAAGTGTCATTTAGTCGTTCTGGCTAGGTCCATTCAAACATAGTTTTTCGCTATTAAAATTCAAACAGAAGAGCAGGCGTGGTTTTGGTGAAGTTAGGACTTTAGAGCACAACTCTGCCTGCCCCCTCCCTTCCTCCGTCTTTTTTACTGTGAAGAAAGGTTCCTTCAATTAAGTGCATTTTTGTATCTTGTATTCCTCTAAAATAGGCAAATAAGGGAATTAAGAGCATTTTTGTACCTTATTTTTTAAAAAATCACTCCAAAAGGGCTATTTCGGAATATTTAAGGTACAAAATTGCCTTTAATTACTTCTAACTCTTAGCTACAGAATATTTAGAGTACAAAAATGCCTTTAATTGCACTTCGGGAATGATAAGTATGAGCTCTCACTAGCGGTTCTCCTGTACATCAGCTAATCACGAACTGCCTCTAGCGGGTCTCCTGTACATCAGCTAATAACGAACTGCCTCTAGCGGGTCTCCTGTGCATCAGCTAATACGAGCCCTCACCAGTGTTTACCCTGCATCCGCCGATATGAGCGCATACTAGAGTTCCGCCCTATGCGTCAGCCTCATCGACTCTAGGACTGCACTAGCCTAGCTAGTGCAGTCACACAGTCTCGCCACTTTAGCATAGCTAGCGCAGCCCCCTGCCTTACCAAACCGGCCAAGCTGGCGTAGCTCCTTAGCTTATACCGCGCCAGCGACGCTTGGCGAGTAGCCGCTCAAGCCGCCCATCTGGGGACGGCCTACGGAGTGGTACTCCAGGCCGGTACCTTCGATTTGCTCCTTGGAGTAGACATTGCGGCCATCGATCAGGACCTGGCGGCGCATGCTTTCCGCCAGTCGATGCAGATCGATATCCTTGAACACACTCCAGTCTGTCAGGAGGCAGATTGCATCGCTACCTGTCGCTACTTCCTCCGGCAGTCCGCACCAGCGGAGCTGCGGATGATCGTACTGCTGCCGGAAGTTGTCGGCGGCAATCGGATCATACAGCTTCACGGTAGCCCCCTCGGCTACCAGTGCTTCCACGATCTCTCGCGCCGGAGCCTCGCGGACGTCATCGGTGTTAGGCTTAAAGGCCAGCCCCCACACGCCGATGACAGCCCCACGCAGGCTACCAAGCGATTCATGCAGCTTAGAGATGATCATGAACCGCTGCCCTTTGTTGACTTCGACAACGGATTCCAGCAGCTTGAATTCATAATCAACGTTGCCGGCGATTTGGATCAAGGCATTGGTATCCTTAGGGAAGCAGGAACCACCATAGCCGATACCAGCTTGCAGGAAGGAAGAGCCGATTCTGCGGTCCATACCCATGCCTTGCGCGACTTCAGTGACGTCGGCGCCCACTTTTTCGCAAATATTAGCGATCTCATTAATAAAGGAGATTTTCGTTGCCAGAAAAGCGTTGGATGCATATTTGATCATTTCCGCACTACGGATATCCGTCACGAAAATGTTATCCGTAAAGCCTTGGTGCAGCTCGCGCATAAGCGGCTCCAGCGCAGCATTATCCAGGCCGATAATGATCCGGTCCGGGTGCAGGGTATCCTGGATCGCCGAGCCCTCGCGCAGAAATTCAGGCGCAGACACAACATCGAACGGATGCCGCGTATGCGTAGAGATGATCTGACGGATTTTCTCGTTCGTTCCCACCGGTACAGTCGATTTGGTCATGATGATTTTATAGCCTTCCATCGCCTGACCAATCTCTGCGGCGGCCCCTTCGATATAACGAAGGTCGGCTTCCCCTCCTGGCAAGGAAGGTGTTCCTACAGCAAGGATGACAATATCGGAGCGGCGCACCGAATCCCGGAGATCTGCGGAGAAGGACAGTCTGCCCTCCTGCGTGTTCATCTCGATCAGCGCTTCGATGCCCGGCTCGTAGATCGGGGATTCCAGTTGGTTCAGCTTGCCTATTTTCTCCGCATCCTTATCCACGCAGATGACTTGATTTCCATTGAGTGCAAAGCAAACGCCAGACACGAGGCCTACATAACCGGTGCCGATTACTGCCAGCTTCATACAATCATCCTCCTTTTAGAAAATTGACATATGCCTGTTCCACATACTGCTTGAACCGGGTCATAAACGCCTGCTCATCGAATTTCTGGGCATGACCGATAATCCCGTCGATGTTCCAGGCATGGTCCTCCACCTCGCCTATGGCTTCCAGCAGATCCTCGACCTCTTGATGGCGGAAGAAAACGCCGTTGACATAAGGAACAATCGTATCCAGCGCTCCTCCAGCCTGATAGGCAATAACTGGTCTTCCCGCAGCATTCGCCTCCAGCGGCGTAATCCCGAAATCCTCTTCCCCAGGAAAAACGAACGCGCGGCACTGTGCCATCAGCCCGGTAACCTCTTCATCCGCGAGCCGTCCCAGGAAGGACACATTGTCCTTCGCCATGCCTTCCAGACGCTTGCGGTCCGGCCCGTCGCCAACAATATACAGCTTCAGTCCGTTCCGGTTGAAGGCTTCCACTGCCAAATCAATTCGCTTATAGGACACCAGCCGGGAGACGATCAGGTAATAATCTCCGATAGCATCCGAGCTTGAGAAGCGGGACGTATTGATCGGTGGAAAAATCACATCCGCTTCGCGGTGGTAATAATTCTGAATCCGTGTCTTTACAACGGAGGAATTGGCGACGAATTGATTTACATTTTTGGAGGTCCGCTGATCCCAGGTCTTGAGCTGTTCCATATACACCTTGAGCAGCTTCTTGAACAGATTGGAATTGGACTCCCGTTCCATGTAAGTATCGTAATCCCAGGCGAACCGCATAGGCGTGTGGCAGTAGCACAGGTGGAATGTCGCCTTCGGCACCTCAATGCTTTTCATAAAAGCACTGCTGGAGCTTACAACGATATCGAATTCACTGAAGTCCAAATCGCGAACAGCGATAGGATACAGCGGCAGCACATTTTTGAAATTGCTTTTCACGCCCGGGATTTTCTGCAGCCAGGAAGCTCGGATGTCGGCATCTTTGAGGTTATCAGTCAGACGGCTTCCATTAAAAACCGTGGTGTATATCGGAGCTTGCGGATACATCTGGTGGAACACCTCCACCACGCGTTCCGCTCCCCCCATCTGAATCAGGTAATCGTGCGCTATCGCAATTTTCATGTGAATCATCCTCAAAGTTTTATGGAGCATCATGATCAGAAAGTCAGCTCATCATCAAATTGTCAGCTTCATGGGTTCGCTCCGGTCAAAGCCGAAGATTGATCAGGGGTGTCAGGTGCCTGCGACTAGACCTTTGTAGTAATCTACAATATCCTTCACCGTGTTCTCGATCACAAAATGCTCCTTCACACGCTTCATGCCGTGTTCCGCCATCACTCGTCTTTCATCCGGATGATTCAGCATCCAGGTAATGGCCTCGGCCAGAACGACCGGATCTCCGGGCTGAATTAACAACCCCGTCTGACCTGGAACTACGATCTCCACCGGACCGCCTTCATTGGAGGCAATTACCGGCAGGCCTGCTGCCATGCCTTCGACAATAACTTGGCCGAATGGCTCAGGGGTCACCGAGGTGTGAATCAATAAATCCGCTTTGGCCATGAGGCCCTGAATATCCTCTACATGACCTAACAGGCTCACATTGGACAGCTTCTCGCGCTCGATGGTCGTAATCAGCTCATTCTTATATTCCGCTTCACCGAACAGCGCATCGCCCGCCAGCCAGAACTTCACCCGCTCGTCGTGTTTGAACGCCTTCGCAGCTTCTAGCACAATGTGCTGACCTTTCCAGTGCGCCAGCCGACCAACCAGCAGAACATTGAAATCCTTGACATCCTTGCGACCGATTCCGATCCCGCTGCCGATGGCTTTGGCAAAGGCCGAGTAGACCACCAGCGTCTTCTTCGATTTCGGCAACTCCAAAGCGCTGAGGGTGGAGTGAGAGTTCGCGATAACGCCGTTCGGGAGCAGACGTGACAGCAACCGGATGGCTTTGGCAACCACTGGCTTCAAATATGGAGTACCGATATGATCACGGATATGCCAGATCAGCGGGATTTTCGCCTTCTTGGCGGCGATGGCTCCATACAGTGCCGACTTCAGCGAATTGGTATGCACGCAGTCCACCTTCTCCTGCTTCAGGATCGGTGCCAGCTTGCGTCCATAAGTCAACAGACCCAGCGCGGCGGCCGGAGCACCCAGATTCACTGCATTGCGGCCCCTTGTACGAATGCTCTCATCGAGCGGAATTATCCGCACATCAATTCCCTTTTCCCGCAGCCGATCGGCCAAGGTTCCTTCTTCCGCCAGAATCACCAGCGGCTCAATCTGTCCACCGATATTCGTAAGGATGTTGAACAGCGCGACTTCACCACCGCTCCACTTGGCGGTATGGTCGATGTAAGCAACTTTTAGCATCCTGCTGCCACATCCTTTTCGATCGCTTGCTGGAAGATGGATTCAACCTCATCCGCCACATGCTCCCACGTGTATTTCTCTAGCGCATGTTCCCGGCACTCCTCCCGGCTCGGGAGCAGCTTGCGATTCCCCAGCATGTGGATGATGCCTTCCGCCATATGCTCACTGGACGGACTCTTGAACAGCAGCTCTGGCCGGAAGCCCTGCAGAATTTCCCGATTGCCGCCGATCGGGGTCGCCATGACCGGTAGTCCGGTGGCCAGCGCCTCGACGGTGATCAGACCGAAGCCCTCCAGCGCCTGCGAGGGCACCACGAACATATCGGCAGCTTGGTAATAGGCAGCCAGGTCCTGATCGGGAATATAGCCAAGCAGACGAACCTTGTTGTTCAGTCCATAGTCAGCTATTTTCTCTTCCAGCTCTCCGCGCAGCGGCCCCTTGCCGCCGATCAGCAGTATTGCGTTCGGAAAGCGCGCCGAGACCTGCTTCCAGGCATCCAGCAGCTGCAGCAGCCCCATCCGGTTCACCAGCCTGCGCACGGTAAGCACCGTAGTAGCACCCTCCGGCAGGTTCAGCGCCCGGCGGATCGCCAGCTTATTGGTCGGCGGATGGAATCGCTCCACATTGGCTGCTCCGGGGATGATGACGATTTTATGAAGCGGAACCCCGTGCAGTTCATGCAGAATGTCACGGAACGTCTCGCTCAGCACGATGAATTTATCTGCGAGCTTATAGGCTTTGCGTTCGATGGATTTGGCGAGTGTCGTTTTGACCCGGTGCTTGATGCCCCGGCCTTCGATCTTCATCTCTTCATTCCACGGACCGTGGAAGGTCATGATTACCGGAATGCCGCGTTTCTTCGCCTCAATTGCTGGACCGAGACCATAGGGTGCAAAATGGGAGTACAGCACATCCACTCTTCCGCTGCCGCTACCCATCAGTTCCGCTGCCTTGCGTTGGAATGCATCCCTACGCTTCCATATACTGTCCTTGGGATCACCGGCATTGTGAATAATGAGCTGACCCTCAACCTGCGGTGTTTCCTGACTGCATATCAGGGCATGCACCCGGTTGCGAGAGGAGAGCTGCTCACAGATGGATTTGAAGTACGTATTAAGTCCACCAGGCTGTAATGACGGCCAGCTAAGGCCTGTTGTCATAATGTTCAATCCGTCATTGTACGGCATAACTTCTCTCCCCCTTCTTATCTTTCTCTGCCTGGGTCTGAGCCTGAATCTGCGCCTGGACCTCGACCAGTGTTTGATTCTGTGCCAGCTCATTATGCTTTGCCAGCTTTTTTGCGTTCTTTAATTCGTAATGCTTGAAGGCAACCATGAATTCATACATCACCCAAAATACGGATACGGCGAAACCCGCCATTCCCTTCTTGAACAGTCCATGTATAAAATATTTCTGCAGAAAACGCGCCGGAGGTCTCAGCAGCAAATGGCTGATCCGAAACGGCTTGCCGCTGTCATGGGCGCTTTGCGCCTCAAGGTCGGTATACTTGTTGAACCGGGCCACATGGTCATTAATGCTGCGGAAGCCCTGATGCCACAAAGTTCCTTTTAAGCGGACGGTATCCTTCTCGGACACATCCGGCATTTCATGGACCAGGCTGTTGCGGATGCCATATTGTGTGCGATTGTATAGCCGCACCAAGCGCTCCCCGCGATCTAGCCATCGACCCAGGAAATCCCCGATGCGGTATAACGAATAGGCCACGCCGGGATCGGATAACCCGGGCTTGCGTTCAAGAATATCGGCAGCCAGTTCGTCGCTGACCACTTCATCGGTATCAATAAGAAAGACCCAGTCATGGACGGCGCGTTCCACTCCGAATTCTCTTTGCTTCGCGTATCCGGGCCATGGATTAACGAACACCCGGCAATTCAGGCTCTCGGCAAGCCCTACTGTTCCGTCTTTGCTGCCTCCGTCGATGACTACAACCTCGTCGGCAAAAAGTCTGCAGGACAGAATGGCCTTGGATATGCGAGTTTCGTCGTCCTGAGCGATAATGACAGCCGAAATCGGGTAACTGCCCGGTCTGCCAAGCACGCTTGTCACTGAATCCATGGGGGGGTTCCTCCTTCTATTACTTAAGTTCTCTTGCCCTTAACTTTGGGCATCCGCAGGTTTCTTGCGAATGTAGGAATTCATCGTCGTCTTCATCCAGCGGATATCCTGCCTATTAATCAGCAGCCGCGGAATCTTGACCTTCAGGCTGTAGCGGATATTCAGAATGATGAAGCCAAACCGCAATACAGCCGACGAAAGCATTGCCGCACCGGCACCGAACAATCCGAACCGCGGCACCAGGATGAACAGCAGGGGAATCACCAGCGCCAAACCTACGCCTTGAAGAATGGAAACGAATTTCGGTTTGCCCAGCGCCATGAACGCCTGTGCAAGAATCAGAATGCCACCGCTGAGCGTAACTTCCAACAGCAGCAAGCGGAACACGGTTAGCGCTGTATTGAAGTCCTTGCCGTACAATAGCGGAATCACGATCGGGGCTACAAGCATCAAGAACAGCGACGCCAAAAGGGTGAACGTTGTGCTGATGCGGAAGGCCCTGAATGTCAGCGCGATAGCTTCATCCTTGGACAGCTCGGATGCTTTGGGGAACAGCACGATCGTAATCGAGGTCGAGAAGAAATTAACCATTCTCGACAGGCTGACCGCCACCGCATACAACCCCAGATCTGCTGGTCGCAGCAGACCAGCAATGATAATTTGGTCAATATAGTACGAGAACTGACCCAGCAGATCGTTACCGTATGAACCCATCCCATAGGTGAACAATCGCTTGAAGTTCAGGTAAGCATCTCTCATCTTCACCTTGTAGGCACGAAGCAGCGAGATCGTAATAAAGATGTAGATCGGTACAGCCGGCAACAGATAAGCCGCTGCTGTAGTAAAGGGACTGATGGTATCCGTGAAGATCAGAATTCCGATCATCACCAGGGTGAGCAGTGGAACCAGATACCGCATCCAGTTGAAGCGCTTATAGTCGCCTCTGAACTGGAACGTCGCATTGTTGATCTGCGAGATCACAATCAGTGGACACAGAAGCATGGACCATTGTGCGAAATGGACTACTTCCGGGCTGAAGGATTTCAGCCAGTAGGGCAGCACCACAACACCAACCACTGTTGCAGCTGCGCCAAAACAAAGTCCGATCAGCAGTGACATTCGGTACAGGATGCCAGCATCTTCCGGGTTCTTCTTGGCATTGTAGATCAATGCCGATGGAATGCCGAAGCTCATGCTGAACGCGAGAAATTGCGACCAGTTCACCATCGCAGTCTGCTCCCCGCGGCCTGACGGGCCAAGATAGCGGGCGGTTAGTACACCCGTCAGCATGTTCAGCACCAGGATCAGAATGCTGACGAACATGGTTTTCACAGCAGCCGAGCTATTGTCATTGCTCTTGATGAACTGCCGGACGGAGGACCATATCGAGCTAGTCGGAAGTGATTTTGCGTTCAATTGCTGCTGCATGTGGTGCTCCCTTCTTTCTGCTCTCTATCATCTCTTTGCCGCTGAGGCCAAGGCCAATCAGCATCCAGATCAGGTATCCCTTGAGTCCTGGGAACCCGTTATCAGACATCAGCGAGGCGATGGCTCCCATCCAAGCCGCCAGGGACAGCCGGGCGTACGGTTGCAGGCTGTCCCTGCTGGCCACCCTGGCAATAATCTGCTTCAGTACCGCTCCTAGTGCCCAGAAGAAAAACAGTCCACCCAATGCACCAAAGGTCAGCAGCAAGGCAATAAAGCCGTTGTCCATGTTGCCGTACTCACCTAGCTCACCGCCATTGCCGATCTTCGTTCCTTGCCCTACACTGCCGATTCCCTGCCCTACCGGATTAGAAGCAACCATTGGAACCATACGCTGCCAGAGGTCAAGGCGCTCATTATAGGAATGGTCTTCCTGAACAGAGCCTAGGGTCTCCATCCGTGCCACCAGCCCTTCTGCACCGGGAAGCTTGGGAACAATCCAGAAGAGCGCTGCGGCGACGAAGATTAGCTGGAGCAAGGTCTTCCATTTCCCCTTGGAAGGAGAAGATGCAATGTAGACGAGTAGCATGACCAGCAGAACCAGCCAGGCTGCACGGACCAATGTCGTCAGTAGGCATACTACGACGAGCATGACGCCGACCCAGCGGAATGTTCCCTGCCAGCGTTTCTCCAGGATCATCGGCACCAGTGCGAAGACGAGAAAAGCTGCAGCCGGACCGGGAGAATTCAGTGTGGAGAAAACCCTGATTTCCAGCGGAACCGGAAACCCGATCGAGATCATCTCGGCGTGATTCATCCAGAAGGCATCCCATGGCGGAACTACCAAATACTGCACGATCCCGTAAATCGAGACCAGGACAGCTATATTCGCGTAGTCGTACAACAGTCGGTCGATGTCCTTAGCGGTGAAACGCATGACTGCAAAGTAAGGAATCAGCATCAGCGGGATCAGGTAGTTGGCCAGATCATAGACTGAACCCATACCGTTCTTCGCGAGTCCAATCAAGGTTCCGTAAATCAGCGCGGTTCCGAACAGGAGAATGATCCGTGCGGATGGCTTGCGAATCTTGTGAACCTCCCGCAATACCGGAATGGCCAGTGTCGCCCCTGTCAGCAGCGGGGCCAGACTTAGCAGGGATACGGAGTTATACACACCTTCCGACCAGTCAGAGATCCGCCGCAGCTCCGGGGCGACTGCCCAGATTAGCAGCGTGTAGGCTAATAGCAGACGTGGCTTCAACAGTGCCAGGAGGAAGGCCGGGAATAATATGCCCGCCAGAATCGCTCCCTGCAAGCTGCTGGTGGGACTCAGCTTGGCACTGGCAAAGCCAATGACCAGTGGAAGCACAAGGCAGATAGCAGCTAGTGCCCAGGTGTTCCCGGCCGTCTTTAAGGTCGCCAGTGAAGGCAGGATTAGGCTATTCTCATTCCGGCTCATCATGTTTGTCTCCCCCTGCCTCCCTTAACCTTACCTCGCTTCCGCAGCTCCTTAAGGAGCAGGACCAAAAACTGTGCATCATCGACCAGATATCTTTTCCACAGCCGCCTTGGCTCCTGGCTCAGACGCCAGAACCATTCAAGGCCCGTGCGCTGCATAAAGCTGGGTGCCCGTTTCACCGAACCGGAGAGAAAATCGAAGGTTGCACCCACACCGATCGAGATCGGTGCCTGATAAGAGGTGTAATGGCGATAGATCCACTTTTCCTGCTTGGGTGCGCCTACCCCGACGAACACAATATCCGGGCGGCTCTCGGTCAGCATTCTCACAATTCGCTCATTCTCTTCCTCGTTATGCTCAAAGCCATAGGAAGGAGAGTAAGAACCGACAATATTCATGCCAGGATAAGCCGCCTTCAGGTTACGGATCGCTTTCTCCGGCACACCTTCGGCAGAGCCGAGCAGGAACAGCCGGTATTTCCGCTGCTCAAAGGCATTGCCCAGCCGACTGAACAAATCTGCGCCCGACACCTTCTGCTTAAGCGGCTTGCCGAGCATTTTCGAAGCCCAGATAAGCGGCATTCCATCTGCTACCACCGCACCCGCCTCTGAGTACACATTCTGAAATTCCTTGTCCTTGCGCAGCTTGATCACATGATCGACATTGCAGGTCAGGATGTAGGATTGACTCCGTTCCTGGATCGTCTTGTCAATGTAATCGAGCAGATCCATGAAATCATAATTATCAAAATTGACATCGAACATATTTACTTGATTCATCGTATCACTTCTTTTTGTGGGGATCGGCCTACCGTGAAGATCGATACAGGCAGTTCAGGTACCAACAGAACGGGATAATGAATTGGACCGTCGACAGCGTGTTGTCGGAGAACGAATAGATCAGAAACGCTGCAATAAAAAACACATAGTACGGTTTGACCGGCGGTGCCAAAGCTCTGTAAACCAGAAGAAATACAGCCAATAAGGAGAGCATCAACAGGCTGACGCCGATATACCCGCCATCAAAATAAAACCGGATGTACTCGTTGTGAGGAACGACAAAGCCTTTGTACAAAGAACCGTCATTCGCCACTGTCACTGCTCCCAGTCCTCTTCCTGCCCAAGGGGAATCCTCCGCCTTGTTCAGAAAATAGGTCCAGGCCTCTGTCCGCCCTGACAGATCCACTCCTGTCTCCGTCGTCCGTTCAAAAGAACGCTTCTTGAGATTGTCGAGCTGCATATATACAGCGGCAAAGATCAGGAGGAACGAACAGAGCAGCGGAATCAGGTACAGGGTTTTCCCTTTCAAATATTGCTTCAGAATATCGTAGAAGTAGTAAAGGACCATAAGGCCCAGGGCCAGAATCGGCCCCCGTGTTCCTGTTCCGATCAGAATGAAGAAGTTCAGACCTAGCAGGGTGTAAAAGAACTTGGCACGCTGCGGACAGCGTTTGATCTCAATAAACGGGATGGCGACTCCCAGAAAGGCCAACATCGCCAGATGCGAAGGAATGTTGGCACCCTGCACCCGCACCGCTCCTGTGAATTCAACATCAAAGAAGGAATGTAGATGTGCAGCTTGCAGCAGCGCTCCGGCCAGCAAGCTGACCAGCGGCAGCAGGCAAATGATACGAATCTGCTGCTCGGCGACTTCCTTTTTCCAGTTGATCAATAGAAACACAAAGGGAAGCGACAGACCGATAAACGCCTTGACAGCGATGGATGAGGTCATCTGCGGCAACCAGATCGAGAACCCGAAGGTAATGAACACCAGTGCGAGTAAGGCCCATAAGGGCTGACTCAGCTTGAAGCGCAGACCATTCACCAGAATACACGGCACTAGCAAAGCCAGAATGGCCAGCTTGTAGAGCGACAGAATCTCTATCCCGAACAGGCTACCCTCATACAGAAAGTTGACAGAGATTGCTGTTGTCAGCAGTACAAAATAGCTGATCCATTCCGGACGCGCGATCGAGATTCCCAGCAGAATAATCAGCAGTACAACTGCGGCTGCAAGCACCGGCTGGTAGATTACCACTGTTCCCAAAAGCAGGGCGGAGATGAGATAGAGCATCCCATACGGCACAGCGCCTGCTTTGAAGCCCCATCCAAAATTAGTCATGTCCTTCCCCTCACCCCGCTGCGGATTCTCTCTTCCGATTCCAGATCATGTGCAGGGTTCCCCGGATGCTCTCCAGTCTGCACTTGTTCAAAAGTCGTCTTCCCCGGCCCCGGGAAAGAACCGAATCCACCATGATGTACAGCACTTTCGCGGCTGTTGTTCCCAGCAGAACCACCCGGTCCTTCAAGCTTTCGCTTTTCATCGCATTGGAAATGCCCTGGCTATAATAGCGTTTCAGAATCCAGTCCTCGGTCAAACGACTCTTCGGCACAAAATGGTCCACCGCCATGTCCGGATGGTACAGGATCTTATGCCTTTGACGCTGAATTTGCCCGAACAACCAGGTCTCCTCACCGGACAACAGGGATTCACCCTTGCGGCCCAGATCCAGTGGAAACAGACTGATATCAAAGACTGTCTTACGCATAGCCATATTGGCTCCGCAGGGATGCAGGCGGCCCGGATACTCCTTCATCCTGTTGCCGAGATCGACAATGGTGTAAGGTAGCTCGAACGGCTTGATTAGCCAGTCCGGCCGGTCTGTCTCGAAGATCGGAGCAATTTTACCTCCCATGGCCATTACTTCCGGCCGTTCCTCAAAGGTGGATACAATCGTTGTAATCCACGCCCGGCATGGAATAGCATCATCGTCCAGAAAAGCAATGAGGGAGGATTTGGAGGCCAGTATTCCTGTATTTCGAGCAGCTGACAACCCTTGCATCGGTTCGAAAATGTAGCGAATATCCATCTCTGTCCTGTAATCTTCGATAAACGTCCTGACCAGGGACGCCGTATCATCCTTTGAGCGGTTATCCACCACGATGATCTCTGCTTGCTCCAGATTCTCCAGCGGTACCAGAGAATGGAGGGTCTTGATCAGTAGAGCAGCCCGGTTATATGTGCAAATGATGATGGAAATCTTGGGAGCGACTCCGTGTTTACGCATCGGCATTCACCTAATTTCCACAAGATTAATAAGCGTCTTTGGACCCCAGTAGCATGAGGCCGGTCTTCAAGATAATTTTCAAATCCAGCATCGTGCTGCGGATATGAATATAAGTCAAATCAAGCTGCACCATCTCGTCGAAGCCGACACTGTTGCGGGCATTGACTTGCCAGTAACCTGTGCAGCCCGGTGTGACGGTAAGGCGCTGTTTGTCATATTCCGTATACTGCGCCACTTCTTCCGGGAGCGGCGGACGGGGACCTACCAGGCTCATATGGCCTAGCAGCACGTTCCACAGCTGCGGCAGTTCATCGATGCTCGTCTTGCGCAGGAATCTTCCTGTCCGTGTGATCCGCGGATCGTTCTTGATCTTGAACATCGCTCCGCTTACCTCGTTATAGGCCAGCAGTTTCTCCTTCAACTCCTCGGCGTTAGATACCATGGATCTGAATTTGTACATTGGAAACTGCTTTTCGTGCTTGCCTACACGGTACTGCCGGAAGAATACTTTCCCCTTGGGGTCTTCCAGCTTGATCATAGCAGCCACTACCAGGAACAGCGGCAGCAAGACGAGAAGGCCAAGGGCAGAACCGACGATATCGATCACCCGTTTCATAACCAGATAGGAATCGGAATCTTTCGCTTCCTCCTTGGCATGCAGCATGTAAAGTTTCGGCAGGACGTAGTCATAGTCTTCCGGCAGTTTTTGCATGCTCAACACTCCTCATGTTCAGAATTTTGTTAGCTCCGCCGGATCATTCCGGCGGGTTCGGCTTATCCTGTCAGGGTGGTCTGTCCGGCTTTGCTAAGCCATTCCGCCATGGCATCCATCACGGGGTAGCGCAGATCCTCGTTTTGTAGCGCGAATTCCAAGGTAGTCAATATATACCCAAGCCGTTCGCCAACATCATATCTTGTACCGTCGAAGTTATACGCGTACACGCGCTCACTCTGGTTCAGCTTCTGAATGGCATCCGTCAATTGAATCTCGCCACCAGCACCTGTTTCCTGCAGATCCAGGTACTTGAAAATCTTCGGTGTAAACACGTAACGACCCATAATCGCCAGATTAGAAGGGGCGGTGCCCAGCGGTGGCTTCTCTACAAAGTTGTTCACCCGATACAGCTGCCCATCCTGGAAATCAGGCTCGATAATCCCGTAGCGGCTCGTTAATTCTTCCGCAATTTCCTGCACGCCGATTACCGAATTCTGCGTCTCTTCATACTGGTCAATCAGTTGCTTCAAACATGGAGTTCTGCCAGTGACAATATCATCGCCTAGCATTACACCAAAGGGCTCGTCACCAATGAAACGTCTGGCACACCACACCGCATGGCCCAGGCCCTTCGGTTCCTTTTGGCGGATATAATGTATCTCCACCTTGGCAGAACGCTGAACCTCCTTCAGCAGCTCCAGCTTACCGTCCTCCAGCAGGCGGGACTCCAGTTCAAATGCATTGTCAAAATGATCTTCAATGGCTCTCTTCCCTTTACCGGTAACAATGATGATGTCCTCAATGCCGGAGGCAATGGCTTCCTCCACGATGTACTGAATCGTGGGCTTATTAATAATGGGAAGCATCTCCTTAGGCATGGCCTTCGTGGCAGGAAGAAAGCGCGTACCCAGACCTGCTGCAGGGATAATTACTTTTTTCACCTTTTTCATCGCACTCTACCTCCTAAAAGTTTGGATAGCCTGAATGTATCGTTATTTACTCTGGTTCATGGTAATACCGAGAATCTTGGAGCCAGTCTGCTCCAGCAGCGCCTTCAACTTGCGTAATGAATCACGCTTGGTCTTTCCATACTTGGCGACAAGGATCACTCCATCTGCCTGGGGTGCCAGAATGCGGGCGTCACTGTACGCAACGGCTGGGGGCGAATCTACCAGAATGAGATCATGACTGTCTTTTAGCACCTTCAGCAATGCGGCCAGCTTATCACTGCCCAACAGATCTGGTGGACTAACTACGGCGTACCCTGCCGGGATGACAGTAAGATTATCGAGCTTCCCCAGAACAGGAATCTCATCCGCTTCCTTCAGCCCATCGAGATAAGCCGCGAGCCCTTCGCCGCCGTCTACCCCGAATACGGTATGAAGTCCCGGATTTCGTAGATTACAGTCGACCACTGCCACTTTCTTGCCATCCTGCACAAAGGATACCGCGAGGTTCGACAGAATTGTTGTCTTGCCTTCGCCCCTCTCTGCCGAGGTAAAGAGCAGCACTTGGCCACCGTTTTGGTGCAGTAATCCAAGCTGTCGGATATAGGTGCGTAGTGAACGGAATGATTCCGAAATATGTGAAGAAGGATTAACGTCTGCAATCAAACTGCTATTTAGCGGCAGCATAGGTGCCCTCCCCTACTTTCTCATTGACGCCGACACCCTTGGTCAGATCGCGCTTGCGAATGGCCGGGATGCTGGCGATGACCGGAAGACCAATCTCAATCTCTGCTTCCTTCTCCGAGCGGAGCGTGCTGTTCAGCGTCTCCATAAGGAGAATGATGCCGAGCGCTGCCATGAGCGAAACGACAAAGCTGATGACAATATTCATCAGGAATCCTGCATTCGCTGCAATTGGCTTGTTGGCCGGATCAGCTGGTGTCAGAAGCGTCACATTATCCAGCTTCATCAGTGATGGCAGGCTGTGGATGAAGGTCTGCGACACAGCATTTACGATGCCGGCAGCTTTGGTGTAGTTCTCATCCTCCACACTGAGATTAATCACCTGGCTTTTGTCCGATGATTTGATCTCCAGCTTCTTTCTCAGCTTCTCTTGCGTCAGGCCGAATTCAGGATGGTCCGCCACAACCTCCTTCAGGATCGTTGGAGATTTGATGATCTCCTTGTAGCTCTCGATGAGATTGAGACTGAAGTTCAACTCGTTGAGATTGCTACCTGCGGGCACATTTGCAATGTTGTTAACAAGCAACTGTCCGGAGGCGGAGTAGACGGGTACAACGAAGTTCTTGCTAACGTAGAGTGTTGTGGCACAGGAGATCAATACAAATACCGTAATCAGCCATAACCTTTTCTTGATCAAGTGAATATAGTCCAGAATCGTCTTTTCCACAGTAACCCTCCTTCCGCATAAAATGCTTTGAAAGCATCCATGAAATTTTCAGTTAACTTACTTTTATTCTACCGATCACTTCTTGTCCCCACATGGGCCATATCTTTACTTTCCGCTTCACTTTCGGATAAGGTTGTATACACCTTTAGAGGGGGGAGTGGTATACTTTAGTGCCATATCGCTAAAATAAACCACTGTTCAGAAATTGTTCAGCTTATGATGCTACGCTTTGTAGGCATAAAAAAAACACGGACCCGGTGTCCGTGTTCTTCTAGCAATCCCGCCTGAAGCGGGATGCCTTAATCATATGACATTTCGAATTTCGTCAATCCAACCGCATTGGCAAACAGCGCCGCCTGTGTACGGTCGGCAACCTGCAGCTTCGCCAGGATTTGGCTGACGTGCTTCTTCACTGTAAATTCACTGATAAAGAGCCTTGAGGCAATCTCCCGGTTGCAGGCCCCCTGCCCAAGCTCAATCAGTACTTCCTTCTCCTTCGGCGTCAGCTCGTCGGTCGGGCTGCTGCTCGTCATCCGCATCTTGTCCTCCATCAGCCCGGGATCGTAATACTTCCTCCCCTTATGTACCAACTGGATGGCGAATAGCAATTCCTCCGGCAGTGCTTCCTTCAGCACATACCCGTCGACGAGCACCTCCTCTGCCTTAAGAAAGTCTTCCCTGCTTGCAGACGAGGTCAGTAAAATAAATTTGCTGGTAATCCCGCGAGTACGTGCCGCCTTAATCACATCCAGTCCCGACTCATCGGCCAGCTTCAGATCGATCAGCACAAGATCCGGCTGCGTCTCCTCAATCACGAGCAGCGCTTCTTGGCCATTTGTAGCCTCGCCTGCAAACTGCACATTAGGCTGCATCGAAATGACCGCTGCCAATCCTCTTCTCACCAAGGGGTGATCATCTACAATGACGATTTTCACTCAAACGACCTCCTGCCTAAAATTCATGCATTTTTCAGTTCCGCCACGCCGACAGGTATCAGGATCAATATTTTGGTACCTGTATTCCTACTGCTTGATAATTGAAAATCGCCGCCTAGCGACTGGGTTAGATACTGCATATTTTTCATGCCGAGTCCGCCAGTGCTCTCTTCGGATTCTGTAAATAGCAGAGCTGTATCGAATCCGATCCCATTATCAGAAATGGCCAATCTGATCCATTTGGGCTTCAGAGACAGTTCCACCTCCACTCGGCTTGCCGTCCCATGACGGATGGCATTGCCTGTAGCTTCCGAGATAATTCGGAACAACGCCTTATGGTAAGGGTAAGGAAGACTGAAGTCGTCCCCCGTTATTTTAAGTTCAATTTCCACATCATTCAACCTGGATAAGCTTTTTAGGTGCGAACGAACCATACCCAGCCAAGTAGGCCCACCGCTTTTCTTGGAACTGAGACTGTAGATGGTCATTCGCAGCTCCTTGGCCACCTTGGTGGCTGATTCATGAATCAGGTCTATCTGCTCCTCCAGTTGATAATCGGGCAGCTTCCTCCAGGTCTGCTTCAGAGAATGCGTCGCGTAGACGATGCCGAATAGGCTTTGCGACACACTGTCATGCATCTCGTCGGCAATTCGATTCTGTTCATTCGTGATAATTAGCCGGTTCTCGATGACGCCCAGTTCATGGCGCTCCAGAATGATTGCACTCAGCTCCGACAGGAACATCAGCTGCTGAATATACCATCTTCGCCCTTCCAGACCCTCCGCAAATTCCAGCTTCACGCCGATCATGCCTACAAATCGGGTACTCATGCGGACAGGCATCAGCAGAAAATCACCCAGTCCGGGCAGACTCTTGAATACAGGATCACGCTGCAGCCGCCACTCATGTTCATGCTTCTCTAGTTCTGAGAAGAGAAACAACTCATCCTCCTGATGCCACCCCGTCTGCCGACTCTCCGGCGCAGGCTCCCCGCTTTTTTTAGCAAACCAGAACAACGCCTTATCCAGCTTCGTCAGCTTCACCACATAGTCCGTAATCACCTGGCCAATATTCATAAAATCATGCTGGCTAGAAGTCTCAACGATATGGTATAGCGACTTGATTTGTTCGAGCGTTTCTTTGGTCCTAGCGTTGGCTTCCTCTCGCTGACGTTTGATTCGGGCTACCATTTGCATTACGATAAGCGTAAGTACTAGTGCCAGAAAGAGATTTCCGTTCTCAAGAACGGCTGATGCGAAAGACTTATTCGCAGAATTGAGAAAAAGGTAACAAAAAGCAATAACTATGCCGATATAACTAAGAAGCAGGCTCCAGCCAAAATATAAGGACAATGATCCTGCAGCAATGAGTACGGGATTAAGTACATAGAGCCTAAAAGGGCTATCATAGCCCCCGGTAAGTAAAGTAAGCAGAATAATCAGTGCCATCTCCGCGCTCACAGCCAGCATTAGAATCCGCGGTCTGTTTCGAAGCCTTCGGTAGCCCATCACGAAGCCTTGGGCCAAAATAAATAACAGAATGATGATAAGGGATTTGTATAATACGGAAGGCCCCGCCGGTTTAAAAAGAAACATCAATGACGTGAGCGACAATGAGAAGCATCGGTAAAAGGCAATCATTTTGTCTTCCGCAGTTGATTTAATATTCATTCCCACCACCCTGTTCCCCAGTTTTGTGGAAAATGCCAGCTATATTTGTGCTTTGTTAAAAGCATCATACATGAGAAAAATCACAATAACAAGTTGACAGCATTAATGTTAGCGTTTACATAACAAATAAATAACATGAAAACGCCCCTCTTTTCTGGTGGATAAGCTATTTATAGCTAAATATCGAAAAGAAAGCGAATTCAATGTGAAGAATATGTCAGATTCCCATCAGAAACAGCCCACCCACTTTGTGGATAGGCTGTTTTAAGCTTATTTTCAATCATTTCCCAAAAATATTACTTACCATCTGACTGTTATTCCGATGATTTGGAACAGCATCATACGAATTAGAGGAATCACATATACAAATCTGATAACGCTGTCCCTCCACAATATGATATCCCGTGGAAAGAATACGCAGTGATGATGCTCTGGTGTCTACACTATGGAGATTGTGACAACGGATGCAGTAAAATTCCCTCATGACCTTCATCTCCGCTAATAGTACGTAAGCACTAAAGTGAACTCACTTATATAAAACAAACAGTAACATTGTTCTATAAAAAAAGTCAACAATAAACTGCAATTTACGACAAAGCTCAGAGGAACAAACGGAATTAATGTCGTTTTATCAGACATTTTTACGACATAACAGTGGTGAAATGCCCATGTACTTTTTAAATAACCGGGAAAAATAAAACGGATCGCTATAATGCAGCAGCCCGGCTATCTCCTTCACCTGAAGTGAGGTATTGAGTAGCAGATGCTTCGCTTCGGCCATCTTCAGTCTGTGGATATATTCCTGCAGTGGATACCCACTGCTGCGGCGAACCAGGCGGCGCAACGTAGACATAGAGATGTGGTGCTTCGCGGCAATTTGGTTCAAGTCCATCGTGCCATAGACACAGAAATTTAGGTCCTCCCTGATCTGGGGCATAGGGTCAATCTGGGATGGCCGATTTTTTTCTTCTATTATATATGAACACTCCAAAAGCATCCGTTCGAGACCCAACGCTGCCCGATCGGCGTCCTCCGGCGCGCCCCCTTCCATCTGTCCAAGTACAGTTTCGAAAACCTCCTGCAGTCCCTTGACGCCCTCCGCCTGGAAGACAATACCTCCCGCAATAAGACCTGACTCCAGCCATTCGGCAATACGTGTCCCGCTAAAGTTGATATAGTATTCATCCCAACTCCCGCCCGGAGCGGGGCCGAAGTTGTAGGTACATCCCGGCCTAAAGAAAAACAGACTGCCTTCGCGTACCTGCTGCGCCTTGCCTCCGTTCTCCATATAAGTTCCGCTGCCGGAGACAATATACACAATCGCCCATAGCTCGAATACAACCTCTGAACGAAACAGCGTTCTTCCCGGCAAATGACCCACCTGCCCAACCCGAATAGGCTTCAGCTTCAACCGGGAAGCATCGACCTTGGGATCGATGATGACAATTGGGTAAGGGCTGATCGTATAATCCATGAGCTTGGGCATCGTATGCATTCCTTCCTTGGTTTTCTGGTGTTATCGTAAAAGGGAAGATGATCATATTCTACATGAATTAGAGGTGGCTATGCTATGACTGAATTTGTCTCCCTACAGCTTCTTCCCCATCCCAAGTCCCTGAACGTGTCCGAAGGGACCTATGTCCTTCCGGCCAACGGTCGAATCGTTATTACTGATCCCACACCAACCGGGATTCTGCCAGCTGCGCGTAAACTTCAGCTGTTGATTACACAATCCTTGAATTTCGAGTTGGCTTTGTCCATTGGCACCCGGTCGACGGTTCAACCGTCCTTCGTATTCAACTATGATCCTGCTCTCCCCCCACAGGCATATGAGATTCATTCCGGAGTAACTGGTGTCAATGTGACTTACAGCTCTCCGCAGGGAGCTTTCTATGCCGTAGCAACATTGAAACAAATTGTGAAGCAGACCGGAAGAAGCTTTCCGTTCCTTTCGATCCGGGATGAACCGGACTTTGGCGCACGGGGGCTCATGATTGATATCAGCCGGAACAAAATTCCGAAACTTGATACCCTGTTCAAGATCGTGGATCTGATGGCAGATCTGAAGCTTAATGAATTGCAGCTATATATAGAAGGCGCGCCTTATGCCTACGAGTCTTTCCCTCAGGTCTGGGAGCTGGAAACTCCAATCAGTGGCGAAGAAATTCTCCAGTTGGATGCCTACTGCAAGGAGCGTTATATCGAGCTTGTGCCTAATCAGAACAGCTTCGGGCATATGGAGGGTTGGCTGACTCGGCCGGAGTTCAATCACCTGGCTGAGATCCCGGAAGGCTTCTCACTACCTGAGAGCATGTACTACAGTGAATTTTATCCAAATGGATTGCCTATGCATCCTGGAACCTTCAATACGGAAGACCCTGAAGTATTAGAGCTGCTGGAGAAAATGTACGACGATCTGCTCCCCTACTTCAGCTCATCCAAATTCAATGTAGGCTGCGACGAAACCTACGAGCTCGGGCTTGGCAAAAGCAAGGCTTTGGCGGAGGAGCAAGGCAAGGGGACGTTGTACCTCTCTTTCCTGCAAAAGATTCAGGAACTGGTGGAAGCCCGCGGCAAAACCATGCAGTTCTGGGGTGATATTATTATTCAGCATCCCGAATTAATCCCACATCTGCCGAAGAATATCATCGCTATGGAATGGGGCTACAGTGCGGAGCATCCATTTGAAGCAGATACACTGAAATTCCGGGAGGCAGGCATTCCCTTCTATGTCTGTCCAGGAACAAGCTCCTGGAACTCTCTCACCGGGCGTACCGACAACATGCTGGCGAACTTGCGTAATGCCGCTGTTCACGGCAAAGCCAATGGCGCTATCGGCTATCTCATTACAGATTGGGGCGATCATGGACATTGGCAGCAGCTTCCGGTCAGCTATGCTGGATTTGTCTACGGTGCAGCAGTTGCCTGGAGTGTTGACGATAATCTGGAAGCACATGTTGCGGAATATCTGAATCAATTCCTCTTTGCGGACCAATCCGCAAGTATTGGACAGCTCCTGCTAGATCTCGGCAACTACTATACGCTGGAAGCAACCTATCACGGCAATGATTCTGAATTGTCCATGCTGCTGCGCAGCGATTTGGAAAATCTACGGATTATCGGGAAGCTTACTGCTAAGCATTTCGACAAGCTGGAAAGCTATGCTGGAGAGCTCACAGCACGGATCGAAGGACTGGCGCTCCAGTCCGAGGATGCTGAGCTCGTGCTGCGGGAGCTGCGCAGCGGGGTACACTTCATAAGCCATGCGGTGCAGCTCGGTAGACTGAAGCTCCAGCTGGCAGCGGGCCGGGATCAAGTGGACCGCGGCCTGCTCGCCGCGCAGATCCATGATCTGGATCTGCTGCTCCACGAGTACCGGTTGCTCTGGACGGAGCGCAACCGGCCGGGCGGCTTGGCGCTAAGCACCGCCAAGCTGGTCCGCCTGCGCGGCCAGTACGCAGCGCTGGCCGCAGACCTTGCGGAGACGGCACAAGTGTAGCCGTGCCGCATGCCACAAGCTGTGCCTGAAGCTTCGGCACAGCCATACAAAAAAGCAGGCCAGCCTCCCGTGTTCGGAGGCTGGCCTGCTTGTGCAGCTGCAAAGCTATCTTGCTGCGCAGATGCGCTTTTGTACCGCTGCACAGCACCATCTGCCTCTACTTTCAGCAGATGCGCTTTCGTTCCGCTACACAGCGCCATCTGCCTCTACTTTCAGCAGATGCGCTTTCGTTCCGCTACACAGCGCCATCTGCTTCTACTTTCAGCAGATGCGCTTTCGTTCCACTGCATAGCGCCATCTGCCTCAGCTTTCAGCAGATAGCTTGCTTCATAGACTGCCGCAGCGCACGGCAGTCAAACTGCAGCTCAGCCTTACAATGCCCAAGGCTGAGTTACAGAGGTCACAGCTGTGCCCGTGGCGACAGCCTGATCCAGCAGCAGGGACAAGTAATGATCCTGGCTGCCTTCGGCCAGGCTGTAGAAGGACGGGCCGCCCCGCACATAGTCGGCCATCCGGGCTAGGCTCTCCGCAATCGCGATCTCATCATCCGTGAGCCGGGCCGGGATAAAGGAATTGCGGTACAGCCATTCTCCGTCTGCCGCAATTCCTTTAAGATAAAAGCCTTCCAGGTTCCCGTTATGTCCGGCATCGATGCGGCGCAAATTGGTATATAGCGGGTTGTCAAAGCTCTCCAGCCAAGCAACTTCATGATTGACGATCTCCCCGCGGTCACCACGTACAAGCATCCGGTTACTGCGGATCCAGGAGAAATATTGCTCGCCTGTGAAATCGAACACGCCCAGCTTGTTCCCGAAATCGAAGAAGGCGATCTTCTGGTCCGCTTCCACCGTCTCTTCCGCTGCCGGAGGGCCGCTACGTTGCGGTCCGTTGATAATCGGAGAACGGAATTCCCGGCCGCTGATGGTGACATTCTGAAAATCTATGCCCAGCAGCTGCCGCATCAGACTAATGCCATGATACCCATGTGCGGCAGAGACCTGAGCCTGACTGATCTCCCCAAGCCGGCCGGAGCGGGCCAGTGCAATTCTGGCTGCATGCATCGGCTGGAACAGATATTGCTCCGCAACCTGGATTTTGGCCGCAGCCCCGCCTACCATCTCCCAAAGTTCGATCAATCCTTCCAGATCTGTCGCAGGCGGTGTTTCCGTTAGCACAGGAATCTGTGCCGCAGCAAGTCTTCCTATAAATGACGGAGCAACCTCCCGGCTCAGAGAAACTACCGCGAAGGAATATCCTCCTGCCGCGATGAACTGCTCTAAATCTGTATATACAGTAACACCCCAATCCTTGCTCAAAGCCTCAGCCTTATCCTGATTACGGACATACATGGCTCCGACCGAGAAATGTTCCGGTAGCGCTTTCGCAATTCTTAAAAAAAACTCAGCTCGCCAGCCGCCGCCAACCAATCCAAATACAACCTTATCCATGTTCCCCACCTCTTCCTTTATTCTCTGTTCCGTTACGCCGCTGCATGAGATATTCCCAGCGCAGCTCTTCGTATTGATTTTCAAGCATTACCCTTTCCTTGCGCTCCACTGCTTCACGCTTTTCGGCCTCTTCCCCACCCTCATCATCTTCTTCAATCCTCCAGAGATCGGTGAAGAGATAATCCCGAATCTCTACAATTTTACCGTCCTGGCGGCCTCCCCTCCAGAACAATCCTGCGGAGGAACGCCATAGGGTTCGTCCATCGGGTGTCATGGCTTTCTGGCCAATCCGGATATTCATTAGCATTTGCCCGAAAGTATACCATTCCATGGTCCTAGTGTCTCCTAAATTAAGATTGAAATCACCATAACAGAAAGCTATAATCAGGACAAACGTCCCATTTTATTACATAATATTTAAATTTATTACAGGGGGTGTGCCTATGGACTGGCTTTATGCTTATGAAGATGAGCTTCGCATGGTATTTGAGGACAGCAAGCGTACCATCTCTGCATTTCCAGAGCCGCTACAAGGACAGGGCATGTCCTACCTTGACCATTTTAACGTATTTACTGCCGGGAGTCACAAGAACTATATCTGTTATCTACTGCCCTTCTGGCTGCGGGATGGCTACGGTCTACCAGTAGAGGTTACCCGCCAGATGTCACGGGGCAATGTGTTCCTCATGCTCTACTTTTTTATTCAGGATGACCTGATGGACAGTCATGAATTCTCCGCTCGTTTGAATTTGCCGCTAGCCAATTTATTCTATGTGGAATTCCTCAACATTTACCGACACCTTTTCCCAACAGATTCCCCTTTCTGGTCGTTTTTTAGCCGCTATATTTCCGAATGGGCCGACAGTGTCAGCAATGAACGCACAGGTGATTACTTCAACAACAATCGGGTAAAAATCTCCCATAAAGCCAGTCCGCTCAAGCTCTCCAGCACCGCCGCCCTGCTTCTGACCGGTCATGATGAGATCGTGCCTGCATCCGAGGCGATGATCGATGATGTATTGTTCACCCTGCAAATGCTGGATGACTACGAGGATTGGGAAGAAGATTGGACAACTGGCAGCTATAACTGCCTGCTCGCCCTCGCGCATAGGCACCGATCAGATGCACAGAACGAGCTCACCCTCGGGGAGGTCAGGAACTTCATTTTTACGACAGGGGGAATGGAGATCTTCGCTAATATCGCAAGGGCTACCGACGACAGACTTTCAGCCTATGCGCTGAATGCTCCTCATCTTTATGCCTTTCATCAATTGTTATCTGAAAGTTTAGACCAGATTTCTGCCGCAATCGAGGAGGAAAAACGCCTTTTGCAGGGCGGAGGACTCTCATACTGGATCTCCAAAAATATGACAGATATGCATAAATAGTCATAGAATTAGAGTAGGCCCTATGCTATACTGGTGAGGAAAATATAACCATTTTGGGAAGGGTGATTATTTTGTCAGAAGCTATTCTTAGAAGTCAAGTGATTCAAAAGGCATGGGAAGATCCGGGTTTCAAACAAAGACTGCTTAGCGATCCAAAATCAGCTATCCAAGAAGCTCTCGGCATCATCATCCCTGACAGCGTTACTTTAAAGGCAGTAGAGGAAGATTCCAATGAATTTTATCTGGTCATTCCTCCAAATCCGGCTTCCGGTGCCTTAAAGACCGACGTTAAACCACTTGGTTCCTGGTAATTCACCAAGATCAACTTCATAAGGAGTGGGAAGCATCCGGACGTTCTGCCAGCGGCAGTGTCGTAATGGATACGGTTCCCGCTCCTTTTTTGCTAGAGAACACAATGTCCCCCTGCATGGCCTCAATAATACGAAAGGTTACCATCAGCCCAAGTCCAGTTCCCTTCGTCTTGTTAGAGAAATACGGCTCTCCCAACCGGCTCAGCACCTCAGACTCCATTCCCTCCCCATTGTCCTTTATATGAATGTGCACCTGGTTTCCTTCTCCGTATGCCATGATCTCGATGTGACCATCTTCACCCATAGCCTCGATACTGTTCTTGATAATATTGATAAAGGCCTGCTTGAATTTAGAGGAATTCCCCTTCACCCACAGCTCACCATCGACGTTCAGATCCATCTTCCCGTTACTCAAATGGCATAGAGGCAGCATGATGCTCTCGATATGTTGAAATTCCTCGTTCAGATTCAGTACGCTGACCTGTTCGAATTCCGGCTTTGCAAAGGTCAGAAAATCAGTAATGATATTGGAGGCCCGGTCCAGCTCACTGATAGCCATCGTCAAATATTTCTTCTCGGACCCGTGCGATTTCCCGTTAAGTAGCTGGAGAAATCCTCTTGTTACCTGAAGTGGATTGCGCACCTCATGTGCCACAGAAGCTGCCAGCTCACTGATGATTCCCAGTTTCTCCGAACGCTGCAGCTCATTGTTGAACAACTCTAGCTCCTGCGAATATTTGATTACCATTTGGTGATTCAGCATCAGCCGATAACCCAGAATGACAATCAGAGACAGAATAAATACGACTAACGCCCACTTCCAATAAACTAAGTCATAGTCTCCCCTTTGGACATAATACCAGATCAGTTCAACTACCCCGGTAAGCGCCGCTGTACCGAAACCAATGGCAAAAATAATAGCTTCTTTATTACCCTTGGCCGAATAGATGATGACACAGGCAATGAGCAGG
Organism: Paenibacillus sp. GCM10012306; assembly: GCF_042649265.1. Classification (NCBI taxonomy): domain Bacteria; kingdom Bacillati; phylum Bacillota; class Bacilli; order Caryophanales; family Paenibacillaceae; genus Paenibacillus; species Paenibacillus sp. GCM10012306. The sequence goes on along the minus strand of NZ_JBHRYW010000009.1, from coordinate 8,118 downwards.
ATAAACTGAGTAATGAGAATAAGTCCAACAATATCTGTGGAGATAAAATAATAGAACTTCACAAAGCGATTCCCGGATAGCTCATTGATCACAAGCCAAGCCAGGCAGAATAGAGAGTAGACGACCTGAAATTTGCGAAACCGCCGGATTATAGCATACTTGCCACTTCCGAAGATTCTCTCAAACAGGAAGGTCAGCGAAGGAAGCAGTGATAGGAGAGCCACATCCAGCATAATGATACTTACATTACCGAGATAGCTGTAAAAGGTATAGATAAACGGAGAATAGGTAATAGATAGCACACCTGTGGAGGAAATTACGATGGCCAGGGCCACGATCGTTGAGAAATACGTCCGGTTCAGATAAAACGCACATACAAATAGAACCATTGCTACAAAAATAAAAGCGCTGCCCAAAATAACATCCAGCAGTCCGTTCTTGACATAATTGTCGATCAGTTCGCTGTGTTCAGCAATGATCACTTTATTCTTGATGCCAATTCGGTCCTGCAGCGTCTCCGTCCATATATATAACATCTTCCCGCTGTCTCCACTGCTTAGCGGTAGTAGCAACGAATAGTTGTCCTTGATAAACGAGCGGTCTCCTTCAAAAATAAGCCGGTTATCCACGAACACCTTGACATGCAATGCATACAGAGTGTCAATGTAGATCGCAGGCGAGGTAAAATGCAGCTCCGGGATGATCATACGGCTCCAGGCAACGGAAGTACCCGGCGGCTTCTCCATCCTGTTTTGACTACCATCCACGGTTTTCCAGTGTTGGCTATCTGTGATTTCCGAAGGTACTTCTGTCCCTGGGTTTGGTGCACCCGCTCCACTTTCCCATTTCATCTGCCACTTGGTAATCTCATACGGTGCTCCAGAATTTGCCGCAGATGCCAGCAGAGAACTGCTGATCATCAGAAGCAGGCAAAGTGCTGCTGTTATATGAAGACTTTTCACAAAGACTCGCATTCAAGCACCTCGCGGGAAATAATGAGAAACTCATTTTTGTTCTTATTTCTATTTCGCGTAAGCGGCCGCCCAATCCTTTAAATATGGAATAAAAAAATACAATTATTCCGGTCCGGCCGCTGGAAATTTAATAATCACTTCTGTGCCCTCGCCCTTCTTGCTCTTGAATTCCAGAGTTCCCTGCATCGCCTCAACAATACGGAACGTTACCATAAGCCCAAGTCCCGTCCCCTTGGTCTTGTTAGAGTAGTATGGCTCGCCCAGGCGGGTCAGTTCATTGACCTTCATCCCTTCCCCATTATCCTTCACACTGATCAAGATTTGATTTCCTGATCTCCAAGCCGTGATGACAATCATTCCGTTCTCGCGCAAAGCTTCAATGCTGTTCTTGATGATATTGATAAAGGCTTGCTTGAATTTAGAAGAACTACCCAGCACAGGGAGACAAGGCTCCAGCTTCAGCTCAATTTCCCCTCCCTGCATGTGGGCGAGTGGAAGCAGAATACCCGACACATGCCTGAGCTCAGCGGAAACATCAAGCTGGACTACCGTCTCCATGCTCGGCTTCGCGAAAGTGAGGAAATCCGTAATAATCAGCGAGGCACGGTCCAGCTCTGCCACCGCCATTTGCAGATATTCTTTCTCTTTCTTACCGGAGCGTTCCCCTAGAATCTGCAGGAAGCCTCTGGTCACCTGCAGCGGGTTACGCACCTCATGTGCCACCGATGCAGCCAATTCGCTAATAATCTCCATTTTCTCGGAACGCTGTAAATCGTTGTTGAATTTCTCCAGCTCACGTGAATACTCCACCGCTTGCTCATGGTTTCTGGCGAACCCTCTGCCCAGAATCACGATCAGCGAGATGATGAATACCACTAGCCCCCATTTCCACCAGTAGAAATGATATCTCTCATTCGTGGCAAAGAATATGAGCAGCTCTGTCAATGAAAGCAGGGCAAAGACGGCGAACCCTGTAGTGAAAATGATGGCATCCGAATTGCCGCGATACGCATAAATCACCGCCAGGGTCAGTAAAAAGACAAACTGAACAATCATCAGGATTCCGACAACACTAACCGTCATGAACCGATAGATCCCATCCAAGCGAAAAGATGTGGCTGCATTCAATATCCAAAGTGACAGACTGAACAAAGAGTACCCGATCTGAAATTTCCGGAAGGGAACAATGAATCTGTTCTGGTTGCCCTCGAATATCCGCTCAAAGTAGAGTGTAAATGTCGGAAGCAGCGTAAATAAAGCCAGATCAAACAACAGCTCTGTCAGCCGACTCTGGCTGCCAAGCACAGTTGGCAAGAGTGGTGAATACACCACAACTAGAATTCCGCAGGATAAAATAATCAGCACGAGCAAAAAAGCGCTGGAGAAAGGCTCCTTCTTGAGAAACAGAGCACACACGATCAAAACGGACGCGATGAAGATAAGCGCCGTACCAACGACAATATCCATAAAGTCCTGTTTGACATAGTAATCCAGCAGTTTTCCATAGTTGCCGACCAGAATATGGCCCTCAATTCCGAGCCCTTTGCTGCCCCCTCCACTGCTCCACAAATATAGCTGCCCACCGGAGGTTTCTCCACTCAGGGGAATCAGAATTTTGTTCCCGCTAAAGTTATTTTTTCCTTGCAATTCATAGACAAGTTTATTATCGAGGAAAGCCTTAATTTCCTCTCCGAACACTTTATCAATTAGTAGTGCTGAATTCTCCGTCAGCTGTGGGACGGTCACCCGTAACCATGCCGCATGGATTCCCTCCGGGGCCGTTGGCCTTGGCGTTTGTTCGATAACTTCTATCCATTCATCGCCCCTGGATGCCGCTGCTTTCATAGCATCAGGTGCAGTTGTATTCTCCCATTTCAGTTCCCAACTAGGCAAAGCTTTGCCTGATGGGCTACCCCATTCCAGGGCGATCCCGATAGGAACGATGGCCGTAATCAGCAACAGCACAAGAACCACCGCCGCTGTCTTTTGTAGTGACAACTTCATCTCGGCACCTCTGTAAGTCGATAGTTGTATGTATAGCTCGTATTCTTCTTAATTTCGACAGCCTTCGAGCTATCCCTCCCTCTGCCTGCAAATAACCTCGAAATTAAACGATTTTACCCCTAATCCGGTTAATCGTAGGCCAGAATGAATATATTATGGATGGAGCTGTCCACCTGTCGGATCACGATTCACACCCTCATGGTAGGGTAAAAAATATACATTGGTATCTCAAACCATGTTAAGGGAGCTGAAAATGGTATGGGCAACGAATTCAATAAGACAGAAGCCGACTTCGCCTACGAGCGATATCGTATAAGCCGTGATACCTATCCAGAAGAAGACATTCCTACAGACGTTATTCGTCCTGTTGGAACTATAACCACGCGGAACAACAACGGAGAGTCTACCCCTAAAGATCGGGTGGCGCTGGAATCGGCGCTTGCCACCCACAGCCGCATCGGGTCCATCCCCGTTGACTTTGATGGGATCGTCGACGAAGGAGCAGACCCCGTATTGGTCGGGGATGAATATTTGGCCGCGGATATTGGCCTGAACGTTCCTGAGTCGGAACTTCCCCAAAGAGTAAGTCGGGAGCGCCAGATTATAGCCTCTCCAGCACCAGAGCGGGATGATCTGCTGGAATCCGACGCTGTGCAGGCGGCCAGCGCTGCGGGCTTGACCGGAACAACCATTGATTATGCCCATGAGAACAAGGCTTCAGCGGAGATCGACTACGATGAAGAGGAACCGCTGCAAGACATCCCGGACGCAGATGATCTGGAAGCGGGAACACCTATCGATCCTGTCTCTCCCTCTCTCGATGCCATGCCTGGCATCGATGTATTGAATGGTTCACAGGGAGAAGAAGACTAAGCATTCTTATCTCCATGAAAACCAAACGCCGCCAGACTCCCTGTCTAGGCGGCGTTTATAGGATAGGCAACCTATTTCCATCACACTTCATCTAATTATTGCGGTGAAGCGGAAGTTCGCGGGTGATGAGCCTTCGACAGCTTAGCCTCCAGTCTACGTGATTTCACTAACAGCGCTGCGCCCAGTAGCATCAGCCCATTAATAACGAATACCCAGCGAATCGGAATAAGTCCGCCTAGTAGACCACCAACAATCGGCCCTGCCATCGTCGCCAGCTGCGAAGCAGACTGGTTCAGTCCGAACGCCCGGCCACGGAAGGAAGACTCCGTCACCTGTACAATCATGGCGTTAATGGAAGGCAGCACTCCAGCGTAGAATAAGCCGTAGGCAAAGCGCAGCAGGGCAAATTCTACATAACCCGAGACGAAAAACTGCAGGATATTGCCGATTCCGCCGCCAATCAGGCCGATGAACAGGATCGTCCCGAAGCCCTTGCGGCTGCCAATCCGTCCCCACTGTGGCGCCATCAGCACGGTGGCAATCCCGACCGCGGAGAAGACAATTCCGGAGCTGAGAGACGCATGGCTCTTGGATACGCCCATGCCGAGCAGATAGATCGGGATGAGTGGTTCCAGAATCATCACGGAGAAGGTGCTGATTCCTCCTAGGATCAGAAGGGTGATAAACAGCTGGTTGCTCCTCGCTTCCCTGATATCGTCCCGCACATGGGATCTTGGGGCAGAGCGGTCAATGCTCCGCTCATGAGCAAAAAAGGTGGCCGTCAGCGCCGAGACCAGAACCATCACTGCTGAGAACAAGAATGCACTACGGTTCCCGGAGTAATAACTGACCACACCACCGATCAGCGGCCCGATGATGCTACCAGTCGCCCCTGCTGTAGACATGATACTGAGTGCATACCCCGTCCGCTCTTCAGGCGTATTGGTCGCAACCATGGCGATGGCCGCTGGAATGAACCCCGCTAGCAGCCCCTGAAGGATACGCACAAGCAGAAAAACGTATGGATCATGGACAAAATAATTAATCAGATACAACGCGGCCAAACTGAATCCTGAACGAATCAGCATCGGCTTGCGACCGTATTTGTCGGCCAAAGAACCCCAGTACGGTGCGATCAGAGCACTGGCCAGAAATGTAATGCCAAAACTGAGACCAGACCAAATCTCCAAATGATTACTTACGCCAAGCTCATCGGATAGAAAAATAGAGAGGAACGGAATCGAGATCGAATATGCCGTACTACAAAAGAAAACTCCTACCCAAAGCACGACCAGGTTCCGCTTCCATGAAAAGTTCATCCGGTACACGTCCTTTCAGCTTTTTCCTTGGAAGCATCCTACTATTGTAAACCTCTTTGCAACAGGTGCCAATCCCCAGCCTGGGACAAGCATTTTTTTGCATGCAGCGGGACAAAGAGGTTATGATAGGCTAAGACAATGATTATTCAAACTAAAGGAGAGAACGAACAGGTGAAGTTGACAAGAAAGAATCCCGCTATCCTTCTGGTAATGCTATCTTTGCTGTTGATTGTTGTATCCGGTTGCGGCTCGAAGCCAGCAGGCAATAATAGTGGCAGCGCTTCTGGTAATCAAACGGGGAATCAAGCCAGCAATACATCGCAGGAAACAGCAGCTCCACAGGAAACCAGCACTCCGCAGAACAATGCCGAGGGCAGCGGGCTTCCCTCCGACACGGCGAGCCATCCTGTAGTCACCATCGAAATGGCTGACGGCGGCATCATCAAAGCCGAGCTGTACCCTGAGGTTGCTCCCAACACCGTCAACAATTTTATCTCCCTGATCCAAAAGGGCTTTTATGACGGAACCATCTTCCACCGGGTCATTCCCGGCTTTATGATTCAGGGTGGCGACCCTGACGGCACCGGTATGGGCGGACCTGGTTACAGCATCGCTGGAGAATTCTCCGGCAACGGGTTTAATAACAACCTGCTGCATACGGAAGGTACCTTGTCGATGGCAAGATCGCAAGACCCGAATTCCGCAGGCTCCCAGTTCTTCATCATGACAGCTGATGCTCCACATCTTGATGGAAGCTATGCTGCATTCGGCAAGGTCACAGAAGGTCTTGAAGTGGTAGATGCCATCGTGAATCTGCCCCGCGACAGCTCTGATCGGCCAGAACATCCACCAGTCATGAAGAAGGTTACGATCGATACCCTTGGTGTCACGTATCCAGAACCACAGAAAGTACAGTAGTAATCTTTTAATCTACAACATACCCGGCAGTTCGTTAGCGGTAAATTACCGTGAGCGCTGCCGGGTTTCTTCGTTATGGGACATGTAATCTACCAATATCTCATCAATGAATAACGATTCAATCTTTGATACAATTTTAGAATTGATATCAATAGGGGGAATCTCGTGAAGAGCATATTCAGTAGATTCATACTTGCAGCCGTCGTTATCATTTACGCAATAAGCTCCTGGAGCCAGCCTATGTTGGCCGATAAACTGCCACCTTTTGATGATATAAGTACCAGCTATGCCAAAGATGAAATTATCGATTTATATAATAAAAAGATTATTACAGGCACCTCGCTAACAAGCTTCTCACCGGCAAAATCTATTACTAGAGCCGAATTTATAACGATACTGGAACGTTTGCTAAAGCTTGATCCCGTGGCCAGTCCAGTAACATCCTTCACAGATGTAGCGAAGAACGCATGGTATTACGGCTCTATTCAAACAGCTGTCCAGCTGAACCTGGCTACTGGAACCTCAGCCACTACCTTTACCCCCAACCAAGCAGTAACCAGACAAGAGGCCGCTGTATGGATGGCAAGAGCCTTGAAACAAACCAATGGGAATTCTAGTAATCTATCAGCCTATAAGGACAGTAATCATATCGCTACCTGGGCTAGCAGTTCTGTTGCCGCCGTTAGTAAGCTAGGATTAATGAAAGGCGATGACACCGGATATTTCCGACCTACGGAAGCCATAACCCGGCAGGAAGCCGCTGTACTGATTTATCGGGTGTTGCAAAATAAAAACTGGGCTGCAGCACTTGAGCATGCACCAAATGAAGGAATCGTCATCGGTTGGCAGTATGGAACTACCGCAGAATATGAGCGTGATATTTTGAGATCCAATGTGAACACCTTGTCGCCGCGTTGGTATTTTGTAGGGAAGACTGGTGTCGTATCGGATTTAACGGAAACACCGCTGATTTCATGGGCAAAAAGTAATCATAAAAAGATTTGGGCAATGGTCGGTAATCGCTCCGATCAAGAAGCTACACATCAAATGTTGTCCAACACGAACTCCAGAAATACAGCCATTACGCAGCTAGTAGCTATGGTGAGTAAATATGGGCTGGATGGGCTTAATATTGATTTTGAAAATGTAGACGGTGCTGATCGGAAGTATTTTACCGATTTCATTACGCTATTGGCAGAGAAGCTGCATGCCGTAGGGGCTACGTTATCTATAGATGTATCGCCTGATCTTGGAACCGATTGGACCGAGGTATTCGATTATGCTGCGCTTGGCAAACAAGCCGATTATATTGTCATAATGGGGTACGATGAGCATTACGAAAGCAGTCTCTATCCAGGTTCTAATGCTTCGCTTCCCTATATTACAAATGCAGTAGATACTCTACTGAAGGTCGTTTCTAGCAAAAAGGTCATATTGGCGATGCCCTTCTATAATCGGGACTGGACGCTTCAGCAAAATGGAACGGTATCTTCATCACAATATATTACGTTTCCTGAGCAAAATCAGCGGATCAGCACCTATTCCATGCGACCGGTGTGGAATGATGTCTTGGGTCAATATGTTGCCAGCTATACAATAAACGCGATCAAACACACGATTTGGCTGGAAGACGGGCGGTCTCTAACTGCCAAGTACCAAGTTGTTGTTAATAAAAAATTAGCCGGTGTTGCCTATTGGTATATCGGCGGGGAAAGTGCAGATATTTGGACGAGCCTGCGGAATGCAGAGAAATATTATGGTTATGCCTTCTAAAGGTACGAATCCAGAGGGTGGTAGCTGAACTAAGTCGCTACAGGGCGAGGCTTCTTTCGACCACTGTTAAGACCTGATGTCTGGTGAGTTCGAAGTGTAATTAACGACATTTTTGTACCCTAAATCGTCTGCAGCTACGGGTTTGTGGAAATTAAGGACAATATTGCAATTAGAATAAATAGTGGACACCCGTTAACGGACAGACCGATAATGAAATCAGTGGAGGTGTGTTCACTTGGGAGAACAAAGACAACGAT